>DASWHL010000050.1:0-104251 GCA_036398175.1 Gemmatimonadales bacterium
GATGATGGCGCCGCCGCTCGCCCGTCGCGGCGTCGGCGTACTCCCGGGTTGCCGGGAACACCCACTGCCACGCCCACTCCCGCGCTGCCCCGGGATACTTGGTCGCCAACGCCCCGGGGAGCGCGACGGAGCCGCCCCCGCACGCCACGTCCCGCTCGTGCCGGCCGTGCCCCCACTCCAGATGCGCCCGAAGCGGCTCCCGAACCGCCTCCGGCAGCACCGTGACCCGCGGCGTCCCACCCTTGGTGTCCCGCAGCCGAAGCTCCCCGCGCTCGAGGTCCACGTCCTTCACCCGCAACTGGAGGCACTCCAGGAGACGCAACCCGCTTCCATACAACAACATCGCCACCAGCCACGGCACCCCGGTGAGACCCGCCAGGACCCGCTCCACCTCTCGCACCGTCAGGACCACCGGCAGGCGCGCGCGGGGACGCGCCCACCGCAACTCCTCGAGCTTCCCCAACGGCCGCCCCACCACGTGCTCGTACAGAAACAGCAGCGCGCACAACGCCTGCATCTGCGTGGACGGCGCCACCTGCCGCTCCGCCAGATGCGTCAGGAACGCGGACACCTCGGCCTCGCCCATGTCCCTCGGATGCCGAAGCCCGTGGTGCCGGATAAACCGCCTTATCCAGCCTGCGTAGGCGCGCTCGGTTCGCAGGCTAAGCCGACGCGCCCGAGCCTTACGCCGCACCTCCTGCAGGAATAGAAGACTTCCGCCGCATCGCGCCTCCCCCACCCACACTGGCGCGCGGTGGGCCAAATGCCAACACCAGATCATCGCGCAAGGCACCGGAATCCCCGCAACCCCCGCACCGGACTCCCGGAGCGCTCCGCCGCGCCCACCCCTGCCGACTGCCCCACCCTTGGTATCTTCCAACACCGAACCCACGGGCCCGCCGCCCGCCCCGGGCTCGAACACCGTGGAGACGCATGAGACCACGACCGATTGGCCCAACCGCCCGTGCGGCGGCCGCCCTCGCGCTGGCCGCCTGCGCCGCCGGCCCCGGAAAGACCACCGCGCCCCAGCCCCAGCCCGCGCCCGAGGTCGCCGACCTGGAGGCCCTCTACCGGGCCCGCACCGACAGCGCGCGCCTCCGCTTCACCCAGGCCGACGTGGACTTCATGACCGGCATGATCGCCCACCACGCGCAGGCCCTGGTGATGGCGGCCCTGGCCCCGACCAACGGCGCAAGCCCCACGATTCGCACTCTGTGCGACCGCATCATCAACGCCCAGCAGGACGAGATCGCCACCATGCAGCGGTGGCTCCGCGACCGCGGCCGGCCGGCGCCCGAGGTCCACATCGCGGGCACCGTCTTCACCCTCCACGAGGGGGGCGACCACGCCAAGCACATGCCCGGGATGCTCACCAGCGAACAGTTCGCCGAGCTGGAGGCCGCGCACGGCCTTGACTTCGATCGTCTGTTCCTCCGGTACATGATCCAGCACCACCAGGGCGCGGTCACCATGGTCCACCACCTGTTCGAGGTGGACGGCGCCGCCCTGGATGAGGAGGCGTTCAAGCTGGCCTCCGACATCCAGGTGGACCAGCTCACCGAGATCGCCCGCATGGAACGGATGCTCGACGCACTGCCCCGCGACGACGCAGCGCGGTGACGGCGGTCGCCGGCCCATGGACAACGCACCATCCCACCACAGGAATCCGAGATGACCCTCCGTACTGCCTCGTTCCCCCCCACCGCACCACTGCTCGCCGGGCTGGCCGTCGGGCTCGTGGCCAATGCCTCCGCCCCGGCGATCACCGGGTTGCCCGTGACCGTGTCCGCGGCCGCGGTCGCCCAGGCCCCGCCATCGCCGACGGCCGACCCCCGCATCGGGCTGCGGCCGGGACTCTTCGACGCGGGCGAGGCCATCTGGAACCTCCGCCTGGTCTCGACCACGCCACCGGCTCGAGAGTTCGTGGGCGTCACCAACTCGGACCTGAGCTTCACCGGCCCCTACGCCATCCAGGGGAACTACAACGGCTTTCAGGTCTGGGACCTGTCGGATGCCGCGGCGCCGGCGCTGGTCAAGAGTTACGTCTGTCCCGCTTCTCAGAGCGACGTGTCGGTCTATCGGCACCTGCTCTTCGTCTCGGGCGAAGGACTGGGCGGCCGGCTGGACTGCGGCACCGAGGGCGTGCCGGCAGCCGTGAGCCACGACCGGCTGCGCGGCATCCGCATCTTCGACATCGCCGACATCCGCCGGCCCCGCTACGTCGCCAACGTCCAGACCTGTCGGGGCTCGCACACCCACAGCGTGGTGGAAGACCCCAACGACCCGGAGCACGTCTACATCTACGTCTCGGGCTCCGCGCCGGTGCGGCCGGAGGCCGAGCTGCCGGGGTGCTCGGCGGCGCCACCGGAGGAGGATCCGAACACGGCGCTCTTCCGGATCGAGGTCATCCGCGTGCCGGTGGCGCATCCGGAACGGGTGGCCATCGTGAGTTCACCCCGCATCTTCGCGGGGCTGGTGGCGCCGCCGCGGCACGGCCCCACCGCTGAGGATCTGGCGGCCATCGAGGAGGCCCGCGCCCGCGGCGAATTCGTGATTGACCTCGACGGGGAGCCCACGCTGCTGCGGTCCGAGATGGCAGCGGTGCTGCTCGACAGCATCGTGGCCGCGCGCGGCGGCACCGGCATGCCCACCGCGGCCGACAGCGCCACCCTGCGCCGCCGGCCCGACGTGATGCGCGCTGCCTGGATGGCCCGGCGTGGCGACCGCGCGCGCGGCGGCCCGACGCAATGCCACGACATCACCGTGTATCCGGCCATCGGGCTCGCCGGCGGCGCCTGCGAGGGCTATGGCCTGCTGCTCGACATCCGCGATCCCGCGAACCCCGTGCGGATCGCCGAGGTGAGCGACTCGAACTTCGCCTACTGGCACTCGGCCACGTTCAACTACTACGGTACCAAGGTGCTGTTCACCGACGTATGGTGTGGTGGCCGACAGCCCAAGTGTCGCGCTAGCGATCCCCGGGAGTGGGGCGCCAACGCCATCTTCACGGTCGAGGACCGGCGCATGCGGTTCCGGAGCTACTACAAGCTGCCGGTCGCCCAAACCCCGCTCGAGAACTGCGTGGCGCACAACGGCTCGCTGATCCCCGTTCCCGGCCGTGACGTGATGGTGCAGGGCTGGTACCAGGGTGGCATCTCCGTGTTCGACTGGACCGATCCCGACCATCCCGTGGAGATCGCCTTTCACGATCGCGGGCCGTTGGATTCCGCCCGCGCCGAGATGGCGGGGAGCTGGTCGGCCTACTGGTACAACGGCGTGATCGTGAGCTCGGAGATCGCGCGGGGGCTCGATGTCTTCGAGCTGGTACCGAGCGCGCATCTCACGCAGAACGAGATTGACGCCGCGAAGACCGTGCGGCTGGACTACCTGAACGCGCAGGGTCAGCCCCGGTTCGCGTGGCCGGCGACCTTCGCGCTGGCGCGCGCCTACGTGGACCAGCTGGAGCGGTCGGGCGGGCTGCCCGCGGAACGGATCGCAACGCTGCGGCGCGACCTGGCGGCGGCCGAGCGGGCGTCGGGCGCCGCCCGGCGAGATGGCCTGTCGGGGCTGGTGCGGTCCCTGGAGGGGGCGACCGTGGGGTCGCCGGACGCCGCCAAGGTGCGGCTCCTGGCGGCCACGTTGGGCGGGCTCGCCGGCGGCTGAAGCCGGCGCTCGGCGGCCTTCAGGCCGCTTCCATCACGCCTACCGCCTCGGCGGACGTGGACGCGTCACGAATACGGACCGGCCGATGCGACGGGTCGTACTCGGGCGCTTCCGAGGGTCGGCATCGACGCCCAGGGCCCCAGCCGGTGTGACCGCGTAGTCGGCATACACGTCGACCACCTGCTCTGGTTGACCAACCTCGGCCGTAGTGATCACGCTCTCCGAGCGCCGGTCGAGGCGCGCGTCCACGAACCCGAACATGAGTGCCCCCACGCCCGACGCCACGTTGAGCCCGATCCCGAGCAGGATCACCTCCGACAGCGGGTTCGTGGCCCGCGCGTTGAACGCCTCGCCACCCGCTTCCATTTCGCGACGCCGCACCATGCGTGGGAACGCGGCACCAACGAAAACACCAACGGCCTGCTCCGCCAGTACCTCCCGAAAGGCCAGAGCATGGCCGACCTCACCCAACACGACTGTAATCGGATCGCGAGGAAGCTGAACGGCCGCCCTCGCAAACGCCTCGGCTATCGCACCCCAGAGGAGTGCTATGTCCCCTGACCTTCAGTGTTGCACTTCAAACTTGACCCTAGGCACCGACCACACGCAGATCTCCGGGTCGCGCGGTCTCAACGACGGCCAGGAGCTGCGGCACGAGCGGTACCAGATGCTCCAGGCTGTTCGAGTGCGCACGAAGGAGTACCACCGGAAACGGCCGACCGCGGAGGTACTCGGGTAAGAACCGTGCGAGGCCGGCCGGCACGCACGCATCCAGGACGATGCGCACCGGGTGGACTATCCCGCAGCGGCTTCAGCTTGAGCGACCAGCGCCTGCCGCGCCAGCTCCAGCACCGCAACGGCGTGTTCCCGCGAGACGTCGGGAAAGTCGGCGAGGAAGTCCCCGAGCTGGTGCCCACCCTCGATGTAATCGATGAGTGTGCGCACCGGGACGCGCGACCCAGTGAAGCAAGGCTCGCCTCCAACGCGCGCGGGGCTCGACGAGATGAGGGGGCTCGGCAGGGTCATCGGACGCCAGAGTGGATCATTCTACTCAAGCTAATGGCCCGCTCGTCGTGTGTCTAACCAGGATTGGACCCGCGGACGGCTCACCCGCCCAACAGCCGAATCTCTCCTTACGTTACTCTCCGCAGCCGAATCCGGGAACACTGCACTCCAAGCCCCGCCCGTAGGCCCGCTTCCACTGGGGGGCGGCGGGACGCCGTCGCCAGGACAGGGAACCCCAGGTAGCACCAGATCGCGCCAACCCGGGCGTCGGTCACGTTGGCGTATACCCACCAATCCGTCGCTCCAGAACGGCGCCCAGACCGCGAGGACGGTGGCCACCGAGCGGGCTCCTAATTCCTCGGTCGGCGGACGTCAATGAATCGTGTCCGAATGTACTGTTCGGTATCGGCAACGCTCAGCGAAATCGTCCCGGGCCCGCTCCGCACGAAAAAGTCCCCGGTCTCGACCGACTCCACCCTCTCCCACTTCAGGAACACCGGTTCCGGGCTCCGTTGACAGCTGACGACGCACACGGTCCGGCCGTCCACTATCTGGGTCTTCGGGTCAATGCACGTGCCGGCCCGGTCGCCAAGCCCGTTCCGGACCGCCTGCGCCAGGTGCCGCATGAATTTGTCGTCGGTTTCGAGTTGATCCCGCTCGATGCCCACGATCGTTCCGTCGTCGGCGACCCCGATCAGCAGGTCTCCGCCTTCGGTGTTCAGGAACGCGGCCACCGTCTTGAGCACCGCGTGCGTGACGGCCTTGTCGTCTTTCCGGTCTTCCTTGAGGTTCCAGCGCAGCGTGGACTTGAATTCCAGCGTCTTGGACTCGCCCTGCTTGATGAGCTCTTCGGCATTCCGGTGGGCCCGCAGGTACTGATCGAACAGGAAGTTCTTGACGGCGTCGCCAAACGACCGATCGTCCGTGATGCGCTTGTAGAGATCGAAGTTCGAATCCACGATCTCCTGGATAACGTGCTCGACCTTCTGGTCGAACGTGAGTCGCACGTTCTCGCGTGTGTTCACGCGTGCGGCGGCGTCCAGGGCGGCGTCGTCATCGAGCTTCTCCATCATCTGGCCCAACGTGACCCGGTGCTCGGGGCCGAGATGCAGGCCGAACCGTTCGTTGAGCTCGGCGATGATGCGCGAGAGGGTCTCCACTTCCTCGGGGGCGCTTCCATACCTGCCTTTAGCGCTGACGGGTGAGAGCAGGCCGGGGCGCCGCTCGAGGGGGATTCTGCCGCTGGCCGTTTCCCGGATGCGGTACGATTCCATGTCAATGTTCTGCTGCACCTCCCGCGGCAGGTGCGTCCGGTCCGCCGGGATCAGCCGCCGGAGGTGCCGACTGAACACGTAGAGTTTTCGAGATCGGCATCGGCGAACGTGAGAATCTGTGCCAGGAAGGCGTACAGCCGGACGTAGTCGGTGAGATGGCCCCGGAAGTCGTGCTGTTCTTCATCCGACAACCCACCGAAACGATCCACCGCCGGCCCCGCCGCAGCGCGGACGGACCAAGCCGTCCCCGCGGACGCACCGATGGGAAGTCGCCGCACGGACGGCAACATGCTCGTTGTCGGCTGCGAACCGCGGTCGGATCATGACCCAGCCGTGCGCGACGGGTTCGCCGACCGCGCCCGGCGGCGGCGGACGCGCCGGACGAGGAGCCAGAGGCCGGCTCCCGCGAGGACCGCGTTGCCCACGCCGAACACCAGTACCTGGCCCACGGGGCCGAGCACGTGATCCGCCAGATACTGCTCGACCGCCCCGAGCGCCAGCACGAGCACGACCAGGATCGCGAGCGCGCCGAGGACCACCGCCGCCCGTTTCACGCGCTCTCCCGCGCCGCTGCCATCGCCGCCCGCTCGTTCACCAACAGCAACAGCCCGCCACCCACCACGAAGAACACCAGCACCGTCGCCACGCCCGCCCGCTGCGACGCGAACATCGCGGTCGCCGTGCCGAGCAGAATGGGTCCCAGGAACGACGTGATCTTCCCCGAGAACGCGAAGAACCCGAAGAACTCGGCCTGGTGCTTCTCGGGCACGAACCGCCCCATCAGCGACCGGCTGGCCGACTGGTTCGGCCCCACGAACAGCCCGATCAGGATCCCCGCCACCCAGAGCCACGTCTTGGTGGGCGCCCAGACCGCGAGCACGGTGGCCACCGAGAGCGCCACCAGCGTCATCAGCACGGTCTTCTTGCCGCCCACCTTGTCGTCCACGAACCCGAACACGAGCGCGCCCACCCCCGACGCCACGTTGAGCCCGATCCCGAACAGGATCACCTCCGACAGCGGCATTCCGAACGTCTCGCCCGCGTAGATCCCGCCGAACGCGAACACGGTTACCAGGCCGTCGTTGTACACGAGCCGCGCGATCAGGAACTTGGCGACCTCACGATACCGGCCGATGGCCCGGAACGTCCGCCCCAGCTCCACGAAAGCTTCCCGGATGCTCAGCGCCTTGGCGTTGGTGCGGCGCTCCGGCACGTTGAAGAACAGCGGCAGGCTGAAGACGAGATACCAGCCCGCCACCAGGAGATTGGTGGCGCGCGCGTTGAACCCGTTCGCCGTGGAGAGCCCGAACCAGGGCTCGCCGCCGGGCGGCACGAACGCCACCAGCGCGATCACCATGCAGAAGAGCCCGCCGATGTACCCCAGGCCCCAGCCGTAGCCCGAGATCCTCCCGATCTTCTCGGGCGACGCGATCGTGGGGAGGAACGCATTGTAGAACACCATGCTCATCTCGAACGCCACGTTCGCCACCACGAACACGATCAGGGCGAGCAGCGCGGCATTGGCCATCCCCGGAGCGATGAACGTGAGCGTCACACTCCCCAGCACGCAGATCCCGGTGGCCACGGCCAGGAACCGCTTGCGCGTGCCCCCGCGGTCGGCCGCGGCCCCCATGATGGGCGACAGCAGGGCCACCAGCACCGCGGAGAGCCCAATCCCGCGCGACCACCACGTGGTGCCCGTGATCCCGTCCGGCGCCAGGGCCTGCGTGAAGTAGTACGAGTAGATGAACGTGACGACGAGCGTCGTGAACGCCGAGTTGGCCCAGTCGTAGAAGGCCCAGGACCAGATGACGCGGGGGACGTCGCGCGGCTGGCCGACGGGAACGACGGGAGCGGTCATAAGGACTCCGTGGTGGTCGGTCGGGCCTCGAGGTACTCCTTGAGCATGGCGTTGAGCTCTCGCTCCTGGAGTCGCCTATCGTCCCGTCGCCGCACCGTTCGTCGGCTGCCACGGCTGGCGGGGGGCGTTGAGCGGCCGCTCACCGACCCGCCGCGCGCCGCACGTCAGCGAACCAGTCGAGTACGAGGACGATGTCGCGACCGGATACGTCCCGGGGGTGGACCAGCGCGAGGGTACGGCCGTCGGGATGGATATCGTAGTCGTCGTACTGCGGCGGTGAGAACGGCGCCCGCACCAGGCGCCGCGTCAGCACGCGGACCCCGGCCGCCGTGTCAACGACGGCGGCGACCAGGCGGTCGCCGCTCCGGTAGTAGACCTCCCTGCCGTCGGGCCCCCACGTCGGATCGCGGCCCCCGTCGTCCGAGATCAGCCACCGGGTCCGCCCCTCGGGGAACGGCGTCACGTACACGTCGAAGCGCCCCGACTCCAGCGTGTAGTAGGCCAGCCACCGGCCGTCGGGCGACAGCCGCCCCCCCCACACGGGGCCGGGCCCCACCACTCGGTGGGGTGCGCCGCCGGTGAACGACATGATGGAGGACAGGGCGCCTTGCGCCTCCCCCGCGCCTTCCAGCACGCCGAACGCGAGCGTGCGCCCGTCGGGGGTCCACCCGATGAGCCAGTGAAACTCGTCGAGCGCGACGATCAGTTCGGGGTCTCCGCGGCCGTCCGCGGACTTGGTGTAGATGCCCTGCCGCTCGCCCAGATGCGAGAAGGTCACGGCGGCGCCCCCCGGCATCCACACCGGCGCCCGTCCACCCTCGAAGGTCAGGCGTGACGCCGTGCCCCGCCGGAGGTCGTGGATCCAGATGTCCGTGGGTCCTCCGGCCCCGCGCCCCGTGGCGACCGCAAGGCGCCGCCCGTCGGGAGAGAACTGCGGATTCTCGAACGAGAGCCGTTCGTCGGTAACCAGCCGTTCCGTACCGTCCGCCTCCACCAGCACGAGCGCGTGATCCACGGCGCCCGGCACGTATGCCAGCACGCCGCTGCGCGAGATCGCGTAGTGCCGCGCCGCGGAGCCCTCGTGGGCGACGCCGTCCACGAGGGATACCAGGGGGCCGGTGAGCTCGAGACGCGAGGTGCTGAATGGCGCCGCCAGCAGCGCCGTTCCGCGGCTCAGGATCAGATGTCCGCTTGGGGCATAGCGGGGTGACGCGCCCAGGGCCAGCGTGGCGCGGCGGCCGCTCCGGAGGTCGAGCACCTGGATCCGAGCGCCCGATTCGAAGACCAGGGTGCGGGTGTCGGGCAGGATCTCAGGGTGGCCATGGCCGATCTCGTCCGCCTCGAGCCTGGTCACCTCCTCGGCGTCACCACCACGCGCGTTGACCGCATACACCGGTCCGCGGACACCGGAGACGAACAGGATGCGGTCGTCGAGGCCCCAGGAGGCGCCTCCCAGGAATGAGGGCAGCTTGGCGATGTCGATCGCGCCGCCGCCGCCGGCCGGGATCCGCCGCAGATGTCCATCGGCGAAGAACCCGATCCACGCCCCGTCCGGCGAGAAGAACGGACTCGAACCGCCCTCCGTGCCCGCCAGCGGCGTCGCCTCGAGCCGGTCGAGCAGGCGCTGGTAGAGTCGCTGCCCGTCCGGGCCGGTTCCCGCAACCACGAGCGTGCGCCCGTCCGGCGAAAGGGCCACCGATGAGGCGTACCCCGGGCCACGGGTCACGCTGACGCCCGTCGGCAGGGTCCCCGTCATGCGCACGAGGGACGGACGGTCGGGCGCGCGGGGCCGCGGCCATTGCGGCGACGCGACGACGCCGAGCAACGTCACGGCCGCCCCGAGCGCCAGCCACAGCACGCGCTCCCGCCAGCGCCGCACTGCATCGATCCGTTCGCCGGACGCCGGCAGGGCGGTTTCGGTCCGCCGCAAGGCTTCCACGAACTGGGTCGCGGTGGCGTACCGGTCCGCGGGCACCCGCGCCAGCGCCTTGCGTACCGCCTCCGCCAGCACGGGTGGCACGCTCTCGCGCACCCACCCGACGTTCGGCGCCGACTCGGTCAACTTGCGAGCGGCGACGGACTGCGCGGTCGGCCCGGTGAAGGGTGGTTCGCCCGCCAGCATCTCATAGAGCACGCACCCCAGCGCGTACACGTCGGCGCGGGCGTCCACGTCCACGGCGCCGCTGGCCTGCTCCGGGCTCATGTAGGCCGGTGTGCCGACCGCCATCCCCGTCGTGGTAAGCCGCGAGCCGCCCGCCGCCGTCACCGCGCGGGCGATCCCGAAATCCGTGACGAGCCCCTCACCGCCCGACAGGAGAATGTTCTCGGGCTTGATGTCGCGGTGCACGATGCCGTGGCTATGCGCGTAGGCGAGCGCCGCAGCCACCTGGCACGCGATCTCGACAGCGTCGTCCACGGGCAGCTGCTTCTCGCGTTCGAGGCGCTCCCGCAGCGACTCGCCCTCCACGAACGGCATGGCGTAGAAGAGGAGGCCGTCCGCAACGCCGGAATCGAGCAGGGGGACGATGCGGGGGTGGCTGAGCCTAGCCGCGATCTCGATCTCTCGCAGGAAGCGCTCGGCGCCCAGCGCCTGCGCCAGCTCGGGCGCCAGCACCTTCAAGGCGACGCGGCGCCCGTGGCGGAGATCCCGGGCGAGGTAGACGACCGCCATCCCGCCGCGGCCGATCTGCCGCTCGACGGCGTAGCGGTCAGCGACCGCGCGCCCGAGCTGCTCGTCGAAGTCGGTCATGACGTGTTCCCGCCTACCGGCCGCCCGTTCCGGGGATTTCCCAGGCCACGGGCGGCAGCCTCACGGAGTCCGGCAGCGCGCCCATGTCTCCGGTCCGCACGAACGCCCAGATCGCGGCGGCGAAAGCGGAGTCCGCGTCCAGGGCCTCGCGCAGCGCCCCATGGGAGCCGCCGATCACGGTCACGAGCTTGCTTCGCTTGAAGTGCGGCGCCAGCTCGAGCGCGTTCTCATACGGCGTGCTCATGTCGCGGTCGCCCTGCACGATCACGGTGGGCACCCGCGTGTCGAAATAGTCGCGGAACGCGTCGCCCAAGTCGGCGTTCCACGGAGGGCAGGCCGCACGGTAGAACGTCGAGCGGTCGCCCACGTACGGAATGGCCGGATCCGACGTGTACTCCTTCAGCCGTGCCGCGGTGATGCCCGAGCCGCAGTCCAGCATGTAGAAGCTGGCCGTCGTAAAACTGCGTGACGTACCGGGCGTCGCGGCGGCAGCCAGGCGGGTGCGCGCGACGTGCGCATAGTCTCCCGTGGAGAGGCGGTAGATGTCCGCGGGCCACCCCGCGGCATCGTTTCGGGTGCCCAGGTTGGAGGTGTACCCGTCAATCAGGCCCGGGATCACGGTGGCGCCGAACGTCATCTCGCGCTCCTCACCGCTCGCGGAATCGGGGACCCGCACCGTTACGGGCGCGGCCGTGAGCCGGGCACGGATCGAGTCAATGGCGGCCATGATGCCCATGGGGAAGAGCCGCGCCACCGCGGGCGACCGCTCCGCCTCCGCGGCGTAGCGCCTCATGGCGTTCAGGAAGCCGGTCGGGCGGTCGTACGTGTGGTCGGGCCCCTCCATGCCGGAGAGCACGGCGCGGGCCACGAGATCCGGATGGAAGCGGACCACCGCCATGCCCCAGTGGGATCCGAAGCTCACGCCCCAGATCACCACTTGGGCTGCGCCGAACGCGCGCGCCGCGTCCCGGACGTCGGCCGCAGCCTCGATGACCGAGAAGCCCGCGAGATCCAGCCCGGCGCTGTCCCAGTACGCGCGGCACCGCTGCGACGCGAGGTAGGGCGGTCCGTTCTCGCACAGCGTGTTGGGCTTGGACGATCCGATGCCGCGCTGCCCGACCACGATGAGGTCCGTGACCGCCGTGAACCGGGCGATCACGCGCTCCCAGTAGTCCGGGTTCTCGAGGGAGCCGTCGAGTCCGGGCCACCCGGGACCGCCGTGGAGCAGTACGACGGGCGGAGCCGCGGAGGGCGCCGTCGCCCGGAACCGCCAGACGTCAATGCTGATGACGCCCCGGCTGGTATCAGCCCGGTTCACGGGAACGAACAGGGTGCCGCGTTCCGCGGTGGCGAGGCTCCCGTCTCGCAGGGGGACGCGTTCGGGATGGACGAAGAATGAGCCGGGGGACGGGGCGCGGGAGCCGCCCCACTGCGCGTTGGCCGAAGGCGGAACCACTGCGGCGAGCGCGACGATGGCGATGAGCATGCGAGGCGACATGGTTAGGGCTCCTTCACCGGGTGGCCGTCCCGAAACTGTTCGATGACTGGGTAGAGCATGGGGCCGCATGTGCGGGGTCACGTGGATGCCGCGGACTCCGTGGTGGTCCGCCGGGTCAGGAGGGCGTCGAGCCGGGCGCCGAGCTGGTGGCGCTCGTCCCGCAGCTGGGCCACGAGCCGGCCGCGCGAGCGGAGCAGGAAGAACCGCTGCGCGTCGCGCCACGCGCCCCGCCACCGCTCCCGCACGACGAGCCCCACCATACCGATCACGGGCATCCCCAGCAAGACCGCCCCTCCCACCACGAGCCCGCGCCATGCTCCCTCGGCCGTCGTGACCGCCGCACCCACCGCGACCGCCGCAACCCAACCCGCATACACCCCGATCCCCACCAGCATCTTCCAGCTCGACCGCTCATCAACCTTGAGCCGCACGCGGTCCACGATCCATCCCGTCAGCCGGTACGGCACGAAGAACAACGCCCAGCTGACGACGGCAACCACGAAGGCGAGGGGCGCCAGCAGGTAGAGCTTGTTCGCGGACCAGCGCACACCGCGCCGCGAACTCACATCGGCCGAGAGGTCGGCCGGGCGGAGCCGCAGGCGGTCGAGCCGGCGCCGGAACCGTTCCACGTCCCGCGCGAGCCGCGCGCCCTCGGCGTCCTGCGTGCGGCGCACGGCGGCCAGCAGCCGGGTCGTGGTTTCGAGGCGGCGAAGCCGCGCGCCGGGCTCCGGCGGAACGCGCTGTTCGGTCTCCCAGATGCGCACCGCGCACTCCACGAGCGGCCGATCGGCCCACTGCTCGAGGTTCACCGTGACGCTCGCCAGCGCCGCCGTGATGCGCGCGGTGAGGTCGCGCACCGCCTCGGCGTCGTCCACGCCGCGCCGCGCGAGATCGTCCCACACCACCGGCCCACCCGTCACCGCGAGCGCCTCCGACCGGAAGCGGTCCTTCTGCCGGAACACGAGGCCCATCGGCACGATGTGCACGGGTCCATCCGTGAGCGCCGCGGCGCCGAGGGCCATGCGTGCCGCACCCGTCTTGAGCGGCGCCAGGGCCGGCTCGCTGTGGCTCAGCCCCTCGGGGAAGATGCCGACCGCGGCCCCGCGCGCGAGCTCGCCGTACACCGCCTCGAAGGCATCCACGTTCTTGCCGACCTCGGCGGGATCGTCCGTGCGCCGGTACACGGGAATGGCGCCGGCGCTCTTCACCAGCCACGCCGTCTTGGGATCGCGGAACAGCGGCGCCTTGGCCAGAAAGCGCACCGGCCGCCGGGCGGCCGCCACGACGAGCATGGGGTCGAGCAGGGAGTTGGGATGGTTGGCCACCAGCAGCACCGGCCCCGCGGCCGGCACCGGCTCGCCGGCGTAGCGAACCCGGTAGTACACGAATGCCGCGGCGCGGGAGACCGCGGGGAGAACAGGAAGGAGCCAGGCCATGCTTGAATGAGCGGGTTCTCTGAGGAAAGGGCAAGCACGGGATCCACCCCAGAGAGAGCCGGGGAGCGTGATGCTCCCCGTCTCCGCGGTTACGGGGTAACGACCTTCACGCCCTTCGGCGGGGTGAACCGCACCTCGGCGTCCGGGATCTCCGCGTTCGGCGCCAGCGCGTGCAGCACGAGCGTCCGCAGCTGCCCCGACTCCTCGACGATCGCGACGCGCCGGATCCAGCCGCTGTTCACCGAGATGGCGATGGTCGCGCGCCGGAAGCCGAGCCCGTCCACGCGCGGCACCAGCCGCACCAACTCCACCAGCTCGCCCGCCACCGAGTCGCGGCCCGCGTAGGTCGCCTCGTACCGCTCGAGCGGGCGCTCCACGAACTGCGCGAACAGGTTGGGCGTGGCCGCGCCCGACGTGGGAATAGTCTGGCGGATGACCTGGTCGGGCACCGTGCTGGGCGTGTACGCCCAGAGCCACGTCCCGTCCGCCACGAGCCGGTCGCCGGCCGGCTCCGTGAACCGCATGGCAAACCGGTCCGGCTTCACGAGGTAGAGCGTGCCGCTGCTCATCTCGGGCGCCCCCAGCATGGGATTGCTGATTGCCTGCCCGAACTCGGCCCGCACCGACCGCACGGCGGCGTAGGCCCGCTCCGCGCGCGCGAGCGCCGCCGCGGCGTCCTGAGCCGGCCCGCAACGCCACTCTCCGGGCAAGGCAGGTACGCTACACGCCGCACGCTGCACGCTGCACGGAAGCACCGCAGGCACGCCTGCCAGGAGGACGCCGAACAGTATCCCTCTCACCGCGCCGCTCCCACCGGCTCCGCGATCTTCCGCCCGATGGCCTCGGCCACCGCGGCCACCTCCCGCATCATCTCGACGAACTGCGCCGGGAACAGGCTCTGCTCTCCATCCGACAGCGCGCGGTCCGGCTGCGGGTGCACCTCGACGATGATCCCGTCCGCGCCGGCCGCCACGGCCGCGCGCGCCATGGGCACCACCTTGGACCGCCGGCCCGTGCCGTGGCTCGGATCGGCGATGATCGGCAGGTGCGACAGCTCCTTCACCACCGGGATCGCCGACACGTCGAACACGTTCCGCGTGCTGGGGTCGAAGCTGCGGATCCCGCGCTCGCACAGGATGACGTCGTGGTTCCCCTCCGCGAGCAGGTACTCCGCCGACAGCAGCAGCTCCGTGATGGTGGCCGCGATCCCGCGCTTCAGGAGTACGGGCTTGCCGCACCGACCCGCGCGCCGCAGCAGCGGGTAGTTCTGCATGTTCCGCGCGCCGATCTGGATCACGTCCGCGTACTCCGCCACCAGCTCCACACCGTCCGGCTCCAGGGCTTCCGTCACGATCAGCAGGCCGGTCTCGGCCCGGGCCTGGGCCAGGAGGCGGAGGCCCGCCTTGCCCAGTCCCTGAAAGGCATAGGGGGACGTGCGTGGCTTGAAGGCGCCGCCCCGCAGCATGGTGGCGCCGTTGTCGCGGACGATGCGTGCGGCCTCGAGGATCTGCTGCTCGGACTCGACGGAGCACGGCCCCGCGATCACGGCGATGTCGGCGCCGCCCACCTTCACCCCGCCCGGCAGCTCCACCACGGTGGATTCCGGCTTCCACTCACGCGACACCTGTTTGTAGGGCTGGGTGACGTGGATGATTTCCTTCACCCCCGTCAGGGCCGCCAGGCGCGTCGCGTCCACGCGACCGTCGTTGCCCACGAGCCCGATGGCCGTGCGCTGCGCGCCCGGCATGGGCCGCGCCTGGTATCCCATCTCCTCGATCGTCTCGACGACGCGCGCCACCTCGTCGGGGGCCGCGCCGTGCTGCATCACGATCAACATCGTCTCACGCCTCGATCACGAAGCGATCGCCGTCCCGAGCGGCGGCAATCGGACCTGCGTAGGTCGTTCCGGCCCGCTGCGCCGGCTGGGCGGCTTCCACGGGCGGGTAGAAGTGTGTGAGCACCAGCGACTTGCACTCGGCCTCCCGGGCCAGGGTCCCGGCCTGGGAGGGTGTTAAATGTAGCGCCAGCGCCCGGTCGTCGGGGAGCGAGCACTCGGCGAGCAGGACGTCGCACCCCCGGGCCCACCGTCCCAGTTCTTCCGAGGGACCCGTGTCTCCCGTGTACACGAGCCGGAGGCCGCCGCAGCGGACGCCGAAGGCCAGGCTCTCGTCCGTGTGCGGCGTCCGCGTCCACTCGAGCGTGACGCCGCCCGCGAGCGCCCGCTCGCCCTCCGGCCCGAGCTCGATCACCTCCAGGGGATACCCGGGCTCCCGGACCCACGATCCAAACGCGCCGCAGAGATGATCCAGCCGGAGGGCCAGGCCGGTCGGGCCCAGCAGCGAGAGCGGCGCGGTCCGCGCCGGCTCGATGCCCCAGCGGAGCGCCAGGAGGAGCAGGGGCAGCTCGCCCCAGTGGTCAACGTGGAAATGCGTGAGGGCCACGTGCGTGACGGTGTTCCACGGCACGCCCAGCGCCGCCGCCCGGTGGAGCGCGCCCGCCCCGCAGTCCATCAGGAGGCGGACGGTGCCCGCCTCCACCCAGTGGGCCGGTGCCGTGCGCGTCGCCGACGGCGCGACCGTCCCCGACCCCAGGACGGTGAGGGCGAACGTCACGGGGCGGGACCGGTGAAGACGATGCGCTTGAAGAACACGCCCTCGGCGGTGGTGAGCTTGGCCAGGTAGACCCCGGGATTCACGTTCACGCCGGCCTCGGTGGTCCCATCCCACGTGAACCGCGTGTCGCACCCGGGATCGCCCACCTCCGGGCGGCCGTAGCGCCCCCGCCGGAGGACGGGCCCGAGGTCGTTCCGCGGGAGCAGCCGCCGGATCGGGAGCCCGCGGAGGTCGAGGATCTCGAGGCGCACCACGCCTTCCACGGCGAGGTCGAACCAGAAACACGTGGTGAGCTGTCCCGTGCTGGGCTGCGGGAACGGATTGGGAAAGTTCTGGAACAGCACCGTGACGGGCGGGGACGTGTCGTCCACGATGACGAAGCTGCCGCGGCTCATCACGGTCTCGACGTCGCCACCGAGCCGTGCGGTCACGCTCCACCGGTAGGGAGTGTTGCGCTCGAGGTCGAACGCCGGCACGTAGGTGGTGGTGGCGAGGCTGTCCACGGCCGCCTCGATCTGCCCGTTGTCCGCGCGTGTGACCCGGACGTCGTACAGGAAGGGGCCTGGAGGCGCGGGCGCATCGGGGGACCTCCAGCGGAACTCGGGGCGGAAGTCGCGGATGGTGGTCCCGGCGGGGTTGTCCAGCGTCTCGAGCGTGACCCAGGCGGGCACGGTCAGCGTGGCGGGGCTCACGGCGGTCGTCACGGCCGAGTCGGCCGACGTGGCCGTGAGGAACCAGGACAGCCGGACCCCGCCGTGCAGTGCCGCGCCCAGGCTGACGGTCGTGTCGGCGAGCGTGGTATCGAGCAGGGTGAGGCTCGTGCCGTTCTCGTTGGTCACGCGCAACCGGAACGCAAAGGGCCGCGCGAAGGCCGGGGCGTCCGGCACCGTCCACGTGAACCGCGGGACCACGGACGTCAGGGTGTCCCCCAACTCGTTCATGGCGACGCCCGCCGGATAGACGGTGGCCGCGTGCAGGTCGGGCCGGCCCCAGCCGCGCGCGTTGTCGGGAGCCGCGCGCTGGTCTGCGTGGCGCCGCAGGGCGCTCCGCAGCGCGATGGGGTCGTAGCCGGGATGCGCCTCGAGGAAGAGGGCCGCGCCGCCCGCGAGGATCGGTGTCGCGTAGGACGTCCCGCTGCCGCGCCCGTAGCTGACGCCGCCCCCCGCCTGGGGCGAGGCGACCCAGATGGCGACTCCCGGCGCCGTGAAATCCGGTTTGATCCGGTTGTCGGCGGTGGGGCCGCGCGAGCTGAATCCGGCGACCGCGCCGGTCGAGTCCTCGGCGCCCACGCTCAGCACCGAGTCGCCGTCCGCGGGCGTGATCAGCGTGCGCGGCGTGGGCCCCCCGTTCCCCATGGCGGTGACCACCACGATGCCGCGGGCCACCGCGGAGTCGGCCGCGCGCGTGGTCACGGCGATGTCGCCGTTCAGGTCGTCCGGCGCGTACCCGCTGCCATCGTCGAAGCCGAGGTAGCCCAGGCTGGACGACACGAGGTGGGCGCCCAGCGAATCGGCCCACTCGAGCGCGGCCACGTAGTTGTCCTCCTCGAGCGGCGTCTCGGAACGGACGTCTTCCGTCTTGGCCAGGAGATACGTGGCGTCGGGCGCGATCCCCATCATGGTCTCGGGCACGCGCGCCGCGAGCAGCGACCACACCGACGTGCCGTGCGTCGAAGCGGACGCGGCGTCGGCGGCCTCGTTGCGGACGATCGAGTCGTTGAAGATGAAGTCCTGCTGCGCGCCGATCGTGGCGCCGACGAACGTCTCGATCTCCGTCTCGAATCCCGTGTCGAGCACGGCGAGGCGCACCCCCGCGCCGGTGAGCCCGTTCTCCACCAGGGGAAAGAGGTTGAGCCGGCGGAGCGGCATGGCGGACGGCCCGAACACCGAATCCTGCGCCGGGGCGGGGAAGACGGCGCCCGGCGGGGCCAACGCGGGCTCGAACGTGTCGGGCGCGCCCCGCCGCCGGTACCGCGCGACCGGTTGGATGCGGCGGAGCGCGCCAAAGCGTCCCGCGGCCTCGACCGCGGCCGGCGGGAGGACGGCGGACACGGCATGGAGCCAGCGGCTGGCCCGGCGCGGCGTCCCGCCGTGCGCCACGATCCAGCCGCGCAGGCTGTCGAGCGTGAGCGCCGGGCGCGCGAACAGCCAGACGGGATGGAGGCTGTCGCGCTGGAGGGCGACCGCGAGGCGCGGCGAGACGGCCGGCCGTTGTGCCGCGGCCGTGGTCGCCGCGAGCGCCAGGAGCGCCGCGGCCCCGAGCGCCCGGCGCATCAGAAGCGCTCCGCCGCCTCCCCGAGACGCACCCCGACGATCGTGGAGACGCCGGGTTCCTGCATCGTGACGCCGTACACGGCGTCGGCCACCTGCATGGTCCGGGGGTTGTGCGTGATCACGATGAACTGGGTCTCGTCCTTGAACTCGCTCAGCAGCCGGATGAACCGGGCCACGTTGGCGTCGTCCAGCGGCGCGTCCACCTCGTCGAGCAGGCAGAACGGACTCGGCTTGGCCAGGTAGATCGCGAACAGCAGCGAGATGGCCACCAGCGCGCGCTCGCCGGACGACAGGAGGTGGATCCGCTGCGTCCGCTTGCCGCGGGGCGACGCCGCGATCTCGATCTCGCTGCCGAGCGGGTCCTGCTCGTCGGTCAGCCGCACGTCGCACTCGCCGCCGTCGAACAGCGTGAGGAACACGGTCTGGAAGTTCCGGCGGATGACGGCGAACGTCTCGACGAACATGGCGCGCGCGGTCGTGTCAATCTCCGCCAGCGCCGCCTGGAGCTTGTCGCGCGCTTCCACCAGGTCCGCGCGCTGCGCGGTGAGGAAATCGAGGCGCTTCAGCTCCTCCGCGTGCTCCTGCACCGCGAGCGGATTCACCGGCCCCATGCCTTCGAGCTGCTCCGCCAGCCGCTCGGCCTCCTGCCGCAGCAGGTCGGGTTCCCCCTCGACGTCGTCGGCGGGGGCGAGCAACTCGGCGAGCGGGCGGTGCCACTCGGCTTCGGCGCGCTCGATGAGGGCCTGCCGGCGCCCCGCCAGCTCCGCGTGCTCCACGTCGGCCCGGTGCCCGCGTTCGGACGCCGCCGTGAGCGCGTCGCGCGCGGCCGCGACCGCCTGCTCGGCCGTGGCGAGCGCCGCATCCGCCGCCGCCATGTCGGCCTCGGCGGCCTGTGCCGCAACGGCCAGCTCCTGCACGGTCACGCGGCGTTCCGCCAGCGCGTCGGCCCACTGCTGGCGCTGCTCCGCGAGCCCGGCGCCGTCCTGGTCGGCGTCCCCCAGCTCCGTCTCGAGCCGTGTCAGCTCCCCCTGGATCTCCGCCAGCTCGGCCACGGCGCGGGCCTCGCGCTCGCTCGCCGCGGCTTCCCGCGCCGCGACCTGCGCTTCCTCCACCTGCCAGTGGACCCGCCGCTCGCGGGCGGCCTCCTGCTGCGCCTCCAGCTCGTGCAGCACCGCGCGCCGCGCCGTGAGGTTCTCGCCCTGCTGCGCATGGGCCCGCTCGACCTCGGCCGTCTCCCGCGCCACGGTGGCAAGTTGCTCGGCCCGCTGCGCCACCCGCTCCCCCAACCGCGTGGTCGTCGCGGCCAGCTCGGCCGTCTCCCGCTCGAGCCGCTGGAGCACGCGGCGCGCGTCGTCGGCAGCGTTCTGGGCTTCCCGGGCCGCGGCGCGCGCGGTGTCGAGCAGCCGCACGGCGCCTTCCTGCGCGGCCACCGCCGCCGTGTGCGCGTCCGCGGCCGCCGCCTGTTCGCCCGTGAGCCGTTCCACGTCCTGCCGGTGGCGGGCGACCTCGCCGCGGATCGCCTCCAGCTCGGCCCGGCGCGCGAGCAGCCCGCCCCCCGCGGTGTCCCCCGCGAGGGCGACCGCGCCGTTCGGGCGCCGGATGGCGCGGCCCGCGGCGTCCAGGATTTCGTGACCGCCGAGCAGTGTCCGGGCCCAGGCGGCGGCGGGCCCGTCGGCGGTCACCGGCAGATCACCACCCGGGACGGGGCCCGCGGGACCGGCGTCGGGGAGCAGAACCAGCGGGCCGGGGGACTCCGCGGCGTGCCAGGCCTGGATGGACCCGATGGCGTCCGCCCGCACGAGCACCGCGTGCAGCCAGTCGCCGAACAGCCGCTCGACCAGCCCGGCCTCGCGCTGCGACGCATGCAGGAAGTCGCTGAGCGGGCCGAGCACCGCGCCCGCGGGGAGTGCGTCGCGCGCGGCGAGCAACCGGCGCGCCGCGGGCGCCAGACCCTCGCGGTCGCGCTCGAGCCGCTCGAGCGCGTCCTCCCGGGCGGTGAGCGTGGCCAGCGCGTCGTCGGCCGCGCGGCGTTCCGTGCGGAGCGCTTCCTCGCGCTCCCGAGCCGCGGCCAGTGCGTGGCGCGCGCGCTCCAGCGCGGTCTCGCCCGAGCGCACGTCCTCGGATCGCTGGGTGGCGACGCGCTCCGCCTCGCGGGCCCGGCGGTCCGCGGTCTCGCGCTCCGCCAGGCGGGCCGTGCGCGCCCGCTCGGCCTGGTCCAGTTGGCCGCGCAGGTCGTTCAGGTCCCGCTCGGCGGCCGCGCGCTCGCCCGCCAGCCCCCGCAGCCGCTCGGCGGCCGCCTGGACCTCCTCCTCGAGGGCCCGCATCTCGAGCCGCACCGCGCCGAGGCGCGCGCGCGCCTCCTCTTCGGACTGCGTCCGCAGATCCAGCTCGCCCTGCACGGAGGCCCGCGCCTCCGCGGCCGCGCCGCGCGCCGCCGCCGCCGCCTCGCGCTCCCGCTCGAGCCGCTCGCCCCGTTCCGTTGCCTGGAGCCGTTCCGCCCGGGCGCGCTCGCGCCGGCGGGAGGCGTTCTCGATCCGCTCGGCGGCCACGCGGATGTCGCCCTCGATCCGCTCCTCGTCCAGCCGGGCCGCCGCCAGCCGTCGCTCGAGATCGGTCCGCCGCGCCTCGGCCGCGTGGCGCGTCTGTACCGCCGATTCCCGCGCCTGCTCGCGCGCGGCGAGCGCCTCGCGCGTGGCGGGCAGCTCGGTCGCCACCCGCTCGCGCGTCGCCGCCAGGTCCCGCGCGGCGGCGTCGAACCGGGCCAGCTCGTGGCGGGTCAGCGTCATCACGATCGCGAATCGTTCCGCGGTGAGCTTCGTGTGGCGCTCCGCCCGCCCACGCTGCCGCGCCAGGCTCCGCACCTCCCGCTGTACCTCGCCGATCACGTCGTCCAGGCGCTGGAGGTCCTCGGTGGTGCGCTGGAGCTGCCGCTCCGTGGATTCCTTGCGGTCGCGGTACAACCCGATCCCGGCCGCCTCCTCGAACAGCGATCGGCGCTCCTCCGCGCGGTCCGAGAGCAACCGGTCTATCATCTGCGCCTCGATCACCACCCCCGCGTCGCCGCCGAGGCCGGTGCCGCGCAGCAGATCCTGGATGTCGCGCAGGCGGACGGGCGTCTGGTTCAGGAGGTATTCGCTCACGCCCGACCGGGACAGGCGGCGTGTGATCTCGACCTCGGCGTACGACACCGGGAGGATGCCGTCCGCGTTGTCGAAGACGAGGGAGACCTCGGCGACGTTCACCGGCCGGTGCCGCGCCGACCCGTGGAAGATGATCTCTTCCATCCGCTGGCCGCGCAACAACCGCGCGCGCTGCTCGCCCAGCACCCAGCGCACCGCGTCCGAGATGTTCGACTTGCCGCAGCCGTTGGGGCCCACGATGGCCGTGAGCCCGTCCTCGAACGGCAGCTCCACGCCGCCCGCGAACGACTTGAACCCCGTGAGGCGCAGCCGGGCGAGCTTCACCGGGTCTCCCGAGCTACTGGATGGCGGATCGGTGGATCCCGCTGAAGCGGGCCCTCGGCCACCATCTGCCCGTGAGCGGGCGTGCTTTCCGTCGCCTTGGCGACAGACCGCGGCCGAGGGCCCGCTTCAGCGGGATCCACGGAGCACCGTGTCGCGCTGGAAGATCCAATACGGCATGCCGAGCTTGCGCCCGGTCGTCTCGGCCTGCTCCCGCGTCGGGTAGGGTCCGAGCACTACGCGGTACATCTCGTCCGCCGTGGTGGGCGGCAGCACGCTGGCCCGCATGCCCGCCAGCCGCAGGTCGGCCGCGAGGCCCTCGGCCCACTGGGCGTTGGACGTGCTGCTCACCTGCACGAAGATCTCGTGGCCCGGCGCCGGCGCGGCACCCACCGGCGCGTCGGCCTCGACGACCGCAACGGCCTGGCCCCGGGCGCTCCACGTGGCCACCAGCCACCGGTCCTGCGCTCCGCCGGCGGTCCGGCCGCGCGGCGTGGAGTCCGCCGGCGTGATAGCGAGGACATCGGCCCCGCGGCGCAGCAGGACGGTGCCATCCGGCGCGGCTGCCGGCAGATCCTCGCCCCAGACCCCGGCCCACGCGGACGCGGTGCCGGTGAGGATGTCGAGGATCACGAGCGTGCTTCCCGAGACCCCAAACACGTAGCGCCCGAAGTCGTCCGTCCGGAGGGCGGTCAGGGGCCCCGGCACGGAAACCTTCTGAAGCATCACGCCCTCGAACCGATCGAAAACCTGGATCGCCGGCTCGTCGGTGGCCACGTACACCCGATGCCCCGACGCCGAAAACGCCAGGGCCAGGACGCCCGGTCGCAGGCGGATGCGAACTGGGGGCGTGTCGCGCAGCAGTTCCAGCAGCTCGATGCCCTCGGGGCTGCCGATGGCCACGGCGTCGCCCCACAGACTCCGGGCCACCGGACCGTCGGGGAGCGGCCGCTGGCTCACCACCGAGCCGCCCGCCAGCGCCACCAGGCGTCGCCCCGAGTCACCCCGCACGACGGCCGCCGTCCGGTTCCCGGGAGTGCCCCACAGCATCTCGATCCGGCTCCGGGCGGGCAGCGCGCCGGCCGGGCTCACCCGGCGGTCGGAGGCGACGGCCAGGCCGCCGTCGGCGCGCGCCAGCACCACGGTGCCGGTCGCGTCCACCGTCGCGGCAACGACGCTCGAATCGAGGATCCGGAACCGCCCGAGCCTGAGGTCGAGCGCCAGGAGGCTGTCGCCCGCGAGGGTGTAGACCAGGTCGTCATCCGGCGCGAACCCGACCAGCCGGTCGGTGCCGGGGCCGGGATCCAGGCTGGCCGTGATCTCGGTGAGGGCCGGAAGATCGTAGAGGCGGGCCGCCCCCCGCCGGGCCGGCAACCGGAACGCCACGCCGGAAGCCGGCGAGGCACCCGCCATCGCCACCGCTTCGCGAAGCTGTACCGTCTGTGGGGGAGGGCCGCCGCACGCCAGCACGGCGGGCACCAGCGCCAGAAGGCCGCGTTTCACGGGGGGGAAGCTAGGCGCGCCGCGGGAGTGCGGCAAGCGCGCTCAGAAGGTCGGGCCGAGTGACACGGTCCAGTACGACGACACCCCGTCCGGGCGGGACAGGGGATTCGTGTAATCGAACCGGAACACGGCGAATCCGAGTAGGTTGGCGCGGACCGAGAAGCCCCACGACGTGAGCGGCTGGCGCACGAAGGCCGGGTTCTGGTACGGTTCCCGGCCCCAGACCAGGGTGGTGCCCTCCTCCCAGGCGATCCCGACGTCGTAGAACACGGCGCCCTCGATGGGCGGGAGCCAGACCGGGAGGAATCCGAGGCCGAGGGCGCGGAACAGCGGGAACCGCAGCTCCGCGTTGAACAGGCCGATGCGCGTGCCGATCAGCTGATCCAGCGCGGCGCACCCCGAGAGTTGGCCGCCGACGTCGGTCACGCACTCGTGCGTTCGCAGCGACCCGATGGTGTACCCGCGCAGGAAGTCCGGGTTGCTGATGGAGACGCGGAAGTCGTTCTCGTCGCGCCCGAACCGCCCGTAGAACATGCCGCGGGTTGCGAGAATGAAGGGCCCGAGCAGGCGGTCGTAGCGGCGGTAGTCCGCCAGGAACTGGTGAAACCGGACCTCGCCGATGGCCGGCGCGTACTCGAACCGGCTGCGCCGCCCGAGCCACGGTCCCACCCACAGCGACACGGAGTTGTCGAACACGACGGCCACCGAGGGCTGCACGTAGAAGTCCGTGCCGAGGCCTTCCGTGATGACGTCCTGGCCCACCAGGGCGCCGTTGACGGGGTCGAAGCTCGTCACGACCGTCTGCCGCGCGATGTTCACGCTGGTGGGCCGGACACTCAGCTCGATCCGGCGAAACCGGCTGAGCGGCAGATGCCCTTCGACGAAGAGCCGTCGGTTGACGTACCGGGTGTACGTCACGACGCTCGCGGGCAGGCCGAGCGGGTCGCTCGCGACCCCGCTGCCGGTGAAGTAGAAGAGCGGGAACTGTTCGTAGCCCACCACCCAGTTGATCCGCCGGGCCTGGTTGGCGTAGGCGAACAGCGCCTGGGCCTCGTCAATGCGGCCGTTGATCTGTGCGGCCATGAGGAGCCGGCGGTTGCCGAGCAGGTCCGACATCTGGATCGCGGCGCCCCCGAAGAAGCCGCGACCGAAGTTGTCGCGGGCGTAGCCGATGCTCGGCTGGGCGATGAAGTCGGGGGCCAGGCCGGCCGAGTAGGGACGGAACTCGAACGATCCGGTGTCCGGCAGCGCCAGGGCCGCGCTGTCGAGCAGCTGCTTCACCGTGAGCGGGGGCTCGAGGGTGCCGGGGCCGCCGATGGTGGCGGCCGACTCGCGAAATCCGCGGGCGCCACGGTAGAAGGACCCGCTCGGGACCCCCGGGAGACCGGGTGGGGCCGCAGTGCTGTCCCCCGCGGCGGCGGAATCGGCGCGCGGCACGAGCGCGCCGAGGCTGGGTCGAACCTCGGCGTCGCTGACGGGGCGCCCCGGGGCCACGAGCCCGAGCAGGCTCTCGGGCGTGAGGCCCGGCGGGACGGCGCCGTCGGCGGGCGGGTCCGAGGCCTCGCGCAGGGCCACGAGGGCCGGCGCGCCGGCGGGCGCCCACGGCTCGCGCTTCAGCGACCGCGGGTCGTCCACCCAGTACACGCTGAACGTGAAGTCCCGGCCCTCGTAGTACGTGAAGGCGAGGCGGTCCGCGTCGGGGGCCCACGAGATGGCGGGCGACAGCTCCGTGATGCCGGTGACCGCCGTGAGCACGTTCGTGAGCTGGTAGTCCGCCGCTTCGTCGAGGTCGTACAGGAAGATGTTGGCGATGCCCGTCCGGTCCGACACGTAGGCCAGCGACCGCCCGTCCGGGGCCCACTGCGGGTTGATGTTCCGTCCCTCCTGGCGCGTCAGCACCTGGATGCGGCCCGAGGCCACGTCGTAGAGCGCGACGCGCAGCGAGGCAAACTCGAGGCGCTCGAAATCGGTTTCGGGGCCGCGGTCGGTCACGAAGGCAATGGTCCGGCCGTCGGGCGACCAGGCCGGCTGGAGGTCGGCGTAGGCGTCGGTGGTGAGGCGCTGGAGGTTGGTCCCGTCGCTGTTGATCACGAAGAGGTCGCTGAGCCCGCCGTCGTAGCCCGTGAACACGAGGCGGGAGCCGTCCGGCGACCAGGACGGCGTGGCGGCCCCGTGGAGCGGGATCTCGATCCGCCGCGCGATGCGCCGGCGCTGCATATCGAAGAGGACGAGGGCGTCGCGCCCGCCGTGCTTGGCCGCGATCGCGAACAGGCGCCCGTCGGGCGACCACGATCCGGTGGAGTACAGGTAGCGCAGGTTCTCCAGCTGCGAGCTGAACGCACTCTGCGACAGGCGGCCCCGGACCCGTCCGGTCTCGAGGTCGGCCACGTAGAGATCCACGAAGAACGACCGGCCCTCGGAGAGGTAGGCGATGCGCGCGCCGTCGGGCGCGAGCGCCGGCGAGACGTGCATGGAGCCGCCGGTGCGCCGCCGATCCAGGCCCGGCCGCGCGAACTTGCGCGCCAGTTCGTGCTGCACGATGGTGGGCAGGTACTGCCGGCGGACCTCGTAGTGCCACTCCGCCGACAGGTCTTCCAGCGAGAGGTGCAGGGCCTGCCGGAACCCCGCCTCGATCCCGGCGGCGGCCACCGCGTGCAGCACCTCGCCGATGACCTCGTCGCCCCACCGCTCGCCGATGTACGCCATCAGCGCGTGCCCGTACCGGTAGGGGAACACCGACGGGTCGTAGGTCATCTGCTCGATGCTGGGCAGGTGGCCTTCGAGCGCGGCGTTCCGCAGCCAGGTGGCCGTGAGCGGCGTGACCGGACCCAGCGACAGGTACTCGGCCATGCCCTCGATGAGCCACAGGGGCGGCTGCACCGCGATCAGGCGCGAGATGCCGGCGCCGATGCGCCCGCGGGCGAACACGTCGTACTGGAACTGGTGCACCATCTCGTGCTGGAGGACGTGCTCGAAGTCCTCGTAGGATCCCGTGAAGGGCAGCATGATCCGGTGCCGGTAGGCGTCCGTGACGCCGCCCGTGGCCTCGCCGATATCCGTGACATTGTTCTGCTGGAACTCGGAGTGCGACGCGAACAGCAGGATGGGCTGCCGCTCGCGGTACTCGTGGTTCAGGATGCGCGACAGCCGGCCGTAGGCGCGCTCGGCCATCCGGGCGGCGTCCAGCGCCGCGGCCCGCTCTTCCTCGTAGAAGTGAATGTCGAAATGCTCGGTGGCGATCACCGAGAACTTGAGGTGCCGGTACTGGACCCGGTTCTGGCCGAAGTACTGCGCCCGGGCCGGCGAGGTGCCGAGGCCCGCGAGCACGGCGGCGGCCAGCAGGGCACGCCGGATGGACGGGGCGCTAGGACGCGACCAGCGCGACGCGGGGCGCATCGCCCCAGAGCCGCTCGAGCTGGTAGAAGTCCCGCTGGCTCGGATGGAAGACATGTACGACGAAGTCCACGTAATCGAGTAGTGCCCAGCGGCCCTGGGCGAGGCCCTCGGCGTGGTGGGCGCGAACCCCCGCGCCTGCGAGCGCGTCCATCACGTGATCGGCGACGGCGCGAACGTGGGTGTCCGACGTGCCGGACGCGATCACGAAGAAGTCCGCCGCGTCGCTCAGCCCACGCAGGTCCAGCACGACGATGTCCTGCGCCTTGCGGTCGGCGAGCGCATCGGCCGCCCGCTGCACGTCCCGCAGGGCCGTCTCCCTCTTCCTAGCGCTCCGGGACCGGGTTTGTTCCGGACGTCTTATGGCGTGCCCGCCTGCGGTGAAGGGGACGGATCCTCGATCTGGTAGAAAATACCCCAGGCGCCGGGACCCGTGTGGACGCCGAGGGCCGCCGTCACCTCGCTCACGAAGCAGTCGCGGGGGCGGTAGCGGGTTTCGATGTCCGCGCGCAGCCGGTCCGCCACGTCGGGCGCATGGACGTGCACGATGCCGATCCGGAACCGGGCGGGGCGCGGCGTGAGCCGCCGGTCCAGGTGGCGCAGGACGCGCGGGATCAGCGCCTCGCGCCCGCGGACGCGGTCGAGGGGGACCACGCGGCCCTCGCTGTTGACCTCGAGAATGGGCTTCACGTCGAGCAGCGTGCCGAGCCACGCGCGGCCGCGGCCCACCCGGCCCGAGCGCAGCAGGTTGTCGAAGATGTCCACGGTGAAGAAGCCGCCCGACTGATCGCGGACCCGCGTCAGCTCGGCGGCGATGGCGTCCGCGTCCCAGCCCTCTTCGATCAGCTCGGCCCCGCGCAGCGCCAGCATGCCCATGCCCAGCGACGCGGACCGGGAATCCACGAGCGTGATGGACTTTCCCAGGGCCCGGGCCGCCGCCTGGCCGGAAGCGAACGTGCCGGAGAGGGCCTTGGCGAGCAGCACGGCCAGCACGGCGTCGGATCCGCTCAGCGCGTCCTCGAATCCCTGCACGAACGCGGCCGGGGTCGGCTGCGAGGTCGTGAAAACGGCGCCCTCGCTCATCCGCCGATAGAGCACTTCCCGCGAGATCCCGATGCGATCGAGGTACGTCGTCTGGCCCTCGATGACCTGGATGGGGACCATCACGACGCCGTAGCGGTCGAGCACGGTGTCCGGCAGGTCGCACGACGAGTCCACCAGGAGGCTCAGCGCGCGGCGCTCGACGTGGAGCGTGGTGCGCTGCCGGCGGGCATGATCCTTCTGCGCCGCCTGCTGCGCCCGCATGTCGTCGGCCTTGGTGGTCTCGACGGCGCCCCAGCCCGCCGCCAGCGCGAACACCTGCTCCGGCGCATTCGTGTGGATGTGCACCTTGAGCAGGTCGTCGGACGCCAGCACCACGATCGAGCCGCCGTGCGCGCGCAGGGCCTGCCGGATCTCGGTGGACGGCGGGAACGCCGAGCCGCGTACGAGGACCTCGGTGCAGTAGCTGAAGTCCCGCTCCGCGGCGACCTCCGCCTGGGCCGCCGCGTACGGGACCTCGAACGCCGGCAGGTCCGTGACGGGGATGATGGGATCTCCCTCGATGAGGCGCACGATCCCCTCGAGCAGGAGGATGAACGCCTTCCCGCCCGCGTCCACGACCCCGGACTCCTTCAGGGTGGCGAGCAGCTCCGGTGTGCGCTCGAGGCTCGACTGCCCGTGGTCGAGCATCGTGCGCATGAGCTCCTCGAAGTTGCTGGTCTCCGTGGCGCCGCGCTCGGCGGCGTCGGCCACGTCCCGCGACACGGTGAGGATCGTGCCTTCGACCGGTTCGTCGAGCGACTCCTGGAGCCGGACCGCGCCGGCCCGGATGGCGGCGGCGACCTCGACCGCGGTGGCCGTGTCGCGGTTGTCGAGCGCGTCGCGGAAGCCGAGCAGGAACTGCGACAGCAGCATCCCCGAGTTGCCGCGGGCGGCGAGGATACAGGCGTCGGCCATGGCGCGCGTCACGACGGGCAGCGGCGCCCGCGGATCGAGCCCGCGTACGCTGGTCGCCACGGCCCGCAGGGTCATGGCGAAGTTGGTGCCCGTGTCCCCGTCCGGAACGGGGAACACGTTGATGCGGTTCAGCTCGTCCCGGCCCGCCTCCACCCAGTCGGCGGCGGCGAGCAGCGAGCGACGCAGCCGGGGACCGTCAACGTACGCGATCCCGACCGGTACCACGGTCATGTCAGGCCTTTACCACCCAGACCCGCAGCTCGGGTCGCACCTCGGCGTGCAGCCGGACGGGCACCTTGTAGACGCCCACCATCTTGAGCGGCTCCGGCAGCTCGATGATGCGCTTGTCCACGAAGTGTCCCAACTCGGCCAGCTTCTCGGCGATGTCGGCGGCCGTGATGGACCCGAACAGCCGGTCGCCTTCGCCCGCCTTGGCCTGGAACGTGAGGTCGGCGGCCGTGAGCTTCGCGGCCAGCGCCTGGGCGTCGTCCTTCTCCCGCGAGAGCAGCTTCCCGCGTCGCGCGGCCTCGGCCTCGACCCGCCGCTTGTTGCCCGCGCTCGCCGCATACGCCAGGCCCCGGGGCAGCAGGAAGTTGCGGCCGTAGCCGTCCTTCACCTTCACGAGCTGGCCGGCCTTGCCCAGCTCGGCGACATCCTCACGCAGAATCACGTCCATCATCGTGTCAGGCTCCCGATCGCGGCAGCCGCCGCCGCAGGTTGAGCCCGGCGTCCAGCACTCCCAGGAGCACCGTGCCGGGCAACACGAAGAATACAGCGATCGCGGCGACCCCGTACAGGATGGGGCCTGCCCGCACCGCCTTGAGACCGCTGAGCACCACCGCCATGCCCCGCAGCCCGTACAGCACCGCCATGACGGCCAGGAGGTTCATGGCCAGCGGCCGCGCCTGGCCCAGGCCGGGGACGATCAGCAGCACGATCGCGCCGGCGAGCAGCCAGCCCAGATGCTCGGAGAACCGGAACTCCGCGAAGGGCCCGAACGGGCGCCCGATCCGGATCCGGCCGAGCCGCGTCCCCGCCACCGCCGCGAGCGCCAGGCACACCATCAGTTGCAGCGCCAGGGCCGCCGGGAACAGGTCCGCGCTGGTCTTCACCAGGTCGTTCAGCACCTGATCGAAGTCCGGCCGGTGCAGCCCCACGGCGCCCGGCTCCGAGGCCACCCGGGCCGCCGACAGGACGAGCCGCAGCGCCGCCCCGGTCCGGAACCCCACCCACCAGTGCAGCCGCTGCCACGACCAGCCGAACAGCAGGAACGCCGCCGTGATGCCCAGCGCGGCCACCGCGACCGCGAGCAGCGCCCGGTGCGTGAACGAGAGATCCGACCGGCGGGACGCGATCGCGAACGCGGCCGACGTGAACACCAGGGCGGCCCGCATCACCTGGTCCGGGAGGTCGCCCGTCTGGAGCAGCCACCACAGCGCCAGGGCACCGGCCGGCACGCCCAGCAGGACGGTGCGCCGGGACCGGATGCCGGCCGCCGCGAGCAACGCCGCCACCGGCAGCGCCACGAGCGCGACCGGGGTCGCGAGCGTCTGCGCGAGTGGGCCCACGCACCGGGCGGGACGGCCGGGCTAGCGCCCGGCGCCCCGCACGTAGGGCATCAGCGCGAGATAGCGCGCCCGCTTGATGGCGGTCGCGAGCTGCCGCTGATGGCGCGCGCACATGCCGGACAGCCGGGCGGGCAGGATCTTCCCCCGCTCGGTCGTGAACCGGCTGAGCGCCCGCTCGTCCTTGAAGTCGAGCACGCGGACGCCGGACTCGCAGACGGGACAAGTCTTCGCACGGCGTCGCATCAGTCGCTCTCCTCAGGCTCGGGGCCGCCGCCGTCGTCGTCATCGTCGCGCGACCGTGGAGGCCGCGGCGCCTCGCCCTCGTTGAGCACCAGGAGGTGGCGCAGCACGCCGTCGTCGAGCTTGATGGCCCGCTCGTATTCGGGCAGCTGGACGGCCGGCGCCTCGAACTGGGTGACCACGTAGTAGCCGATGTCCTTGCCCTGGATGGCATAGGCGAGCTGCCGTTTGCCCCAGTGGTTCACGGATTGAATCGGCGTCGGCGCGTCGGGGGTCGTCAGCAGCGCATGGAACCGCTCCAGGCGTTCGTTCACCTGGGCTTCCTCCAGCGCGCTGTCAAAGATGTAGACCGTCTCGTAATGACGAGTCATGGCACCTTCCTCTGGACGTGAGGCCCCAGCCGGTGCGGGTGGGGCAGGATCTGGTTTTCGGGAGGCGAAAGGTAGTGGGGCTACGGGGTTAGGAGCAAGGGCAGGCGGCGAGACGGCGAGACGGCCAGCGGTGGGGAGGTTCGAGGGGACTGTGATATCACTTTCGCCTCAGACTGCGGACGGCATGCCGTCTGGCCGTCTCGCCGTCTGACCTCCACGCTGCATCCCGTCTCCCGATGCCTATTCCAGCGCGAAGACGGCGGTGGCGCCGATCTCCCAAGATCCTTGCCCTTTGACTATCTCTTACGCATCCGCGTTCACCAGGAGCCAGGATGTCCCTTCGACGGTTCGTTGCCTTCCTGACGGTCACCACGTCCCTCGTTTCCGCCGCCGGTCACGCGCAGTTGCCTGAGCGCGCCGTCCGGCGCGACCTCCCCCTCACCAACATGATTCGCCGTGCGTTCGCGGCGGGCACGCGCGATTCCACCGGCCGGCCCGGACCGAGCTACTGGCAGCTCTGGACCGACTACACCATCACGGCCCGGCTCGATCCCACGGCGTCCACGGTGACGGGCCACGAGACGGTCGTCGTTTATAACACGAGTCCGGACGACCTCACCAGCATTCACCTCAGGCTGTACCAGAACGTCTACGCCCCGCACGCGCTGCGGTCACGGCCCGTGCCCGAGGTGACGGGCGGCATGCCGGTCACCCGCATCACGGTGAACGGGGCGCGGGTGGACCTGAACCCGCCGCCCCGGTTCCGGGGCCGGGGCCAGGTGCCGGCCCCGGTGCGCCTTGCGGCCTACGGGATGGACCAGACCACGGCCGAGATCACGCTGCCCGTTCCGGTGTCCAGGGGGGGACGGGCCACGCTCGAGGTGGATTGGAGCTTCAGCGTGCCCTGGGCGGACGGGTCACGCGGCCTCCGCATGGGTCGCTGGGCTGACAGCCTGTATCAGATCGCGCAATGGTATCCCCAGGTCGCCGTCTACGACGACCTGCGCGGCTGGGACACGGATCCGCACTTGGGGGGGTCGGAGTTTTACAACAACTTCGGCCGGTTCGACGTGACGCTCGATGTCCCCACCGGCTGGCTCGTGGGCGCCACCGGCGTGCTCCAGAATCCCGAGGCGGTGCTGACCGGGACGGAACGCGAGCGGCTCTCTCGCGTTCTGGCGTCGGACTCCCTGCGCACGATCCACGGCCCCGGTGAGCAGCGGACGGGCCTGGCCGGCGACCGCGCGCGCTGGCGCTTCGTCGCAGATACGGTCCACGACTTCGCGTGGGCCACGTCGGATCGGTTCGTGTGGGAGGCCACCCGGGCCACGATCCCTGAAAAAGGCCCCATCCCCCTCTACATCCTCTATCTCCCCGGCAGCGCCGAGCAGTACCGGGACGTCGGTCCCACCGTGCGGCACGCCCTGGCGTTCTACTCCGACCTCTGGATGCCTTACGCGTATCCGCAGCTCACGACCGTGGACGGCCCCGACCGCGGCATGGAGTACCCCATGTTCATCATGTCCGCCCTCGGCGCCGCCGACCACGAGGCGGGCCACGAGTGGTGGCCGATGATGGTGAGCAACAACGAGACGTGGTACGGGTTCATGGACGAGGGCTTCAACGTGTACATGAACCGCCTGTCCCGCGCGCACCGGCAGGGCGTGGCCCCCGACCTGGATGGCCTGGGGCAGGCGTACGGCCGGATCAGCGGCGACGAGCGGGAGGCGCCGCTCATGTGGAATGCCAACTACGGCGGTCCCATGTATCGGTTCCAGGCGTACGACAAGGCGCCGCTCATGCTCTCGATGTTGGGGGGGGTGGTCGGCGATACCGCCGTCTGGAAAGCCCAGAGCGACTTCGCCAAGGCGTGGCGCTTCAAGCATCCGTCGCCCTGGGACTACGCGTTCTTCCTGAGCAACGCGCTCGGCCGCGACCTGGGGTGGTTCTGGTACTCCTGGCTGTTCACCACCGACGCGGTGGACGGCTCGATCGCGGACGTGACGACCACTGGCTCCCGCACCACGGTGGTCGTGCGGCAGGACGGCCAGATGCCGTCGCCGGTCGTGCTGGCGGTGGAGCTGGCGGCGGACGGGCCACCCATCCGGCCGATGGCGAACAGCGTCATGCAGGGCGACCGCACGGCCATCGTCACGTGGCCGGTGGACGTGTGGTTCGGCGGCAGCCGAACGTTCACCGCGGTGCTCGACTTCGGCGGTCGACGGATCGAGAAGATCACGCTCGACCCGCGGCGCCGGTTTCCGGATCGGGAACCGGCAGACAATGTCTGGCCGCGAGGCGGCAGCAACTAGGACGCCGGGTCGCGGAGACGCCATGAGGGAGACGCAGTGGCGCCGAGGCGCGCCGTGGCTCTCGGAGGCGAGTCGTGAGCGCTGACGACGAGCTCGATGAGGCATTCCCCCTGGGGGATGGGACGGCCGAGACCGCTGCCGTGGTCGTGTGTCCGTATTGTGGGGAAGGCGTGGAGATCGAGCTTGATCCCGGCGGTGGCGCGGCGCAGGACTATGTCGAAGACTGCGCGGTTTGCTGTCAGCCGTGGCGGGTGCGCGTGCGGTACGACGGTGCGGGCCGGGCGGACGTGGGGGTTACGGCGCTCGACGGGTAGGGCGCGGACGCGTCTCGAGCACCACGACACGATCGGGCTCGTCCGGCGTGGGCGGCGGCATCGTGAGGGTGAGCCCGGCCTCCGTCTGGCTGACCGGGACGGCGGTTCCGCGAGCGAGCATTCGCGCCCCCCGCACGTGGACGTCGAGGGGTGGGAGCGCGAGGCTCCGGTCGGGCCAGTCGAGCACGTGCACGAACACCGTGTCGCCCCGCTGGGTCGTGACGCCCCAGCTACGCGGCGGGATCGGCCCGCCCCGCGTTCCGTAGATCGACCGGCCGTACGTCTCGAGCCAGGTTCCCAGCCCCCGCAACCGCTCCACCGCGTCCGGCTGGATGGTGCCGTCCGGCCGCGGACCCACGTTGAGCAGCAGGTTGGCGTCGGCACCCGCGGCCCGCACGAGGTAGCCCACCAGCTCGCGCGTGGACTTGAACGCCGTGTCGGCGATGTTGAAGCCCCAGGAGCCGTTCATCGTGAGCGACGTCTCGAGCGGCAGGACGCCGATCTCCGTGGTGTTGAAGCCCGCCGTGTTGGACCCGGGGAGATCCTGCTCGAACGTCTGCACGTCCTCGCCGGGCAGCGGTGCCAGATGGTGGTTCGGCACGACGAGCGCCGCGGGCTGGCGCCGGTGGATCAGGTCGTAGGTGCGCGCGAGCCGCCAGTCGGCGTCGGGCTTGTCCCACATGCCGTCGAACCAGATCCCGCCCAGCGGGCCGTAGCGGGTCAGTAGCTCTTCGAGCTGGGCGTCCATGAAATCGAGGTAGGCCGTCCAGTCGCCGCGCTCGGGTCGGCCGGTGGCCCGGCCGGTGCGGCCGCGGGGGAAGTAGTCCGGATGGTGCCAGTCGAGCTGCGAGTAGTAGAAAAAGAGCTTGATGCCGGCGCGACGGCATTCCGCGGCCAGCTCCTGGAGTGGATCCCGGCCGAACGGCGTCCAGTCCACGATGTCATAACGCGTGGCATCGCTCGCGAACATCGAGAAGCCGTCGTGATGGCGCGCGGTGATCGTGATGTAGCGGGCGCCCGCCGCCTTCGCGATGGCTACCCACGCGCGCGCCTCGAACTGCGCGGGGTTGAACGTGGCGGCCAGCCATTCGTAGGGTCCGACCGGGATGCCGCGGTTCTGCATGACCCACTCGCCCTGGCCCAGCTGGCTGTAGACACCCCAGTGGATGAACAAGCCGAGCCGGGCCTCGCGGAACCACGCGCGCGCGGCGAGGCGCTCGGCGGGGACCGGATCGGCCGGGGGGAGCTGCGCCGCCGCGGGGACGGGATAGACGCCGAGACGCAGCGGCCCCAACAAGAACGCCGAGACGCCGAGTCGCCGAGTGACCGCCAGGGCGAGCCGTGAGGGACTCGCCGAGCGGCTTCGCGACTCGCGACTGAAAGCCACCGCGCGACTTGGCGTCTCGGCGTCTCGTTCAATGCGTCTCGGCGTCTGGGCGCCTAACCTATCCACCGCGGTTCCCCACCGGATTGAATCGCTGCATGGCCTCGTCAATACCTTCGGTGACCCAGCACTCGACGGCGTCCGTCATCACCGGCCACAGGGGCTCCAGGGCGTCCATCTCGTCGGCCGTGAACGCCGCAAGGACGAAATCCGCCAAATCCTCGATCCCGTCCGGCGGTGGCCCCACGCCCACGCGGAGCCGCGCGTAGTCGTGGGACCGGAGCGTGTCTTCGACGCTCCGGAGGCCGTTGTGGCCGCCGGCCGACCCGCGGGCCCGCAGGCGGAAGGTGCCGAGCGGGATGGCGGCGTCGTCCACGAGCACCAGCAGATCGCGGGCCGGATCGAACTCGGGATCCGCGAGCAACGGGCGCAGCGCCGCGCCGCTCAGGTTCATGTAGGTCTGGGGCTTGACGACGGCGATCGGCGTCCCGGCACCTTCGCCCACCGTGACGCGAGCGGGTCCGCTCCGGCGAAACGCCGGCAGGCGCCAGCGGTCGGCCACCGCGTCGGCCAGAAGAAACCCGGCGTTGTGACGCGTGGCCGCGTACGCAGCGCCGGGATTCCCCAAGCCGACGATCGCTCGCAGCGGTCAGTCCTCGCTCTCTTCGCCCTCTTCCTCGTCCTTCGGCTTGCGAATGAGCTCCGGCTCGGCCACCTCGGCCGTCGGCTCCACCACGCCCTCCACCGGCTCGGCCTCGACCCGCGGCGCCACGACCGAGCAGATCGTCACGGTCGGGTCCGTGAGGATCTCGGCGTTCGGGATCGTCAGATCGCTGACGTGCAGGGACTGCCCCAGCCTGAGCTCGGTGACATCCACGTCCAGGCGGTCCGGGATGTTCGTGGGGAGCACGCGGATCGTGACGTCGCGGAGGGCGTGATCGAGCACGCCGCCGCCGTTCCGCACGCCGTCGGGCGAGCCGATCAGGTGGACGGCCAGCTGGAGCGTGATCTTCTCGCCGGCGCGGATCTCGAGAAAGTCCACGTGGAGGATCTTGGCCCGGAACGGGTGGCGCTGGATTTCCCGCACCAGGGCCTTCACCGGCGATCCCTCGACGTCGAGGTCGAACACGGCGCTGCCCACCTCGAGGCCGGTGAGGACGCGCTCCAGCTCGGCCTCCCCAAGGGACAGGGACTCGGGGTCACGCCCGTGCCCGTAGATGACGGCGGGAATCCGCCCGCCCATGCGCAACTGGCGCGCCGCGCCCTTGCCCGCATTCGACCGGCGCTGCGCGCCGAGTGCTACTGTCTGAGCCATACCCTGGATCCCCGTGACTGCGTGATGACTGCCATTCCCCTTCAATCGAACAACGAACTCACCGACTGATCCGAGTGCGTATTCCGAATCGCCTTGGCCAGCAGCGGCGCCACCGACAGCACCGTCAGCCGGTCGAAGCGCTTGTCCTCGGCCAACTGGATCGTGTTCGTCACCGCCACTTCCTTCAGCGGCGTCGCCGACAGCCGGTCCACCGCCGGGCCCGACAGCAGCGCATGGGTGGCGCAGCAGTAGACGTCCCGCGCCCCCAGCCGCGTCAACGCCAGCACCGCCTCCGCCATCGTGCCCGCCGTGTCTATCATGTCGTCCACGATCAGGCAGTCCCGCCCCCCCACGTCACCTACCACGTTCACCACCTCGGCGATGTTGGCCGAGGGCCGCCGCTTGTCAATGATGGCCAGCGAGGCGTCCAGCCGCTTGGCGAAGCTCCGGGCCATCTTGGCGCTCCCCACGTCCGGCGCCACCACCACCACCTCGCGCAGCCCCTTCTGCCGGTAGTGCTGCACGAACACCGGCGAGGCGTACAGGTGGTCCACCGGCACGTCGAAGAACCCCTGCAACTGATGCTGGTGGAAGTCCATGCCGAGGATGCGGTCGGCCCCGGCGGTCTCGAGCAGATTGGCGACGAGCTTGGCGCTGATGGCCACCCGCGGCTGGTCCTTGCGGTCCTGCCGCGCGTAGCCGAAGTAGGGTATCACTGCCGTCACCCGCGCGGCACTGGCCCGTTTGGCCGCGTCAATCAGCAGCAGCAGCTCGAGCAGGTGCTCGGCCGGCGGGTTGGTGGGCTGGATGATGTAGACGTCCCGCCCCCGGGCGTTCTCGTCGAGCCGTACGAAGATCTCGCCGTCCGCGAACCGGCGAATGGTCACCTCGCACAACGAAAGGCCGAGGAACCGTGCGATCTCCTCGGCCAACGGACGATTGCCCGTGCCCGAGAGCACGAGGATTTCGGTGCGGGACAGCGACCACTCGACCATGAAGGCACCCCAAGTTAGTCGGCGGTGCGCAGGTCGGGTAGGCTCAACCGCGACGAAAATCTCAAACGGGCGTTCGGGCCCTGCGGCCAGGGTATTCCATTAATAGGGATCAGATGCCGCGGGAGCCCTCGTTCTGCGGCCCGGTCTGCGTCAGCACCTTCCGCACGAACCAGCACGTGGGGATGACCGTCAGATCCTGCTCGCGTGCCCAGGCGAGCGCGTGATGGGCGAGCCGCGTGGCAATGCCCCGGCCGCGCAGGGTGTGAGGGGTCCAGGTGCTCGCGTAGTCCACCGTGCGCTCGTCCACGAACCGGTAGGCGAGATAGGCGACCTCGCCGTTCAGCTCGAGCCAGAAGCGGCGGCCGGGGTCATGCCGGATTGGCGGCACGGGAGACATGCGCTGAACGTGGATGACCCGGGGTGGCGCGCGCAAGCGCGGTTGGCTCACCTGGCGCGGATCTCCGACCGCTTCAGGGTCCCGTCGGTCATGCCGCTTGCGGCGGCGCGGAACCGGGTGCAAGGTTAGCCGCGACCCGACGCACGGCGGCGGTTGCTCCGAGCTACTGCCGAGACCCCCGACGATGTGACCGCCAGGAGCCTCCCCGCCGCTCCAGTGACAGCATCGGACCGCCGCTGGATTCCGAGTCCCGAGCACGGGAGAGAGGAGTGGCCATGTTCTGGCGCGAACGTCCCCGAGTTGGTCCCCTGATTGGTCTGGCGGCGATGCTGGCCGGGCTGGCGGCCTGCACCCGACTTCCCCAGCCGATGAATCTGGAACAGGGCGGAATTGAAGTCGATTCACAAACGCTTCTGAGAATGCCCGGCTCCATCCCGTTGGCCTGGGGGAACCTGGTGTCCGTCACCCTCGACCCGATCAACCGCAACGACTTCCGACTGTGGTTCCAGGATGACGCTGGGGAGATTCGCGTGCTGGGCATAAAGTCCCGCACCCACGAGCTCTGGACGGCCGCGCTGGTGATCCACCGCGACTGAGGAGGCAGGACCATGGAACGACTACCCAGCCTCGTGCTTCGAGGGCTGTTTCTCGTGGCCCTCGTGCTCGGCGGCCTCGCCCTGTGGGAGAAGGCCGCGAACATCCTGGGCTTCACCTTGACGTTCGTCTTCGGGCTCGATCCGTCCCGGCTGCTGGAGTGGGCCGCGATCGTCCTGCTGTTCGTCATCGTGCTGCTCTTGCGGGAGATCAAGCATCAGACCGGTGGTGCCCGGCCAGCGGGACCGTAGGCCATCCGCGTCGTTGACGCCGGTTGGCTCCGCAGGCGCACCGAACCCCGCTTGGCCGCGGGGCGCTACACGTCGCCCGGATGGGGGCGACCCGACGGTACCGCTTACCCGTGTCCGGCCCCCGCGCCGCGACCCGTCGTGAATTGCGGGGCTGCCCGTGGGCTACCCACATGCGTCAACGACGGTTGCCCGGTCCGGCACGACCTCGGCACGTACCAACGACGCCCGTACGCAATCGCCAGCGATATCAGAGTTGCCCCCCCAGGATTCGAACCTGGATTCCCGGAGCCAAAGTCCGGTGTCCTAGCCATTGGACGAGAGGGCAGGGAGCTTGACGCTTCAATCTAAGGTCGGATGGGGGAATCGTGAAACGTGAAACGTGAAACGTGAAACGTGGCTACCCCCCGGCACGCGTTTCACGTCTCACGGTTCACGTATCGCGTGTCACGACCTCCACTCCCGGCACCGCGCGCGTGGCCGTCCCGATCAGCCGCCAGTCCCGTTCCCCCAGCTCCGCCGCCGCGCCGTCGCGGTCGGCCGCGTTGCGGTAGATGGCGATCAGGGCCGAGCCGGATCCCGACAGGCGTGCGAGCAGCGGGCGGGTCAGGCACAGCCGCTCGAAGAGGTCGCGCAAGGCCGGTTCCTTGCCGAACACGGGCATCTCGAAGTCGTTGCCGCCGAGCCGCGCGATCCCGCCCCACGTGGTGAGCGCGTCGTGCTCGAGCACCACCGCGCCCCGGCCCTGTGACCAGTCGCGCCCCTGGCTCAGCAGCTCGTAGGCCTTGCCCGTGTTGATCCCGAAGGACGGCACGACCAGCAGAACAGGCGCGGACGGCGGCGGCGGGAGGCGGAACATCCGTTCGCCATGCCCCCACGCGAGCGCAAAGGGCGCTCCCGACGCGAGAAACGGCACGTCGCTGCCGAGCCGCGCCGCCATCTGGAGGATCTCGTGCCGCGGGACCGCGTTCCCGGCGAGCGCGTTCACCGCGTGCAGCGCCGCGGCCCCGTCCGCCGAGCCGCCGCCCAGCCCCGCGCCCACCGGGATGTGCTTGACGAGGTGCAACCGCACCCCGAATCGCCGGTTGGTGGCGTCGAGCACCATGGCTGCGGCCCGGTAGGCCAGATTGGATTCGACCGCGCCCGTGTCCGAGCCCTCGACCGCCAGCGCGATCCCGCGCTCGACGCGGTCCACCGTGAGGTCGTCCGCCAGCTCGAGCAGCGTGAACAGCGTTTCCAGCGCGTGATACCCGGTGGACTCCCGCGCCAGGATGCGGAGCAGGAGGTTGGCCTTGGCCCGCGCCCGAGCGACGACACGATCGGGGGAAGGAGGGCCAGAGGAATCCCGGGATTGCCCAAGCGGATCGCTGGCGCTCACGCCTTCACGTCCTCACGTCCTCACGTCCTCACGTCCTCCCGTCGCTCCCGTCGCTCCCGTCGCTCCCGTCGTTCCCGCCGCGCCCCTCAGATCCCGCATATGCAGATTCGCCCGCCACAGGGACCACAACCCCAGCAGCGTGATCGGCAGAAACCCGGTGATGTGATACCCGATGGCGAGGGACACCGCGGAGGACGCCGCGACGCCGTACAACGCCAGCGACGCGCGCGTGACGCCCTCGAACACGCCGAAGAAGCCGGGCGTGGACGGCACCGCCACGCCGAATGCCAGGAGCCCCTGGAGCACGAGCGCCGTCCCCCAGGGCAGCGACAGGCCGAACGCGACGAACGCGAGCGCGAACGACGCCGCGTTGGTGAGCCACAGGATCAGCGACCAGAACAGCACGGCGCCCAGTCGGCCGGGGGCCCGCAGCGCGGAGAGGCCATCGAGGATGCCGTCCACCATGCCGAGCATCCGGTCCGCCCATCGCGCGGGCAGCAGACGCTGGAGCGCGGCGTGCGCGAGTCGCCGCGTGAGCGCGGGTTGCCAGACCACGGCGACCGCGACGACGAACACCGAGCCGAACAGCACGGCGCCGCCCAGCGCGATGCGGCTCAAGGGCATGCCCTGGACGGTGGCGGCCGTGGTGAATCCGCCCGCCAAGAAGCCCACCACGAGAAGGCCCACGAGGAAGAGCCCGTCGAATACCCGCTCGACGGCCACCGACGCCAGGGCGGTGGTGAACCGTACGCCCGTCAGGGACCGCGCCGCGTAGGCCCGCGCCACCTCACCCGCCCGCGCGGGCAGGAGGTTGTTGGCCATGAACCCGATGGCGGTGGCGTGCCACAGGGGTCCAACGGGCAGCACGGCTCCCTGGTCCCGCAGCAGATAGCGCCAGCGGATGGTGCGGAGCGGGAACGTGAGCGTGGCGCCCGCCGCGGCGGCCATCAGCCAGCCGAGCCGCGCGCTCCGGATCTCGTGCCAGACCTCGCGGAGCGACACGTCGTGCAGCGCCCACCAGAGCAGCAGGATCGAGATGACGAGCCCGACCGCGGCCGGGAGATGTGAGCGGCGACTACGCGGCGTCGGCGGCGCCAAGGCGGACGAGATCGAAAACCTCCTCGAGGATCTCCTGGACGTCGCCGGCCGGGGCGCCGGCTGCGACGAGTTGCGTGACCTGCTCCCGCAGGCTCAGAACCCGGTCGAGCGCGCGCTTCCCGGAGTAGCAGAGGGTCGTGATGGAGACGGGGTCCGCCGCGGCGGGCGCGACGGGCGCGACGGGCGCGACAGCACGCGTTTCCGGCGGTCCGGCCACCAGCTCGTCGAGCGACGGGGAGCCCAGACCCACCGTGTCGAGCAGCCGGTGGTACCGCACCAGGCTGCCCACGAGATCCGGGGTTTCGTCGCCGGGCTCGGCGGCCACCGCGGCGGGCCGCGCGGCGGCGGGCGGGGCGGGCGTGGGACGGGGCGCCACGGGGGCCGGCGCCGGCCGAGGGGGCTCCGCCGGACCGACCGCGGCCGCCCCACCCGACAGCCGCGCGAGCTGCGCGGTGATCCGGTCGAGCGACTCGGGCCGTCCCGCCGCCACCGTCACACCGGCTTCCTGGATGGCGTGGCCGAGCGGCTCCCAGCTCCGGGTCACGACGTCGCCGGCAATGGCGTCCCGGCACGTCCGGGCAAAGGCGTGGACCTGCTGCTGGAGGTAGTCCGCGACGCCGTCCTCCAGCGCGCGGAGCGGCTCGACCAGGGCGAGGATACGGAGCTCGCGTTGCGCCGCGGTTGCGGCGCTCGCGATGCCGATGCCGACCTGTTTCAGGTGCTCGCCGAGGGCCGTCAGCTCCACCTCTCCGAGCCGCGGTCCGTGCGGGCCCGTCCGGGACTCGACGATCGGGGCCCCCCCGTCCGCATAGAGCTGTTCGATTGGTACGTCCGGACGCGCGAATCCGAGTGCCGCGCGGAGTGCCGCCGCGAACCGCCGGACCTCGTCGGCGTCCGGGTCCGCCTTGCCGCGGGTGGTGATGTCGCGCGTGGCGTTCGTGAGCGCCTTGGCGGCACTCCCCAGCAGCGCCCCGGGAGCCTCCAACGTCCCCGCGGAGCGCGCCACCAGCGCCGCCGCGCGTTCGATGCCGTCGAGCAGGTCGGGGAGCGGTGGGTACTCCGTGAGCGTGGCCAGGCCGCGGAGGGGCTGCATCTGGCGCAGCAACCCCTGGACGGGCTCCGTCAGGACCGGATTGTGGCCGATGGACTCCGCGACCCGGGCCAGGCTGCTCGCGAGCGCCGCGCCTTCCCGCGCCACGAACGCGCGCGTGCCCGCGTCGGGGGAAACCGCGCCCGAGACCCGGGGGGGCGTGACCGCGCGGCCGCCCGCCCGCTCGAGCGTTGCCGCCAGCTCCCGGGCCCGGGCGGTATCCGCGTCGGACCACTCCCGCGCGTGCCGGACAAACACCTTGAGGTCGTCCACGGTGCGGATGGCGAGCTGCCGGGTGCCCTCGTCCCACGCGTGCCGGCCCTCGCGGACCGCGCGCGCCAGGTGCTCGAACGAGCCGGCCGCGGCGGCGATGGGCTGCTGATTGGCCATGAGCGCGGCTCCGCGCAGGGCCCGGGTCAGGCGCTGGAGGTCCTCGCCGTTCGGCGGCCCGACCGCGGACACGAGGGCGTCGAGGCGTTCGAGATACTCGCCCGCCTCCATCGCGAAGAAGTCGGCCATGCCGTACTGTCGGTCCATGCGCCCCTCGGCCAAACCCGAGCTAAGCTACGGTTCCGCCGAAGGTTGGTCAACGCGGGCGGCGTCCACGACCGCCCGCATTTCCGCCACGGCGCGTTCCATTCCCACGAAGATCGCCCGGCTCACGATGCTGTGACCGATGTTCAGCTCTTCGACCTCGGGCAGCCGGGTCACGGCGGCGACGTTCACGTAGTTGAGCCCGTGGCCGGCGTGCACCGCGAGGCCGGCGGCGCGCGCGTGCCGCGCCGCGTCGGCCAGCCGCTCGAGTTCACGGTCCGCGTTTGGAAACGCATGGCAATACCGGCCGGTGTGCAGCTCCACCGCGTGCGCCCCCAGCGCGGCGCTCCGGTCCACCACCGCGCGGTCGGGATCCACGAACAGGCTCACCCGGATGCCGGCGTGGGCCAGGCGCCGGACCGCGGCCCCGAGACGGCGGTCGGCGGCGGCGTCCTCCCCGAGCGGGAGCCCGCCCTCGGTGGTGATCTCGGCGCGCCGCTCGGGGACGAGCGTGGCCTGGTGCGGCCGCAGCGCCACCGCGATGTCCAGGATGTCGTCGGCCGTGGCCAGCTCCAGGTTGAGCACGGTCCGGACGGCCGCCGCCAGGCGCTGCACGTCGTCGTCGTGGATATGACGCCGATCCTCGCGCAGGTGAACGGTGATCCCGTCCGCGCCCGCCCGCTCGCAGAGGGCCGCGGCCTCGACCGGATCGGGTTCGACCGTGCGGCGGGCCTGCCGCACGGTCGCCACGTGGTCAACATTGATGTACAGCCGCATTTCGTGCTTGCCTCGCGTCGTGGAAGTTCTTACGTTGCGGCAACTCACCACCGGCGTGCGCCCTCACGTGACTATCACGCGCTCCGTTTTCCTGATCTCCATCCTCGCCAGCGCGGCCTGCGCGGGCAAGCGGACCGACCCGGCGCACCTGCCGTCGGAGCCGACGGCCGCCGTGCGCGAGTTCCTGGACGCGGTCAAGGCCAACGACCTCAAACGCATGGGGACCCTCTGGGGATCGAACCGGGGTCCCGCCAGCACCTGGATGAAAGGCGACGAACTCCAGAAGCGGTTGACGGTCATGCGGTCGGTGCTCGTCCACGACAGCGTCGCCATCGAGACCGGCTCCGCTCCCGGCGGCGCCCCGGAGGAGCGGGTGGTTCGGGTTCGACTGACGCGCAAGGGCTGCACGCCGGTGGTGCCGTTCACCGCGCGGCAGTATCGGGGCCGGTGGCTCGTGTCGTCCATTGATCTCCAGGCCGCGGGCAACCCGGCCAGGTCGTGCCCGTAGGCGCCTACTCGGTCAGCTCGAGCAGAATGCCGGCCGTGGAAGTGGGGTGCAGAAACGCGATACGGCGCCCGCCGTGGCCGGTGCGTGGCCGCTCGTCCACGAGCCGGTAGCCCAGGGCGCGGCTGCGCGCGAGCGCCGCGTCGAGGTCGGGTACGCGCAGGCAGAGGTGGTGGATGCCGGGGCCGCGGCGGTCGAGGAACTTCGCGATGGGGCCGTCCGTTGTGACGGGAGCGAGCAGCTCCACCCGGGTCTCGCCAAAGGACAGCGCCACGATGGTCGCGCCGTCCACCACTTCCGGAGCGCTGGGGGTGAGGCCGAGCACGTCCCGGTAGAAGGCGAGCGCGGCGTCGAGGTCGGGGACGGCGACGCCGATGTGGGCAATGGTGGAGCGGGGGAGGGACATCGGCCTTCCTCATTGACAGGACAACGTTCCGTCGCGCACACGGTCGCGATGCGGAACTTAACGGGGAGAGGGCAGGCATGGCAGGCACGACGCCGGTAACGGATGCGACGTTTGCGGAGGAGATCGAGGGACACAACGGACTGGCGATGGTGGACTTCTGGGCAACCTGGTGCGGGCCCTGTCAGATCATCGCCCCCCATGTCGAGGCCCTCGCGACCGAGTATGCCAACAAGGTGAAGGTCGCGAAACTCGACGTGGACCAGAGCCCGCAGACGCCGGTCCGGTTCGGCGTGCGCTCGATTCCGTCCGTGCTGTTCTTCAAGGGAGGGCGGCTCGTGGACACGGTCGTGGGCGCGGTCCCGAAGTCGCAGCTCGTGGATCGGATCGAGAAGCACCTGGGATGACGGAACGATGACGGCAGACCGGCGGACGCCCGCGTGCGACCCAGCTCGGCGATCCTGAGCGGCACGCCGGTCCGTCTCACGGACCTGCGGTTTCCCGCCGGCCGGGTCCTGATCCATCGGACCCGGCTCGCGTACGTCCACCTCGACAACCTCCTCAATTTCGCCAAGTTCGACCGCGACGGGCGGGTGGACGCCTATCTGGCGGCGTACCTGCCGGACGAGGTCGCCGTCGTTTTCTTCCGGAACGGTCAGGTGGTGACCGCCGTGGCCTTGAGTCACCGGGAACGCGCCGCCGTGCCTATCGCCACCGCCGTACGGGAGATGCGAACGGAGTTCGAGCGCGGCGAAGTGGTCTTTGCCGAAGCGCCGGCCGAGCTGCTCACGTGGATGTACTGGGCGGGTGTGGCGCCGGTGCAGGCGCTCCCGGTGGACCGGCGCGAGCCCGCCAAGATCTTCACGCGGCTCCAGCGGGATCAATTCAGCGGGATCGTGGAGCTGATCGTGGACGGGCGCGTGAGCTACATCCGGCTCGAGGCGGGCCGGTTCACGACGGGCTACTTCGCCGAGAAGCCGGACGACGTGGCCGTGCCCGTGTGGATCGAACGGTTGCTGGCGCCCCACGCGGACGGGGCGTTGCCGTCGGTGGTGGTCGGGACGTTCCAGGCGGGCGCCGCGATCCCGGAGCAGGCGAGCCTGCCGCTGCTGGAGGCGGCGCGGGAGGTGTTCTGGCGGCTCGCGGAGCACGCCGAGCGCGAGGCGCCGCAGGCGGGCCTGAAGCGCGCCCTCAAGCTGCGGGACGCGGTGGCCGCGTCCCATCCGCCGCTCGCGGCCGTGAGCGTGCCGCGTGACCAGCCGTTGACCGGCGACGTCATGACGCCGGAAGACGTCACGACGGGGCTCGCGCACTGGACGCGACAACTGCTCGAGCAGCTGGAGGTCGTGGCCCCCGGGGCCGCGCCGGACGTGCTCCAGGCGGCCACCAAGGACCATCGGTTCCTGCTGCAGCGAGCCGGGTTCTACGGTCAGCTCCCCTGGACCGTGACCTGGTGAGCGGCACCCTCTACGTCGTCGCCACCCCTCTCGGCAATCTCGGAGACCTCTCGCCGCGCGCCGCGGAAACGCTGCGGGCGGTGGCCCTCGTGGCGGCCGAGGACACGCGCCGGACGCGGCCCCTCCTCACGCACATCGGCGCCCGCGCCCGGCTGCGGAGCTACCACGCGCATTCGGAGCCGGGACGGCGGGACGCGCTGCTGGCCGCCCTCGCGGACGGCCACGACGTGGCGCTCGTCACGGATGCCGGGACGCCCACCATCAGCGATCCGGGCGCCGACCTCGTGGCCGCCGCGCGCGCGGCCGGCGTTCCCGTCGTGGTCATCCCGGGGCCGTCCGCGGTCACGGCGGCCCTGAGCGGCGCCGGACTCCCGGCCGACCGCTACACGTTCCTGGGCTTCCTGCCACGCAAGGGGCCGGACCGCGCGGAGCGGCTGGCCGAGATCGCGACGAGTCGCGTGACCGTCGTGGTGTTCGAGGCGGCCAACCGGCTCGCGGATCTCCTGGCCGACCTCGCGGCCGCGGCGGGCGGCGCGCGCGAGGCCACCGTGGCGCGCGAGCTGACCAAGCGCCACGAGGAGTTGCGCGCCGGAACCCTGCACGACCTCGCGGGTTACTACGCAGCACACGAGCCCCGCGGCGAGGTGACCGTCGTGGTCGCTGGTGCGCCGGCCCCGGTTTCTCAGCCCGCCAACGACGCCGCGCTCCTGGCCGAAGCCCGCCGCCTGCTCGCCCAGGGCATGACCCGTCGGGACGTGGCGCGCCGTCTCGCCGACGCCTTCGGGGTGTCCCGCAACGCCGCGTACGCGCTGGTGGCCTCCCTATGATGCGCACGCTTCGAGCTGCTCTCCTGCTGGCGGTCACGGTGCCGATGGCGCCGCAGGGCCATGCCACGAGGGATCGTGGCGCCGCCGCGGACGCGCTCACCATTGGCCGGCTGCAATACGACGGCGGGGGCGACTGGTACGCGAATCCCTCCAGCCTCCCCAACCTGCTCGCCGCGATCCGCGCGGCCACGGCACTGCCCGTGGCGGAGCGCGAAGTGACCGTGACGCTCGACAGCCCCGCCCTCTGGGACGTGCCCTACCTCTACATGACGGGCCACGGCAACGTGCGGTTCACCGAGCGGGAGGTGCAGCTGCTGCGGCGGTACCTCGAGTCCGGCGGATTCCTGCACGCCGACGATAACTACGGCATGGACGAGTCGTTCCGCCGGGAGCTGGCGCGCGTGTTTCCGGATCGCCCGCTGGTGGACGTCCCGCTGGACCATCCCGTGTACCATCTCGTGCACGGATTCCCCGAGGGCCTGCCCAAGGTGCACGAGCACGACGGCGAGCCCGCGCAAGGCCTCGGCCTGTTCCTCGGGGATCGCCTGGCCGTGTTCTACTCCTACCAGTCCGACCTGGGCGACGGATGGGAGGACCCCGAGGTGCACGGGGATCCGCCGGCCGTGCGCGAGGCCGCGCTCGGGATGGGGGTGAACCTGTTCGCCTACGCCGTGGCCGCGGGACGATGACCGCGCGCGATTGGCTCGTGACGCAGGGTCGCCGCGCGCGGCGGATGGCGCTGGTGTCCACGGGGCTCGCCGCGACCGGCGCCGGCGCCGCGGTTCTCGCGGGCGGGCTGGTGCTCGAGCGCGTGGGAGTGGGCGCGAGCTTCCCGGAGCTGGCGCTCCTGCCCTGGCTAGGCGCGCTCGCCGCCGGGGCCATCGTCGTCCGGCGGTTGCTGCCGGCCGTGCGGGCCGCGTCGCCGGGACGGATCGGACATCAGGTCGAACGCCTTGGCGCGCTGCGCGCGGGAGCGCTCGCGGGCCTCGTGGGTGACGCGCATGGCAGTCCCGCCCTGGCCCGGCTCGCGGACCGCCGCATGGCCGGCTGGCTCGAGGTCCACGGCACCGACGCCGGTCGGATGTTGGGACGGGCGCACACCCGTTCCCTCGCCGTGCACGCCTCGGCGGGATTCGCGGGGCTGGTCGTGCTCGCGGCCGCCGGCGTCGGGCACGGCCAGGCTTCGCTGTGGCGCCCCCTCGCCGCCATCCGGGAAGCGCGGGCGCCGGTGGTGCTCACCGTAGACCGGACGCGCGTTGCTCGCGGCGACTCGGTCGTCGTGCGGGTGGACGCCGCCGGTCGGAGTGCCGCCCTGCTGCACCACCGGCGCGCCGGCCAGGCCTGGACCGGGACGAGCCTCTCCTTGCGCGAGGGGAAGGCGAGCGTCGCGATCGGCCCGCTCGACGCGGATCTCGACCTGGTCGCGGAGAGCGGGCGGCGGCGGTCGGACACGGTGCACGTGACCCTACAGCCGAGCCTGTTTCTGGCCGAGCTGGCGGTGACCGCGCGGTACCCGCGGTACCTGGAGCGACCCGACGAGCCGCTCACCGCCCAGGGTGACACCGTGACACTGCCGGTCGGCACGGTGGTGGCGGTGCGGGGGCGCGCAACGCTGCCGCTCACCCGCGCCGCCTGGAACGACGGCACGCGCGCGGTCCCGCTCGAGGTGGCCGGCAAGGAACTGCACGGCGGATTCAGGGTGACTCGGTCGGCCACATGGACCCTCGTGCCGACGTCGGCCGACGCCGTGCCCCTCGACGGACCGTCTCCGTCCCTCACCGTGCTGGCCATCCCGGACGCGGCGCCGCACGTGGCCTTGGTGGTCCCGAGCGCGGACACGGTCATGCCGACGACGCTCGTCCAGGCGCTCGTGATCGAGGCGGGCGACGACCATCGCGTCGCGCGGCTCGAGGTCGTGAGCCGGCGGGTGAGCCGCCTCGGCACGGCGGGCCCGGCGACGTCCGAGCCGGTGCCGCTCCCGGCCAACGGCCTCGAGCGCGGCGTGCTGATGGCGCAGCTCGACCTGAACCGGCGCGGGTTTCTCCCGGGCGACACGGCGTACGTCCGGGTGCGGGCCACCGACAACGCGCCGCGCCCGCAGTCCGTGGAAACCGCGGAAACCCGCCTCCGGCTCCCGTCGCTGGCGGAGCTGCGCGAGAGCGTCCGCGGCGGGGCGCGCGCCCTTGCCACCGCCGCCGATTCCCTCGCGGCGGCGCAGCGCGCGGTCGAACGGGCGGTCCAGGATCTGGCGCAGGGGCGGGTGCGCGACCCGGCGGACCGCGCGGCCGCGCAGGGGCGGTCGGGCATGGAGTTCGAGCAGGCCGAGCGCGCCGGCACGCTCGGCCGGGAACAGCGCGAGGTCCTGGAGCGCGCGGCGGAGTTGCGCGAGCGGCTCGCCGACCTCGATCGGACGGCCTGGGAGGCGGGGCTCACCGATCCGGCGCTGCACGCGCAGCTCGAAGAACTGCGCCGGCTCCTCGAGCGGGCGCTGACCCCGGAGCTGGAGGCCGCGCTGCGGGAGCTGGAGACGGCGCTCGAGCGCCTGGACGCCGACGCGATGCGCATGGCCCTCGAGCGCCTGGCCCAGGCGCAGGAGGCGCTGCGGCGGGAGCTGGACCGCAGCCGTTCTCTGTTCGAGCGGGCGGCGCTCGAAGGCGACCTGACGACGCTCGCCGCCGACGCGGCCGAGCTGGCGGATCGCCAGCAGGGGTGGAACGAGACCGCCGCGGGCGGCGTGGATAGCGCGGCGGCGGCGGACGAGGCGCGGCTCGCGGCGCGGGCCGACTCGCTTGCCGCCCGGTTGGCGGAGGCGCAGCGGGCGGCGGCGGAGGCCGGGGCGGAACCGCCGGCGTCGGCGGCCGACCAGGCCCGCCAGGCCGCGCGGGACATGGAGCAGGCATCCGCGGCGGCGGGACAGCGTCGGCAGCAGGCGGCGGTCGAGGCCGGGCGGCGCGCCTCCGAACGGCTGGACCCGCTGTCCGCACAGCTCACGGAGCAGCGGGACGCGCTGCGTGACGCGTGGCGTCAGGAGGTGGCGGCGGAGCTGGACGCGGCGCTGGTGGAGACCGCGCGGCTCGCGCGCACGCAGGAAGGCATCTTGAACCGCCTGAACCGCGGCGAGTCGGGCGCGGACGTGCGCGCCTCCCAGGGTGCCACGCGCGACGGCCTCGATCGCGTGATGGCGCGGGTCCAGGACGCGGCCGGCAAGAACGCCCTGGTGCCGCCGACGCTGGGAATGGCGCTGGGCTACGCGCGGAACCGCATGGGCGCGTCGCTGGAGCAGCTCCAGCAGGGCGTGCCCAACGTTCGCGGTGCCGCCGAAGCGGCGGCCGAAGCGCTCGACGGGCTGAACCTGCTCGCCATCCAACTGCTGCGCAGCAGCGGCGACGTGTCCGGCGCGGGCTCGGGCTCGGGGCTCGCGGAGGCCGTGGAGCGCATGGCGCAGCTGGCCGATCAGCAGGGGGAGATGGCCGGGCAGTCGGGCGGGATGCTGCCGCTCATGCAGTCCGCCGGCCAGGCGCTGATGCTGCAGCTGCGCGACCTCGCGCGCCAGCAGCGCGCGCTGGCGGCGGAGCTGGAGCGATTGCGGGGCCAGGGCGACCAGCCCGGCGCCGGGGAACTGGCCCAGGAAGCCGAAGCCATCGCGCGCGCGCTCGAGCGTGGGGCGCTGACGCGCGAGACCGTCGAGCGCCAGGAACAGCTCTACCGGCGGCTGCTCGATGCCGGACGCCTGCTCCGGGGTCCCGAAGCGGACGACGAGCAGGAGCGTCAGGCGACCACCGCGCAGCCGGGCAACGTGCGGCTGCCGGCGGGCCAGCGTCCGCCCGAGGCGGGCCCGCGGTACCGGTATCCCACGTGGCAGGAGCTTCAGGGCCTGTCGCCGGCGGACCGGCGCGCCGTGCTCGAGTACTTCCGGAGGCTGAACGATGCGCGGCGTCCGTAGCGCGCTACTCGCGGCCCTGCTCGCGGCCGGCGTCCCCGCGGCGCTGGTCTCGCAGACCGCGGACGTCGCGGCCGCGCTCGAGCTGGAGCGCCAGAGCCGGCCGCTCGACGCGGCGGACCGGTTCATGGCGGTGCTGCAACGCGACCCCGCGCACGCCGTGGCCCTGGTGGGACTCGAGCGCACGCTCCAGGCGGGCGGCGCCGTCGAGCGGATCTTCCCGTATCTCGAGCGCGCCGTGGCAGCGGCGCCGAACGAACCCCTGGCGCGCGAGATCGAGTTGCGCGTGCTGGCCAATCTCGGTCGGGACGGCGACCTCACGGCGGCGGCCGAGCGGTGGATCGCGGTCCGGCCCGCGGCGCCCGAGCCGTATCGCGAGTGGTCCTTCCTCGTGGCGCAGCGCGGCGACCTGGTGCGGGCGCGCCAGATCCTCGAGCGCGGCCACGCGCGGGTGGGTGGCTGGGCCCTGGCCCCCGAGCTGGCACAACTCGCGGTGGCCTCCGGTCAGTGGGTGGAGGCCGCGCGGTCGTGGTACGCGGCGGCCGCGGGAAGCGGGTCGTACGCCAACGCGGCCGGGCTCAGCCTGGGACAGGTGCGGCCGGACCAGCGCGCGGCGGTGCTTCAGCTGCTGTTCGGAGAGCTGGGCGATCCGCTGGCCCGCCGCATCGCGGCGGACGCCCTGCTGGCGTGGGGCCGCGCCGGCGAGGCGTGGTCGCTGCTGGACGCAAACCTCCCGCCCGCGCCCATCGAAGCGGCCGCCGCGCTGCGGCGCTTCGCGGATCGCGCGCGGCTCGTTCCGGGCGTGGAAGGCGCCCGCGTTCGCGGCCACGCCTACCAACGGCTGGCGGGCTTCGTCTCGGGGCCCGCGGTCCAGCGCGCGCGAATTGACGCGGCGCGCGCCTTTGCCGAGGCGGGCGACCGAGCGGCGGCTGAGCGCGTGCTGGGTGACATCGCCCGCGATCCGTCCACGGCGCCCCCCGGCACGGCCGACGCCATGAGCGCCCTGATCGGCCTGCTCGCCGACGCGGGCCGGCCGGCGGACGCGGAGCGCCGCCTGGCCGACTGGGGCCAGGCCATCCCGGAGAGCGACCGCGAGGATCTGCGCCGCCGCATCGCCTGGGCGTGGGCCCGGGCGGGGGCGCTCGGGCGGGCGGACTCCGCCCTCGGTACCGACTCGACCGTGGGGGCCGTCGCGCTGCGCGGCTGGGTCGCGCTCTTCCGCGGCGACCTGGGCCTGGCGGTGGACCGGTTCCGCGACGCGGGCCCGTTTGCGGGGTCGCGCGAGGAAGCCACCCGGCGCACCGCGGCGGCGGCACTCGCGCAGCGGCTGGGGCGCGCGCAGGCGCCCGATGTTGGGGGCGCGCTGCTGCTCGCGGTGCAGGGAGACACGGTCCGGGCCATCGCCCAGCTGGAGCGGGCGGCGGGGGGCTTCGCGCCCGCCGGGGGACGCGCCGACCTGCTGGCCTGGGCCGGTCAGCTGGCCCTCGAGAGCGCGGACCCGCGCGCGGCACCCCTGCTGCACGCGGCCCTGGCGGCCGACTCCGTCGGCCCCACGGCTCCGGCGGCCGAGTTGGGACTGGCCGAGCTGGCGTGGCGCGGCGGGCGTCCCGACGAGGCGCGCCGCCGCCTGGAGCGCGTCATCCTCGACTATCCCGCGAGCGCGGTCGTTCCCCAGGCGCGCCGCCTGCTCGACCGCGTGCGCGGCGCGGTGCCCAACTCGTGAGGCGGCGCGACTTCCTCGGCGCCGTGGGGGCCGCCGTGATCGGCGGAACGCTGGATGCATCCGGTCATCCGGTCATCCCGTCATCCCGTCCATCCTCCGCGGGATCGCTCCTCCTCCCCATGGACGACGCCCAGAGCGACCACCTCAAGGCCTACGGCCTGGTCTATCGGGCCCTGCAACGCGGCGGCACGGGGGAATGGCTGCTCAACTTCCGCGGCGGGAGCTTCCTGCTGCCGGCGGACGGGGCAACGCAGCGCGACGCGGCGCTCGCCGGCGTGCGGGCCCAGGCCGTCGGCGATGGGGACGTGACGGAGATGCGCGGCCAGATTGCCGCTTCCAACATGGACGTGATCCCGCTCGAGAAGGCGCCGCTCGTGGCGGTCTACGCGCCGCCGAACGCGGCCCCGTGGGACGATGCCGTGACGATGGCGCTGCAATACGCCGGCATCGAGTTCGCGCGCGTCTGGGATGGCGACGTGATGCGCGGCGGCCTCCAGCGCTACGACTGGCTGCACCTGCACCACGAGGACTTTACCGGCCAGTACTCCAAGTTCTTCCTGACCTACAGCGGGACCACGTGGCTTGGCGACATGGTGCGCCGCAATCAGGAGATGGCGCGCGGACTCGGGCTCGCGGACGTTCCCGCCCTGAAAAAGGCCGTGGCGCGCCGGATCCGGGACTACGTGGACGGCGGCGGCTTCCTGTTCGCCATGTGCGCGGCCACCGAGACGCTGGAGCTGGCGCTCGCGGCGGACGCGGTGGATATCGCGGCACCGTTCGCGGACGGCACCCCGGTGGACCCGCAGGCCAGCGCCAAGCTCCACTGGGACCGGACGCTCGCGTTCCAGGGGGCCGAGCTGGAGCTGTCGCCCGCCATCGCGACGTTCTCGGACATTGACGGCCATCAGGTGAATCACCCGGGCCGGCGGCAGCCGCTGGGGGCGTACCGGCTGTTCGCCTTCTCGGCCAAGATTGATCCGGTGCCCACGATGCTCGTGCAGTCCCATCGCGATATCCTCCCCGACTTCTACGGGCTCACGACCTCGTTCCGGCGGGACCGGCTGAAGCCGGGGGTCACGGTACTGGCGGACGAGCAGGGCGCGCCGTGGGTGAAGTACATCCGCGGGGATTTCGGCAAGGGCACGTGGACGTTCTTCGGCGGACACGACCCCGAGGACCCGCAGCATCAGATCGGTGATCCGCCCACGGACCTGTCGCTCCACCCGCATTCGCCGGGCTACCGGCTTATCCTCAACAACGTCCTGTTCCCGGCGGCCAAGAAGCGCGAGTTGAAGACATGAGCCGCCTCCTGCCCGCGGTGCGGGACCGGATCGCGGCAGAGATCGCCGCGGCCGGCGGGCGCGAGGTGTCGTTCGCGGGCGACCTCGACGCCGAGGGCCGCGTCGTCGCCGTGCAGGTGGTGGCGCGCGGCACCATTGACGCGGTGCTCGCGCTGCCCGGGGCCGCCGAGCGCGGCCAGATGCTGCTGCACAACCACCCGAGCGGCGTGCTCGAGCCCTCGCAGGCCGACCTGTCGGTGGCCGCGCGGCTGCACGATGCCGGCGTGGGATTCGGCATCGTGTCGAACGACGCGTCCGATCTCTATGTCGTGGTGGAAATCCCGCGCCCGCGCTCCCGCGTGAGCCTCGATGCCGTCGAGGTGGCCGCGCTCCTGGGCCGGGATGGTCCGGTGGCGACGATCCTGGGCCAGTACGAGGACCGGCCCAGCCAGCGGGACATGGCCGCATTCGTGACCGATCTCTACAACGAAGGTGGCATCGCGCTCCTGGAGGCGGGGACGGGGGTGGGGAAGTCGTTCGCGTACCTCGTTCCCGCCATCCGCTGGGCCCTGGAAAACGGGGAGCGGACCGTCGTCTCGACCAACACCATCAACCTCCAGGAGCAGCTTGCGGGCAAGGACATGCCCATGCTCGCGCGCGCGTTCGCGAGTCTGGGAGCGACCCCGACGTTCGCGCTCCTCAAGGGCTGGCGGAACTACCTCTGTCTGGCGCGTCTCGACCTGGCCATGGGCGGGCAGATCTCGCTCGTCGAGGACTCGCTGGCCGGGGAGCTGGACCGGATCGGCGCCTGGGCGCGGAAGACCGCCGACGGGTCGCTCGCGGACCTCGCGGATCCGCCGCCGCCCGAGGTGTGGGACGAGGTGAGCGCGGAGCCGGATCTGTGCCCGCGCCTCAAGTGCCCGCACTTCGAGCGGTGCTTCCTGTTCGAGGCGCGCCGGCGCGCGGCCGACGCCGACGTGGTGATCGTGAACCACCACCTGCTGGCGTCCGACCTGGCCGTGCGGCGGGCGCAGGAAAACTGGCAGGACGCCGCCGTGCTGCCGCCGTATCGCCGGCTGATCCTCGACGAGGGCCACCACCTCGAGGACACCGCGGCCCAGCACCTCGGCGCGCAGGTCACCTCGTGGGGCGTGGTCCGGCTGCTGGGGCGGCTGGAGCGGAACGGCAAGGGGCTCTTGCCCACGCTTCTCGCGGACCTGACGTCCCTCGACGACCTGATGAGCGACGCCTCGGTGACGCTGATCCGGGAGGAGCTGCTCCCCGACGTGGGCGAGGCCCGCCAGCGGGCCACGGCGGTGTTCCGGCTGCTCGCGGATCATCTCACGCAGCAGACCGCGGCCGAGCTGCGCCTCACGGACGTGTTCGCCGACGATCCCATCTGGACGGCGGGCCTCGACCCGGCGCTGGACGGGTTGCTGCGCATCTTCGCCCGGCTCCGGGACGGGGTCGAGCTGGTGGCCGATCGGCTGGAGATCGGCGAGGAGCCGGACCGCCGCTCGCAGCTCGTGTTGGAGCTGCGCGCCGTGGTCCGCCGGCTCCAGACCGCGAGCGACGCGCTGCTCCTGGCCCTGCGTCCCCAGGCGGGCACGCCCATCGTGCGCTGGATCGAACGGCGCGGCTCCAAGCCGCAGGGCGAGCTGCCCTTTCCCGTGGCGCTCGCGGCGGTCCCGCTCGATCTCGCGCCGCTGCTCAAGGAGTCGCTGTTCGACCGCATCGAGACCATCGTCGTCACGAGCGCGACGCTGGCGACCGGCGGGGACTTCGAATTCTACCGGGGGCGCGTGGGCCTTTCCCTTCCACCCACCAGGATCCGATACGAGGAGGTGCTGCCGTCGCCGTTCGACTTCGGCGCGCAGTGCCTGTTCGGGGTGCCCACCGACCTCGCCGACCCCCGGGGCGATCAGGTGGCTCACGATCGGGCCCTGGCGACTGTCATCATGGAGCTGGCGCACGCCTCCGACGGTGGCATGTTCGTCCTGTTCACGAGTCACGCGGCCCTGCGACGCGTGGCGGGCGCCGTCCGGGTGGGCACGGCGGGACGCTGGCCGCTCCTGGTCCAGGGGGAGGCGCCCCGGGACCTCCTGCTGCGCCGGTTCCGGGAGGCGGGCTCGGCGATCCTGTTCGGGACTGATAGCTTCTGGGAGGGGGTGGATGTCCCGGGCCGGTCCCTGCGGGCGCTGGTGCTGGCCAAGCTCCCGTTCAAGGTCCCCACGGAGCCCCTCACCGCCGCGCGCCTCGAACGGCTGGAAGCGGAAGGACTGGACGGCTTCATGCACTACCTCGTGCCGCACGCGGCGCTCAAGCTGAAGCAGGGGTTTGGCCGGCTGATCCGGACCACGACCGATCTGGGCGTGGTGGTGCTCATGGACTCGCGCGTGGTGACCAGGCGGTACGGCGGCCTGCTGCTGGCCTCGCTCCCGCCCGCGGAGCGGGTGGTCGGGCCGTGGCCCACGGTGCGCGCCGCAGCCGAAGAGTTCTTTGCCCGGCACGGGATCGGCGCGCCCGCATGAGGTTCTCGAGCGCCCGGGCGGATCAGCTTCCCGCGTACGCCGTGCAGCGCATCGCCACGGCCAAGCGGCGTCTCCTCGGCGAAGGTCGCGACGTGATTGATCTGGGCGCGGGGGACGCCGACCTGCCGCCGCCCCCCGTGGCGGTGAGCAGCCTCGCCACCGCCGCGCGCGACCCCCGGAACAGCCGGTACGCGTTCCAGACGGGCCTCCTGGCGTTCCGCGAGTCCATCGCGGCGTACATGCAGCGGCGGTTCGCGATCGCCGTGGATCCGGTGACCGAGGTACTGCCGCTCATCGGGTCCAAGGACGGGCTCGCGCACCTGCCGCTCGCGCTGCTCGATCCCGGGGATCTCTGCATCATCCCCGAGCCCGGGTACACCCCGTACCTCGGCGGGACGATTCTCGCGGGCGCCGAGCCGCTGGTGTGCCCGTTGCGCGCCCAGAATGACTTCCTGCTGGATCTCGAGGGAATCCCCGACGGGCAGCTCAAGCGCGCCCGGCTCGTCATCCTCAATTACCCGAACAACCCGACGGCGGCCATCGCGCCGTGGGAGTACCTGGTCAAGGTCGTCGAGATCTGCCGCCGGCACGAGATCGTGCTCGCGTACGACAACCCCTACTGCGAGATCACGTTCGACGGGTATCGCGCTCCCTCCATCCTCGAGATTCCCGGCGCGCGGGACGTGGCCATCGAGTTCCACTCGCTGTCGAAGTCGTTCGGCATGACGGGCTGGCGGGTGGGATGGGCGGCCGGGCGTTCCGAGCTGATCGGCTCGCTCCTCAAGGTCAAGCAGTACGTGGATACCGGCCCGTTCCTCGCTATCCAGCACGCCGCCGCGGCCACGCTGGACGCGGCCGAGACGCTGTTGCCGCACATCCGGGACACGTTCCGGGAACGGCGCGACGCGGGGGTCGCCGCCCTCGCGCGCATCGGCATTACCGTGGAGCCTCCCAAGGCCACGATGTACCTCTGGGTGCCGCTCACCAACGGCATGCCGTCGTGGACGTTTGCCGAGCGGCTCCTCGAGGAGGAGTACGTCGCGGTCCTGCCGGGCGCGTCGCTCGGGGCCGGAGGCGAGGGGTACATCCGGATCGCGCTGACCGTGAACGGCGCCCGGCTCGATGAGGCGGCCACCCGCATCGGCCGCTTCCTCCAGCGGCGACAGGGCGGTTCGTGATGCGCGACTGGCTGCCGCCCGAGCCGCCCCGCGCGCACCCCGGATGGGCGCTCGCGAGCGTGCTCGTGCACGTCGCCGTCGTTGCGGTCCTGGTGGTCCTCTCGGGCCGGGGCACCCGCGACACGGGCGTGTCCTGGATCGTGCTCGAGCCGGCGCCGGCGGGGCCCGTCGTGTCCTACGACATGGCGTACGTCGCGGGTGCGGGCGGCGGCGACGGAGCAACCGTCGGGACCGGGACCGGCCGGCCCCCCGCGCCCGCGCCGCCGCCCGGAACGGAGACTACGGGCCAGGGGCCGGGACTCGTGATCGTTGCCGACTCCACGGGGCCTCCCGTCCTTCCCGGTGCGGGCGCTCCAACCGGCGAGGGCCGCCGCCGGCTCGGAGCGGCGCTGGGTGACGGACGCGTCTGGGTCCGCCCGTGGGATGCCATCGCCGCCGCCATTGCCGGGATGGGGGACGACTCGGCCGATGCCGGAACGCATGTCGCCAGGATTGACAGCGCCATCACCGCGCGCATCATGGCGTTCCTCGACACGCTCCCGCCGGACTCGATGGCGATCGCGGTGCCGCAGCCGTGGGTGACGGAGATCGGCGGCCAGAAGTGGGGCATTGACGAGGGCTGGATCTACCTCGGCAACCTCAAGCTGCCGAGCGCCATCCTCGCGCTGCTCCCGCTGCCCCAGGGCAACTACGAGCAGGCGCAGAAGGCCGCGGCAATGCAGCGCATCCGGTTGGACATCCTCCAGGCCGCCCGCCGCGCCGAGAGCGCGGCGCAGTTCCGCAAGTACGTGGAGGAGACGCGCCAGCGACGAGACGCCGAGCGCGAGGCCCGCCGGAACCAGCGCATCAAACCGGATTCCATCAAAACGTAGGGGCGACCCGCCGGGTCGCCCCCGTTACCGCACCCCGCCCATCTGATTCCGGATGGGCTTGTAGAACACCACGAAGAACAACCCCGCGATGATCACGACCAACGCCACGCGCATGAACAGGGTGGGCAGCGGCAGCGTTTCGAAGAACCCGGCCACGAGCCCGGCCACCAGGTTGCCCAGGGCCGCGCCCATGAACCACGTGCCCATCATCTGGCCCACGTAGCGCTGCGGCGAGAGCTTGGTGATGCTCGAGAGGCCCACCGGGCTCAGGGCCAGCTCGCCGCACGTGTGCAGGAAATAGGTCGAGATGAGCCAGGCCGGGCTCACCAGCTGTCCTTCGACCGTGTACGTCGCTCCCCACGCGATCACCAGGAAGCCCAGGCCAAGCAGGACGAGACCCATGCCGAACTTGACCGGCAGGGGCGGCTCGAGCTGGCGGCTGTTCAGGAACACCCAGAGCCAGCCCGCCACCGGCGCGAGCGCGATGATGAAGAGCGGGTTGATGGACTGGAGCCAGCTTGCCGGCACTTCCCAGCCGACGACGTTGCGGTTGGTCAGGCGGTCGGCGAACAGGTTCATGGACGATCCCGCCTGCTCGAAACCGGCCCAGAAGAGTGCCGCCCCGATGAACAGCAGGAAGATCACGACCACGCGCTTCTTCTCGGCGACGTCGAGTCCGCCAAAGGCGAGCGTCGAGCCGAAGAAGATGATGGCGACTGCGAAGATGAGGACGCCCGTGGCCTGGGCCGCCTGTTCCAGCGTGAGGCCGATCATCCCGGCGCGGGTGGCGAACGCCAGAGCCGCGGCAATCGCGATCACGATGCCGACGCCCAGGAGGCCCTTGCGGACCGCCTCACTGCGCCGGGCGCGCGCTTCGTCGCGGTAGAGGCCGGCCTGTTGCAGGTGGCCGTAGCCCAGGCGGTACTGGATGAGTCCGAGCACCATCCCGATCCCGGCGGCCGCGAACCCGAAGTGCCAGTTGATGGTCTCGCCCAGGTACCCGCAGACGAGCGGAGCGACGAACGCGCCGACGTTGATCCCCATGTAGAAGATGGAGAACCCGGCATCACGCCGCGCGCCGCCTTCGGGATACAGCTCGCCGACGATCGCGCTCACGTTGGGCTTGAGCAGGCCGGTACCGAGCACGACGAGCACCAGGCCCAGGTAGAAGGTGACCAGCCCCGGCGTCGCCAGGCTGAAGTTGCCCGCGGCAATGAGAATGCCGCCCAGGAACACCGCGTTACGTTGGCCGACCAGGCGGTCCGCCACCCAGCCGCCCGGGAGCCCCAGGAAATAGACGCCCGCCGTGTAAAGCCCGTAGATCGAGGCCGCGGTGGCTGCGGTCATGCCGAGGCCGCCCTCGGCGACCGCGGCCGTCATGAACAGAATCAGGAGGGCCCGACCGCCGTAATAGCTGAACCGCTCCCACATCTCCGTGAAGAAGAGGGTCGCGAGGCCGCGCGGATGGCCGAAGAACTGTTTCTCGCTCATCGGTGTCCTTTCATCGGACGATCGGGGAAAGCGACGGCCCGGAATATCATGGCTGGGGATGAGGAGCGGCAAGCCGGACCAGGCTCTCCTCGCGGCCCACGGCCCAGAGCAGCACGTTCACCGGCTCGGAGACCGTCTGGCCGGTGAGCGCGATGCGCACGGGTTGCATCACCTTGCCGGCGCCTACCCCGAGCGCCGCGGCGAGGTCCCGCAGCTCCGCCTCGAGACGGTCGGGCTCCCAGGCATCTGCGGCGATCGCGGCCAGGCGGTCGCGCACGGCGGTGAGCGCGACGCGGTATCCCTCCGGGTCCTTCGCTACGGCGGCCCGGGCCTTCTCGTCGTCGGTGGGCACCTGCCGGCGGTCCACCCGGACGCCCACCCGTTCCGCCAGCTCGAGCGTCGTGCGGCACCGGCCGCGGATGGCCTCCATGCTCCGGACCAGCCGTTCCTCCGCCACCGCGTCCGGGTCCACGCCCCGTGCCCGCAGCAGCGGCGCGATCAGCGTGCCCAGCTCGGGGAGCGGCATGTGACTCAGGTACTGGCCGTTCATCCACTCCAGCTTGGTCATGTCGAAGACGGCGCTCGTCTTCTGGACGCGCTCGATCGCGAACGCGGCCACCAGCTCGTCCATCGCGAAGAACAGCTCGCGATCGTCGCCCGGATTCCAGCCGAGCAGCGCCAGGAAGTTGCGCATGGCGGCGGGGAGGATGCCCATGGCCTCGTAGTCGCCGACCGCGGTGGCGCCGTGCCGCTTGGAGAGTTTCTTCCCGTCCTGCCCGTGCAGCATGGGCAGATGGGCGAACACGGGCGCCGGCACGCCGAACGCGCGGTAGACCGCGATCTGTTTGGGCGTGTTGGAGACGTGGTCCTCGCCCCGCATGACGTGAGTGATGCGCATGTCAATGTCGTCGCACACCACGCTGAAGTTGTAGGTGGGCGTGCGGTCCGAGCGCAGGATCACCCAGTCCTGGATGTCGCGTCCCTGAAAGCGGATGCGCTCGTAGACGGCGTCGTCCCAGGCGATCTCCGCGTCCGGCATCCGGAACCGCACGGCGCCATCGTCGAGGTAGGCCGTGCCGTCCGCCACCAGGCGATCGGCCAGCTCCCGGTGCCGGGCCAGGCGCGCGCCCTGGAACACGACCTCCTCATCCCAGTCGAGTCCGAGCCAGGTGAGCCCATCGAGGATCACCTGGGTGTGGGTCTCGGACGAGCGCTCGCGGTCGGTGTCCTCGATCCGCAGCAGGACGGTGCCGCCGAGCTTTCGGGCAAACAGCCAGTTGAACAGGGCTGTGCGGGCCCCGCCCACGTGCAGGTATCCGGTGGGTGAGGGCGCAAAGCGGACGCGGGGAGGCGAGGTGGTCATGGCGCCGTAACGGTCGCCGCCGGCCCGGACCGGGTCAACCCCGCTCATCGGAGCCGCAGGTCGGCGAGGAGCGGCGCGTGACCGGACCCGAGGTTCGGGCCGAACCGGGAGCGCACCTCGATCCAGACGTCGTCGGCCCAGAAACGCCCGCGGGCCAGGCGCACGCGATACGCGCGCCGGGCGCACCGCACGACGAGGTCGGTGGGGCGGGGTGCGCTCCAGAAGTGGGAGAACGACGCGACAAGACGGGGGGAGAACACGGAGAGGGGGGGATTCGAACCCCCGATAGAGTTTTTAGACCCTATAACGGTTTAGCAAACCGCCGCCTTCAGCCACTCGGCCACCTCTCCATACAGACAGACGGCGAGACGGCCAGACGGCGAGACGGCCAGAATCCACGGTCTGCTGCGGGCCGTAATGTCACCCCTCCCGGGGGATAAGACAACCCGGGAGGGGAAGGGTGAGGGATGGTTACGGCGATGTGCTCAGCAGCTCCGGGAACCGCGCCGCCACGCCCTTCTTGCCGTCGCCGGAGATGGGCTTCTCGCCGAGGTAGACGTCGAACAGCGCCCAGCAGAGCGCGGGCGACGCGAGCGCGGCGTTGGGTGTCCCCTTCACCGACGAGGACAGCGTGCCGTCCGGCGTGCACGTGAACAGCAGCTCCGAGTCCTTGGTCATCTCGCCGACGCTGAAGAAGCCGCGGAAGGTCTCCAGGGCCTCCTCCCCACCCGGCATGTTCTTTTCGGCCGCGGCCTGGATCACCCGCGGGCGCAGCGCGCCGTCGAACGCCTCGGCCATGTCGTCGCCGCCCACGTCGCGGGTCATCACCAGCCGCAGCGTCATCGGGAACTGCATCTGGAGCAGTGCCTGGTAGAACGTCTTGTCCTTCTCCAGGGTCTTGGCGTCCTTGCCGGCAAAGCTCGCGAGCGCCGCGGCGGCGCCCGCCCCGTCCACGTACAGGCCGAAGGCGTACACCTTCACTTTGAGAAACGTCTTGGTGCGGATGCCGGTCCCGGTGAGCGCGTGCTCGTCGCCGGACGGCGCGGTGAGTTTGACCGGAAATGCCACGCCACTGTTGGGCTCGGTGACGGTCTGCGCGGCGAGGGGAAGGGCATAGGCGAGAGCGGTGAGGGTCAGCACGAATGGAAACGGGCGTCGGGTCATCGGGTTCCTCCCCCGACAGGGTAGTGACGCGGTACGGCGGTCAGGCAGGAGAAGCTAACGGCCGTCCCCGGCGCGTCCAGAGCGGTCGGTGCCTGCCGACCCGCGCGCGGCGGCCGGCGCGCGCTTGCCCCGGAGCAGGAGGCCGCCCGCGCCGGTGTGCTCCCGCACGTGGGCCACCACGTCCAGCCCGATCTTCAGCACCACGAGCAGCGCAAGCGGGGCCGCGGGCGCGCCCATGGACGCGATCGCGAAGCCGCCGAAGATGATGACCACGTGCAGGACCACCACGCGGCCGTACGGCTGCGCCATGAGATCGTCGAGGGTCGCCGATCGGAACTCGCCGGCGCCGAGGTAGTTGACCGCGAACGACACGCCATGACTCGCGGCCAGCGCGAGCGCGGCCGCCCCGACGTGGCTCTGTCGGAGCCCCTCCGCGATCGAGCCCACCGACCCCCCGCCGAACAGTGCGAACACGAAGATGCCGTGCACCAGGGTGAACATGCCGTAGTGCGCGGCAAAGAACGGCATGATGGCGAGCTTGCCCCCCTGGGACGATCCCCCCTGCGCCATCCACATCCGGGCCAGATTGAACACCCCGACGATGACGTTCTCGAGCCAGAAGAGCAGCACCACCGAGAAGACGGTCCACCGGAAGAAGGCCACGCCCAGCAGCGGCCAGAGGTTGGCCAGGGTCAGGGCCAGGAGCGACGGCCAGAGGTCCCTGGCCGCGCGCCGCGGTGTCACCCCGGCGGGCGCGACTGGGAGGGGCGGGGAGGCCATGGGGGAAGGATGAGGCGCTCCGGCGAGGCGCGCCAGCCCGGCCCGCGCGGCCCCACCCGCAACGTTTCGGGGCGCCAAACTGTAGTAGGTAGCGTACCCGAGCCGCGTGTCGCGGCGTACACGGTCGGACCACCAACCCCGAGGGCTCATCCCCATGCGACGGATCCCGCTGTTCCTTGCCCTTGCCGCCATCGTCCCGGCGGCGGGCGTCACGGCCCAGGACCACCCGGATTTCTCCGGCACCTGGAAGATCAACCTGATCAAGAGTGACGCGCCTCCGGGTCGCGGCGGCCAGCAGATGGACATGAGCCGGCTCACGCTGACGATCACGCAGACGGCGGAGGCGCTGACCATCGTACAGACGGGCATGGGACCGGAGCGGAGCCTCACCTACTATCTCGATGGGCGGGAGAGCACCAACACCGCCCAACGTGGCGAGATGAAATCCACGTCGCGGTGGGACGGTGACAAGCTCGTCACCGACGGGTCGGCGACGATGGAGACGCCCAACGGTCCCCGGACGATCACGACCTCGGAAGTGCGGTCGCTGAGCAAGGACGGCAAGACCATGACCGTGAGCACGACCACCGAGTCGCCCATGGGCACGCGGACCCGGAAGACGGTGTTCGAGCGGCAGTAGGGCGGCGCGTTCGGAGGGCGATGGCGGGGTGGTCCGGTGGGCCGCCCCGCTTGTTGCGTGCAGGGTGCAGCGTGCAGGGTGCAGCGAGCCTCGGCGTCGCCAAATGCCAAAACCCCAGGCCCGTCACTACATTTCCCACCGCCATGACCCCTGCCGCCGCGGCCTTCCCGGGCATTCGCCCCCCGTCCGACGTCAACCCGCGGACCGAGCCCGTTCTGGACTTCCCGGACCGGGAGTATGGGTCCCTGGCACCGGCGGACTACGAGGCGCTGGGCTTTCTGGGCGGCCTCGAAGTGCACCAGCAGCTGCTCACGCGGCGAAAGCTGTTCTGCCGCTGTCCCGCGGGGCGCTACGTAGACCGCGCCGACGGCGAGGTGCTCCGCCACATGCGGCCCACGCTGAGCGAGCTGGGCGAGTACGACGGGACCGCGTTGATGGAGTTCAAGACGCGCAAGGAGATCGTCTATCTCCTCGACCGCGGCTCGGTGTGCACGTACGAGCTGGACGACACGCCGCCGTTCCCCATGGACGACGAGGCCATTGACATCGCGATTGGCGTCGCCCAACTGCTCAACCTGAATCTCGTGGCCGAGCTGCACGTGATGCGGAAGCAGTACCTCGACGGCTCCATCCCCACGGGGTTCCAGCGCACCGCCATGGTGGGCCTGACGGGCCAGATCCCGTTCCGCGTGCCCGAGCTTGGTGTGGACCGCGCGCTGTCCATCCGCCAGCTGTCGCTGGAAGAGGACTCCTGCCGCGAGGTGAGCGATGTGGGGCACCGGGTCACGTTCCGCACGGACCGGCTGGGCATGCCGCTCACCGAGGTCGTGACCGAGCCCGAGTTCCTCACCCCGGAAGAGATGCAGGCGGGCGGCCGATTGCTGGCGCAGGTGGTACGGGCCACCGGCCGCGTGCGCCGCGGGCCGGGTGCCGCCCGGCAGGACGTGAACGTCTCTGTCGCGGGCGGCCGCCGCGTCGAGATCAAGGGGGTGGACAACCATCGGTTCCTGCCGCGGCTCGTCCACAACGAGGGGTACCGCCAGCTCAACCTTCTGCGCGTGCGGGCCGAGCTGCGGCGCCGTGGCGTGACCGGCACGTCCATGGCGCTCCCCGCCAAGGGGCTGCCGTGGGAGTGCTCCGCGCTCGTCGCCGACGTGAGCCGCCTGTTCGACCGGTCGCGGCACTCGGCGCTCCGCGCGGCGCGCGAGGTGGGGATGACCGTGTGCGCCGTCCGCCTGCCGGGCTTTGCCGGCCTGCTCGCGCACCGCACGCAGCCCGGGCTCACGTTCGCGCACGAGATCGCGGAGCGGATCCGCGTCATTGCGTGCCCGGCGCATCACCGGTTTCTCGCGCATTCGGATGCGGCCGACGACACGGCCATCGCCGCGCGGCGCTGGCGGGACGTCCGCGCCGCCGTCGGCGCAGGCGCGGACGACGCGGTCGTCGTCGTGTGGGCGGACGCTCCGGACGCCGCAACCGCCGCGCGCGAGGTCCTGATCCGCGCGCAGGACGCCCTGGCGGGCGTGCCGGCCGAGACGCGCCAGGCCAATCACGATGGCACGACCGGCTTCGAGCGCATCCTGCCCGGGGCCGACCGCATGTACCCGGACACCGACACGCCGCCCATCCCGATCCCCGACGCGACGATCGAGCGCATCCGGGTGTCCCTGCCCGAAACCCCGTGGGCGCGCGCGGAGCGCTATTGCGGGCTGGGCCTGGCCCCGGCGCGGGCCCAGCGGCTGGCCGCGGCGCCCTGGGCCGACGTGTTCGACGGCGCCGCGCCGCCGGCGGGCAATCTGGCCCGCCGCCTGGCCGCGAGCCTTGCCAAGCGGCTGCCGTACCACGTGCGGGCAGGCCGCCGGGTTCCGGACGCCGCCGGCGCGGTATTGCGGGAGGCACTCGCCCGCATCGCGGCGGGAGAGAGTCGCGCCGAGGCGCTCGACCGCATCGTGGACGCCGCGGTCATGAGGCCCGGCGCGCCGCCCGCGGAGGTGCTGGCGCCGTTCGCGCCGCCCCCGCCCGCGGACGCCAACCAGCTGGTGGAGCGCGCGGGGGACGCCGCCCGACGGATGACGGGCCGGGGGCCCGACACGCTGCTGCGGTGGGCGATGGGCGAGGTGATGCCGCGGCTGCTGGGGCGGGCCGATCCGCGCGACGTGCGGCGCCGGCTCGAGGAGCGCCTCCTCGGCGTCGGCGCGGGGGCCGGCCAGTGAGCGCCGCCGACGTGTACCGCGGCTATCGCGATCCCTGCCGCGCCGTCATGCAGCGCCTGGGGTTCCGTGTCTGGAGCGAAGTGCGCATACACACGACGCGCGGGACGTTCGAGGGCCTGGTCCTGCCGCGCTCCGAAACCAGCGACGAGCTGCACTTCGTCCTCAAGCTCGGCACCGGCTACAACATCGGCATCCGGCACGACACGGTGCACGGCGTGGAGGAGCTGGGATTCCGCGAGGCGGTGTACAAGATCCCGGAGCAGGAGTTCCCGCACGATCCGGCGCACCCGCGCGTGAAGCTCTACGGGACCGGCGGCACGATCGCGTCGCGGCTCGACTACCGCACCGGCGCCGTGATTCCCGCGTTCACGCCCGGTGAGCTGTACGGCTCGGTGCCCGAGCTGGCCGATATCTGCAATCTCGAGACGGAAAAGCTGTTCGGCGTGTTCTCGGAAAACATGGGCCCCGAGCAGTACCTCGTGCTCGCCGAGAAGGTGGGCGAGGCCATCCGCGAGGGATACGCCGGCGTGGTCATCGGGCACGGCACGGACACGATGCACCACACCGCGGCGGTGCTGAGCTTCATGGTGCAGAGCCCGCCGGTCCCGGTGGTGATGGTGGGAAGCCAGCGGTCGTCGGACCGGCCGTCGTCGGACGCGGCCCGGAACCTCATTGCCGCCACGTGGACCGCGGCGCACGGCCCCATTGCCGAGGTGATGGTGTGCATGTTCGGGCCCACGTCCGACCGGTACAACCTGCTGCACCGCGGCACGCGCGTCCGGAAGATGCACAGCTCCACCCGGAGCACGTTCCGGACGATCGGGGACATTCCGCTCGCCCTGGTGCAGGACGGCACGCTCACACCGCTCCAGGACGACTGGCGGCCGCGGCGCGCGGACCGGGACGTCACGGTGCGGGCGCGGTACGACGAACGGGCGACACTGCTCTACTATTACCCCGGCATGTGCCCCGACGTGCTCGACGCCATGGTCGAGAAGGGCTATCGGGGGATCGTGATCGCGGGCACGGGCCTGGGCCACGTGAACCGCAAGATCTACCCGGCGCTCGAGCGGGCGCGCGACGCGGGCGTGCAGATGTACATGACGCTCCAGACCCTGTGGAGCTTCGTGCAGATGCAGGTGTACGAAACGGGGCGGGAGATCCTCCAGCTCGGCGTCATGCCGCTCGCGAACATGATGCCCGAGGTCGCCTTCATCAAGCTTGGCTGGGCGCTGGGCGTGCATCCGGACGACCCGGACGCCGTGCGGACCCTCATGACCACCCCCCTCGCGGGCGACATGACGGAGCGGGAACCGCATGACGGGTATCTCATCTTCCAGGGTGGGGTGCCGGAGATCAAAGAGTTCCTTGGGAGTGTGTGGAGATGAGAATCGTGCAGCGTGCAGCGTGTAGCGTGCAGCGGGGTGAGGTGTCCCGCTCATCCCGCTATGCCGCGCATCCCGCTCATCCGGTGGTCGAGGAGTCGCGATGACCGACGGCGCTCCCGAACGGGGGCTCGACTTCATCCGCGCCATGGTCGGCCGCGACGTCGCCGCCGGGAAGTGGGGGGGGCGGGTGGCGACGCGGTTTCCGCCGGAGCCCAACGGCTACCTGCACATCGGGCACGCCAAGTCCATCTGCCTGAATTTCGGGCTGGCGGCGGAATACGGGGGGACGTGCAACGTCCGGTTCGACGACACCAACCCGCTCACCGAGGATCAGCAGTACGTGGACGCCATCAAGGACGACGTCCGCTGGCTCGGCTTCGATTGGGCGGATCGCGAATACTACGCCTCGGACTACTTCGAACAGCTCTACGACTTCGCGGTCATCCTGATCCGGAAGGGCGGGGCGTACGTGGACTCGCAGAACGAGGAGCAGATCCGCACGTCACGGGGCACGATCCGGCGGGCGGGCACGGAGAGCCCGCATCGGACTCGCTCGGTGGACGAGAACCTCGACCTGTTCCGCCGGATGCGGGAAGGGGAGTTCCCCGACGGCGCGCACGTGCTGCGCGCGAAGATTGACATGGCGCATCCCAACTTCCTGATGCGGGACCCGCTGCTCTTCCGGATCCGCCACGCGGCCCATTACCGTCGCGGGGATGCGTGGTGCATCTACCCGCTGTACGACTTCACGCACTGCCTTTCGGACAGCATCGAGCGGATCACGCATTCGCTCTGCACGCTGGAGTTCAAGGACAACCGCGATCTGTACGACTGGATCGTGCGGGAAGTGGGGATCGAGCAGCCGCCGGAGCAGACCGAGTTCGCGCGGCTGAACCTCGACTACACGGTCCTCTCCAAGCGGAAGCTCGTCCGGCTGGTGCGCGAGGGACACGTGGCGGGCTGGGACGATCCGCGGATGCCCACGATCGCGGGGCTGCGGCGGCGCGGGGTCACGCCCGAGGCCATCCGCGCCTTCGCGGACGGCGTGGGCGTGGCGCGCGTGGACAGCCGCGTGGAGTTGGGCAAGCTCGAGCACGCCATCCGGGACGAGCTCAACATGCGCGTCCCGCGCGTGCTCTGCGTGCTGCGGCCGCTCAAGGTGGTCGTCACGAACTATCCCGAGGGGCAGGTCGAGGAGCTGGATGCGCCGTCCTACCCGCACGACGTGCCGAAGGAAGGCTCCCGCAGGCTGCCCTTCACCCGGGAGCTGTACATCGAGCGGGACGACTTCCTGGAGGACCCGCCGAAGAAGTTCTTCCGGCTGGCGCCGGGACGCGAGGTGCGGCTCCGCTACGCGTACTTCGTCACGTGCACCGACGTCGTGAAGGACGCGGCGGGGACCGTCGTCGAGCTGCGCTGTACGTACGATCCGGCCACCCGGGGCGGCGACGCGCCGGACGGACGCAAGGTGAAGGGCACGATCCACTGGGTGTCGGCCACGGAATCACTGTCCTGTGACGTGCGGCTGTACGACCGGCTGTTCACGCAACCGGATCCGGACGACGTGCCGGACGACCGGGAATTCACCGCGACGCTCAATCCGGAGTCGCTGGTGGTGCTCCGCGAGGCGCGGGTCGAGCCGAGCGTGGGGCAGGACCCGCCGGGCACGCGGTACCAGTTCGAGCGCCAGGGCTACTTCGTGAGCGATACCGTGGACTCGAAGCCGGATAGCTTGGTGTTCAATCGGACCGTCCAGTTGCGCGACACCTGGGCGAAAGTGCAGGCGAAGGGGTAGGCAGGCCTTGACCGATCGTCGCACCTTCGTTGGCACTACCGCAGGCCTGCTCGCAGGGGTTTCCGGCATCCTCCCATCCGTGCGCATCCTCGTGCGGCCCGGTCGTCGTCGCGTGACGGCGGACGTGCTGGTGCGCGGCGCGCTGGTCTACGACGGCAGCGGCGCGCCACCGGTCCAGGCGGACGTGGCGGTCGCGGGCGATCGGATCGAGGCGGTCGGTCGCGTGCTGGAAGCGCCGGGCGCACAAGTCATGGACCTCACAGGCCTGGCACTTGCCCCGGGCTTCGTTGATATCCACTCCCACACCGATCTCGTGCTGGCCGTGGACCCCGGCGCCCCCAGCAAGATCCGGCAGGGGGTGACCACCGAGGTGACGGGGCAGGACGGCGACTCGATCGGGCCGTGGCGTGAGGACGAGGCGCGCGAAACGCGTGAGCGCTACGCGTCACGGTACGGTGTGGAATTCGATTTCGACGACCTGGGCGGGTTCTTCCGCTGGCTCGAGCGCAACGCTCCCGGCATCAACCTGGCGAGCATGGTGGGCGCCGGCACGGTGCGGGCCTACGTCATCGGGAACGACGACCGGCCCGCCACGACGGACGAACTGGAACGCATGGCCGCCCTGGTGGCGGACGCCATCCACGACGGCGCGTGCGGGCTCTCCACCGGCCTCGAGTACGTGCCGGGCGCCTTTGCCGACCTGGGCGAGCTGCTGGCGCTGGCCCGCCCGCTCCGGGGCACCGGCCTCCCGTACGCGAGCCACATGCGCAACGAGGACGACCACCTGATGGGCGCCATCGAGGAGGCGCTGAACGTGGGCCGCGGGGCCGGCGTCCCGGTGCAGATCTCCCATCTCAAGGCCCAGGGACAGCGCAACTGGTGGAAGGCCGAGTCGGTGCTGCGCCTGCTGGAAGCCGCGCGCGCGGACGGCCTGGACGTCATGTACGACCGCTACCCGTACGTGGCGTACAGCACGGGCCTTTCATCCATGTTCCCGGTCTGGGCGCGCGACGGCGGCACGGACCGCTTCCTCCAGCGGCTCGACGATCCGGCCGTCGCACCCCGCATCGAGGAGGCCGTGCGCGCCAAGGTCGCCCAGCTCGGCAGCTGGGACGCCGTGCAGGTCAGCTCGACCAGCGCACCCGCGCTGTCGTGGGCGGAAGGGCAGCGGTTGGGGGCGCTCGCGCAGGCGCGTGGGGCCGAGCCGTATGCGCTGCTGCTCCACCTCGCGCGGGAAGACCGGGGCCGGTCCGGCATGGTGGGCTTCGGGATGAGCGAGGAGAACACCACCCGATTCCTCGCGCACCCGCTCGGCATGGTCTGCTCCGACGGGTCGGCCCTGGCGGTGGACGGACCGCTGTCCGAGGGCACGCCCCACCCGCGGAACTTCGGCACCTTCCCCCGCGTCCTCGGCCACTACTGTCGTGAGCAGCGCGCCATGCCGCTGGCGACCGCGATCCACAAGATGACGGCGCAGCCGGCCCGCCGGCTCCGGTTGCAAGGCCGCGGGACCATCGCTCCGGGGGCGTTTGCGGACCTGGTGGCGTTCGATCCCGACACCGTGGCCGACCGCGCGACCTTTGCCCAGCCGCACCAGTATCCGGTGGGGATCCCGCACGTGATGGTGAATGGGCGGTTCGTGCTGCGCGACGGCGAGGCCACGGGGGTCAGATCCGGGAGGGTGATCCGTCCCGTGTTGAGGGGGGACGGGTAGACGCATAGTTGGGTGGGCTGGACGCCGAGACGCACAGTGGCTCTGAGTCACCAGCTGCGAGTTCGATCGAGCAGGAACATCTCACAGCTCGGAACGCAAAGCCACTACGCGACTCGGCGTCTCGGCGTCCAGCTCGCACCGTCTTCCCGTCTACCGCGTCCCTCCCTGCACCCGCCTCGCTGCCTCCTGCACCTCATCCATCACGCGCAGCAGATTCCCGCTCCACAGCTTCCCGATCTGCTCTTCCGTGTACCCCCGCCGCACCAGCTCCAGCGTCACATTGAACGTTTCGCTGGCGTCGCTCCAGCCGTCTACCCCGCCGCCGCCGTCGAAGTCCGAGCTGATCCCCACATGCTCGATGCCGATCAGCCGGACCGCGTAGTCAATGTGATCCACGAAGTCCGCCACCGTGGCCCGGGGCGGAGGCGGGAACCGCCGGTCGAGCGCGGCCATGCGCTCACGGTAGGCGGTCCGCTGCTCAGGCGTGAGGGCGCCGCCGAACCCGCCGCGCCCGCCGCCCTGTGCGGGCAATCCGAACTCCCGCCGCAGCGCCGCGACGGCCGCCGCGCGCTCGGGCGACGGCGGGGGCGGCGTCTTCACGTAGGAGTTGAAGGCCACGATCTGGACCACGCCGCCGTTCTCCTTGAGGGCCAGCAATTGCTCGTCATCCAGGTTCCGGCTGTGGTCACAGAGGGCCCGCACGGCGGAGTGCGAGGCGATGATCGGCGCCTGGGACAGCGCGAGCGTCTGCATCATGGACGCCTTCGACGGGTGCGACACGTCAATCATGATGCCCACGCGGTTCAGCTCGGCCACGACCTCCCGGCCCAGGGGCGACAGGCCGTTCCACTTCCAGACCTCATCCCGCTCGCCCGTGTTGGAGTCCGACAGCTGGCTATGCCCGTTGTGCGACAGCGAGAGGTAGCGTGCGCCCAAGTCGTGGAACTCCCGCACGCGGCCGATGTCATCGCCCAGCGGATAGCCGTTCTCGACGCCGATGAGGGCGACCTTGCGGCCGGACGCGGCGATCCGCCGCACGTCCGCCGCGCTGGTGGCCAGGCCGATGCGGTCCGGGGCGATGGAGTCCGTGAGCCGGCGGATGGCCTGGAACTTGGCGATCGCCTCGTGGTACGCGCGCCGGTAGGCCGCGGGCGTGAAGTCGTCGTCCTGCCCCACGTACGCGATGAAGAACGCGGCGTCCAGCCCGCCCTCTTCCATCTTGGGCAGGTTGACCTGCGTGGCGAGCCGCTGGGTGTAATTCTGCCGGGCCGTGAAGTTGGCGACGTTGATGTCCGCGTGCGTGTCCAGCGTGATCACCCGCTCGTGGATGGCACGGGCGCGGGCCACGAGGATGGCGTCAGGCGCGCCGGCGGTGCGACCCTGGGCCACGAGCGGGGTACCAAGGACGAGCAGGGCGGCCGGAACCAGGCAGGTCCGCGTCCGTCGGAAGGGCGTCATGCGGGTCGCTCCGTGAGGGGAATCGGCTACTGGAAGATGGGGTGGGGGTTGCCGGAGTGGTAGACGGCGGCGCGGCACGATGCGGCACGATGCGGCTCGGTGGTGAATCCCGCTGAAGCGGGTCCTCGGCCACTACCTGCCCGCGAAGCGGGCCGTCGCCTTGGCGACAGATAGCGGCCGAGGGCCTGCTTCAGCAGGATCCATGCAACGTCGGCTGGGGTTGTATCTTTAAAATCTGGCCCGCGACCACCCCACGGGGCGGTCGCCCCCAGCGTACCTGTCGTGAGGGATGCACTGATGGACGGGCGTTTTCCAGTGGCAGCTCGTGGGGCCGGTCGGCCGGCGGGACCGGGCGACGCGGCCCTGATAGACGAGATCCAGCGGCTCAAGGCCGAGCGCGGCGCCGCCATCCTGGCGCACAACTACCAGATCCCGGCCATTCAGGATCTGGCGGACATTGTCGCCGACTCGCTCAAGCTGGCGCGGTCGGCCGTCGAGATCGCGGCGGACACGATCGTGCTGTGCGGCGTGCATTTCATGGCGGAGACGGCGGCCATCGCGAACCCCGGGAAGCGGGTGCTGATCCCGGAGCCCAAAGCCGGCTGCTCGCTCGCCGACACGATCCAGGCGCGGGACGTCCGCGCGTGGAAGGCCGAGCACCCGGACGGCCTAGTCGTGGCCTACGTGAACACGAGTGCCGAGGTGAAAGCCCAGGCCGACTACTGCTGTACGTCGGGGAACGCGGTGGCCGTGGTCCGCGCGCTCCCGCCCGACGTCCCGGTGCTGTTCCTTCCCGATTTCTTCCTGGGCAACTACGTGCGGGAGGTGACCGGCCGGAAGCTCGACGTGTGGCTAGGCGAGTGCCATGTGCACGCCGGTCTCCGGCCCTCCGTGCTCGATGAACGGAGGAAGGAGCTGCCCGACGCCGAGTTTCTCGTGCACCCCGAATGCGGCTGCACGACCAGCATGGTGTACTACCTGAACCAGGGCGGGAACGGCAACGGAAACGGCAACGGGCACGACGAGGGCTCGATCAAGATCGTGTCCACGGAGCAGATGATGCAGGAAGCGCGGCGCTCCACCGCGCGCCGCTTCGTGGTAGCGACCGAGACCGGCGTGCTGCATCGCATGCGGAAGGAAAACCCGGGGAAGGAGTTCATCCCGGCCTCCGAAGATGCCGAGTGCCGCTACATGAAGATGATCACGCTCGAGAATCTGCGGGACTCGCTGCGGGACCTCAAGTACGAGGTGACCGTGCCCGAGGCCACCGCGGGCCGCGCGCGGCGCGCCATCGAGCGCATGCTCGCCATTGGTTGAGCCGCTGGGCTTCGAGGCGGTCCGGGCGGCGTTGGCCGAGGATCGCGTCCGCGACGACGTGACCACGGCCCTCATCGGCGCCGGCGCGGATCGGTCGGCGGTCGGCACCTTCATTGCGGAAGAACCATGTGTGGTGGCCGGACTCCCGGTGGCGGCGGAGGTCTTCCGGCAGCTGGGCGTCCGCGATGCGCTGGTGCCGCTCGTCGAGGAGGGCGCCGGCGCCGGGCCCGGGCAGCCCATTGCCGAGGTGCGCGGCCCCGCCCGGCAGCTCCTGGCCGGCGAACGCACGGCCCTCAACTTCCTCCAGCGCCTGAGCGGCATCGCCACCGCCACCCGGGCCGTCGTGGACGCGGTTGCCGGAACCGGGGCTGTGGTCACGGACACCCGGAAAACCACGCCCGGCCTGCGCGAGCTGGAGAAATACGCGGTCCGCATGGGCGGCGGCACCAACCACCGGGCGCACCTCGCCGACGCGGTGCTCTGGAAGGACAACCACTGGGCCCTGCTCGGCGGCGCCGACCTCGCGGACACGCTCACCCGCGCGCCCGCGGGCATCCCCGTCGTGGTCGAAGCCGAAACCCAGGAACAGTTTCAGGCGGCGCTCGACGCCGGGGTCACCCGGATCCTGGTGGACAACCGGACGCCCGCGCAGGTGAAGGCCTGGGTCCGTAAGGCAGGGAAGGGCGTCGCCATCGAGGCCTCGGGCGGGATCGGCCCGGACACGGCGCGGGCGTATGCCGAGGCCGGGGCGCGCTATCTCTCCATCGGCGCGCTCACGCACTCGGCGCGGGCGGTCGGGATCCGGCTGGACCTGGCCCTGGAGTAGTCGCGATCAGTCCCGGGCTTCAGCCCGGGACTGTCACCCCCCCCGCTCGCGGCGCCTTATGCCCGGCCCATGCTCCGCCGCACCCCCCATACCGCGCCAAGCACCGCCAGCACCATCAGCGGCCCCGTGACGAGCATGAACAGCGTCCGCGTCCGCGTCGCATCGGCGCTGCGGATGGTCGCCGCCTCGTCCCGGATGCCGGCGAGGTGGCCGAGTACATCCGCGTAGCCGTACCACCAGGCGTAGTCCGGACTCATGTGGAACGCGCCCTTGTAGCTCTTGAGCGCGGAGAAGAAGAACATGTCGAAGTAGTCGCGCTCGATGGGCGTGACGTCGTAGTAGAGGCTCGCCGGCGAATGCTGCGCCGTGATCTGGTCCAGCTCGATGGCCGTGAACCGCGGGCCCGGGAGCAGCCCCGCCGACCGGGTGGCATGGCTGGGTCGGATCAGGCCGTCGTCGTAGAGCCCCTTCAGAATGTCCCGCGCCTCGATCACGAGCGCGTCGCCCGCCAGTTTGTGCGCGTCGGCCGACGCGAGGTAGCCGCGTGCCTTGTCCTCCGCGTGGCACACCAGGCAGACCTTGATCATCTCGTCCCGCTTGGTCTGGTTTTCGGGCGTCTGCGTGATGTCCGTAAGTTGCCCCAGCGCCGGCTGGACGCCCATGCCCCAGATGATCTTCCGGGTCATGTTGTGCGACACCGACCGCCGGTCGTTCCCGTCCACGTACACCATGTGACAGTACGCGCACGTGGGGGTCTCGTAGCGCGCGTCGGCCATGGGCGTGTTCCAGTCCCATGCGGCTCCGCGGGCCGTGTAGATGGAGCCGTGCTTGGACGACATGTACGCCTCGTAATTCGGGTGGTCCGGACCCATGTGGCAGGTGTAGCACGCCTCGGGCTTTTTGGCCTCCTCCAGACTGAAGGCGTGTCGCGTGTGGCAGGCGATGCAGCCGTTCCGGTACGTGAGCGAACTGCCGTCCACGTACTGCTGGAGGGAATCGCTCCAGTACTGATCGTCCGTCGCGCCCGCCTGCGCGTGGCACGGATCGCAACCCATCTCCATCACTTTCCGCGGCATGTCCTTGTAGTGCGGCACGCTGATGTTCCGCTCCCAGTTTGCCCCCAGGCCGCCGGGGTCGGGCCCGTACGAGTGACCCGCGTCGAGCACGTGCTCCTTGTAGATCTCGGCATGACACGAGGCACACACGGTCTCGGCCACCCGGCCCTTCGACGCCATGATGCGGTCGTGGTCGTTGCCGTGGCAGTCCGCACAGGTCATCGAGCGCTGGGCGTGCACGACCCGCGGGTTCTGCGTCCCGGCGCGGCCCATGGCGCTTCGCTCGTACTGCCAGACGATCGTGGGGTTGAGCCGGCGGTGGCAGTCGGCGCAGCCGGCGGGGCTCAGCTCCCCGCTCGGCAGGTCGGTGCGCAGGCGCGGCTGGGTCGTGGGGAGGCCCCGCAGGTATCCGAGCATGCGCCCCGCCTCGGCGTCGCTCACGGCCTCCGCGGGGAACGCCGGCATGATGCCCCGCGGTGTGCGCATCTGCGCCAGGAACGCGGGGAGCGGCAGGGAAGTCCCGGCGAGCGAAGGGCCTACGCCGCCACGGGCGCTGGCGCCGTGACACCCGAGGCATCCCTTCTGGATGTACAGCGCCTCGGCGGAGGGCTGTTCCTGGCTCAGGGCCGCTCCCGGGAACACCGTAAGAACGACGAGGCAGAGGCGGACGATCATCATCGCGAGCTCCAACCGGGGGATAGCGCCCAAGCTACGGGTTCTCGAACGATCGGCAAATCGGCCGGCCGTGAATGCCGACTGTCGCGGTCGGCAATCATTCAGCGCGACTGTCGGATTGGGCCTGCGGCCCCCCCGCCCGTGACCCGCGTTTGCCCCATTGGGGATCGCGGCGTAGCCTACGATGAACCGACTGACCGGAGCGGACGCGTGCTCGACCACGAACGGATCTCCGCCAAACTGGGCAAGTTCCGCCCGTCCCTGACCCTTGCGCTCAAGCATCTCGTGGCCGCGCGCGTCGCGGCCGGGCTGCCTGTGCACGACTTCGGGTTGGGCGAAACGAAGGGCGACCTGGCGCCCCACGTGCGCGAAGCGGGTGAGCACGCGTTTCGGGCGGGAAAGACCATGTACGGCGATCCCGGCGGGCTGCCGGAGGTGCGCCAGGCCGTGCTCGAGTGGCTTGGGCTCCAGGCGGAGTACGGCGTGGACAACGTGGTGGTCACCGCCGGCGCCAAGCAGAGCCTGTTCAACACGTTTCTAGCCATCTGCAACCCCGCGGACGTGGTCCTGTTCGACGCGGCACCATGGGTGAGCTACCAGCCCCTGGCGGTAGCGGCGTACGCGACTCCCATCATGGTGCTCCCCACGGCCGGGTTGGCCAACCACCTCAAGGTGACGCCCGACGACCTGCTCCGGAATCTCCGGATGCGGCCGCACGCCAAGCTCTTCCTGCTCAACAACCCGGTGAACCCCACCGCGCAGCTCTACACGGCGGACGAGGTGAACGCCCTGCTGGACGTGTGTGTCGAGCACCGGGTGTACTTCCTGCTCGACCGCCTCTACTGGCGCATCGTGTTCGACGGCGTGCCGTTTCCGGAACCCCGCCTGGACGAGCGAACCAGGCCGTGGCTCATCCAGGTGGACGGCCTCTCCAAGAACTTCCGGCGGACGGGGGGGCTGCGCGTGGGCTGGTCCATCGGTCCCACGGACGTCACGGCGGCCATGGTGAACCTCCAGAGTCATTACACGGCGGGCCCGGCGGTGCCCACGCAGCTCGCCGCCGCCGCGGCCATTGGCGCCGAGTACGACCCCGAACTGGTCCGGGATCTCCAGGCCAAGCGGGATCTGTTGCACCGCGAGGCGGCCGGGATGCCGCACGTGACCATCTGGCCCACGCCCGCCAGCTTCTACTCGTTCTGGGACGTGCGGCAGGCCTTCGGCCGGACGACCCCGGCGAGTGAGGTCCTCCGTACGTCGGACGACGTGGCCACCTATCTGATTCGAGAGGGCGGGGTCGTGACGGCGTCGGGTTCCGGGTTCATGCAGGATGGATACCTGCGCCTGTCGTTCGCCACGCCGGACGAGACTATCCGCGGGGGGATGCGGGCTGCGCGGGAGGCGATGGCACGCCTGACGTAGACGCTCTCGGGTCCTGTGCCGATGGGCTGGTTGGGCCATGCGTTCCACTGGTTATGCGGCCTTGCCGCGCGAGCCTATGGTGTGGGGTGAATCCCGCTGAAGCGGGTCCTCGGCCACGATCTGCCCGGGAAACGGGCGTGGGTTCCGTCGCCTTGGCGACAGATGGTGGCCGAGGGCCTGCTTCAGCGGGATCCACCACCCAACCGTGCCAACCGGATTGACACATGGCCCAACCCACACCCACCGCGGACTCGGTCCTCAAGGACGTCTTCGGCTACGAGACGTTCCGGCCGGGCCAGCGCGAGGTGATCGAGGCCGTTCTCGCGGGCCGGGACTGCATTGCCGTGATGCCCACCGGGGCGGGCAAGTCGCTCACGTTCCAGGTGCCGGCCCGGCTGCTCCCCGGAACCGTCCTCGTTCTGTCGCCCCTCATCAGCCTCATGAAAGACCAGGTGGATGCGCTGAACGCGCTGGGGTTCCGGGCCACCGCCATCAACTCGTCACTCGACCTGGACGAGTGGCGACTGCGCGTGCGCGGGCTCGAGCGCGGGGCGTACGAGCTGGCGTACATCGCGCCGGAAGCGCTGGACGGGCGGCTGCGCGAGCGCCTGCGCGCGTGCTCCGTGTCGCTGGTCGTGGTGGACGAGGCGCACTGCATTTCCCAGTGGGGTCACGACTTCCGGCCCGCCTACCGCCGGCTCCTGGGACTGCGGGAATCCCTGGGCAACGTGCCGGTGCTCGCGCTCACCGCCACCGCCACGCGCCGCGTGGCCCGCGACATCATCCGCCAGCTGGGCATGCGGAAACCGGCCGGGTACAAGGGATCGTTCTTCCGGCCCAACCTGCGCATTCTCTGTCGCAAGAAGGGCGAGGGCGACACGCGGCGCGAGCTGCTGGCCCTGATCCGGCGGCATGCGGGGGAGAGCGGCATCGTGTACTGCCTGGCGCGGCGCACCGTCGAGCAGACGGTGGCGTTCCTGCGACGGTCGGGGATTCGCGCGGCGCCCTATCATGCCGGCATGGAGGCCGCGGACCGCATCGCGCATCAAGAGGCGTTCGCGCGCGACGAAGTGGACGTGATCGTGGCCACGATCGCGTTCGGGATGGGGATTGACAAGTCCAACGTGCGGTTCGTGATCCACCGCGACCTCCCCGGCGACATCGAAGCGTGGTATCAGGAAATCGGACGGGCTGGCCGCGACGGCCTGCCGAGTGAGTGCGTGCTGTTCTACTCGTGGGCGGACGTGAAGCTGCGGGAGCGGTTTCTGGACGAGATCGAGGACGCCGACCTGCGGCGGGAAAAGTGGCGGGCGTCAACGGGGCTCTACCGCCTCGTCGAGTCCGATCAATGCCGTCACCGCGCCATCCTGGCCCACTTCGACGAGCGGATCGCGCCCTGCGGGACTGCGTGCGACCGGTGCAACGGCGTCACGGTCCGCGATCTCATTGGCGGAGTTCGCGGCGGGGCTCCGCGCGCGTCGGCGGCGAGGGAGCCGGTTCGCGCCACGCGCCAGCCCGGTTTCCGGGGGAGGGAACCCGCCGGGATGGGCGTGGCGCCGACGGATCGGTCGCCGTCCGATCCGCTGTTCCAGCGGCTGCGCGCGCTTCGGAAGCGGCTGGCGGACGCGCAGGGGGTCCCGGCGTATGTCGTGTTCGGGGATCAGGTGCTGTGGGACATGATCGAGCGGCGCCCGACGACGCGGGCCGAGTTGCTGGGCGTATCGGGCGTGGGTCCGGTGAAGGCCGAGCGGTACGGGGAGGCGTTTCTGGGCGCGTTGCGCGAGGGGGACGGGCCGGGGTGAGCCAGGGCGGGGTTCGGAGGATCCCGCTGAAGCGGGCCCTCGGCCGCCGTCTGTCGCCAAGGCGACCGCCCGTCACTCCCGTCGTTCCCGTCGCTCCCGTCGCTTCCCGTCGTCAGGTAGCCCGCCGGATCGCCTCCAACGCCTCGGGATTCTGCAGGGACGTGAGGTCGCCGAGGTCGGTCTCGCGCAGGTGAACCGCCCGGACCAGCCGCCGCACGATCTTGGCGCTCCGCGTTTTCGGCAGATCGGTCACGAAGTGCACGGCCTCGGGGCGGTCAATCTTCCCCAGGCGGTCCACCACCGCCTCACGCAGCGTGTCGCGTAAGGCCTCGGTGGGCGGCACGCCCGGCTTCAACACGGCGAAGCACACGATCGTCTCGCCCTTGATCTCGTGCGGCACGCCGATGGCCGCGGCTTCGCTCACCGTTCCCGTCGCGATGAGGGCGCCCTCGACCTCGGCGGGGCCGATCCGCCGGCCCGCCACCTTGAGCGTGTCGTCCGCGCGCCCCTGGAGAAACCAGAACCCGTCGTCGTCCACGAGCGCCCAGTCCCCGTGGTTCCACACGTCGGGCCAGGCGGACCAGTAGCTCTCCAGGTAGCGCTCGGGATCGTTCCAGAGACCCCGCGTCATTGACGGCACGGGCTGCGTGCAGACGAGGTAGCCGACCTCGCCGCGCACGGGTTGGCCACCCTGATTCCACACGTCCACCGCCATCCCCAGCCCGGGTCCGCCGAGCGTGGTGGGCTTGAGGGGCTGCACGGGCAGGGGGCTCAGGAACCCGCCGATGAGGTCGGTCCCGCCCGAGATGTTGATGATCGGACAGCGGCGGCCGCCCACCCGCTCGAAGTACCAGGTCCATGACGTTTCGTCCCATGGCTCGCCGGTGGAACCCAGGATGCGGAGCGCGGACAGATCGCAGGCCGCGGCGGGATCCACGCCCGCGCGGATGGCCATGCGGACCGCGGTGGGGGAGACGCCGAATACCGAGACGCGGTGCCGCGCGAGCAGGGACCAGAGCCGCGTGGGGTCCGGCCAGTCGAACGCACCGTCGTAGAGCACCACCGTGGCCCCGTGGAACAGCCCGCCGATCAGCGCCCACGGACCCATCATCCACCCGATGTCGGTGAGCCAGAAGAAGCTGTCGTCGGGCTTCAGGTCGAACTGGTATCCGACCTCCTTGGCGATCTGGACCAGCGAGCCGGCGTGGCTGTGCACCGTCCCCTTGGGGCGACCGGTGGTGCCGGAGGTGTACAGGATCAGGGCCGGCGCCATGGAGGGCAGGGAAGTGGTGGTCGAGTCGTCCCCGGCTGCCAGAAACGTCTCCCACTCGATGTCCCGGGCGTCGTCCCACGGAAGATCCCGGGCGCCGTCCGTCACCACGACCACGCGCTCGACGCCGGGCACCGCGGCCACCGCGGCGTCGGTGTTGCGCTTGATGGCGACGGGCTCGCCCCGTCGCCGGCCGCGCCCGGCCGTGAACACCACGCGCACGCCGGCGTGGCGGAACCGCTCGGCGATGGCGGCCGGGGCGTACCCGGAGAAGATGGGGACGAACACCGCGCCCACCTGGAACGCCGCGAACATTTGCACGACGACGTCCACCGTCATGGGCATGCAGGCGCCCACGCGGTCGCCGGGCCGGATGCCGAGCGCCCGGAGACCGGCCGCGCAGCGATCCACGGCGAGCGTGAGCTGGGCGTACGTGAGCGTCCGGATCCGGCCGTTCTCGGTCTCGCCCACGAGGGCCGGCTGCCGCTCGCGCTCGGTGCCCAGGTGCCGGTGCAGGCAGTTGGCAGTGAGGTTGAGCGTGCCGCCCACGTACCAGTCGGTCCACGGGATCCCGCGCGACGTGTCGCGCACCGTGTGGTACGGCTCCGTGAACGCGATGCCGAGGTCGCGCACGACCGCGTCCCAGAACCACGCGGGTTCCTCCACGGAGCGTCGGTGCAGGGCCTCGACCGACGGGAGTCCGTGGGCGCGCATCAGGCGCGTGACGTTGGCGTGCTCCACGAGCCCGGCTGGGGGACGCCAGACGATGCCGGCCATGCGTCCAAGGTTCTCCCGGGGAGCCCGGCTGGCAAGCCCGACCTTGTCGCCTCCGCCCCGGTCCAGGATTCAGACGGCGATTCTGAACTTCGGTCGGGTTCGTCCCTGGCGCTTCGGTCTCCGCCACCACGTAAGTCGTTGTAGTCCAGTCTCATACCGAACTTCCGGATGATTCTCGAATGCCGGCCCGACTACTTCAAGATTGACGCGTTTCTGGTGGCGGGTGCGCACGGCGACTACTATCGGCGCGCGGTGCTCCGCTCCATTGTCGAGCTGGCCGCGAGCTTCGGCGGCACCGCCATCGCCGAGGGCGTCGAGAGCGCGGCGGACCTGCGCACGGTGCTGAGCGAGGGCGTGCGCACGGTCCAGGGGTACCTGCTGGCCCGTCCGGCGGCCGCGCACATGCTGGGCGGCGGTGAGCTGCTCGCCCGGGCCGCCAGCCGATTGCCCATGGCTCTGGACGGCGAGCCGTGGACGCCGAACGGGGACTGGCTGCGGCTGGCCACGCAGAGCATGCTGCACGTCACGCCCCTGGCCGCCGCGGGCTGATCGGCCCACCGATACCCTGCGGCCACGCGGCCGGGGACCCGGGCCGCCGCGCCCTCAGGCACGGCCCCGACTACGGGATGACCACGCCGAATCCTAGCGCCCCCCCCGTCTCATGGATCATGCGGTCGAACCAGTACCGGTACCGCGCCTCGAGTCGCACCGCGAGGAAGGTCAGCGGCAGCCACCGGTATCCGAAGGCCAATCCCAGGGCCGCATCGTTCGTCGCGGGCAGCGTTCCCGTTGCCAGGTATTGAAACGCCACGTTCGGGCCGACGAACAGCGTGGCGTCGCCGAAGCCGCCGAAACCGTACGCGGTTTGGAGGGCCACAACCAGGTTGGTCCGGTTCGGGCCGACCGCTTGCGTGAGGAACGAGATGCCCACCTGTGCTTCCATCATCCAACTCGGTGTCGGAAACCAGGCCACGTGCACCACGGGCTCCGCCATGGGGCCGCCGCCGGGGCCGTTCGCGATTGCCTGATCGTTGGCGTTCAGGAGTCCGGTGATCCCCGCGCGCGTGCCGAACTCGACCGCCGGCGCCTGGGACGTCGGCGGCGTGACGGCGACGGTCGGGCAGGAAGCGCCCGATGCGGTCTGGAGAGCGGCCGCGGCGTTCACCCGGCCATAGCCATACGACGGGCTGTGCCCCGTGACGGGATCGTACGTCCCTGGTGGGCCGATCTTGTCCGCGGTCGAGCGCAGAATCTCCTGCACCTGCACGCGCGTGAGACACGGTTTCAGGGAACGCAGGAGCCCCGCGACACCCGACACGATCGGCGCGGACGCCGACCCACCGGAAAAGCACCGGGTGTAGGCCAGCCCGTTGGTCGCCGAGGCGGCCGTGGGTTCCGCGAGGGCGCAGGTGATCGGCTGGATCGGCTCGCTCGTATTGTAGCCGGCCGATCCGGTCCGGTCGGTCGTCACGATGCCGGACTGCTCGAGCGTATCGCCCGCGGCGACGACCGTGGCATAGTACCCCGGTGCCAGCAGCTCGACGCACGACCCGATGGTGGACGCGTCGGCCCGCCGATCGAGGTTGTTCGAGGCCGATACCGCAATCAGGTCGGGGTGCGCGTAGAGCTGCCCGAGCCCGCCGCCTTCCGTGCAGTGGTCGTCGCGATCGTCCTCCGTCGAGAACACGACGACGATGCCCTGCTGACTCGGCGTCACCTCTGCCGCCTCCACGAACGCGGCCAGCGTATAGTCGTTGCTGTACGCCCAAGTCCAGCTGTTGTTGATCACGTCCACTCCGCGTGCCGCGACGTGATCAATGGCGAGGCCCGTCGCCGCGTCGGAAATGGGCAGCTCGATCACCATCAGGCGGCATTCGAGACAAACGCCGGCTATTCCCTCGCCATTGTCCCCTTCGGCCGCCGCCAGTCCGGCCACCGCCGTGCCGTGGTTCTGTTTCGGCCCGAAGGTCGCTGCCCCACAGGGCGTGGTCTGGCCGAAGTCGGCCGTGCTGCCGCACCCGTCGAAGCTCCAGGCGTGGTCAATCTTGGTCGCCAGATCGGCGTGCGTCTTGTCGAATCCGAACGGTTCCAGAATGGCGATCACGACGTCGGCCGAGCCCCGGGTGATGCTCCACGCCTCGGGGGCGTCAATGTCGGCGTCGTTGGCGTTGTGCAGGTGCCACTGGTCGGGGAACAGCTGATCGCCGGGCGTGAAGGCCCGTTCGCGCTTGAGCCCGAAGAAGTCGGGACTCGCGAAGACCACGGCCGGACTCTGGTGGTACAGGTTTGCGAGATCGAGCGCGTCCTGACGGCTTTGGGGCGTGGCCGCCAGGAGATAGTCGTTCCGGAGCACGCCGAGCCTGCGCACGACGTGCACGCCGTGCACCGCGCTGAGAGAGTCAATCTGGGCCGGCGTCACCCAGAGCTGGAATTCGGCGATGAACTGATCCGTGACGAAGGCCGGGTCCGGCGCTCCGGCCCGGCGCACGACCAGGCCGGCCGCCTGGATCGCGCCGCCGCCGAGCTCGACGGCCAGGCGGGCCCGGGCCACGAGCGCGGATCGCTCCGTCGGCGCGCCGAACCCGATGACGAACAAGCCCTTGCCCATGGCCCGGACGCCACCTCCGTCCAGGCCGGCCGCGAGGGAGCCGACCGTGCTGTCGTCCACGCCGGGTGCGTACAGACCCAGCGAATCCAGATGGACCGTGAGCGGGACAGAGCGCCCCGCGAAGAAGTACGACGCCGTGTCCACTGCCTGAGCGGCAAGCGGGGGCGCCGTGGCGGTCACCAACCAGAGCGCGACCAATTGCCCGGATACCGTCACCGCTCCCCGTCGTCCGTGAAGGCGTGTCGAGGCCATGCGTCCCCCTCTCACTGGCTGGCCAACCCGGCGCCGCCGCCCGTCGGCGACGGCACCGGGGTTGTGCGCGGCCGTGTCTACGGCCAGGTCGGTTCGACGGGCTTGGTGCCGCCCGGTGTCTCGCACTTGCAGTACTGGTTGACCCACTCCTTGTACAGCCTCGCCCAGTTCTTCCACGCGAGAAGCTGCAGCCAGAACTGGATCAGGAGGAACACCAGCACGACGGTGATGAGCGGGCACCACGATTGCAGGAAGCGCATGTCACCCTCCTTTGTGCGGGGGTACTTGGGCGCGGTGGCGCGCCACGTATTCCGGCACGGGCATCGCGTGATGCCCGGGAAGTCGGGGTCCTACAGCTCGAGTGCGGCGGCTGCGCTGTCCGTCCATCCCAACTGCCGAAGGCGCTCGAGGTAAGCACGCGCCGCCGCCGCGCGGCCCAGCGCCGTGGCGGCGCGCCATCGGACCCTCAGACTCCGGGGCAGGTAGGGCCAGAACGCCACCGGCTCTTGATGGTCGAACACGGCCGCCATGCGCTCGGCACCCTCGTAGTCGCGGTTGGCCAGCAGCAGCTCGGCGAGCAGGGCACGCTCCGCGGCGTGCGCGCCCGTCACGCTCCACATGAGGTCGCCGGGGGGCGTGTTGGGCAGCAGCAGCTCCAGGCGGATTCGCGCGGACGCGGAGTCGCCCAGGCGCGCCGAGAGATGCGCCTCGAGGAGATTCGCGATCTGGCGGGGGACCGGGTCACCGCTGCCGTCCGCCGCTTGGCGGAGTCCGGCCACGATGCCCCGTACTCGCGCGGAGTCGCCCTGACGTGCGCGCCAGACGCCCAATAGCCAGCGGGTGGTCGGTTGCGCCGCCTCATAGTGCTCGCCGGTGGCGCGCCGCGCGATTCCTTCCGCCTCGGCGGCCCGTGCCTCGAACGGCGCGCCGGTGATGGCGTCGAACACGTACAGGGAGTACGCCCCCCGGTGTCCGGCGTCGCGCGCCAGGTCGAGGTGCGCCAGTGCCTCCTGATGCCTGCCCTCCGCCAGCAGCAGGCTCTGCAGGGCCATGACGGCCCCCCATCGCGTGTCGCGGTCGGCGTCCGGGGACTGGAGCACCTCCTCGAAGCCCCGCCGCGCGCACGAGGGATGCCGGCCTCCCACCGCGAGCGCCCGCGCCGCCAGCAAGGCCGCGAGCGGGTCCGCGTGCACGGCGTCCCGCCAGTCGTAGGCCCCGCCGACGCTCCAGACGCAATCGCGCATCGTGGCGAGGTGGCGGAGCCAGGTGCTGTCGGCCCCGGCCGCCGCGATGCCGCGAATCATGCGCTCGGCCGCGGCCCGGTCGCCGTTCCGCGTGGCGATCTCTCCCAGGTGAAACAGGGGGGGCACGAACAGTGAGTCGAGGTCGAGGACCTGCCGAAAGGTCCGCTCCGCGAGCGCGCCCGCGAGCCCGTGGCCGGGAAAGAGGTGGTAATAGACCTCGCCCAACGCCATTGCCGCCTCACTCCACTCGGGATCGAGCGCCAGCGCCGCCTGGAGGGCGGTAACGGCGGAGTCCGCGTTCCCCGCCAGGTAGGAGCGCCAGCCGTCGAGGAACAGCCGGTACTTGGGGGGCAGCAGCGTGGCGTGGGCCGCCGCCACACGGATCAGCACTTCCGCCTCCCCGTACCGGTTCTCCCAACTGGCCGCCTGCGCCCCCTTGACCGCCGCGACCGCGAGCAGCGAGTCCTCGGCAACCGCCCGGCGGTAGAAGTCGAGCGCGGCTGCGAACCGGGAATGCCGGTATTGGCGGTCCCCCTGTATGGAGAGCACGACCGCACCAGGGTCCCGCTCCAGGTAGGGATCCAGGTCGACGCGCCGATCCGGCTCGGCGATCCGCGGGACCAGCCTGGAAATGGCCCGGATGCCGAGGGTCTGCGCGGTGATCGGGGGGGCCCCGGCCGCCGTTTCCTGGGCGACCAGCGAGTCGCCGGCCACGTCCAGGAGCCGGACGACCACCGCGAGGCCCGCGGTGTCGCGGCGGATGGCGCCGGAGACGTAATACCTCGCGCCCCGCGCGCGCGCGATGCGGGCTTCGAGGGCCGGCGTGAGCAACCGGGGGTTGGATCGCGTGGAGTCGGGAAGCCACGTCCAGCCATCGAGAAACTTGAGCGGATGGGCATGCTCCAGCGCGCCGCCGATTGCCAAAGCTACGTCCCAGCCCACTCCCGCCCGATTGGCCTCGTCGTCGGTCGCGGGCAGAGGGAACACCACGACCTTGCGCGGATCCAGTGGGGACCGGGCCGCATTGGCGAGGATGGCGCGGGCGGCGGCCCAGACGCCCAGCACCGCCAGGACTACGACGCCGCTCACCAGCACGACCGATCGCTGCGGCCGCTGCCGCTCGGACCGCTCGGGCGCGGCCGCCGCGGCGGACAGGGCCCGGGCAAAATCCGATGCGCTGACAAAACGGTCGGCGGGTACCTTCGCGAGCGCCCGTTCCACCGCGCGCCGGAGGGGTTGGGACAGGCCGGGGCGCACGATGGTCAGGGACGGGACCCGCTCCAGCACGTGCTGGGCAATCACCGATTGCGCCACCGGCCCCGAGAAGGGCGGCTCCCCGGCCAGCAGCTCGTACACCACGCAGCCGAGCGAGTAGATGTCGGTCCGCTTGTCGATGGACGCCGAGCCGCCCCCCTGCTCGGGGCTCATGTACGCGGGCGTCCCCACCGCGATGCCCGTGGCGGTCAGGGTCTCCCCTCCGGCCACGTCCACGGCCCGCGCGATTCCGAAGTCGGCCACGACGGCCCGGTTTCCCGCGAGGAGGATGTTCTCGGGTTTGACATCACGATGCACGATGCCGAGGGCGTGCGCGGCATCGAGCGCGTCCGCGACGTCGTGCGCGATCGCGACGACATCCGGAATGGAGAGCTGGACCTCGCGACCCAGTCGATCGCGCAGCGACTCGCCCTCCACGAACGGCATCACGTAGAACGGCAGCCCGTCCACCTCACCCGAATCGAGCAGGGGAAGGATGTTCGGGTGGTTGAGGCGGGCGGTGATCCGGATTTCCCGCAGGAACCGCTCGATCCCGACGGCGGCGGACAGCTCCGGCCGGAGCACCTTGACGGCCACCTGGCGACCGTGTTTCAGGTCGTCCGCGAGGTAGACGGTCGCCATCCCGCCCGTCCCGATGGCCCGTTGGATCCGGTACTGACCGGCCAGCGCCACTTGCAGGCGTTCGATCTGCGTGCCCACGAGGCTCCCGGCAACGTCCGGCGCCAATATGCAGGTGGTTTGATCCGTGGACTAGGTGCGATGCCCCTCGAGACGGGCTGGCGCGCGCCGCCGGCGTGTGCGGGTTGACACCCGAGGACCGTTTCACTACTATGTATTACAAAGCTAATAGTTGAGGCTCCATGTCGGCCGCACTCACGCGCCGCGAGCTGGACGTCATGGCCGTCGTCTGGGAGCTGGGATCCGCCACCGTCAGCGACGTGGTGGACCGCCTCCCCGACGATCTCCACTACTCCACGGTGCTCACCGTTTTCCGCACGCTGGAGGCCAAGGGGCACGTCCGTCACGTGCGGGATGGCAAGGCCTTCCGGTACCACCCCGTCACGCGGCCCGAAGACGCGGGCGACCGCGCCCTGCGGCGTCTCGTGGACACGGTGTTCCGGGGATCGCGCGAAATGCTGGTGGCGCGGCTCGTGTCCGACGAGGGCATTGCCCCGGAGGAGTTGCGGCGGATCCGCCGGCGGCTCACCGCGCGGCTCAAGGAGCTCGGGCGGTGATGGCCGCGTGGATGATCTACGCGACCGTGGTCGCCGCGTTCCTCGCCGGGGCGGCGCTCGCAGCCGACCGGGCGTTGCGCTTGGTGGGGCGGGAGGGGCGGTGGGTGTGGGCCGCGACGCTCGCCTCCTCGCTGGCGCTCCCACTGTTTGCCACGCGGACGGAGCCCGGCTCGGCGACCCTCGACCTCGGGGTGGTGCCCGTGGTGGTGCGCGTCGCCACCGCGGCCGTGCCGGATCCGTCGCCCACGCTCGCCATACTCGACACGCCGCTCCGAGTGGGTTGGGCCGCGGCGTCCGGCTTGGTGCTCCTGCTCCTCGTGGCATCGCAACGCGCGCTCCGCCGCGAAGCCGCGCGTGGGGTGGAGCGGGATCTCGATGGCCAGCGCGTCTGCGTGACGACGGGGGCGGGGCCCGCGGTCGTAGGCGGGCTCCGGCGCGCCACGATCGTGCTCCCCGCGTGGATCACCGACCTCGATCCGGCAGACCGTCGCCTGGCGGTGCGGCACGAGGCCGAACATCTCCGGACCGGGGACGTCCAGTTGCTGGCCGTGGCCGCGCTCGCGGCGGTAGCGTGTCCGTGGAACCTGTTCATCTGGTGGCAGGTGCGCCGGCTGCACGACGCGGTGGAGCTCGACTGCGACCACCGGCTCGTGCGGGCGGGGGTGGACGTCCGCGCCTACGGGACGCTGCTGCTCGAGGTCGCCCACCGCGCGTCGCGGCGCCGCATGGCCGTGGCCCTCGCCGCCCGGCCGTCCCTCTTGTCACGGAGGATCAATCACATGACGCCCGTACCCTCATCCACGCGCGGGGTCCGCGCGCTGACCGGCGCCGCGCTCGGCGTGCTGCTCGTCGTGCTCGCGTGCGCGGCGCCGAGCCCGGCGACCGACGTCGCGCCCGCCGTCCCGGGGCCGCCGGTTTCGCTCGAGAATCAGCCGCCCGTCCTCCTGGAGATGCCGGAGCCGCGCTATCCCCCGCTGCTGCGGGAGGCCGGCATCGAAGGTGAGGTCGTGCTCGAATTCCTCGTGGATGCGACGGGCCGGGTGGACTCGGCTTCGGTGATCGTGATCCCCGGCGAGCGCGGGCACAAGGCGCTGGAGCGGCCCGCGGCGGACGCCGTTCGGGGGGCGCGATACCGCCCCGCGGTGATCCACGGGCAGCCCGCGCCGTTGCGGATTCGGCAGACCGTCACGTTCCGGATTCCGAAACCAGAGTAGGACGGGGGACACGGTGCCGGGAATCCGGCTGGCGGTCGGTCCCCAGCACACTCACGGGGCTTGTCGAGGTAGTCTGCACCGCCGCTTACGACCGGTTCCTCGCACCGGATTTGAGCGCGCAGCGTGCCCCTGCCCCAAAACGGTGCGTAGAGGGCTCGATTCCGAAGCCACCGTGTAATCCGCAACTGCCGACACGGCAAGCGATTATGACACCGTGCACCAAACCGGGCGTTCAGGCGCGGATGATGCTCAACGCCTCGACGACCTATGACGACTGCCAACGCTGTGCCCCCAATCATCCTCATGGCGATAGGGGAGGCCGGCTCGCTCGCGAGCGCGTTGAACCGTGAGCAATACACGGTGCTCGAGGCCCAGAGCGGCGCCCTGGCCCTCGAGTGGGCGCGCGACATCATGCCGGACACGATTATCCTCGACGCCAACCTGCCCGACCTGCCTGCGATCGAGGCGTGCCGGCTCCTGCGGGACGATCTGCGCGTCGGCCACAACGTGCCGGTGCTGATTCTGAGCCCGCAGCCGCCGACCCCGGAGCAGCGCGTCGCGGCGCTGCGGGCGGGCGCCTGGGACTTCCTGCGCTACCCGAACGGCCCCGACGAGCTGACGCTCAAGCTCCAGACCTACGTCCAGGCGAAGCGGAACATTGACATTGCGCTGGCGGACGGCCTGGTGGACCCGGCGACCGGCCTGCACAATCGCCACAGCCTCGCTCGGCGGGCGCGGGAGCTGGGCGCGCTGATGGCCCGACGGCACGGCGCGCTGGCGTGCGTGGTCTTCGCGCTCGAGACGGATGCCAGGGACTCCCGGCTGGGAGCGGCCCTGAGCAGGGGCGCCCGCATGTCCGACGTCGTCGGCAGGCTCGGGCCCACCGAGCTCGCGATCCTGGCGCCCGCGACGGCGCACGCCGGTGCCGTGCGACTGGCGCAGCGGGCCGCCACGCCGTTGCGCGACGTCCTGCGGGCAGCGCAGTCCGCGGGCACCGAGGTCCGGCTCGAGGCCGGCTACGATGCCGTGGCCAACCTCGGGTACACGCCCATTGATCCCGTGGATCTGCTCGCGCGCGCGGCTCACGCCGTCCGTGCCGGAAAGCCCGAGCCTGACTGTCCCTGGGTGCGGCGCTTCGAAAACGGATTCCACCAGGCCCCAGTCGAGCCCGTGCGGCCGCGCGTGACACCGCCAGGCATGGTAGCGCCAACAAGGAGGACCAGCGCATGACCACCACCCGCCTCCTGCGACCGGTGCTGGCTCTCGCGACCTGTCTGCTCGTCGTGACGTGCGCCGACCCCCCGTCCGGTCCGTTGGACGCAGGCCGCGGGGGTCCGACGGCCGGGCTCCTCGGCTCCCTCGCCCAGCCGACCGGCCTGCTCCAGTGCTCTCCGCTGCCGTACGATTCGGTGACGCAGGCGATCGGGCCCGAGGGCGGCGTCGTGCGCGTGGGGCCGCACAAGCTGTCGGTACCGCCCGACGCCCTCGTGGACGTGGTGACCATCACGGCCGTCGCCCCGTCCGAGACCGTGAACCGCGTCCTGTTTCGACCCGAAGGCCTGGTCTTCGAGCGGCCCGCGCACCTCACGATGAGCTACGCGAACTGCGACCTGCTCGGTGTGCTGCTGCCGAAACAGATCGCCTACGTGACGGAGGGGCTCGACATCCTCGAGTACCTGCTCTCGGTGGACCACCCGGCGTCCCGGACGGTCACCGGCCGTCTCGACCATTTTTCCAGCTATGCCGTCGCGTGGTGAGGGTCCCGTGACGTCCTCCGCTCGGCCGGTCCACGAGCCCGGCCTCGACGAATCCCGCGCGGGGGGGGCGTGGCTCGACGAGGCGCGCGCGCGGGAGCGGACGGGGCGCATCTCCGACGCGATCGCCTGCTACGAGTCGGCCATCGTGGCGGCGGAGCACCGTGGGGAGAATGCCGTGCTGGCCCAGGCCCTCCGCCGTCTCGGCATCGTGCAGCATCAGCGCGGCGAGTACACCCGGGCGCGCGCCATCTGCCGGCGGAGCTATGACGTGGCCCAGCGCATGGGCAACAAGCCGCTCGCGGCCGAGGCGCTGAACACGCTCGGCGCGCTGGATCTCACGACCGGGTCCCTCGAGGCCGCCCGCCGCGCGTTTCTCCAGGCGCTGGCGCTGGGCGGGTCCAGCCGGGGACTGCGCGCGCGCGTGGAGCAGAATCTGGGGATTCTCGCGAACATCCAGGGCGAGCTGGACGAGGCCCTGGCCCGATACGAGCGGTCGCTCGACGCGTACCGCGAGGCCGGCGACGAGTTCGGCTGCGCGCTGGCCTATCACAACCTCGGGATGGTGAGCGCGGACCGGGAGCTGTACGACCAGGCGGAAACCTACTTCCGCGAGAGCCTGGCGATTGCCGCGCGACTCGGGGACGCGCAACTGGAAGGCCTCTGCCTCGTCAACTCCGCCGAGGTGGACGTGGCCCGCCAGCGCTACGAGAACGCCCTGCAAAACGCCGAGGCCGCGCTGGCCCGCTTCGACCGGCTGGGTGCCCGCGGCCCGAAGGCCGATGCGTACCGCGTGATCGGCGTGGTCTATCGCGAGACCGGCCGCCCGGCGCTGGCCGAGGCGCGGCTGCGCTCGGCCATCGAGCAGGCGGTGTCTGCGGGCTCCGTGCTCGGCGAGGCCGAGGCTGCCCGCGAGCTGGCCTTGCTCTACCAGATGACCGGGCGCAACCCGGAGGCGCTCCGGCAGCTCAACATCGCCTACCGCTTGTTCCACCGTCTGGACGCCCGCGTGGACCTGGTGGACGTCGGGGGGAAGGTGGCGGAGCTCGAGGGCACCTACCTGGCCGTGGTGCGCGCCTGGGGCGAATCCATCGAGGCGAGCGACCGGTACACGTTCGGCCACAGTGAGCGGGTGGCGCGCAATGCGGTCGCCATGTCGCGCGTCTTGGGCCTGGACGAGCACGAGGAGACGACGATCCTGCTCGGGGCGTACCTGCACGACGTGGGCAAGATGCGCGTCCCGCACGAGATTCTCAGCAAGCCGGGGCCATTGACCCCGGAGGAGCGCGAAGTCGTGCAGATGCACGTCACCTGGGGCGTCGAGCTGCTGGCCGACGTGGACTTCCCCTGGGACATCAAGCCCATCATCCGCTGGCACCACGAGAAGTACGACGGCAGCGGTTATCCCGACCGCCTCGTCGGCGACGAGATCCCGTTGGGCGCGCAGATCGTCGGGATCCTGGAGGCCTACGACGCGCTGACCACCGAGCGCCCGAACCAGCGGGCGCTGCCGCCGGATGAGGCCGTTCGGCGCATCACGGAGTGCCGGGCCTCGTGGTCCGAGCCAGTGTACCAGGCGTTCCTGAGCGTCGTCACGACCGTCTAGCCTTCGCTCCAGCTCAGCCGGTACCGGCACACCGCCCCACCGCGTGCCCGGCACTCGTCCTCCACCACCGAGACTTTCTGGCAGCCGCACATCTCGAGCGCCCGGCGGTACCAGCCGATCACCGTGTGACAGTCGGGGGCGCTGAAGGTCTCGGCGTCGTGCGTCGTGAGGATGGCGGAGGTGTCGCCGGTCTTCTCGTAGACGCGGCGCCCGGTGCGGTAGTACGAGTCGTAGATCTTGGGGGTATAGCCCAGGAAGGCGTGCGGCTTGCCGGGCGTCAGGTAGGCCTTGTGCGGGCCGGTGAGATTCGTCTCGGCGGACGCTTCGCCGAGTCGCTCGAAGAACTCGAGCCGGCCGCCGCCGAGCACCGTGACGATGGTGTCGTCGAGGCGCTTGCCGAGGTCGAACGCAAACCAGCCGACGGCCGAGACGGCCCGCAGGGTCTTCTGGTCCTCCTCCGACAGGGCCGCCAGCACCCGTCGCAGCCCGTCGGCGCCGGCGTGCTGCTCCGCGAACGCGAGCCGCGCCTTCAACACGCTTCCCTTGACTTCCTGCATCGGGCCTCCCGCGCCGCTGCGTGTCAGGACAGAAGCCGCCGCACCGCAGCGGCCAGCTCCCCCCAGCCAACCCAGGCAAAGAAACCGAGCGTGGCGGCGAGCGCCAGGTTGATGATCCAGCTGCTCCGGAGATCCGGGCCGATCCAGCCGGTGCGGGTGTTCATCACGAGCAGGGCGACGGCGAGGAGCGGCATGAAGAGCGCGCCGAACACCGCATAGAGCAACTGGGCGCGCTCGAGCGTGGTCCACAGCACGACCACGGGCACGGTCCCGAGGCACAGCAGGAACGCCCGGTACCACCGGTCCTCCGGTCCGGGCCGCCGCCGCTGGGTGCCGGCGCGCGCGGTCACGAGGTCGGCGAAGATGTACGGCGCGCTCTGCCAGACGCCCAGCAGGCTCGAGAAGACGGCGGCCCAGAAGCCCACGAGGAAGATCCACTTCCCGGCCGGCCCCAGCGCCAGCGCCAGCTGGCCCGCCAGCTCGAGGGCGGCGGTGGGTCCCTGCGCGAGCGTCACCCGCGATCCGACCACGATCATGGCCAGGCCGAAGACGGCGGTCATGGCGTACCCCGCCGCGAGGTCAATCCGGCTCTCCGCCGCGCCACGCGCGCCGGCCCGGCCGCGCTCGCGGATCCAGTACCCGTACGAGAGCAACGTCACGGTTCCGCCGACGCCGCCCAGCACGCCGATGGTGTACGCGGTGCCGCCGGGCGGCACGCGCGGCACGGTAAGGCCGGCGACGATGCTCGCCCAGTCGGGACGGAGCAGGGCGGCGGTCAGCACGACGGCCACGAACATCAGGCCGGTGCAGACCATCATGAGCCGCTGGAAGGCGCGGAAGCCGCCGCGCAGCACGATCAGCAGGCCGAGGAGCGAATGCAGGATCCCCCAGAGGATCTTGGAGGTCGCGAGGTCGGCGCTCAGCGGCAGGATGCCTGTGCCGGCCACGCCGCACGCGCTCACGAGCGCGCCGCCCGTGAAGAACGCCCAGACCGCGAGGTACGCGCCAAAGCCCCATTGGAGCCAGGTGCCGAGATGCGCGACCAGTCCCTCGATGAACGTGGTCCCGGTGGCCATCTGCCACCGCGCGATGCCCTCGTTCAGGAACCACTTGAGGAGGGCTCCCACCCACGCGGCCCAGAGCAGCGTGAGGCCGAAGCGCGAACCCGCGAGACTCGCGGTGAGGAGATCGCCGGCGCCCACCCCCGTGGCGGCCACCAGCATGCCCGGAACGAACAGGGAGAGCCAGCGTCCGGCGCGGCGTGGCTCCCCCGCGGCGCTCACCGCGGTGTGGTCTCGGGATACGGCGGCAGGCTCACCTTGCGCCGCGCCTCGTCCAGCGTGTCGCCCGCGGCCACGAGCTTCCGCACCGTCTCGAGCATGCCGGCCGCTCGGCGGAGCGCGTCGAACCCCACCGCGGCGCACGGCTCGCGGAATCCCACGACCGCACGGCCGACCCTATCCAGATGGTCCTCGAACGCCAGGGCCCGGACCTCGGCCAGCGTGGGGTGGGTGCGGTTGATCTCCTGCAGCAGCATGGATGCCGCGCCCTGGCTGATCGTGCACCCCGTACCCTCGAACGACGCCGCGTCAACGCGATCCGTGCCCGGCTCGGTCCTGAGGTACACGGTCACCACGTCCCCGCACCCGGGATTGCCCGCACCGGCGGAAACCTCGGCGCCCGCCAACGCCCCCTGATGCCGCGGCCGCCGGTGATGGTCCACCAACCGTTCGATCAGCTGCTCGCGCGTCAGCAACACTCGGTCATCTCAGGCCTGCCTCCCACGCCGCACGCTGCACGTCATTCTTCAATCCGCACTCCGCCTCGTCATTTCTCCACCGGCGCCCGCACCATGTTCCCCCACTCCGTCCACGACCCATCGTAGTTCCGCACCCGTTCGAAGCCCAGAAGATACGTGAGCACGAACCACGTGTGTGACGACCGCTCCCCGATGCGGCAGTAGGCGACCACGTCGTCCGACGGCCCGAGCCCGTTCTCCTCAACGTAGATCGTCCGAAGCTCGTTGGTTGGCCGGAACGTGTGGGTATCCTGATTGATCGCGCGGCCCCACGGGATGCTGCGCGCCCCGGGGATGTGCCCGCCCCGCAGCGCGCCTTCGTTGGGATAGTCCGCCATGTGCAGGCGCTCGCCGCGGTACTCCTCGGGGCTCCGGACGTCCACGAGCGGCCGGCCGGCCTCCACGTGCAGCAGCACGTCCTCCCGGAACGCCCGAATCCCGACATCGTCCCGCGGCCCGACGACGATGTCGCCGCGGGGGTAGGCAGGGAGGTCGCGCACGAGCGGGCGGCCCTCCTGCTCCCAGCGGGCCCGGCCACCATCCATGATGCGGAGGTGCTCGAGCCCGAACAGGCGGAACACCCAGAACGCGTACGTGGCCCACCAGTTGTTCTTGTCCCCATAGAGCACGACCGTCGTTTCCCGCCCGATGCCGTTGGCGCGGAGCAGCTCCTGGAGTCGCGGGGCGTCGAGGTAGTCGCGAATCAGGGGATCGTTGAGATCCGCCACCCAGTCAATCTTCACGGCGCCGGGGATGTGCCCGATGTCATAGAGCAGCAGGTCTTCGTCGGATTCCACGAGTCGCACCGCGGGATCCTCCAGATGCCGGGCAACCCAGTCCGTGGACACGAGAACCTCGGGCTGCGCGTAGCCCCGCGCTTCGATGGGTGGAGCCTGAGGAATGGGAAGTGTGGTAGCCATGTGTCACCTCCGGAAAAAAACGAACTCGCCGACGGGCAAGGATGCGGCCGGCGAGGGATTGGGAACCTGGTTGAAACGAAACCTACGGAACGGTCCGGATCACCCCGCAGCGCGGCGTGGCGTGGGACAGGCGCAAGGGCAGAGGGAGCGCATGAGGGGAAAGTACGACAGAATCCGTCGGCTTTTCAACCCCCCGCGCCCCCCCTGCCACGCGGGAGGCGGAACCGGGCGGTGCACCCCGTGCGATCGGCGCGGTTCTCGATGGACAGCGTTCCTCCGTGCGCCTCGGCGATCTGCCGGCTGAGCACGAGTCCGATTCCCGATCCCCCGGGCTTGGTCGTGAAGAACGGCACGAACAGGTTCGACGGATCCGGGAGGCCGGGCCCGGCGTCGTCCACGCGGATCTCGACGGCCGACCGCTCGAGCGCCCAGGTGACGGTCACCTCGCCGCCGGACTCGATCACGGCGTCCACCGCGTTCGCCACCACGTTGATCAGCAGCTGCTCCACCTGATCGGGGTCTGCCTGGACCACGATGTCGGGCCCTTCCCGGATGGTCACCGGGTGGCGGCGCTCGAGGCCCGCCACGCGGTGCGCCAGCTCGGTCACGCGGACGGGGGCAAAGGATGGGGGTGGAAGCCGTGCGAGCCGCGCGTACGAGGCCATGAACCGGCGCAATGATTCCGACCGATCCGCGATGATCGCGAGGCCGCGCGCGAAGTCCTCGTCGTCGTCGCCGTTCCGGCGCGGCTCCCGGTCGAGCAGACTGCGCAGGCTCTCCGCGATGGATTTGATGGGCGCGAGCGAGTTGTTGATCTCGTGGCTCAGCACCCGCACGAGCCGGCGCCATGCCTGGCGTTCCTCCTCGCGCAGCACGGCGCTCAGGTCGTTGATCACGAGCAGCTCGTGCGGGCGGCCGCCCTGCCGGAACTGGCGCCGGCGGATCTCCCAGCGGCCCGACTTGCCGGGAAAGACGACCTCCTCGATCCGCTCGTCCGCGCCGGCCAGGTAGCGCGCCAGCCCGAGGTCGGCGGCGGCGCTGCCCAGGAGCATGTTCGAGGTCCGCCCGAGGAGGGCTTCCCCCGCGCGATTCACCAGCCGGAGCGCGCCGGCCGCGTCGAACGCGAAGATGGCGGCGTGGATTTCGGCAATGACGCGGCGCAGCAGCGCCTCGGCCTCCACCGAATCCAGGCGTCGCCCGCGCAGCGTCTCGGTGAGCCGGTTCACCTCCCAGTACGCCAGGCCGAGCGAATCGTCCGGTCGGGCGCCGCGCGCCCGCGTGGAGTAGTCGGCCTCTCCCAGGGCCGCGAGCAGGTTCGAAAGCGTTTGCAGCGGCCGGATGACCCGCTCCTGTACCGCGAAGGCGCCCAGGATCCACGCGCCCGCCACGAGGCCGGCCAGCGTCCATTGGGTGCGGGCCGCGAAGTCTCCCGTGAACAGCAGCACACCCGCCAGGATCACCGCCGGCAGGCCGGCGGCGAGCGTCCCGATCAGGATGCGCCGTTCGTGTGTCAGCGGTCGAGCTTCTCGAGGCGGCGGTACAGGGCGGACCGGCTCAGGCCGAGCGCGCGGGCGGCGTCACTCACGTTGCCCCCCGCCCGATCCAGGGCCTGGCGGATCAGGTGGGCTTCGACGTCGGCCAGCGTCATCGCGTCGAGACGCGCCGCATCGTCCGCCCCGCCTGGGGCGAGGCCAAGGTCGGACGGGCGTACCACGGGGCCTTCCGCCAGCAAGGCCGCGCGCTCGACGGCGTGCTCCAGCTCCCGGACGTTCCCCGGCCAGGGATGTCGCAGCAGCGCGTCCATCGCATCGGGCGCGAAGGCGTCCACGGGCTTCCGGTACCGGGTGGCGTGGTGCCGCAGGAAATGCACGGCGAGCGCGGGGATGTCTTCCAGGCGCTCGCGGAGCGGCGGCAGGCGGATCTCCACGGTGTTGAGCCGGAACAGGAGGTCCTCGCGGAAGCGGCCCGCGCGCACCTCGGACGCGGCGTCGGCGTTCGTGGCCGACAGGAGCCGGACGTCCACGCGCCGTGTCTTGGACGACCCCACACGTTCCAGCTCGCCCGTCTGGAGCACGCGTAACAGCTTGGCCTGCTGCGTGAGGGTCATGTTGGCGATCTCGTCCAGGAACAGCGTCCCGCCGTCGGCCAGCTCGAACCGGCCAACCCGGTCGGTCTTGGCGTCGGTAAAGGCGCCTTTGACGTGCCCGAACAGCTCGCTCTCGAAGACACCGTCCGACAGCCCGCCGACGTTGACGGTCACGAGGGGTCGCTCCGCGCGGTGCGACTCGGCGTGGAGCCACTGCGCCACGACGTCCTTGCCCGTGCCGTGCTCGCCCGAGATCAGCACGGGCGCGTCCGACGCGGCGACGCGCCGCAGCATCTGGAGCACCGGTTGCATGGCCTTGGCGGTCGCGATGAACGCAGGGCGGTCGCCGCGGAGGGCGGCGTTCTCGCTCTCGAGCCGCGCCGTCGAGCGGAGGGCGGCGCCCAGCGCCACCTGGGTCCGGAGCGTCGCCAGCAGCCGCGTGTTGTCCCACGGCTTCTCGATGAAATCCCGCGCGCCGCGCCGCATGGCCTCCACCGCCTTGTCCACCGTGCCCCACGCGGTCATCACGACGACGGGGAGCGTGTGGTCCATGGCCTGGAGCCGCGTCAGGAGATCGAGGCCCTCGGCGGCTGAGGTCGTATCACGCTGGTAGTTGAGATCCAGCAGGACCGCGTCGAAGTCGCTCCGCTCCACCGCGGCCAGCACGCCCGCCGCGGACGTGGCCGTGGCGATCTCGAAGCCCTCCCCCTTGAGGAGGAGCCGCAGGGCTTCGAGCACGTCCTGCTGGTCGTCGGCGACGAGAATGCGTGGGGACATCGTGCCTTGCCACCGGGTGGCGGGTCGGTCTGGGGAGGAATCTACCTCCATCCGCCACGGCTACGGCTGTCGGAGCCAGCCGTCGAAGAGCTGAATGACCCGGTGCCCATACGACGCGCATTCCTCGGAGTGCGTGACCTGGATGATCGTGGTGCCGGCGCGGTTCAGCTCCCGGAACAACTCCATGATCCCGCGCGCGTGCTCCGAATGCAGGCTGCCCGTGGGCTCGTCCGCCAGGATGAGCTTGGGTTTGGCCACCACCGCGCGCGCCACCCCCACGAGCTGCTGCTGCCCGCCCGAGAGCTGCGGCGGGAACAGGTCCTTCTTGGCCACGATGCCGAAGCGGTCGAGCGCGTCGGCCACCATGGCCTCGCGCTCCTTCTTGGGGACGTTCCGGTACGAGAGCGGGATGTCCAGGTTCTCGTAGACGGTGAGATCGTCCAGCAGATGGTACTGCTGGAACACGAAGCCCATGTACTGCTTGTTGAGCGCAATCCGCTGTTTCGGCTTGAGCAGATGGACCGCCTCGCCCACGAGCCGGTACTCACCCTGCCAGTCGTGATCCAGCATCCCCAGAATGCCGAGCAGGGTGGACTTACCGGCGCCGGACGGTCCCATGATCGTGACGAACTCGCCGTCCTGGATGTCCAGCGTGATGTCCCGGAGGAGCCAGAGGCGGCCGTTGCCCGACGCGATCGACTTCTCGAGGTGGGTGAGCGAGATCAGAGGCATCGGGTGCACGTCGTTGGGTGAGGGGTGAGCGACCGCTACCGCAGGACTTGAATGAACACCGCCGCGGCGAAGAGCACCAGCGCCGCGCCGACCGCCGCGGACAGGATGACCAGGGCCACGCCCACGGCGTCCATCGGCCGGGTCCGGGTCGCGGGGCGCGCCGGCCGTCGTGGGAGTCGCAACCCGCTCGTCGGCGACACCTCCACCCTACTCGCTCCGCAACGCCGTGATGGGGTCCACGCGGGCCGCGCGGCGCGCCGGAATCCAGCTCGCCACCGCGGCCGCCGTGAACACCACCAGGCCCACGAGCCCAAGAGTCGTGGGATCGGTGGCGGACACCCCGTACAGGAGACCGCGCAACAGGCGGCCTCCGACCAGGGCCAGGCCGAGGCCGAGGCCCACCCCCAGGCTGGTGAGCCGCACGCCCTCCCACACGACGGCACCCACGACCTCCCGGGGGGCGGCGCCGAGCGCGAGCCGGAGTCCCAGCTCGCGGCGGCGGCGGGCCACCAGGTAGCTCAGCACGCCGTGCACGCCGATCAGCGCCAGCGCGATGGCCGTGGCCGCGAATCCGCCCAGCAAGAGCATTGTGAATCGCTGCTGGCTCACCGACCGGCCCACCGTCCGCTCCAGCGCTTCGATCCCGAAGGCGGGCAGGCCCGGATCGATTGCATGCACGGCGGCGCGGACCGCGGGCGCGAGCGCCTCGGGGGCCCCGGTGGTTCGCATCAGAATGGTGAGATCGCCATTGGCGGGCGGCGCCTGGTCCAGGGGCAGGTACAGCGCCGGCGGTGGCGCCTCGGCGAGACCCCTACTGCGCTCGTCACCCACGATCCCCACGACGGTGCGGAGGGTGCCCCAGAGGAAGATCTGCTGGCCGATCGGATCGTCGTTCGGAAAGTAGGTCCGGTTGGCCGCCTCGTTGATGACCGTCACGGCCGGGGCAAAGGTGCCGTCGGCGTCGGTGAGCGCCCGCCCGCGGCGCAGTGGGACGTGCATCGTCTCGAAGTACCCCGGAGAGATCCGGCGCACCGCGATCTCCGGCCAGGTGGCGGCGTCCGCTTCGCGGCCGGGTACCGAGATGGAGTTGTTGAATCCGGCGTCGAGCGGGTGATTACCGGCGAGCGCGGCCGCGGCCACCCCCGGCACGGCGCGCACCCGCTCCAGGGCCGCCCGGTTGAACGCATGGATCTCCGCGAAATCCGGCCAGTTCGCGAAGTTCACCGGATAGCGGGTCGGTGGGAGATCCACCTGCGCCTTCAGCACGCCCCGGGGCTCGAACCCCGGGTCCACGCTCCGCAGCTGCCAGAAGCTCCGGAGGAGCAGGCCGGCGCCCGCTACGAGCGCCACCGCGAGCGTCAGCTCCGCCACCACCAGCGCGGCGCGAAACCGTCCGTGGCCCGCGCCACCCGACGTGCTCCCCGTGGCCTCCCCGCGCAGCGAGGTCTGGGGATCGAGCCGGCGGGCATGGAGCGCCGGCACGAGGCCGAACGCGATGCCGACGGCCAGGCACAGGGCGCTGGTGACGAGCAGCACCGTGCCGTTCACTCCCACCGTGCCGAGGCGCGGAATGTCCGGCGGCGCGAGCGCAACGAGCAGGCGCGTCCCCCAGGCGGCGATGGCCACGCCCACCGCTCCGCCCAGGCCGGCCAGCACGAGCCCTTCCACCAGGAACTGCCGGCCGAGGCGACGCGCGTTGGCACCGAGCGCCACGCGGACCGCCACTTCCCGCGTCCGGGCCGCGCCGCGCGCGAGCAGGAGGTTGGCGACGTTGACGCACGCGACGAGCAGCACCAGGGCGACGGCTGCGACGAGCATGACCAATGCGGGCTGGACACGCCCGAAGATCACGGCGCGCAGGGGTTCGAGGTGGACGCCGCGGCCATCGTTCGATGGATAGGTCGCCTCCAGATCCGCCGCCAGGCTGGTCATCGCCTGCTGGGCCGCGCCGAACGAGACGCCGGGGGCGAGGCGGCCGAGCACGAAGATCGGGTGGTTGTCCCGCGTCCGGGTGCCGAGCGCCGGGCGCAGCGGGGCCCACAGCTGTACGTCCGCCGGCCCGAACCGGTCCGCGAACGCGCGGCCGTACGCCGCGGCGTCGAGGATCTGCAACGTGCCGAAGTCGGCGCCCGCGGGCAGCACGCCGATCACGGTGAGGAGCACGCCGTCGGCGCGGATGGTGCGGCCCACGACGGTTGGGTCTCGGGCGTAGAGGCGGTCCCAGAGGCGCTCGCCGATGAGGGCCACGCCGGCGGCCCCCGCGCGATCGTCGTCGGACGAGAACCCGCGGCCGAGCAGCGGCTCGATGCCCACCATCGTCAGGAACTCGTGGGTCAGAAGCATGCCGTCCAGCCGGACCGGGTCGCCATCGTCCGGCGTCACCGTGGTCTCACTTGCCGCGAACGCCGCGAGCGCCGAGAAGGACCGAGCGTGCGTGACGAAGTCGTGGAAGTCCGGCACCGACGCGGGCTCGCGCGTGGTGCCGCTGTTGCGGTCTGTTTCCCAGACCATGACCAGCCCATCGAAATCCTCGAACGGCGCGGGCCGGAGCAGCACGCCATCCACGACGCTGAGGATGGCGGTGTTGGCGCCGATCCCGAGCGCGAGCGTCAGCACGGCGGCAAGAGCAAAGCCGGGTGCGTTGCGCAGCGACCGGAGCGCGTAGCGGAGGTCGGCGAGCACGTCACGCATGAGCGGGTCCTTTCACGGCGGCCTACTGTTGCCGCAGGGCGGTGGTCGGCGTGATCCGGGCCGCGCGTCGCCCGGGGATGTAGGCCGCGAGCAGCGCGACACCGCCGAGCAGCAGGGCGACGGCGCCGAAAGCGACCGGATCCGCCGGGCTCACCTCGAACAGCAGCGTGCGCATGAGCCTGGTGAGTGCGAACGCCGCGACGAGGCCCAGGATCAGACCCAGGGCGGCGAGCCGCATCCCGGACCCGACCACGAGACGCAGAACGTCGGCCCGCGCGGCGCCGAGCGCCATGCGGATGCCCAGCTCGTGGGTGCGGCGTCGCACGGAGTACCCGATCACCCCGTAGATGCCGACCGCGGCGAGCGTCAACGCCAGCCCGCCGAACAGGCCCAGGAGCAGCATATTGAACCGCCGGCCGGCAACTGACGCGTCCACGAGCGCATCCATCGTGCGCACGTCGTACATCAGGATTTCCGGATCGATGGCGCGAACGCGCTCGCGCACGACCGGAACCAGCGCGGCGGGGTCACCCATGGTCCTGATAGCCAGGAGCGGGTAGGTGGGCGGACCCTGCGAGGCGGCGAAGTAGGCGATATCCGGCGCCGCCACGTCGAGCCCGAAGTGCTTCACGTCGCCCACGACGCCCACCACGTTGAGCCAGGGCGCGTCGGGCGTGATGCCCGCGAACCAGAAACGCAACTGCTTGCCGATCGGGTCGTCGCCGGGCCAGAGGCGCTCGGCGAGCCCGCGGTTGACGATCATGGCGCCCGGCGCTGACGGCGTGTCGTGCTCGTCGAACGCACGCCCCCGTAGCACCGGGATGCCCATCGCCGCGAAGTAGTCTCCGCCCGCCCGCCGGAACTCCACCTCGGGCTGTTCGCCGTCGGGCACGGGCCGGTCGCGCACGTCGAGCTTCGTGGAGAGCTGGGTGCCGAGCGGCAGGCGCGTGGTGGTTCCCACGGCCGCTACGCCGGGAATCGCCCCCAGATCGGCGTAGAGTCGGTCGAACAGCGCATTGCGGCCCACGCCGTCGTACGAACCGGGTGCTGCGATCTGGAGCGTGAGCACCTGGCCGGCCTGGAAGCCCGGGTCCACCTGCATGAGACGCGCAAAGCTCTTGATGAGCAGGCCCGCGCCCGCGAGCAGCACGACGGCGAGCGTCACCTCCGCGACCACCAGACCGTCGCGCAGGCGCCCGCCCGCGTCGCCACCGGTCCGGCCGCCCTCCTTGAGCCACCCGTGGAGATTGGCCCGGGCCGCGTCGAACGCGGGTGCGAGCCCGAACGCCATGCCGGACCCGAGGGTGACGAGCGCGGCGACGGCAAGGACCCGTCCGTCGAGGGCGATCTCCTGAAGCCGCGGCAGGTCGGCGGGACCAAGGGTCTGCAGCAGCGACAGGAGCCAGACCGCGAGGAGCAGGCCCATCACGCCGCCGATCAGGGCGAGGGTGGCGCTCTCGGTCAGCAGTTGGCGGACCAGACGTGTGGCACTCGCACCCATCGCACTCCGGATGGCAATCTCGCTGCGGCGGCCCGTGGCGCGCGCCAGCAGGAGGTTCCCGATGTTGGCGCACGCGATGAGCAGGACGAAGCCGACACCGCCGAGGAGCGTCCACAACGCGGGCCGCACGTCGCCCACGGTGGCGTCGGTGAGGCTGGCGACGTCACCGCCCAGCCCGCCGGCCTCCGCGGGATAGGCCAGGGCGAGACGATCCGCGAACGCCGCGAACTCGGTGCGGGCCTGGTTGACCGTGGTGCCCGGCGCGAGCCGTGCGACCACGTCCACCCAGCGTACCTGGCGACCGCGCGGGACGAGGGGGTTCTGGCCGAGGGGAGTGAAGAGGTCAACGTCGCTGCCATAGCGAAAGCCGGGAGCCATGACGCCAATCACGGTGACCGGGCCCGGGCCAATGGTGATGGCGCGGCCGACGATCGAGCTGTCGCCGCCAAAACGACGCTGCCAGAAGGCGTGGCTCAGCACGACCACCGCCTCGCCGCCGGGGGCGTCCTCCGCCGGGCCGAACGCGCGGCCGATGGCCGGGGTGCCCAACAATTCGAAGAAGGACGCCGACACCCAATACCCCGTCGCGCGCTCGGCCTCGGGCGCGCGCACGGTGAAGGTCCACTCGGGCGAGACGCCCGCAGCGGCGCCTAGCGCCGGAACGTTGCCGACCAGTTCCCGGAACGTCTCGTAGGCCATCCCCTCGCGCGGCACCACGCTGCGTTCGTTCAGGTGCCACACGCGCACGAGGCGCTCGGGCTGCGGGTAGGGCAGGGGCCGCAGCAGGACCTGATCCA
>DASWHL010000051.1:0-18522 GCA_036398175.1 Gemmatimonadales bacterium
AGACCGGGCTCTCGCTCGGCACGCCGCACTACATGTCGCCCGAACAGGCGACCGCGGAGAAGCACATCACGAACCGGTCGGACGTCTACTCGCTGGGGTGCGTGCTGTACGAGATGCTGAGCGGCGAGCCGCCGCACACCGGCGCCTCGGCCCAGGCGATCATCATGAAGATCGTCACGGAGGACGCCCGGCCCGTCACGGCGTTGCGCAAGTCGGTTCCGCCCCACGTCGCGGCCGCGACGGCCATGGCCGTCGAGAAGCTCCCGGCGGATCGCTTCGAGACCGCAAAGGCCTTCGCCGACGCGCTCCGCAACCCCGCGTTCGCCCTGACCGCCGCGTCCACCGGGACCGACGCAACCGCTGGGGGCCCGGCAGCCGCCGCGGCGACGTCCCGCCGTTCCGTCGTGCCCGCCTTGTCCGCCGTGACCGCCCTGACCGCCATCGTTGCCGCGTGGGGCTGGCTCCGGCCGGTCCCCGTCCCGCCGACCGGCGTGGCGCGGTACGCCGTGGCCTTGCCCGAGCCGCTGTGGCCGTCCGTCACGACCACCACCAGGCTCGCCGTCTCCCCCGACGGGACGCAGCTCGTGTACGCGGGACCGAGCGAGAACAGGACGCGGAAGCTGTTCGCCCGGGCCCGGGACCAGCTGTCCGCGGTCCAGCTCACCGGCACCGATCAGGCGGTCTCGCCGTTCATGGCGCCGGACGGCCGGCGCGTGGGGTTCTTCGTGGGCTCCACCCTCCGCATCGCCTCACTCGGTGGCGAGCCGCCGGTGACGGTGCTGGACTCCGGCGTGGCCAACGACGGCGGCGCGTGGAGTGGGGACGGATACCTCTACGTCACCACGGCCACCGGGATCGGGCGCGTGACGCCCAGGGGAGGACCCCCGGAGCCCGTGACCACGCTCGACTCCCCCAGCGAATGCGGCCACCGGTGGCCCGAGCCGCTGCCCGACGGCCGCGGTATCCTGTTCACGGTGATGGGCGACCCCTGCGCCGACGTCACGCGCGCCCGGATCGCGCTGCTCGATCTCGAGAGCGGCGAGCGCCGCGTGCTCATGAGCGGCGTGCGCGCGCTGTACACGGCCTCCGGCCACCTCGTCGTGATCCGGGCGGACGGTGCCGTCGTGGCCGCGCCGCTCGACCTGAAGCGCCTCACGCTGCGGGGCGAGGCCGTGCCCATCTTCGAGGGAGTCGCCGTCCGGGCCACCGGTGTGGTGGACGTGGCGCTCTCGCGCACGGGGCGGCTCCTCTACGTGCCGGGCGGCGCCAGCGGGACCACGCAATCGGATGAGCTCGTGTGGGTGTCGCGGGCCGGCGTCGCCACGCCGGTGGATCCCGCGTGGCGCTTCGCGAGCAGCGGCAATGCCGGCTGGGCCCTGTCGCCCGACGGATCGCGGGCGGCCATCAAGTTGAACAGCGGCGCGGGCCAGGACATCTGGGTCAAGCAGCTCGAGCGGGGGCCGGCATCGCGGCTCACGTTCGGCGAGGGGGCCAGCACCCGGCCCCGGTGGACGGCCGACGGCAAATCGGTCATGTACATCAGCCAGCGCGGCAACGGGCCGTGGGGCCTGTTCGTCCGTCCCGCGGACGGTACGGGAAGCGAGCGTCGCCTGGCGCAGCTGGATCGCGACGTCTGGGAGGGCACGTGGTCGGCGGACGGCGGCTGGCTGCTGCTGCGCACCGGCGGCGTGGCGGGCCAGTCCGGCGGGCGCGACATCCTGGGGATGCGACCCGGCACCGACTCCGTGCCGCGGCCCCTGCTCGTGACCCCATTCGACGAGAAGGCCATCGCGCTGTCGCCGGACGGGCGATGGCTGGCCTATGAGTCGAACGAGACGGGCCGGAACGAGATCTACATCCGTCCGTTCCCGCACCTCGAGGGCGGCAAGTGGCAGGTCTCCTCGCAGGGCGGCCGAGCCCCGCTGTGGGCCCATGCCTCACGGGAGCTGTTCTACCTGAATCTCGAGAACGAGATGACCGCGACCCGGATCGGGACCGCCGGAAACCCGGTGGGGGCGTCGCAGATCCTCTTCCAGCTGGGACCCGAGTACGTCGTCTCGGAGAACTACACGTGGTTCGATATTGCGTCTGACGACAAGCGCTTTCTCATGGTGCGCGTGGCGGAGGCGTCGGTGTTCGACCTGAACCACGTCACCGTCGTGGACGGGTTCTTCGAGGAGTTGAGGGCCAAGGCGGGGAGATGAGCACCCCCACGGATCGGCTGTCGGCGGCCGTCGCCGACCGCTACCGCCTCGAGCGCCACCTCGGCGAAGGCGGGATGGCCACCGTCTATCTGGCCGAAGATCTCCGCCACAAGCGCAAGGTCGCGGTCAAGGTCCTGCGGCCGGAGCTCGCGGCGGTCCTGGGCGCCGAGCGGTTCGTGCAGGAGATCACCACCACCGCGAGCCTCCAGCACCCGCACATCCTCCCGCTGTTCGATTCAGGCCAGGCCGACGGCTTCCTCTACTACGTCATGCCGTACATCCAGGGCGAGACGCTGCGCGAGAAGCTCAGCCGGGAGACCCAGCTGGGCATTGACGAGGCGGTGCGGATCACCTGCGAGGTGGCGGACGCGCTCGAATCCGCGCACCGGCAGGGGGTGATCCATCGGGACATCAAGCCCGAGAACATCCTGCTCCACGACGGCCGGGCCATCGTGGCGGATTTCGGGATTGCGCTGGCGGTGAGCGCCGCGGCGGGCGGCCGCATGACGGAGACCGGGCTCTCGCTCGGCACGCCGCACTACATGTCGCCCGAACAGGCGACCGCGGAGAAGCACATCACGAACCGGTCGGACGTCTACTCGCTGGGGTGCGTGCTGTACGAGATGCTAAGCGGCGAGCCGCCGCACACCGGCGCCTCGGCGCAGGCGATCATCATGAAGATCGTCACGGAGGACGCCCGGCCCGTCACGGCGTTGCGCAAGTCGGTTCCGCCCCACATCGCGGCCGCGACGGCCATGGCCGTCGAGAAGCTCCCGGCGGATCGCTTCGAGACCGCGAAGGCCTTCGCCGACGCGCTCCGCAACCCCGCCTTCGCCACGGCCAGCGCAGCCGCCCGGACCGACGCGCTTGTCGCGGCCCTCGCGCGCCCCGGTCGGCCGTTCACGCTGACCGCGGCCGCCGCCGTGATCGCCGTGGCCGCCATCGTCCTGGCCGCCTGGGGCTGGCTCCGCTCGCCCGCCGACACGCCGCGTCCCGCGATCCGCTATCAGTTGCCGCTGGCGCTGGAGGTGGGCCTCGGCAACGATTTCGGGCTCAACATGGCGCTGTCGCCGGACGGCACGCGGCTGGTCTATGCCAGCGCCACGGACGGCGTCCCCAAGCTCTGGCTCCTCGAGCGGCACCGCCTCGAGCCCACCGGGCTGGCCGGGACCGAGCAGGCACACCAGCCGTTCTTCTCGCCCGATGGACGGCAGGTGGCCTTCGTCACATGGGACCGCCGCCTCAAGATCGTCTCGCTGGGCGGCGAGCCGCCCACCACCCTGCTCGACTCCGGACTCGTGCGCGGCGGCGGCGCCTGGGGCGAGGACGGCTACATCTACCTCTCTGCCGGCTCCGCCACCACCGGACTCGACAACCGCGGCCTGCTCCGCGTGCCGGCGGTGGGCGGCGTGGCCGAACCGATCACCAGCCTGGACTCCGCCCGGAACGAGGTGGCGCACTACTTCCCCGCGGCGTTGCCCGGCGGCCGCGGTGTGGTGTTCACTATCAACCGCGGACGCCAGTACGACGCCCAAACGTCCGAAATCGGCGTGGTGGACCTGCGCACGGGTGCGCACCAGACGCTGCTCCAGGGCGTCATGTCGCTCTGGTCGGCGAGCGGTCACCTGCTGGTAGTGCGGGCGGACGGGGCCCTGGTGGCCGCCCCGTTCGATCCGCGCCGGCTGGAGCTCACCGGGCCGGTCACGCCCCTGCTGGACGGCGTGGGTGTCGAGGACCTAGCCTCCAGCGACATCGTGCTTTCCACCACCGGCACGCTGATGTACGAGCCCGGCGGCACGGCGGGTCGTTTCTGGCAGCCCGTGTGGGTGACGCGCGAGGGCCAGGCCACCCCCATTGATCCGGAGTGGACCGGGCGATTCCGCTTCCCCTCCCTCTCGCCGGACGGGCGGCGGCTGGCCATCGTGGTGGTGGATGCCGAGCAGCATGTCTGGATCAAGCAGCTGAACCGCGGGCCGCTCTCCAAGCTCACGTTCGAGGGCCGCATCAATACCCGTCCCGTCTGGCTGCCCGATGGTCGGTCGGTGGCGTTCCCGTCCGACGCGCGGACCAACCTGGACGCCTTGAGCAAGCGGGCGGACGGCAGCGCCCTGGCCGAGCTGCTGCTCGATGCGGACGTGCCGATCCAGGAAATCGAATGGAGCCGGGATGGCGCGTGGGCGGTGTTCCGGCTGAACAGCCCTCCCCGGGGCGACCTCCACGCGTGGCGCCCCGGCCAGGACACCGCGGCGGTCCCGCTGGTGGCGAGTCCGTTCGACGAGCAGCAGCCCGCGCTCGCGCCGGACGGCCGGTGGCTGGCGTACATCTCCAACGAGTCGGGTCGCTACGAAGTGTACGTGCGGCCATTCCCCGACGCCTCCACCGCCAAGTGGCAGGTGTCCACCAACGGCGGCACGGAGCCGCTCTGGGCGCATAGCGGGCGCGAGCTGTTCTACAAGGACGGTGAGAATCAGCTGGTGGCGGTCCAGGTGACGCGGACGCCCACGTTTTCGCTGGGCGACCGGGAGGTGCTGTTCTCGACCGTCGGCTACGGCGGCGGCGACCAGCACCGCACGTACGACGTGACCCGGGACGATCGCCGGTTCGTGATGATCCGCGCGCTGACCTCCGGTGACGCGCCGGCCAACTCGCTCATCGTGGTGGACAACTTCGGGACGGAGATCCGGGAGAAGACGGGGCGGAGGTGAGGGACGGCGGTCCGGGCGGTGCTAGAAGGCGATGAAGGCTACGGTGAGGCGCATCGGGACCTGGGGGGTTGGCTTCCCGGACAGGGTTCTTCCCACTCGCACGACGAAGTCGGAGAGCACGTCCGTGCGAACCGCCAGGTGCGACGTCTGGTGGCGGCGGCAGGTTGCGGGCTCCGCGGCTGCGTCGTCGCAGATCGTGACGAAGGCCGCCGAGTCACCGGCCACCGTGTCCACGGATTCCACCTGAAGCCCGATCTGCCCGTTCCGCCCCGACGTAATGCGCCACCCTTCCGATTCCGGCGTCGCGCGCACCGTGGACGAGGCCGGCCACTCGATGGCCGCCACCGCGTGCGCGCCGATCACGTCCGCATCGGCGGCCCCACGCACGGTCGCGACGACCGCGATCGCGGCGCTGCGCGACTGCGCAACCGCGGCCGGTGGGCCCGCGACGGCGAGCATCACACCGCCACCCATCGCGTAGAGCGCCAGCCGTTTCGGCAGCGCGACGATCCGCATGAGCAGGACTCCGGGCCGCGCATGCGCGGCGGGACATCCGGCGCGAGCCACGCGGCACGGTCCAATCTCCGGATCGCCGCGCCGGAGACCGTATCCATGCTCACGAAGTACGCAAGTGTGCGGTGGATCACGCGCGACGCGTGGACAGCGTCAGTGCCTGCTTCGGGTGGATCACGCGCGACGCGTGGACAGCGTCCGCGCCTGCTTGGAGTGGATCCCGCTGAAGCGGGCCCTCGGCCACGATCTGTCGCCGAGGGCGACGGCTTCACGACGGCAGGGGACCGGGGCACCCCGGAGGGCGCGAAGGACCGGCGGTTACGGCGCCGACGCCAGCCCGGGCGCCCCGACCCAGCCGCGGCCGGGCGTCGAGTCCGCCGAGTCCGCAGCGCCCGGAGGGACGCCCCGGTCCCCGGCCCCACTCCCTCCTGCCGGCCACTCTCAATGGAAGAACAGATACGCAATGAAAATCGCCGCGATCACGCCCGCCCCGTCCGCAATCAGTCCGCACGTCACCGCGTGCCGGGTCTTGCGGACGGACACGGACCCGAAGTACAGCGCGATGATGTAGAACGTCGTGTCCGTGGCCCCCTGGAACGTGCTGGCCAGCCGGCCCACGAACGAGTCCGCGCCGTAGGTCGTCATGGCGTCCACCATCATGCCGCGCGCGCCGCTCCCGGAGAGCGGTTTCATCAGGGCCGTGGGCAGCGCCGGGATGAAGTCCGTGTTGACGCCGAGCGCCGCGAACCCGCGGCCCACGCCCGCCACCAGCCAGTCCATGGCGCCCGACGCCCGGAACACGCCGATCGCCACCAGGATGGCCACGAGATACGGAATGATCTTGATGACGACGGCGAACCCTTCCTTGGCGCCCTCGATGAACGCCTCGTAGACGTTCACCCGCCGCACCATGGCGAGCGCGATGAACGCCGCGATGATGCCGAACAGGGTGACGTTGGCCACCACCGTCGAGACGACCTGCACCCGCTCCTCGGGCAGCCGGACGAAGTAGAGCAGCGTCGCCGCCACCACGGCCGTCACCCCCACGAGGTAGCCCAGCACCACCCGGTCGAACAGGTTGATCTTCTGGACCGCCGCCACCGCGATCAGGCCCGCCAGCGTCGAGAAGTACGTCGCCAGCAGAATCGGCAGGAACACGTCCGACGGATTGGCCGCGCCCAGCTGCGCCCGGTAGACCATGATGCTGATGGGGATGAGCGTGAGCCCCGACGTGTTGAGCACCAGGAACATGATCTGCGCGTTGGTGGCCGTGTCCTTGTCGGCATTCAGCGCCTGCAATTCCTGCATGGCCTTGAGGCCCAGCGGCGTGGCCGCGTTGTCCAGGCCGAGCATGTTGGCCGCGAAGTTCATGATGATGGAGCCGTGCGCCGGATGGTCCCGCGGGACCTCGGGAAAGATCCGCTGGAAGAACGGCCGGACCACCCGGGCCAGCAGGTTGATGGCCCCGCCCCGCTCCCCCACCTTCATCAGGCCCAGCCACAGCGTGAGCACGCCGGCCAACCCGAGCGAGATCTCGAAGCCCGTCTTGGCCATCTCGAACGTGGCGTTCACCATGGCCGTGAACACTTCCGTGTCGCCCAAAACCACGAGCTTCACGAGCCCAACGACAAGGGCGATCAGAAAGAACGCAATGAACAGGTAGTTCAGAACCATGGAGCAGCTCGGCTATCGGCCATCGGCCATCGGCATTCGCGTCAACAACTCCACCAGCACCGGAACATGGTCGCGCACGATCGCGTCGGTGTTCGTCATCGGGAATTCGTACGTGATCACCGGGACCCCGTGCTCTTTCCCCCACGTTCCGAACGACCCCGGTGTGGGGTAGCCGACGTCCTGGACGAACGGCAGGCCGGTGCGGTCGGCGAGCCATTGGCCCAGGGGGCTGGCGTTGGCGTCGTCAATGCAGGCGAGCGGAGCGTGCAGGCTGATCACGACTTCGGGGCGCAGCTCCCCGATCAGGCGGATCAGGGCCTGCGTCTCCGGCTCGGATCCCGGCGCGGCGCCGGGGCTCAGGAGCACGTCGCGCGGGTCGTCGAGCGTCGAGCGGTGCGGCACGGCGTCGGGCTGCCAGTCGCTGGTCGGGAAGTTGCGGTTCAGCTCGACGCCATGGGCGTTGCCGCGCGTGCCGCGGATCAGGCCGTCCGGATTGGCCGCCAGCACCACCGCGCCGTGCGGCGACGGCTCGGCCAGCTGCCGCAGCGCCCGCGACAGCGCGAACGTGGTTTCCGGCTCCTCCCCGTGGATGCCCGCGAACAGGAGCAGCGTGCACCGCCCGCTCGGCCGCCACACCTCGAGCGGCGCGCCCAGATGCGTGCGACCGTACACGTCGGGCTTCCAGGGAATGGTGCCCCATTGCTGCCGCGGTCGCAGCGTCATGCGTGCGGCCGGTTGATGTTGACGACGAACCGCGTCACGATCTCGTCCAGGCGGTCCAGCACCACGTCCTGGAGCCGCATGTCCGCCTGCCGGACAGCCGCCCGCAGCACCTCCGGGGTGAGAGCCGCGAGCAGCGGCTCCGCCGTGGGCGCGTGACTCAGATGCCAGCGCTCGGGCGCCACCCCGCCACGGTCGCGGTCGTACGGGCGGAAAAACCCGAACGCCGTGCCCGCCGCCATCCGCTCGTCCAGCCACGCATGCAGCGGCCCGAACATCCCCCCCGGGTTCACCTCGGCGGGGATCAGGTCCACCTCGTATCCGTCGGGCCGCGCCCGCTCGTCGTAGACGTCCAGATCCGTCCCCCAGTGATGCCGCGACGCGCCCGGCAGCGCCGACCAGCGCAGAATGGCGAACACGAGGTCGCGCGGACGCAGCGTCGTGATGTCGAGCGGCACCGCGTCGGAGTCGAGCACGGCGCGCTGCCCGGTGGCCTTGCGGTTCCAGATGGACAGCTGCTCGTCGAAGCTCCGAAACCCGCTCTGGATGCGGAGGTCGAACCCCGCGCGCGCCGCCTCGTCCCGCAACCCCGCGAACGGCTCGACCACGTCGCGATGCACACGCCCCCCCAACCGGTCGGCGTCCTGCGAGCCGCACAGATGCGCTTCCGACTGCCCCGTCAGGGTCGCGCTGGATGCCCCGGCCACCATCACGCGCTTATCCTGGTATCCAAATCGGGTCAAACCTATGGAGCGGGCGGGGCTCGGGCTAGACGGGTAGACGGGTAGACGGGTAGACGCCGTGAATAAGACGCCGAGACGCCGAGACGCGCAGTGGCTCTGTGTGACAAGCCGTGAGTTCGACCCCTCTGGGTTCGTCTCGCGCCTTTCCACTCACAGCCACTCGGCGACTCGGCGACTAGGGCGTCTTATTCACGGCGTCTCGGCGTCTCGGCGTCTATTCACGGCGCCTCGGCGACTCGGCGTCTTCTTCATGGCGTCTCAGCGTTCTAGGCGTCTCACCCGCACAAGGCGCCAATCACCCTCCCCACCACCTCCCGCGCCTTCGTCAGCTCCGCCAGCGGCACGTGCTCGTTTGCCTTATGCGCCGTGGCAATGTCGCCCGGCCCGAAGATCGCGCAGTCGAGCCCCAGCGTCTGGAGCCACCCGGCGTCCGTCGCGTAGGATTCCGTCTGTGGCTCCCGCCGTGCGCTCAGCTCGAGCAGCGTGCGGATCAGCGGCGCGTCGGCGGCCGTCTCCATGGGCGGGCTCTGGGACAGCACTTCCATGAACCAGGTGGCGGTCCCCGCCGCGCGCCCGATCACTTCCCGCACCCGTTCTATCAGCGGCGCCGTCTCCATGCCGGGCAGCGGGCGCACGGTGACCTCCGCGGTGGCCCGGTCCGGCACCACGTTGGCGGCCGTCCCGCCCCGCAACGTGCCCACGTTGAGCGGCACGAACGGCACCTCAGGGAACCACGCGCTGGCGTCGCCGCGCTCCCGTTCCAGCTCGCGCCGCAGCGCGGCCAGCGCGTGCACGATGGCGGCCATGGGCTCGATGGCGGACCGCCCCAGGTGCGGGTAGCCCGAATGCGCGCTCTGGCCGGTGACCGTGATGCGCAGGTCCACGATTCCCTTGTGGGCGCGCACCACCTCGAGCCGGGTGGGCTCGCCCACGATCACCTGGCGCGGCAACCGCTCGCGCTCGGGCCACGACTCGGCAAACTGCCGGGCGCCCAGCGTCCCGATCTCTTCGTCGTAGGTGAACAGCAGGGCCAGCGGGGCACGCAGGGAGGCGGGGTCCACCTCGGCCACGAGATTCGTGGCCACCGCCACGAACCCCTTCATGTCGGCGGCGCCGCGCCCGTGGAGGTTGGCGCCCTGCACCGTGAGCCGGAACGGATCGGTGATCCAGCCGTCCTCGTTGGCGGGCACCACATCCGTGTGCCCCGAGAGCAGTAGCCCCTCGCCGTTCCCCGTGGGCTCCGGCCCCACCTCGACGTAGAGGTTGGCCTTGGCCCCTTCCGGCGCCGGCAGCCGCCAGATCCGCGCCCCCGGCTGATCGAGGTAGTCGGCCAGGACGTCCACCGCCGCCAGATTGCCATTGGGCCGCGCCGTATCCAGCGCCACCAGTCGGGCCAAAAGGTATGGATCGGAAAGCTTCCGCACGACACAGGTTAGGCCATCCGGCGCCACCCTGGCAAGTGAGCCCGCCGCAAACGGCGCACACCGGCCTCGAATCCGCCCATCAGCTCGAAGCTGATCATGCTGCCGAAGCCGCGCATCTGGCGCTTGGCCAGCCCCGCCGGGTGGGATCACGCTTCAGCGTCTCGTGCTTGGCCGAGCCCGCCCTTCAGGGCGGGACTCCCCACACCAAACCCACCACGATTACCGCTTCCCGGGCTTCCACCACGCGCACGCCACCCGGCGCCCTTCCCCGTTCAGTACGATCTCCCGCTCGGAGACGTCGGGGACGGGGGAATGCCAGGGATCCGCCCACTCGCCGGCCTGGAGCCTCCGCAGGGTTTCGGCGTCGGCGGGGAAGACGGCGGTGCCGAAGAGCGCTTCCAGGTCGGCCACGAAGGGGCCGTGGACGGTGGCGTCGTCCGGGCGCGCGTACACGCGCCGCAGCAGTTTGCCGTCCCAGTAGAGCAGCGGCTGCGCGTTGGGCAGCGCGTGCCCCCGTCCCGACTCCAGCCGGCCCGGAACCCGCGTCAGCGCGGCACCCACCCACGGGCCGCAGACCGTGAGCTGCACCAGCTCCGACGTGAGGCCGTAGAGGATCAGGACGGGCGACGCCGGGCGACCGGGCTGGAGCCCGGCGGCGGCGTGCCACGCCAGCAGGTCGTCCACGGGCACGTGCCGCTCCGTGGCGCCCGCGCCGAGGCGTTCCTTGTTGAAGGTGTGGGTCTCTCCTGCCGGCCGCTCAGCCGACCGCTTTGGCCCACTCGCGGCGCCTTCGAGCAACCGGCGCAGATCCAGCGTAATGGTCGGCAGCACCAGCGTGTCCTCGCCACCACATGGCAGTGAACTCGACCACCAGACGCGGCCAATTCGAGCGACCGCGGCGCCTGGCGCACTGCCAATCTGGGGACATCCGGAGCATTCGAAAACCTGCTACTGGTAGTAGTGTCGAGCGGATGCAACGGTTTTCGCTGCCGCGGTATTCCGAGTAAAAATGGCGGAATTCCGTCGTCACTCGTGCCTTCACGGTACATCGCCCGAACGTCCGAGGAAGAGGAAAACCCCTGAGAAGCGGAACGGCCGAGCAGGTACGCTGCACGCTGCACGCCACACGCTGCACGGCCGTTCACTCACGCCCGAATCAGCCGCACCCCATACGGCCCGAACGCCGGATCGCGCGTAACCAGCGTGAGCCCCTCGGCCAGGGCCTGGGCGGCGAGCATGCGGTCGCAGGGGTCGCGGTGATGGGGGCGCAGGCCGCCGAGCGCCTCGGCGTGGCGGAGGCGGACGGGTAGCTCCTCGAATCCTGACTCCGCCACGGCGTCCGCCGGCGTGCGGCTGGGGCGCAGCCGGCCGAGCGCGGTCTTGATCGCGATCTCCCACCCGCTCACGGCGCTCACGTAGACCTGGTCGGCCTCGCGGATGGCCCGTTTGGCCTCGGCGCGAAGCCGCGCGCCCTCGTCCCACCAGATCAGGACGTGCGTGTCGAGGAGCAGTCTCATCCGTCGAACGCGTCCAGGACGTCGTCCGGCAGGGGCGCGTCGAAGTCCGCGCGCACCCGCCACCGGCCACGCCCCCGCCCCGGCTTCCGGTCCGGGCGCGTGTCCGGCAGCGGGGCCAGCACGGCTTTGGGCTTGCCGCCCTTGGCGATCACGATCTCCTCCCCGCCCGCCGCGCGTTCCACCAGCGCGGAGAGATGGGTCTTGGCCTGATAGAGCGTCACGGTTTCCCGCACGGTCGTGCGCCGCGGCTTGGACATGGCTCCCCTTCCAAAGGGAGCCTACCATAGTTGACCAACTTGGTCAAGTCGTGTAAGCCACACGCCGCCCTCGGCGGCAGATCGTGGCCGAGGGCCCGCTTCAGCGGGATCCACCCCACCCCGTCGTCCCCGTCGCTGCCGTTGCTCCCGTCGCTCCGCCCGGAACGCGGTGGCCAGGCGGGGCGCCGCGATCCCTGTGAGGGAGGCGCGCTGCTGTTGCGCGGCGCCGGCGGCCGGGGTCACGGCCAGGGTAGCCAGGCAGGCGACGGTAACGTGCGCCCGCATCTTGGGCTCCCGAACGAGAGGTTCAGGAGATTGGACGCGGGAAAGGGGGGATTGGTTTCAACGTCCTAAGCACACGTGCAGCTACGGCACCACCCCCTCCCTCAGCTGAGTCCAAAGATACGTGTACGTCAACGCCATCATCCGCGCCCGCTGCTCCGGCGTCACTCCCGCCCCGTGCCCGCCCTCGGTGTTCTCGTAGTACAGCACGTCGTGGCCCTGCTCGAGCATCAGGGCCGCCATCTTGCGGGCGTGGCCGGGATGGACCCGGTCGTCGCGCGTGGTGGTGGTGAACAGGGGCCGCGGATAGGTCTTGTCGGCGCGGACGTTCTGGTACGGCGAGTACTTCGCGATGTAGGCCCACTCGTCGGGCTTGTCGGGATTGCCGTACTCGGCCATCCAGCTGGCGCCCGCGAGCAGCTTGTTGTAGCGGCGCATGTCGAGCAGCGGGACGTTGATCACCACCGCGCCGAACAGGTCCGGCCGCTGGGTCAGGGCGACGCCCGTCAGCAGGCCGCCGTTGCTGCCGCCCTGGATGCCGAGCTGCCCGGCGGACGTCACGCCGCGGGTGATGAGGTCTTCGGCAACCGCCAGGAAATCGTCGTAGGCGCGCTGCCGGTGCTCCTTGAGCGCCGCGCGGTGCCACGCCGGCCCGAACTCGCCGCCGCCCCGGATGTTGGCCACGGCGTACGCCCCGCCGCGCTCGAGCCAGCTCTTCCCCACCGTGGCGCTGTAGCCGGACGTGCTGCTGATCTCGAAGCCGCCGTACCCGTAGAGCAGCGTGGGGTTGTGGCCGTTGCGCTCGAGGTTCTCGCGGTGGACCAGCCAGTACGGCACCTGCGTGCCGTCCTTCGAGGTCGCCTCGTACTGCTCGATCACCAACCCCGTGGCGTCGAACATGGCCGGCAGGCGCCGCACCTCTTCCACCCGGCCGTCGTCGTGATGGATGTACAGCGTGGTCGGCTGGAGGTAGCTGGAGTACGTGAAGAAGAAGCGGTTGGAGTGGAGGTCCACGTCCACCGGGTTCACCGACCCCATGTCGGGCGCGCCCACGCGCTCACCCACCCACGTCTGGCCGTCGAACCGGTACATCCAGAGCTGGCCGCGCACGTTGTCGAGCACGCTCACCAGCAGGACGTCGCCCGCCGGGGTCACGCCCTGCACCGTCGCACGCGGTCCGGGCTGTACTACCACCCGGAAGTCGCGGCTCCCCGCCAGGAAGTCCTCGAGCTTGATGGCAATCACCGAGCCCGTGCCCCAGGTGCGGCCGCCCACCTCCCACGGATCCCGCACGTACACGGTGAGCTGGTCGCCCACGAGGCCGGGATCGGCGTCGCGCGGGATCTCCACCGCCACCGGCTTCCCGTCGCGCAGCAGGTAGAGCGTGCCCTCGAAGAAGCTGGGCCGGTGGAAGATGACGGGCTGGGTGCCCCACACCGTCTCGAACGACCCCACGAACACCGCCACGTCGGTGGGCTTGCCCTCGAACAGCGTCTCGGCCGAGGCGAGCGGGGTGCCCCGGCGCCACACCTTGGCAATCCGGGCGTAGCCGGACGTGGTGAGCGACCCCTCGCCCCAGTTGGTGCCCACGAGCAGGGTGTGCTGGTCCACCCAGCCCACGGCGCTTTTGGCCTCGGGCAGGAAGAAGCCGCCGTCCACGAACGTCGCCTCGACCAGATCGAACTCGCGCAGCTCGGTGGCGTCCGATCCGCCGCGCGACAGGTTCACCAGGCAGTGCCGGTACTCGGGCCCCAGGCAGCTCATGCCGCGGTAGGCCCATTTCACCCCTTCCTTCTCGGCTAGCGCGTCAATGTCCAGCACGGTCTCCCATGCGGGCGTGCCCGACAGGTACGACGCAATCGAGGTGCGGCGGTAGATGCCCCGCTCGTGCTGGGCGTCGGTCCAGAAGTTGTAGACCACGTCCCCGCGGGTGGAGGGGTAGGCAATCCGGTCCTGGGACGTGATGATCTCGAGGAGGTCCTGCTGGATGGTGGCAAACCACGGGTGCGCCTGCAGCTCGGCCATGGAGGCCGTGTTGCGGGCTTCGACCCAGGTCAGGGCCCGCTCGCCCTCGACGTCCTCGAGCCAGCGGAACGGATCGGTGACGGCGGTGGAGTCCTGGGCGGCCGCGGGCCGCGGCGCGGCGGCGGTGACCAGCAGCAGGGGGAGCGCCCAGAAGCGGACGGACGCGCGGCGAGTGCGGGGTTGCATGTGGGCCTCGTGGTGGAACGTGCCCCGGAAGATACCCCGCCGACTCCCGTCGTTCCCGGGTTGCTTCCGGGCGCCCGGCCATCCAGGCAGTTACGCTACACGCTGCACGTCTGAAGTCTTGTCGATCCCACAGCAGCTCGCGCGACTATCTGGAGTAACAGCCCAGCACCCGGCAAAAGGCCGGGCTTGGGCGGCGTGAACGGCAACCTCAGGGAGGACGAGCGATGAAATACCTGTGCCTGGCGTGCGGAGACGGAACGGCCTGGGAGAGCCTGACCAAGGAGCAGCAGGCCACCTTCCGGGAGCGGTGCCGGGTGTATGACGCGGAGCTGGCCGGAGACGGGCGGGTGCGGCTGTACGCGGGGCTCCAGGACGGCGGGAAGGTGGTCCGCCATCGGGGCGGCAAGCGGACCGTCACCGACGGCCCGTTCATCGAGTCGAAGGAGATCGGGGGCGTGTTCGTGGTGGAGGCCGCGGATCTGGACGAGGCGGTGGAGCTGGCGTCCCTGCACCCGGCGGGCCGGATGGGGGAGGAGCTGGGGTGGCACGTGGAGGTGCGACCGCTGTGGGTGCCGGAACCCGCGCAGGGGGGCTGACGGGAACCGCGATGGTCCGCCTTGACGTTCGGCTGACGGGCACCCCGGTACCGTGCCGCCAACCCAGGCACGGAGCCCGTCATGTCGCGTCACCTGCTGTGGTTCGTTTTGGCCGCCATCGTCGTTCCCACCACCGCCGCCGCCCAGCATGCGGATCCGCTCGTGGGGCAACGGGTGCGCGTGGTGTACCAGTGCGAGGAGGACACCTGGCGGCGGGGCCAGTGCCGCGAAGAAGGGACGGTGCGCGCGACCGATGCCGACAGTCTGCGTCTCGACCTGGCGGGCAACGCCCGCTGGGCAATCCCCTCGGCGTCCGTGGCCCAAGTGTGGGTGCGGGACGGGACGCGGAGTCACTTCTGGGCCGGTGTTGGCGTGGGGTTCCTGAGCGGGGCGTTGCTCGGCACGGCCATCGGGGCCACGCAGGAGTTCTGCATCTTCACGTGCAGCTCGGCGGCGCCCATCGGGTTCATGCTCGGCGCGCCGGTGGGGATGCTGATCGGGGGCGTCGTCGGGGCGGTCATCCGGACGGACCGGTGGCGGCCGCTCGAGGGGAACGGTGCCGGGGTGCGGGCGCGGGCGGTGGGAAACGGGGTGGGGGTGGGGCTGGAGGTGGCGTTTTGAGGCCGGCCACCCGTTTCCGACGGGGTTCCCACCGTGCCTAGAACACGATGAAGAAGTTCCCCCCGCCCATCCGCGGGTTCACCACGTTCGCGAACTTCGATCCAAACCGGTAGCTCAGGCTGAAGTTCACGCCGTACCGGTAGTCGGTTTCGCGCGCGCGGCGCTGGAGCAGGATCTCCTCGTCGGTGAGCCCGCCCGCCGGCAGCCCGAACTGTTCCTTGATGCGCGCGAAGTCGCTGAACACGCTCAGCTCGAGTCCGCGGACGAGCCGCAGCGTGAACCCCGCGAACGTGTCAATCCGGTGCAGGCGGAGGTCGTGGAAGTACTGCACGCCGGAGACGGAGCCGAACACCTGGCCCCAGGGCTGCTGGATCTGGGTGCCGATCTGCAGCTGGTGCCGCATGCGGGTCTCGGCGAGCCGGCCCGTGACGGTCGTTTCCTCCCAGTTGAAGTGGACCGGCTGCACCGAATACATGAAGGTGAGCTTTTTCCGGGTGGACTCGTCGTAGGGGAAGAGGTCGTACTCGATGGCCGGTCCGGCCGACAGGCTGAGGTCCTGGTTCGAGAACGTGGAGCGGCTGGCGTCCACGGTGCCGCCCACCGACCAGTGCGGGCCCAGACTCCACACCACCAGGACGTCGGCGGAATACGACGCGGACCGGCTGACGTACTCGGTGCCGTCACTCAGGGTGTAGGCGCTGCGGTCCGTCTGGGCGAAGGCGCTGACATCGAGCTTCAACGCCTCGGTGGTGCGGTTGGCGGTGACCGTCCCGTTGAACGAGCGGATGTTCTGCTGGCGCTCGCCCCGCAGGTAGCCCCCGGTCCGGAGGCGGAACGTCCAGAAGTTCCACGGGTCGGTGGCCGCGGTGGCGGCGTCCTGGGCGTCCGCGGTGTCCGGGGCACTGTACGCGAGGTCCAGGCGGTGGGCCAGCGGTGTGCGCGCGAGGAACCGGGTGAGGCCCAGCTTGAGCAGCCGGGTTACCACCTCGCGGATCTCGGCCTGGGTGTCCGTGTTGGCCGACACGTGCTGGAGCGTGTCGGCGGCGCCGGCGAAGCGGCGCAGCCCGATGAAGGCCAGCGTCACCTCCTGGCCGCCGCCGCCCGTCTGCCGGGCGGTCACCAGGGTGTGCACGTCGGCGTCCTGGCGGTGGCGCATCCAGTTGACGTACGGAATCTCGCGGCGCGCGTGGTCGGCGTCGCAGCCGTAGAACGTCTGGCAGTCGAGGAAGACGCCGATCGTGCTCGTGCCCGCCCCGGTAGCCGGCTCCTGGGCGGCGAGGGCGAGCGGCAGGGTCAGGCCGGCCAGGATCGCGACCGCCTGGATGCTGAGGGGCATGGGCTGCTTCCCGGAGAAGTCGAGGCCAATATCGATAGGGGACGGTCGGTCCCGCTACCGCAGCCCGATCCGCCGCACGAGATCGGCAAACCGAGGGTCGTCGCGCAGCGGTTTGTAGCCGGGATCAATGTGCAGGTAGATGAGCCCGCCCGAGCGGCTCTGAAAGGCCCGTTCCAGGCACGCGAACGCCCGGTCCTGATCCCCCAGCGCGGCGTAGCCCATGGCCAGGATCTCGGCGCGGACGTAGTGCTGCCGCGATTCCTCCTCGAGCCGGGCCAGGATCTGCTCGGCCTCCTCGCGGCGGTCGAGCGCGGCGAGCGCCCGGACGATGAACGCATCGTACGAGCGGACGCTGTTCTCCAGCGCCTGGCCGCGGCGGTACCACTTGAGGGCCTCCTCGGCATCCCCCTGGCCCAGGTGCGCCGAGCCCACGTCCAGGTAGGCCAGGAAGAAGTCCTCCCCCAGCTCGATGATCTTCTCGCCCTGCGCGATCGCCGCCGAGTAGTCGCCGGCGTACAGCAGGTACCGCGCCAGCCAGCGGCTGTATCCGGGATCGAGCGGATCCAGGGCGAGCGCCTTCCGAATCTCGCTGATGGCCTCGCCCAGCAACCCCACGGTCGGCAGCACGCTGCCAAAGGCCCAGTGCGCCTCGGCGTCGTTCGGGTTGAGCGCGACCGCGCGGCGCAGCTGCCGCTCGGCCCCGCTGAAATCCCATTCGTACCAGCCCAGCACTTTGCCGAGGGAGGTGAGCGCCTCCGCCAGGTTGTCGTCGTTCTGGAGGGCCCGGGTGGCCGCGGTCTTGGCCCGGGGGTACGCGTCGTCCGGCGCCATCCAGTCGTCGGCCAGCCGGCACCAGCAGTCGGCCATGCCGGCGTACGCGCGCGCGTAGCCGGGCTCCAGCAGCAGCACGCGCTGGTAGAAGTCGAGGCTCTTCTGGAGGCTCGCCTCGGTGAACCGATGGTAGAAGAAGCGCGCCTTGAGGTAGAGGTTGTAAGCCTCGAGGTTCTTGGCGGGGACCACCAGCTTGGCCGTGTCGCTGCCCAGGTGGAGCTTCAGGGCGTCCACGATGGCGCGCGAGATCTCCTCCTGGATCGCGAACACGTCCTCGAGCTGGCGGTTGTACGTCTCCGACCACAGGTGGTAGCCGTTCTCCACGTTCACGAGCTGCGCGTTGATGCGGATCTTGTTCCCCACCTTGCGGACGCTGCCTTCGAGGATGGAGCCGACTCCCAGCTTGTCGCCCACCTGCCGCACGTCCACCTCTTTGCCCTTGAACGCAAAGCAGGAGCTGCGCGAGGCCACCTGCAGGCCGGGCACCTTGGCGAGGGCGTTGATGATCTCTTCCGTCATGCCGTCGGCAAAGTATTCGTTCTCGGGATCCGCGCTCATGTTGGCGAGCGGGAGCACGGCAATGGCCTGCTGGGTGGGCGCCGGCTTCTGGGCCTCCGGCGGCGTGCGGGCGGTCATGACGCCCGACTCGCGGACCGCGACGAGCGCGTCGGCAAACTGGGCCGCCGTGGGGTACCGGTCCACCGGGGTGCGCGCCAGCGCGCGGGTCACGGCCTCGTCCACGCCTTCCGGCACGTCGCGCACCGTCCGCACTTTCGGGATGGGGGAGACGAACCGCTTGGCGATGATGGCCTGGGCGGTGGGGCCGGTGAACGGCGGCTCGCCGCTCAGCATCTCGTAGAGCACGCAGGCCAGGCTGTAGAGGTCGCT
>DASWHL010000052.1:0-35103 GCA_036398175.1 Gemmatimonadales bacterium
GCACGCCGCGGCGTTCGGGCTGCTCGCCTATCAGTCGGCGTGGCTGTTCCACTATCACCCGGTCGAGTACTACGCCGCACTGTTCAATAATCAGCCCATGGGCTTCTACTCCATTGACGCGCTCGGCCGCGACGCCGTGCGGCATGGGGTCACCGTCCTCCTCCCGGACATCAACAAGAGCGACATCTGGTGCACCGTGGAGAACGGCGCCGTGCGGGTGGGCCTGGGGTTCATCCGGGAGTGGAACGAAGAGCACGCTCAGGGTGTGGTCGAAGAGCGCGAGCGGAATGGCCCGTATCTCGGCTTGAGCGACCTCATCCGTAGAACACCACCCGGTCCCACGCGCAACGCGTTCGACCACCTGGTCTGGGTGGGCGCCTGCGACGACTTCGGCCTCACGCGCCGTGAGCTGCTCTGGCAGGCAGGCCTCTGGCTCGGCCCCAAGGAAGACAGAGATCCCAAGCGCGTGCGCCGGCAGCTCGAGCTGCCGCTCAACCACCCGCACGATACGCTCCGGTTCGGCGGCGTAGACGCCAGCGAGCGGTTGCTGGCCGAGTATGCGGTGCTGGGCTTCGCGGCCAGCGGGCATCCGTTGAGCCTGCTCGCGGGGGCGCTGCCACCCAACGCCGTGAAGAGCGGGAGTCTCGTAGACCACGAGCATGGTGAAATGCTCGAAGTGGTTGGTCTCGTGGTTGCCCGTCAGCGGCCGCAGACGGCCAAGGGGTTCGTGTTCATCCTGATGGAAGACGAGACCGGGATGACCAACGTCATCGTCCACCCGGACGTCTACGATCGGGACCGCCTAGCCATTCGCGGCGACCCGTTCCTCTGGGTGAAGGGCAAGCTCGCCAAGGACGATGGGACGGTGAACGTGATCGCTGAACAGGTGCAAAGCTTGGGAGTTCGGCGGACCGACAGGCCGGCGGACCGGTGGACCGAAACAGCCCCGGAATCGGAGATATCGTCCGCCGGTCCGCCGGTCCCTCGGTCCCCCGCCGCATTCCGTCTCCTCCGCTCCTTCCGCGGAGTTGCCCCAGCATCAAAGGACTGGGGCTGAGCTTCCTTGCCTCGAAGTCATTCTCGATAACTAGTTATATAACAACATGTTAGAGAAATTTTCTGTCAGACAAATCTGCTGCGCTATACTCTACTACTAATGCACTTGACAATAGTATTTAATCGCCGTAACGTTCACTCGCAGAACTATCAAAACTCTGGATACTGGTTTTTCCCTGACATTACCGCCGGACGAAGGCCGATGAAGATCCCGCTGCGCCCCCCTCCAATCGATGAGCTCTTCAAGTCCATACTTGACGATGAAGGGGCGCAGCGGATTGGCCACGTCTTGTCACGCCATATCGACGCGACACCCGGAGGCAAGTACCGGCACTGGGACGTGCTGCGACACCTCGAACCACCATCCGACCTTTCCGTCAAGGAATGGTGGCTTGGAGTGAAATTGGCCCGCCGCAGCTCGTATCAGCCACTTCCCTTCCAGGACCGAAACGGCAATGAATTCAAGTACGGCGTCCCGAACCTCGCCTACCGGATGCTCCACAGGATTGACCGCGACGCCGGTGGCGCCATCAGGGGCAGCGACCAGATAACGAGCCCACACAGTCGGGACATGTACCTTCTCAAGTCGCTAGTCGAGGAGGCGATCACGTCCAGCCAACTGGAGGGAGCAGCCACGACGAGGGAGGTTGCCAAGGAGATGCTCCGAGAGGGCCGTCAACCTCACAACCGGAGCGAGCGGATGATCTACAACAACTATCAGGCAATGCAGTTCATTCAGAATCTCGGGAAGCAGCAGCTGACGCGCGGCATCATACTTGAGATGCAACGTATTCTCACGGAGCAAACCCTCGACGATCCCGGTGCCGCAGGTCGCCTCCGCCGGCCGGACGAACCTATCCACGTTGTTGACCCTGCTGATGGGAAGTCTCTGCACATCCCGCCCGAAGCAAACGACCTAGATAAGCGTTTGGATGTTCTGTGTGCGTTCGCTAACTCCACGGAATCAGACTCCTTCATGCACCCAGTAATGCGTGCCATTCTGCTCCATTTCGCATTGGCGTACGACCATCCCTTTGTTGACGGCAACGGGAGAACGGCCCGCGCCTTGTTCTATTGGTCCATGCGCGCGCAGGGTTACTGGCTTTGTGAGTTTGTGTCAATCTCCAGCATCCTTCGAATGGCCCCGGCTCAGTACGCTCGCGCATTCCTGTACACGGAGACAGACGAGAACGATACGACCTACTTCGTTCTCTACCAGCTTCGGGTACTGATCCAGGCCATCGAGAAGCTGCATCGTTACCTGCAACGCAAGTCCGAGGAGCTTCGAGAAACCCGGATGTACGTACAGCAGTCGAAGATGCTTCGAGCGGCCCTCAATCACAGACAATTGGCGATCATTAACCATGCGCTGAAGAACCCGCTGTTCACATACAGCATCGAGTCCCACCGCGGTTCGCATGGAGTGAGCTACCAGACCGCCCGAACCGACCTCCTGCACCTGGCAGAGCTCGGCTTGCTCGACAAAGGGAAGATCCGGAGGGCTTTTGTGTTCGTCGCACCAGCCGACCTGCACGACCGCCTTCGTGGTGTTGCGCCCGCTGTTGGTCAAGGGTGAATCCAGAACCAGAAACAGCCAGGATGTCAAGCACCGAACTCCGAGGCGAGCGGGCCACGGGCGCTGGCGGTCCCATGCGCTCCCGCTGCGCCATCCGGCCATTCTCGAAGGACTGGCGCCAGTCCGCGGCGGCCTCCTGTCGCGGCCTCGCTCAGTTCAGTGGGGTCCGTGGCACACCCTGCGTCGTGATCGCGGGTGCTTCGTCCACGTCAGCAGGTCGGGTGACGAGAACGCATCCATGTAGGTCTGGTCGTCGTACGGCGCCGAGGTCGTCGGATAGACCCAGTACTCCCCGGCGAAGACGTGCGCCTCGGGGTCCGCGTACCACCGCCTTCCGTCTCCTCCGCTTCCTCCGCGCCGTCGCGCCGGATTCGAAGGACTGGGGGTAGCCTCGCCGCGGCGCTCGGGGTCGCCGCCATCCTCGGCTCCCGGAACTCCGAGGAACCGGGCGTGGGGCCCATCTACGCGGCGTTCTCCGTGGTCCTGCTCACCGGTCTCGGCGCGCTCATAGGCGTGGCCATGCCCGTCTGGCAACCCGTGCGGGCGCCGCAGACCACGGGAGCGCCGGCTCGCCCCGAAGCCAGGGCGGACACCCGAAGGTGCGACGCCGCCCTAGTCAATGAGCAGCACCAGCACCACAACCGCCAGCACGATCAACGCGGTCGTCACCGGAATGACGATGTTGCCGCTTGGCGCGGCAGGCGGGGGCTCCGCCGGCAACCGGACCGGGGCCACGAAGTCCGGCAACCGCGGACCGGCCTGGGGTTTCCGTTCCCTGACCACCGAGTCCCGCGACGGGACCACGGGCGGCGCAGCCGGGACCACGGAGTCCCACAGCGCAGGCGACCGCGCCACCCCTTCGGCGAACGCCGCGGGGTCCTGCGCCGCCGCCGGGGTCGCCGCCAGACCTGCGAGACTCAATCCCCACAATACGCTGGCAAGCCGCATACGTGCCCTCCAGATGCTGGGTGTCACCAAGCCTATCATCACAGACTCTCCCAGTACAGATGGTGCGACGGACGGTCTACTCCGGAACCTTCACCCGCACTTCACTTGCCCCTAACGGTCGCGGACCTCTAATTCCGCATGCTTCACCAGTGTTGCCCCGTTCCGGAGGCCTTCATGCATACCCGCGCTCTATTCGCGGCGTTCGCCGTCCTCTGCTCGGCCTTCGGATGCCGCGATTCGTCCGGCGACCGTTCCGCAGCCGCCGCCACGCGCGACAGCGCCGGCATCACGATCGTCGAGAACGCCGCGCCGGCCTGGACCGCGGAGGAAGCGTGGACCGTGTCCGCGGAGCCGACACTCGAGATGGGGGTGCCCGAAGGCGACCCCGACCAGGAGTTCTATCAGATCGCGGGCGTGACCCGCCTGTCCGACGGGACGATCGTGGTGGCGAACGCCGGGACCCAGCAGCTCCGCTACTTCGCCGCCGACGGATCGTTGCGCGGCAGCGCGGGCCGGAAGGGCGGCGGCCCGGGCGAGTTCCAGATGCTGATGAGCCTGATAGGATTGCCGGGCGACAGCGTGCTCGCCTTCGACGCGATGAGCCGCCGCCTGAGCCTCTTCGACGCCGCCGGCCGCCACGTCCGGGACTTCGGCGCCACCGACGCGGCCAACCCCGTGCCGCTCCTCGTGCTGGGCCGCCTGGGCGACGGCTCGTACGTCGCACAGATGCCCAACATGCGCGTCGGCCCCGAGATGCTCCAGCGCAAGGCGGGGCCCGCGCGCGACAGCGTGTACGTGCTGCACCTCGATGGCGCGGGGTCTCCGGTGGACACGCTCGGCCTGTTCCCGGGAGCCCGGGTGGATGTCCAGATGATCGAGTTCGGTGGGCGCAGCATGCCGATGCCGATCATGCTCCCCTTCTCGCCGAGTACCCATGTCGCGTCTGCGGGCGACCGGGTCTACCTGGGCGTGTCGGACACCTACGAGATCGGCGTCTATACCCCAACGGGAGAGCTGACCCGGCTCATTCGGAAGCGGCACGAGCTGCGCCTGGTGACCGAAGCCGAGATCGAGGAACACCGCGCGCGGCTCACCGCGGTCATCGAGGGGCAGTCCAATCCGTTCATGGCGCAGTTCCGGGACGCGTACTCCAGGGTCCCGTATCCGGAAACCATGCCGGCCTTCGGCGAGATCCTGGTGGACCGGGAGGGCAGCCTCTGGGTGGCCGCGGTTGCCGGGACGGAGGACGAGCCGCGGCGCTGGAGCGTGTTCGATCGGGACGGCGGCTGGCTGGGTGAGGTCACGACACCGGCCCGGCTCGTGGTGCGGGAGGTCGGCGCGGATTACATCCTCGGCAGTCTCACCGACGACATGGAGGTCGAGCGGGTGCTGCTCTACAGCCTCGTCAAGCCCGCCCGCGCCATGTAAACCGTTCTTCATGGTTGCGGGCGGGTCCATTGCGCGGCGTTGTCGCCCCCGGAGACGTTTCCACGGGTACGGCGCCGCGCCTGGTGGCGCGCTTCACATAGACCGGTCAAGGAGCACGCATGACCGCCCCCCTCTGGCAGGATCCCTTTCCGCTCGCCCAGGACGACACCCCCTATCGCAGGCTCCACGGCGAGCACGTTTCGGTCACGACGTTCGACGGCCACGACATCCTCAAGGTGAACCCCGAGGCGCTCGCGCTCCTGGCACGAACCGCCATGCGCGACGTCTCGTTTCTGATGCGCCCCGGCCACCTGCAACAGGTGGCCGCCATCCTCGACGACCCCGACGCCAGCGACAACGACCGCGCCGTCGCGCTGGCCCTGCTCCGCAACGCCGAGGAATCCGCGCACATGGTGCTGCCGTTCTGCCAGGACACGGGCACCGCCATGGTCTACGCCAAGAAGGGCCAGCAGGTCTGGACCGGCGTGCGCGACGAGGAGTACCTCACCCGCGGGATCTGGGAGACCTACACGACCGAGAACCTGCGGTACTCCCAGACGCTCCCGCTCACGACCTACCAGGAGAAGAACTCGGGCTCGAACCTCCCGGCACAGATTGACATCCACGCCGTGGACGGCATGACCTACGCGTTCCTCTTCGTGGCCAAGGGCGGCGGATCGGCGAACAAGACCTACCTCTTCCAGGAAACCAAGGCGCTTCTCAACCCCGAGAGCCTGCGGACGTTCCTGGTCGAGAAGATGAAATCCCTCGGCACCGCCGCCTGCCCACCGTACCACCTGGCCTTCGTGATCGGAGGGACCTCCGCGGAGACGTGCCTCAAGACGGTGAAGCTCGCGAGCGCCGGCTACTACGACACCCTGCCGACCGCGGGCGACAGCTACGGGACGGCCTTCCGCGACACCGAGTTGGAGCGCCAGCTCCTCGAGGACGCCTGGAAGACGGGCATCGGCGCCCAGTTCGGCGGCAAGTACTTCGCGCTCGACGTGCGCGTGGTGCGCCTGCCTCGCCACGGCGCCTCCTGCCCGGTGGGGATCGGCGTCTCGTGCTCCGCGCACCGGAACATCAAGGCCAAGATCACGCGTGACGGGATCTTGCTCGAGCAGCTCGAGGTCAATCCGGGGCGGTTCATCGCCGATCGGCTCCGGCAGGCGGGGGACGGCGGGATCGTCCGCATAGATCTCCACCGCCCCATGGACGAGATCCGCGCCGAGCTGAGCAGGCATCCGGTGAAAACGCGGCTCGCGCTCACCGGGACCATCGTGGTGGCCCGCGACATCGCGCATGCCAAGCTCAAGGAACGGCTCGACCGGGGCCAGGACCTGCCGCAGTACTTCAAGGACCACCCGGTCTATTACGCCGGCCCGGCCAAGACCCCCGAGGGCATGGCGGCGGGGTCGTTCGGGCCCACGACGGCCGGCCGGATGGACTCGTACGTGGACCTGTTTCAGTCCCGCGGCGGCTCGCTGGTCATGCTCGCCAAGGGGAACCGCAGCCGGCAGGTAACAGACCCCTGCAGGAAGCACGGCGGGTTCTACCTGGGCTCGATTGGTGGACCGGCGGCCATTCTCGCCAAGGACCACATCCGCAGGATGGAGCTGATCGAATACCCCGAGCTGGGCATGGAGGCCATCTACCGCATCGAGGTGCAGGACTTCCCCGCGTTCATCCTGGTGGACGACAAGGGCAACGACTTCTTCTCACAGCTCTCCTCATGACCCGACAGACGCGCATCGCCGGCATCGGCCACTACGTCCCACCGGGCGTGGTCACCAATCACGACCTCGAGCAGCTCATGGACACCTCGGATGCCTGGATCCAGGAACGGACCGGCATCCGGGAACGGCGGCACGCGGTCCCGGGCGTCACGTGCACGGACCTCGCGACGGAGGCGGCCCGCGCCGCGATGGCCGACGCGGGCTGGACGCCCGGCGACGTGCAGTTCCTGATCTTCGCCACGCTGTCACCGGACCTCTACTTCCCCGGCAACGGCGTGCTGCTCCAGCACCAGCTCGGCCTGGGCGAAGTCGGTGCCATGGACATCCGCAATCAGTGCACCGGCTTCATCTACGGCCTGTCGGCCGCCGACGGCTACCTCCGCATGGGGGCGTTCGACCGCGTGCTGCTCGTGGGCGCGGAGCTGCACTCGCCGGGCCTCCAGTTCAACACCGGGGGCCGTGACACCTCCGTCCTGTTCGGCGACGGCGCCGGGGCCATGTGCCTCGCAGCCACCGATGGGGCGGACGGCAGTGCGGTGTTGGGACACCGCCTCCACAGCAACGGGACGTACGCCCTCGAGCTGTGCATCCAGAAGCCCGGCGCCGCCAATCGGCCGTGGATCTCGAACGCGATGATCGCGGACGGCAGCGTCAATCCCCACATGAACGGCCGGGAGGTGTTCCGGCACGCCGTCACCAAGTTCCCGGCCGTGATCTTCGAGGTGCTCCAGGACCACGGCGTGACCCCGGATCAACTCGCCATGGTCGTGCCTCACCAGGCCAACCTGCGCATCACCGAGGCCGTCCGGAAACGCCTCGAGCTGCCCGAAGAAAAGGTCTACAGCAACATCGAACGCTACGGCAACACGACGGCCGCGAGCATCCCGATCGCGTTCAGCGAGGTCGTGAAGGAAGGCAGGGTGAAGCGGGGGGATCTGGTGTGCCTGGCGTCGTTCGGCTCTGGGTTCACCTGGGCGGCGTCCCTGGTCAGATACTAGCGGCCAGTTGCGAGCGTCTACACGTCCAACTGGTATCCAAGCGTCGCCAGCGTCCGTTCTACCGCCTCTCCGATCTTGTTGTTCGGCGTCGAAGCCCCCGCCGTGATCCCGATCCGCCGTACCCCCGTCAGCCAGTCCCGCTCCTCGCGTTCGTCCTTCTGATCCACGGGCTTGTGCCGGATGGCGCCCGCCTCGGGGTCAATGCAGGAGGCGTCCGCGATGTGATAGGTGGTGACCTTCTCGGCACAGATCCTGGCGAGATTGTTCGTGTTGCTCGAGTTGTAGCCGCCGATCACGAGCATCACGTCGAGCGGCTCCTCGATCAGCTCCAGCACGGCGTCCTGCCGATCCTGGGTGGCCGAGCAGATCGTGTCGAAGCTGCGGAAATGCGCGTCGAGGGTGTCCGGTCCCCAGCGCCGCGCCACGGATTCGCCGATGCGCGCCGCGATCGCCAGGGATTCCCCGGCGAGCATGGTGGTCTGATTGGCGACCCCCACCTTCGCGAGGTCCCGCGCGAAGTCGAACCCGGGTGACACGCGATGGCGGAACAGCCGCTCCATCTCGGCCGTATTGTCCCCCTGCTCGATGAACCGGCAGACCACTTCCGCCTCGCTCATGTTCAGCAGGATCAGGTACGTCCCGCCCTCGTACCTGGTCACCTGGCTGACGGTGGCCTTCGTCTCCTCGTGGTAGTGCTTCCCGTGGACGACCGAGGTGAACCCGTCCCTCGCGTAGCGCTCGACGCGCTTCCAGACGTTGAGCACCGACCCGCACGTCGTGTCCACGACCACGCACCCGATGGCGCGCAGCCGCTCGAAGTCCGTCACGGTGACGCCGAACGCGGGCATGAGCACCACGTCATCCACCGCGATCGCCGAGAAGTCGAACGCGCCGCCCGGATCGTAGCCGAGAATGGTGACCCCCAGCTCGCGGAGCCGGGTGTTTACGTGGGGGTTGTGGATGATCTCGCCCACGAGGTAGAGCTTCCGGTCCGGGAACTTCTTCCGCGACTCGTAGGCGTACTCGACCGCGCGATCCACGCCGTAGCAGAACCCGAACTCCCGGGCCAGCCGGATCGTGAGGTCGCCCACCGTGAGCGTGTAGTCCGCGGCCTTCAGCCGGTTCACGACCTGGCTGTGATAGCTGGCGAGCTCCGCCTCGATCTCCCGCTTGAGGCCGAACCCCTTGCGGACGTAGGTGGGATCCATGCAGGACGGAATCTAGTCCGCTCCGCGGGCCTCTCCAACCAACGAAGCCCCGGCTCCGGGTCAACCCGGGACGCGCGTCGAGTCCACCACCGCAAGCGAGTCCTGCGCCGCGGCCGCGCGCTCGCACCAGTCCGGCGGGAGCGGCTCGACGGCCACCTGCTGGAACGTGCCGGCAACCCGGGCGATCTGATCGTTGATCACGTGGCGCATGGTGACCGTAAAGCGTCCGGTCACCCGCCGATCGGTGAGCTCTCGCACCTCGACCTCACCGTCGGCGGCCTGATACGCGTCGGCCGCATTCATCTCGAAGAACTGGAAGCCCAGCTGCGAGGCCGGCGGGGCCGGCACGCCGAGGCTGTCGGCCAGCTTCACCGGGTACGGCCCGGTCAGGTCGCTCGACGCGGGCAACTGGAGCAGGATGGAGGCGCCGCTGCCCGGCTCCTCCGCGAGGATCACCACCATCGCGGGCCGCGCGCAGCGGCCCGCCCGCGCCGGCCACCCACGGTCCAGCTCGAACGCTCCCACGGCCCGCGCGGTGAGCTGCCCGGACCGACCCCCGGGGTGGTCCGGCATGGGTGGCGGCTCCGGGACCGCTTCCGCCATCTCGGCGAGCGAGTCCGCGGTGGCCATCTGCGCGTCGGCATCCGGAGGTGGCGTGCGGTCGGCGCAGGCAAGGCCCAGGAGCGCCAGGAAAACTGCGGGGTGACGGATCATGATGCGTGGGTTCCCGCCGGCGGCGTGACGGCGTCGCGCGCCGCGGCTTCGGAGAAGACGAACGGGGTGAGCGCCTGGCGCAACGCACCGGGGATCGGGACCGGAACCAGGCTCGTCCGGTCGGTGCAGACCAGCACCTCCCGCGCCGACGCCGCCAGGCGCGCGGCGCCGAGGTGCCAGACGTCGAAGCTCAGCGTGAGCGACGTCCGTCCAAAGGCCGACACGTAACTCACGACGCGCAGGCGGTCGTCCAGGCGCGCGGGATAATGAAAGTCGCAGGCAAAATGCGCCCGCGGCAGCCACACGCCCAGCCGCTCGACGAACGTGCTGTACGGAAGTCCGGCCGCGCGGAACATCTCGGTTTCCGCGATCTCGAAGAACCGTACGTACGCGCCATAGAAGATGATGCCGGCGCGGTCCACGTCGGACCAGCGCACGTACTCGTCAATCGAAAAGGGGACGCCGGACATCGGCTGGAACGTAGGGACCCCCCGGCCGGTCCGCCACTGGCGAGTGGTCGCCCTAGCGCGGCGCCCGGAACAGGAGATCGAACCGGAAGCCCGTCTCGGGATGCACGCCCCAGGCGGCGTTCAGCCGCGCGAGACCCCCCAGGAACGAGAGGCCGCCGCCGACGCCGACCAGCGGATCGAACGGTCCGCGGCGATACGTGTCCCCCATATCGGCAAACACCACCGGGGTCCAGATCCACCCGCGGCGGCGCAGCGCCCAATCGAGCTGGGCCGACCAGCCCCCGGGGGCCTGCCGGAAACCATAGCCGTAGCCCCGAACGGTAAAGGGGCCGCCAGCGCGGAACGCGAGCTGCGGTATGGCGTCGCCCACGGCGTGAGCCGTGCGCAACGTGACGCTCCCCGACCGCTCCAGCACCCGGAACGGGATCTCCATGGCGACCCAGCCGCGACCGCCCGCAAGCGAATCGGAAGCGAGACCTTCGACGCCGAGCGTCACCCTCGTCCAGCCGAACCGCCGCGTCGGCCGGATGGACGCGCGGACGTAGTCACCCGGAGCGATGGGCGGGTTTGGACCGAGCACGCCGCTCCCTCCCAGGAAATCGTTTACGCCGGACCCAGCCACCGCGTCCATGCTGCGGTGACGCTCCACTCCCGCGCGGAACTCGACGTCCGCCCACGACCCATGATACGGCATGAACGCGAGGCCCACGCCGCTCGCCAGGTAGTAGTCCGCATCGTCATGGGCCGCAAACACCGCGTTCATCGTGTTGCCGATGCTCTGCCCCCGCGTCCACGGCTCGGCCTCCTGAACGTGATGGAAGGCCCGGACCTCGAGCACGCCGCCCGGCGCATCGCGGCGCGCCAGCGCGGAGCCGGTGAGCCGCGTGTCGGCCAATCCGAACCGCCCCGACAGCACCACGGTCGTGAACGGCACGTTCGGCCACAGCCGCAGCCCCAGGCCCAGCGACAGGCCCTGCACCCGGTTGAACCGGGCGATGTCCCCCACGGTCTCCCACGCCAACCCGAACCGCCGGCGCAACAGCAACTCCGGCGGCAGCTCTTCCTTCAACCGTGCGAGGTCCGCGACGCTGCGGCGGATATGCTCCTCCGTGCCGGGGTCCATCGTGAGGCTCAGCGCGGTCCGCCAGGCATGCGCATCGAGCGAGTCGGTCGGCGGGACCGTCACCTCCCAGCGGCCCTGGTCCCAGCGCCCGAAGCGCGCGTACCCGACCTCCTCGGCCCGCCGCCGTCGCTCGTCCTTCCCGCACCGGGGGCAGTAGCGCCGGGAGGCGGTGGAGTCCGTCCACTCGTCGGGAGGCACCTGGAACGCGATCGGCGTATCCGTGTTGATCTCGTAGTCGCTGAACCTGGTGATGACCCGGGCCGGCAGGGTCAGCCGCACCAGCACGTCAATCTCAGCCGTAATCGTGAGGACCTGCCGGTACGGCATCCAGTAGCGGTTGTCGTGCAGCGAGTACTCGAGATCCGCCTGGACGGTGAGGATCTGCTGGGCGCGCTTCGAGTCTCGGCGCGCTTTGGCGCTGTCCGTTGCCGTACCGTCGGGGTCCGGTGTCTCCCACAGGTACTCGCCCAGGAACGTCACGAGGAGCCGGACCACGTCCGCCGTCTCCGCGTCCACCCAGACGTCTCCGGCGACGAGCGAAGGCCCCAGCCTCCTCGGGCGCACCCGAATGGCGATGGCGCGGATGGTGCGGCCCGGCAGGACCATCGTGACCGAATCCACGATTGCGTAGTCGTAGAACGACTCGCCGTCCGGAGCGAGGGGATGGAGCGCGGCGGTTTCGGGCACGCCCAGCAGCCGGACGGAATCCCCGAGGGCGCGGGGCACGAACCAAGGCCGGTCCGCGAACGAGACCCGTACCTCCGCGTCGCGGACCTCGGCGTCCCGCGGCAAATACCGGGCGAGCTGGGACGTGGTCCGCGCGCCGAGCACCTCGACCCTGAGGTCGTTGGGATGCCGCCAGCTTGCCCGGGCCACGCTCTCGTGGGCCAGCAGAGGCGCCATTCGGGCAAAGCGGCTGGCGCCCGCGCTGGCGTCGAACCGGGTCGTCACCAGGGCGCGGTAGTCCCTGACCAGCGAGTCCTGGTGCTGGTGCCGCTGTCGGGCGGTCGCGACGAGCGCCGCGGTCGCGGCATCCGCGTAGGGTGATCCCTGGGCGGCGGCGGAGAACGGAAGCAGGGTGAGGGAGGCCGCGGCCAGTCCCGTGCGGACCAGGATGGCGTTCACGCGCCGCCGGTGTCGGCCGGTGCCTCGATGCCCCAGTCCCGGAGGCGCCGCCAGAGGGTGGTGCGGGAGATCCCGAGCCGGCGGGCCGTCTCGGTCAGGCGCCAGCCCGTGGCGTGCAGCGTCCCCACGATGGCCTCACGTTCCCGGTTGGCCAGCGTCTCCGCGCTCGGCGTGCCCGGTACGTAGACCGCGTGTCCGAGCGTGAGTTCCCCGGCCGTCAGCCGCTCCACCCTCCCCCCCATCCGCCCCAATCGGGGCAACAGCGATCGGGTGTCGAGTTCGCCGTTGTTGCTGACGGAGTCGAGGACGTGCCGCCCGCCCCGATTCGCGTAGACCAGCCGCCCGTCCGAGTCGAACAGGATCACCGCCTCGCCGAAGCGATCAAACACGGCGCGCGCGAGCGGCGAGAAGAGCTGAGGCCGGCTGGCCGGGTCCGGGGTGCCCATGGAAAAGACTACGCCCCGGAACTGGCGGGGTTTCAGACCGAATCACCGGGACTCGATGCAACCCCTTCGATCCCATCAGCGCAAGTCGTTCACGTTTCCGGTTCCCCAGACACACGGACGCAGTTCAACTGACTGACTGGCCGCCCAGTATCACGGGAATGGTGCTCGCTGTTGCGCTGACCGGCCGGACAGCCAATATTCCCTGAGCCAACCGCGGGAGTGGGGACTGAAATGGCGAGACAGAAGGCCAGGTCCGGATCCCCGCAGCCGGGCGCGCAAGGCGCCATTCTCGATGCCGCGCTCTCGCTCCTCCGGGATGTGCGTGGCGCCGACATCACGACGGACGCGGTCGCCCGGAAGGCCGGCTGCGCCAAGGGACTGGTCCACTATCACTTCAAGGCCAAGGACCAGCTCCTCGCCGCCGCGGCCGAACACCTCTGGCGACGGCGCACGTCCTCCTGGACCGCCGCCCTGGGATCCGTGACTCCCAAAGCGGCAATCCGTGCCGCATGGGAGACCCTGCTCGCGGAGGCTTCCGGTGGCGAGGCCGCGGCGTGCGCCGCGCTCGGACTGCGAGCAGACGAATTGGTCGTCCGGTCAGTCAGTGCCGGCAGGGTAGCGTTCGCCCGGGAAATCGGGGCGGCGGTGGAGCGCCTGCTCGGGCAGTTGCGCCTCGAACCATCGGTCCCCGTACCGGAACTCGGCGCCCTGTTCGTCGCGGTGGTCGAGGGGATCGGCCTCCAACTGGGGAGCGGTGCCGCCGCGGACGACATGGAGCAGGCCTGGTCCGCGTTCTGGGCCGGACTGCTCTCCCTGACCCGGCCCCGCCGCGACTAGCGCCGCCGACGCCGGCGGGCTCCTCGCTGCTCGCGTGCGCGCGAGCCCGAAAGCCCGGCAACCAGCTCCTCGAGGGACGCGGCCCGCAGCACCTCCTGGCGACCGCGCAGCACGGAGAACCGCACCGGCCGGTCGAGCACGGGCACCGTATCCTTCCGCAGCCGCCGCGCCTTGCCCTCCCGCAGTCGCAGCCGGATCACGGGCTCGCCATGCTCGATGTCGTATTGCAGCGGGATCCGGTCGCCGAGCAGGGACACGGACGCGGGAAGCGCGTCCAGCGCCTGCCGCTCGGCCTCGCCCACGAATCCCGCCACGTCGAGCGCGAGCCGCGTTCGCACGAACCCGTCCCAACTCGACACGCCGCTGAGCTGCCGGGCGAGTGCCGCCGCCACCGCGTCGGGGCTTGCCGTGACGAGGTGCCCACCCGACCGCCGCCAGTATTCGTCAATCCGCGCGACCGCCCGTGCCACCGCCCGCTGATCGGTGTGCGTCGTCCGGCCCGCCACCAGCGCCTCGGCCAGGGCCAGTCGGGAGGGGTCGGCCAGCGCCGCCGGGAACTCCCCGGTCAGCGGCTCGCGGGCACGATCCAGCTCGAACCCGTGGTAGGAGGTGGTCCGCTCGAGCACGAGACCCGTGTGCCGCTGGCTCTCCCGATACCGCACCCGCGGCTCGCCGTGGACCGCGTACCGCTTGATCAGGTCGAACGCAATCTCCGTCCCCTCGATCGCCCCGCGCGGCGTCCCGAACCGGTCGGCGAAGTAGCGGATCTGGCCCGCGACGGCCGCACCGGGCCCGCAGACCGAGCCGCGCGAGATCCGCACGGGCTCCCCACGGGCCGTCGCCTGTTCCATCACGAGGTCGAACGGCATCACGCGGGCCAGGAGGTCGCGGAAGCCCCGCACCACACCGCCCCGGACGTCCGGCAGCTGGCCCGGCAGCGGCACCTCGAGCGTGCGGTACACCGACGCGAGTCCCAGGGCGACGTCTTCCAGGGCTTTGACGAGCACGCCCCGTGCTTCCGCCCACTCCTGCACCGACTCCCGGAACAGGTGCCGCGGCAGGCCGTACACGCGCCCCAGCTCGCCGTGGAGATTCACCGCTTCGGCGAACAAATTGTAGGCGGTCAGGTGATCGCTCCCGCGGACGATCAGCCCGCGGAGGTCGCGCTCGTCGCGCGTCATGCGGTGCAGGGATTCGATGTTGGCCGTCACCGCCACGAACGGGAGGACCGCGTCGTCGGCGTGGACCAGCAGCTCGCCCCACGGACGGTCCACGGGCATCGCCTCCACGTCGCGCCCGTAGGTCGTGAGCCGCCCGTCCCGCACGATCCCCCGGTCGGCCAGCCGTGCGGCCGCCGTCCGATAGGCGCGCCGGTCCACCGGCACCGGGAGATCCAGCTCGGCGAGGTCTATCCCCAGCGCCGCGGAGGTCAGGGCCAGGCGTTCGGAGTCGCCCGCGAGCTGGAACTCCGGCGGCGTGGGACGCAACGCGGCAAACTCGATTTCCCGGTCGCTCAGGATCTGGACCGCGCCGTTCGGCACGCGGCCATGCACGCGGCCGGCCATCTGGAGGATCTCGTTGGCGCCGAGGTACTGCCGGGTCAGAATGTTCCGGCCCCGTTCGACGATGTTCGTGTAGCGGGCGTCGTAGATCACCACCGTATCGAGCCCGCTGATATTGAGCGCCGACTGGCCCGCGGCGGTCATGGCCAGCAGGAAGGGTTTCTCGACGCCGCCGTCCAGGAACGGGCGGATGACGCGGATCGGCTCGCCGCCGTGGTAGAACGCGGTGTGAATCCCGGGAAACGCGTCCCCCAGCTCCGCTGCGACGTTCTCCACCTCGGCCCGCGTGGGGAGAAACACCGCCACTCCCCGCTGCTCCCGCTGCACCCGCCGGAGGAAGCGCTCGTCCAGGAACTCGAGGGGCGTCTTGACGTGCACCTCGACGCGGGCCGCGAGGGCGGGATCGAACGCGGAGGTTTCGAGCACATCCGCCGACTCGAGATACTCCGCGTAGAACGCCGGGTCCACGGTGGCGGAGAGCCAGATGAACCGGCATCCGATCCGCTTGCCCAGGGCCAGGCACAGCTCGAGTTCCGCGGAAGTCTGGTGGATTTCGTCCACCACGAGGGTGTCCTGCGGGCCGATCAGGTCGCTCTGAAACCAGCGGCGCGCGATCCCGGTCGTCACGATCACGACGTTCCAGGTCGGCGTCTCCGGCGTCGCCTCGCGCTCGCGGTTGACCACCCCCACGCGCAGCGGCGCCCGCACGATCTCCTCGGAGATCGGGCGAATCGCGAGCGTCTTGCCCGTGCCCGTCCCGGCCATGATCCCGAAGCCGGCCTCACCGCCCGCCAGCGCCCGCACCTGGGCCCCGTGCTGCCGCTCGAGCACGGTTTCGATCCGCAGTCCCAGGGCCAGCTCGATCGTCTCGCAGGCCGCCCGGGTGGGCGCGATGACGATGACACGTCCGGTGGGCGGCTCCGCGCGCCGAAAGGCGTCGGGGTCCGGGGGCAGGTAGTGATCGCGGATGTGCTGGTGGGGGGACACGGCGGTAAAGATATGGGAGTGGCGAGAAAACGTGAGGACGTTCTCACGTTTCTCAATCCCCCAGGCAAATCCCCAGTTCCCTTGCCGTCTGCACCGAGTCGTGCTCCAGCGGAACGCCCGAGTGGCCGCCGAGGGCCTCGGCGAACGGCACCATCACGATCGTCGGCGGATCGAGGGCCACCATCTGGCCGAATTGCTTCGCCTCGACGGCGCGGACGGCGGCGGCCCCGAACCGGAGCGCCAGCAGACGGTCGAACGTCGTGGGCGAGCCGCCCCGCTGGAGGTGGCCGAGCACCACCGCCCGGGTCTCCTTGCCGGTGCGGTCCGCGATCTCGCGCGCCAAGGCTTCGCCGATGCCTCCCAGCCGGGCGACCGCGCCGGGCTTCCGGTCTTCCTGGAGCACCGCCTCCCCGCCCAGGGGTCGCGCACCCTCGGCAGCCACCACGATGCTGAAGTGCTGGCCCGTCATGTCGCGCTCCAGCACCTTGTCGCACACCTTCGCGATGTCGAAGGGAATCTCGGGGATCAGGATGACGTCCGCCGTCCCCGCGAGGCCGGAGTTCAGCGCGATCCACCCCGCGTTCCGTCCCATGACCTCCACCACGAACACGCGCTGGTGGCTCTCGGCGGTCGAGTGCAGCTTGTCAATGGCGTCGGTGGCCGTGTTCACCGCGGTGTCGAAGCCGAACGTGATCACCGTCCCCCGGACGTCGTTGTCAATGGTCTTCGGGACGCCCACGATGGGGAGGCCCTTGGCGCAGAGCTGCTGCGCGATCTTGAGCGACCCGTCGCCGCCCACGACGATCAGGGCGTTGAGCCCCAGGCGCCGGAACGCCGCCACGACCTCGTCGGATCGGTCCACCTCCGTGACGGAGCCGTCCGGCTGCTTGACCGGCCACGAGAACGGGTTCCCGCGATTGGTGGTTCCGAGGATCGTGCCGCCCAGGTGGGTGATGCCCCGGACGGTTTCGCGCGTCACGGGCACGATCTGCGCGTCGCCCAGCAGGCCGCCGAAGCCCCGCTGGATCCCGTAGACCGACCAGCCGCGCTGCATGGAGGAGAGCACCACCGCGCGGATCACGGCGTTGAGCCCCGGGGCGTCGCCGCCCCCCGTGGAGATCCCGATCTTCATACGGCGCCCCCTCCGAGGGCCTCGATCAACTCCCGGACCTCTCCCTCGTGCGCATGGCGCCCGAGCTTGAGCTTCGAAAACACCAGCGAACCGTCCACCGTCACCTCGAACGCTCCCCCGGACGACTCGATCAGGCGGACCTCGGCGTCGGGGAAGCGCTCACGCAGCTCGGCCGCCAGACCGGCGGCCCGGGGATGGTAGTTTCAGACGACGCAGTACTGAATGCCAATCATCACCGTCGGCCTCCCAGGGGACACGGCGACGAAGTCTACGGCACCACCCTGAGCGCCGCCACGCGCTTGCAGTTTTGCCTCCGCGCGCCAACTTTCGCGACACGACCGTGACCAGAACCCCCGAATCCGACCTTGCCGCGCTGCGGGTCCGGCGCGCCGTCCAGTTGCGGCTGACGCTGGGCCTGGGCGCGGCCGCCGCCACCGCGGTCGGGCTGTACGGCCTGCTCGGTCCAGGGGGACCGCCGCTCGGCGGCCTGGCGGTCCAGACGCTGCTCTTCGTGACGGCCGGCGCGCTCACCCGCCGCTTCGGCATTCCCCTGCCGGGCGGCGGTTATGCGTCCTTCGTGCTCGCGGTCGTGCTCGCGGCGATCCTGCTGCACGGCTGGGAGTTTGCCGTCGTCATTTCCGTGCTGACGATCGCGGCCGGGGACGTGGGGCTGCGGCGGCTCCCGACGGCCGCCGCCGCCTCGACCGCCGCGCACCTGACGTTCGGGACGGCTCTGACCGGCCTCCTGTTCGACGCGCTCGGCGGCGTGCGGGACGGCGGCGCCCTCGGCACGGAGAACCTGCTCCCGCTCGCCCTGACGGCGGCGGCACTCCCGGTCGTCGTGAACGGCACCTTCTACGTCGAGCTGGCGCTGCGCGGCATGTTCCTCTGGAAGGACGCGCGGCTCACGCTGCGATGGGAGTCGGTGATCTACGCGGCGTCCGTCGCGTTCGCGCTCGGGTGGGCCGGGCTCGCGGGCGCGCATGCGCCGGCGGGGCCGGCCGCCGTCCTGGGCCTGGTGCTGCTTGGCGCGTTCGCCCTCACCTACTGGATCATCGCGCAGGCGGTCCACGCCGACGAGTTGCGGCTGGTCAACCGGCTTGCCGGTGCGGTGGCCACCGAGGTGAGCATCGAGCACAGCTTTGCCCGGGTCCGGCAGCTCACGCAGCATCTCGTCCCGTGGAGCCACATGGGCTTCGCGGCCATTGACCCGGCCAGCCGCGTCTACCGGCTGCTGGCGGACACCGAGGTCGGGGCGGGCACCACGGGCTCGAGCGACGACGGCACGATCGGCGAGGCCGTGCGCCGCCGCAAGCCGGTCGTGGCCGGCGGCAACGGCGATCACGTCGCGGGCTCGGGCTCCGAGGTCGTCGTGCCGCTCGTCCAGGGGGCCGTGGTGGTCGGGTTTTGGAGCGTCCGGCATCGCGACGCGGGCGTCTATCGCGAGGCGGACGGCGATCTCCTCAACCTGCTCGCCCCCCAGCTCGCCCTCTCGCTCGCGCTGTCCACGCTCGTCCAGCCGGTGGCCGAAGCGTCCGATCACACGTCGGGATTCGCCCGGTCGCTCGCGGACACGACCCGGGTCATCCGCGCGCTCAGCGAGGACGTGGCCCTGCGCGCGGCGACCGCGGAGCAGCAGGCGCAGGCCGCGGCCCAGCGCGTCATCGAAGCCACCGAGCGCGTCGCCGGACTGGTCGAGACGATCCGCACCTCGGGCGCGGCGGCCGACCGCGCCCGCAGCGTCTCGGGAGAGATGGCGCAGCGCGTGCTGGACGTCCGCGCCTCGAGCGGCGGCGCCGGCGACCAGCTGTCGCAGCTCGGCGGCACGATCGGACGCGGCGCCAGCGAGGTGGCGTCGCTCCGTGACGCGTCCCAGGAGGTCGAGCGGTTCGCGGACGCCATCGGCACCATCGCCAACCAGACCAACCTCCTTGCGCTGAACGCCACGATCGAGGCCTCCCGGGCCGGCGTGCACGGGCGCGGGTTCGCCGTGGTGGCCGACGAAGTGCGCAAGCTGGCGGAGGAGAGCGGTCACGCCGCGCGAAGCATGAGCCGCAGCGCCCGCTCGACCCGTCAGGTGCTGGACCGGGCCGCGCATATCCTGGAGGACATCGGCGCCCAGCTCGGCGAGCTGGCCAAGCTCTCCGATCAGTGGCGGCGCGACCTCGACACCATCATGGCCGCCGCCGAGGATACCCGCCGGGCCGGCGAGGCCATTGGCGAGGCCCCGCGCGCCATGCTCGAACTCGCGGGTCAGGCCACGGACACCCTCGCCGCCGCGCGGGACGCCGCCGATCGGTCGGCCGGCGAGGCCGCGCACGTGTCCCGGGAAGCCCGGGAACAGCAGCGGGTCGCCGAGGAGATGGAACGGGGCACGCACCGCCTCAGCGTGCTCGCCGAGGAGCTGAGCCGCAGCGTGGCGTTCGTCCGTCGCGACGACGGCTGATCCCCGGCCTCGGCCGACGTATCTTCCTCGCAGGCATCCCATGTCCTGGCCACGCTTCCTGCTGACCCTCGGCACGGCCGCGAGTCTCGCGGCCTGTGGCGGCGCGACCGACCCGGTCGCGACCGCCGAACTCTTCGCCGTCAACGGCGCGCGCCATCCCGCGGTCTTTGCCACGGACACGGTGGTCTGGGTCGGGTTCGGTTTCGGAGCGGAGCAGGGAGCCGGGAACGTGTACGTCCAGGCGGGCGGCCTCCTGGCCCCGGCCACGATCCTGTCGTGGGCCGACGGCGCCATCCGCGCCCAGCTCCCCCCCGACGTCGAGGCGGGCCCCACGTACGTCGTCGCCGGGAGCGACACGCTCGGCCCCCTCGGTCTGCTCATCCTTCCCAGAACGAGCTACGACCCGGCATCCCACGCGTGGGCGCCCGACGCGGCCCTCCCGTTCGCCGTCACGCAAAGCGCGGCGGCCGGTGTTCGGTTCGCGGCCGGCGCCGCCGTAACCGCGCGCGTCGTGCTCACGGGCGGCCGCCTGGCGGACGGAAGGCTGAATCGCGGCACGTACGTCGCGATCGTTGCCCCCGACGGCCGGCTCGCGAGCTGGCAGGAGGCCCCGGACAGCATCGTGCCCGTCGGACGGCGACTCCACGCCATGGCGGGCGCCGACCGGACGACCGCGGCGCTCCAGGACGTCGAGGCGGTGGCGTACATGATCGGCGGCGTGGACTCCGCGGGTCGCGTGCTGGCGGATGCGCTGGGGATTGGCCTGTCCGCCACGGGCACGTACAGCCTCTGGACACCCATGGCGCCCTTGCCGGATCGGCGGGCGGGCAGCGCGACGGCTGTCGCCTTCGGCAAGCTCTACGTGATCGGCGGCTTCCGGGCCGATTCCCTCGCGGCCCGCGACGTGTTCTACGCGACCATCCTGCCGAACGGCACCCTGAGCGGCTGGCTCGTTGGACCGCCGCTCCCGGAGGGTCGGGCGTTCGCCGCCGCGGCCGTGGCCGGATCCACGCTCTTCGTGCTGGGTGGCGAGCGTGGCGCGGTGCTGCCCGACTCTCTCGCCGACTCCACGCAGCTCGCCGCCACGGTCTACGCCATCCCCATCAGCCCGCTGAGCGGCGCCTTCCGCGACTCCGTGTGGACCGAGCTGCCCGTGCCGCTCCTGCACGCCCGGTCGCGCTTGTCGGCCGCCGTGGTGGACGACGCGCTGGTCGCCACCGGCGGCATCTATGCGGGCATGCCGTCCGCCGGTGAAACCGAGTACGCCGTGCTGGCCAACGCCCAGGTGGGCGCGTTCCAGGAGTTCCCGGGTGCGACCCTCGCGGCCCTGGCCGGCGGACCCGTGCTGGGCCCCGCGGTCCCGCTCCTGTGGAACGCGCAGGGAATCGCGCGCGTGACTGTGATCGGGGGCACGGTGGGCGGCGCACCGGTGGCGCAAGTCTGGTCCAAGTAGCGACATGAGGTCACCCATGATCCGCCGGTCCGTCTCGCTCGCGTGCGCGCTGGCCGCGCTCGCGCTTGTTCCTGCCGCGGGCGCGCAGGAGATCCCCGCCCCGGAGTCCGTGCTTGGCTTCGTGCCGGGAACCACGGGTCGCCTGGCCGGGTGGCCGCTGCTCGTGCGGTACTACCAGGCCCTGGCGGCGGCCAGCGACCGGGTCGAGTTCCGGGAGCTGGGCAAGACCACCAACGGGAACCCGTTCGTGGTCCTCGTGATCTCCAGCGCGGCCAATCTCGGCCGGCTCGAGCATCTCCGGGCCGTCAACGCCAGGCTCGCGGACCCGCGCACGATCGGGTCCGACGCCGAGCGGGAGCAATTGCTGCGGGACGGCCGGACCATCGTCCTGATCACCTCGAGCATCCATTCGACCGAGGTGGGCGGCCATCTCGCGCCCGCGGTGATGGCCCATCGGCTGGCCACCGCCACCGACGCGCCAACGCTCGACGTGCTGGATCGCACGGTGCTGCTCCTGGTGCCGTCGCTCAATCCCGACGGCGTCACCATCGTCACCCGCTGGTACGACCGGACGGTCGGCACGCCCGCCGAGGCCACGTCGCCGCCCGAGCTGTACCACCCGTACGTCGGTCACGACAACAACCGCGACTGGTACGTCTTCACCCAGGCCGAGACCCGGCTCACGGTGGACAGCCTGCACAACGTCTGGCACCCGCAGATCGTCCACGACATCCACCAGCAGGGCGCGTACGGCAGCCGGTTGTTCCTGCCCCCGTACCTCGACCCCATCGAGCCGAACGTGGATCCGCTCCTCGTGTGGGGCGTGAACGCCCTGGGCACGAGCATGGCCTGGGAGCTGGCGGGCCAGGGGAAGCGCGGGATCGTCGTGAACGCGACGTACGACGCGTGGACTCCCGCCCGCGCCTACCAGCATTACCACGGCGGCGTCCGGATCCTGTCGGAAACCGCGAGCGCGCGGATCGCGAGTGACCTCGCCGTGGAGCCGGACGAGCTGCGCGGCCGGCGGGGGTTCGAGGCTCACGCGTCGAGCTGGAACTTCCCCGAGCCATGGCCGGGCGGCCGGTGGACGCTGGCGAACATCGTGGACTACCAGACGTCGGGCGCGCTGGCGCTGCTGACGCACGCGGCGGCCGCCCGCGACACCTGGCTCCGCAACTTCCTCGCGGTGGGGCAACGCGCGGTCCGCGGCTGGAGCGGATGGCCGTACGCGTACGTCGTTCCGCGTTCCGGCCAGCGCGGCCCGGGCCTCGCGGCCATGCTCGACGTTCTGCGGCGGGGACAGGTCGAGATCCGGGCGGCGGAGGCCCCGTTCACCGCGGCGCGACGCCAGTTCGCGGCCGGCGACTACGTGATCCCCCTGCGCCAGCCGTACGCGGCGTTCGCCAAGACGCTGCTCGAGCGCCAGCGGTATCCCGACCTTCGGGAGTACCCCGGCGGCCCGCCCAAGCCGCCCTATGACGTGACCGCGCATACGCTGCCGCTGCTGATGGACGTCGTCGTGGCGGAGGTGCGTGACAGCATTCCCGTCCCACTGTCCGCGCCGGTGACGATCCCGCCGTTCACGCCGCGTTTCGCGGGCACGGCGGGACGCGTGGGTCTCTATCGCAGCTACACCGCGTCCATGGACGAAGGCTGGACCCGCTGGCTGTTCGACACGTGGGGCGTGCCGTACACGTCGCTCGTGGACTCGGTGGTCCGCGCGGGCGACCTCCGGCGGCGCCTTGACGTCATCGTGATGCCGGCCCTGAGCGCCCGCGCCATCGAGCAGGGACTCGACAGTCAGTATCCGGCCCCCTACGCGGGCGGCCTTGGCCAGGCCGGGGTGGCGGCGCTTCGAGTGTTCGTGGAGGCCGGTGGGACGCTGGTGACGTTCAACGAATCGTCGCGGTGGGCCGTCGAGGCCTTCCGGCTGCCGGTCCGCGACGACTCGGGCTCACTCGACGACCGCACGTTCTACGCCCCCGGCAGCATCTTCCGGCTCGACCTGGACGCGGCCCATCCCCTGGCGCGTAATGCGCCCGCACGGACCATCGCGTGGTTCGAGGAGGGCCCGCTGTTCGCGGTCACCGACGGCGCCCGCGCGCGCGTGGTGGGCCGCTTTGCACGCGAGCCGGAGGACGTGCTGCTCTCCGGCTGGGTGCTGGGACCCGAGCACGCCGCGGGACGCCCCGCACTGATCGAAGTGCCGGTGGGCCGGGGCCGGGTCATCCTGTTCGGCTTCCGACCGCAGTACCGCGGGCACACGATCGCCACGTTCCCCCTGCTGTTCAACGCCCTCGGAGCCGCCGACCGTTGAGGCGTGCCGCGTGGACGCTGACCCTCGGCTGGGTGCTGCTGCTCGCGCCCGCTGCCGCGCCGGCGCAGGAGACCGACAGCGCCGTCGTACGGCGCCCGTACCGGCATCACGCGGAGCAGCGGCCCAACTATCTGGCGGCCCTGCTGCCGCGCGGTCTCGAGGGCATTCACCTGCCGCCGCCGCCACCCGGCGCGCCGCCGGCCGTGGTGCGCGGGATCTACCTCAACCGGTGGGTCTTCGCGCGCCAGAAGTTCTACGATCTCATCCGCCTGGCCGACACCACCGAGGTCAACGCGTTCGTGATTGACGTGAAGGACGCGACCGGCGAGATGACGTACCCGTCGGCCGTCCCCACCGCTATCGAGATCGGCGCGAACCGGTCACCGAGCGTGCGCGATCCGCGGGATCGCCTCGAGGCGCTGCGGGAGCGCGGGATCCACGCCATTGCCCGCATCGTGGTCGCCCGGGATCCCCTGCTGGCCCGCGGCAAGCACGACTGGGCCATCCACGACACGAAGGGCGGGTTGTGGATAGACGGCCTCGGCGAGCCCTGGGTGGACGCGTTTCACGATTCCGTCTGGATCTACGCCGCGCAGCTCGCGGAGGAAGCCGTCCTCATGGGCTTCGACGAGATTCAGTACGATTACGTCCGGTTCCCCGATGAGCCGCCGGCGCGCCTCAGCCGCACCGTGTATCCCTCGCGCCGCGACGGTGAGAGCAAGCGGGCGGCCATCCGTCGCAACGTGCGGCTGCTGCGCGACCGCGTACGCGCGGCCGGCGTGCCGTTCACGCTCGACATTTTCGGGCTGACGAGCAGCACCACCGGCGATCTGGGCATCGGCCAGGTGTGGGAAGACCTCGCCTCCGAGGCGGACGTCGTTCTGCCCATGGTGTATCCGAGCCACTACCGGCGTGGTTCGTACGGCATTGCCCACCCCAACGCATCGCCGTATGAAACGGTCCGGCGCGCGCTCCAAGACGCCATCGCGCGGTCGGACGCCATGCCGCGGTCGGCCAGGATCCGTCCCTATCTCCAGTCGTTCTCGATTTTCCGGGTGCGGTACACCGCGGCCGAGGTCCGCGCGCAGATCGAGGCCACCGAGGACCTCGGGCTCACCGACTGGGTGCTCTGGAACTCGAGTGGGAACTACCCGCCGGCCGCCTTGCGGCGGTCCCGCGCCACTCGCCACCTCCCACGGGTCGCCGACCCGGCCGACAGGGAGCGGCGCTAGCTAGCCGCCGTAGGGCTCCGGCCTCATACTTTCCGGGGGATCCCAATGACCCCGGACACGCGCCGGCCCGCGGTGGCCGGCATGTTCTACCCGCGTGAGGCGCCCGTCCTGCGGGAGATGGTGGACGGGTTCCTTGCTACCGTGGACGGCTCGCCCGCCCCGGCGCACGGAGCCATCACTCCGCACGCGGGGCTCGCCTACTCCGGGCAGTGCGCGGCGCACGTGTTCGCCCGCATCGCGCTTCCACCCGTCGTCGTCGTCGTGGCACCCAACCATACGGGCCGCGGCACCGCGCCCCGGGGCGCGAGCGTGTGGACGCGCGGCGCGTTCGCGACCCCGCTGGGCGAGGTTCCCATCGCGGAGGCGCTCGCCGACGCCCTGCTCGCCCGCTGCACGCTCGCCGCGGACGACCGCGTCGCCCACGCCGGCGAGCACGCCATCGAGGTCGAGCTCCCGTTTCTTCAGGCGCTGCGCCCGGACCTCACCCTCCTGCCGATCGTGCTCGGCTGGGACGAATGGCGGTACGCGGAGCATCTCGCCACTGATCTCGCCGGCCTGGCGCGCGACTGGCCGCAGCCGGTACTGCTGCTCGCCTCGAGTGACATGACGCACTACGAGTCGGCGGCCCGGGCGCGGACCAAGGACCAGAAAGCGCTCGAGGCCGTGGGCCGGCTGGACGGGCGCGGGCTGCTGGACGTCTGCCGGCGCGAGCGGATCACGATGTGCGGGCGGGGTCCGGCGGCGGTGGTGCTCGAGGCGTGCCGGCAGCTTGGCGCCACGACGGCGGAGGTCGTGGACTATCGGCACAGCGGCGACGTCACGGGCGACGACGCGAGCGTGGTGGCGTATGCGGGAGTGGTGGTGCGTTAAGGAGCCCGAAAGCCTTCCTCCCGGAGCAGGACCCGGTCGAACGTGACGACCGCCTCGCAACCCTCGGCGCGCGCGGCCTGCCGCGGCTCGTCCGCGACCAGGAACCGGACCACGACATTCGTGTCGAGCGCGATCATCTCCGCGTGCCACCCCGTCGAACGGCCTCGCGCATGGCCTCCAGCGACACGTGCCGGCCATCGGCCGGCTTCAGGCTGCCGTGCAGCGCCAGCAGGTCACCGGCTTCCGGCCGCATCTCGACCACGCCGTCGTCCCGGAGTGCGAACGCGACGCGATCGCCGACTTCCAACTGGAGCGCTTCGCGGACCGCCTTCGGAAGCGTGATCTGGCCTTTGCTCGTCAGGGTGCTCCTGGGCATCCTTACCTCTGGTCGCATTCCTTACATAGCGTAAGGCATACTGGGCTCGGGGCCAAGCCAGGAAACCGCCGCTCCCTAACGATCGCCTGGTCGCCTTCGGATGAGAGATAATACGTGCTGTTCCCCGAGGTGCTGGCACGCTGCTCGATTCCCTCGGCGAAGGGATGCTGCTCGGCGGCCGCGACGCGCGCGGCCTCCGAGCGACCCTGCCCTATCGCATCCGCGGTCGGTTCCCCATCTTCGCGCATCATGCCACGCAACATCCTCGTCGTGGACGACGACGCGCGGATTCGCGAAACCCTCAGCCGCGTCCTGACCAAAGGTCGCGCGGCCGTGCGCGCCGTCGACTCGGCCGAGGCGGCCCTGGCATCCTTCGGCGCGCCGCAGCCGGATCTGGTCATCTCGGACGTGCGCATGCCCGGCATGACCGGGATCGAGCTGTTGCGGCTTCTCAAGGAGCGCGCGCCCGGCGTCGACGTCGTCCTGATGACGGCCTACGACGATCTGCCCACGGCGGCCGCCGCCATGCGTGAAGGGGCGGCGGACTTTCTCGTCAAGCCGCTCGATCTCCATCAGCTCCGCGCCGTCGTAGACAGGATCTACGCCGACCGGCGCGCGCGCGCCGGCGCGACGGGCCCGGAGGAGCCGCCACCCGCCGGTCCGCGCCTCATCGGTCGCCACCCGGGCATGACCGCGATCTTCAAGCTGATCGGTCAGCTCGCCGCCGGTCGGGCCAGCGCGCTCATTCGTGGCGAGAGCGGTACGGGCAAAGAGCTCATCGCCCGTGCGATTCACGACACCTCGCGATTCGCCGACGAACCGTTCGTCGCGGTGGACTGCACGGCGATCCCCGCGACGCTGCTCGAGTCGGAGCTGTTCGGGCACGTGCGCGGCGCGTTCACCGGCGCGACCACGGACCGGCGCGGGCGGTTCGCCCTGGCGGGACGCGGAACCATCTTCCTGGACGAGATCGGCGATACGACGCTCGACTTCCAGGCCAAGCTGCTGCGCGTGATCCAGGAGCAGGAGTACTACCGGGTCGGCGCGGAGCAGCCGGAACGCACCGACGCCCGCGTGCTGGCGGCGACACACCGTGATCTGGAAGCCATGGTCGCCAAGGGGACCTTCCGGGAGGATCTCTACTACCGGCTCAGGGTCGTGGAGATCGCCGTGCCGCCGCTGCGTGAGCGTCGCGACGACATCCCCGAGCTGGCCGACCACCTGGTGCGCCAGGCAGCGGCGGCCGTCGGTGCGGGGCCGCCGCCGTTGTTGTCACCCGAAGCGTCCGCCCGATTGCTCGAGCACGACTGGCCCGGCAACGTGCGCGAGCTGGAGAACTGCCTCACGCGGGCGGTGGTGCTCGCGACCGGCGGCGTGATTCACCCCGAGCATCTGGCGCTGGGCGCCGCCGACATGCCTGCTGGTGCGTTGCTGGCGAGCCTCGACGACGTCGAAGGCGCGCACGTCGCCCGCGTCCTGCGCGAGGTGCGCGGCAACCGCACCCGGGCCGCCGAGGTGCTCGGCATCTCGCGGCCGCGACTGCGTCGCCTGATCGACAAGCACGGCCTGGACGCCGAGGACACGTGACGGCATCGTTCCGGGCGCGCATCCTGCTGCTCGTGCTCGCCGTGGCCGTCCTGCCATTGGGGTTGATCGGGTTGTGGCTCACCGGCAGCGCGGCGCGGTCAGGCGAGGCGCTGCTGCGCTCGCGGCTGGAAAGCGCGCTGGACGCCGACGCGCGGGCTGTGGAGCTGTCATGGCTCCGGTACCGCTCGGCCCTGCTGGACCTGTCCGAGGCACCCGAACTGCAGGGCGCCCTGCGCGCCCCGGCCGGTGCCACATCTCGCGGCGCACCGACACGGGTCCAGGCCGGGTTCGCCTCGCTCGAGCCGGCGGTTGAGGGCATGATCATACGCGATCGGGCCGGTCGCGAGCTGTGGCGGCTGGGGCGGCTTCAGGCCGATCCCGGCGGATTCCTTGCCTTTGGCGCCCTGCTCAGCGCCGACGTGCCGTTGTTCGACGTTGCCACCGGCGAGCCGCTCGGGCGGATCGAGGCGTTCGTGCCGATCAACGCGCTGCGCCCGGCGTCCGCGACCGCAGCCGCCATCGGCGCGGTCATCACGGCAAGAGATCCTGTGACCGGCGCCCTGCTTTTGCCCGCGCCCTTCGATCCGTCCCTGCTCGCGCAGGAACGCTTCCAGTGGAACGCCGAAGACTGGATGGTCGTGCGCCGATCCGTGAGCGAACCGTCCGTCGAATTGATCGCGACGGCGCCGGTGGCACCGTTCGCCGCGCCGTTTCGCGGGTCAGCGCGCCGCGGGAGCCTGGTCCTGCTCATCGTGGCGGCCTTCGGCCTGTGGACGGCCGTGCTGATCACCGCGCGCCTCACACGCTCACTCGAAGACCTTGCCGCCGCCGCGGGGGACGTGGCGGGGGGTCACCTGGGCCGTCGGGTGGACGTCAGGTCCGATGATGAGATCGGCAGGGTCGCCCGCGCGTTCAACGCGATGACCGACAGTCTGCGCCGGACGCTCGACCAGCTCGCTGAGCGCGAATCGCTCGCGGCGGTCAACGAGTTCGCCGCGGCGCTCGCCCATGAGGTGCGCAATCCGCTCACCGCGATCCGGCTCGATCTCCAGGAAGTTGAAGAGCGGCTGCCACGGGATTCGCCGCTGCGGGCGCTCCAGAGCCGCGCGCTCGAAGACGTGCTACGGCTCGATCGGACCGTGGCCGGCGCGCTCGAAACCGCGCGCACCGGCCACATCGAGCCGCGCCACATGGACCTGCGCGAACCGGTGCGGGCGGCGGTCCGCGCAGCGGGTCCCGCATTCGACGCGCGGGGGGCAGTACTGTCGTGGGAAGAACCGCCCGAGGAGGCGACCGTACGCGGCGACCCCGATGCGCTCGAACACGTGTTCCTCAACCTGCTGCTCAACGCCGCCGCCGCCGTAGAGGCGCACGGGCGCGCCACCGTGTCGCTGCACCGGGGAGATCGCGACTACACCGTCGCGGTGCACGACTCCGGCCACGGCGTTCCCGCCGAAGCGCGCGAGCGCGTGTTCGAGCCCTTCTTCACGACGCGTCCCGGCGGCACGGGCGTCGGCCTCGCCGTGGCACGCCGCATCGTCCTCGCGCACCGCGGCGAGATCACCCTCCTGAGCGAACCGGGTCACGGAACCACTGCCGAGGTTCGCCTTCCGATCGGCACACCCTGATCCACTCATGCCGCCTGGACTGGAACGAGTCGTTCCGCCCAGACGAGTCCGTAGCCTGCCATCCGCACGCCCTAAGCTCAATACTCGCAGCAACATCCCTCATGACCCCCGGGTTGGGAACGGGTCTTGTAAGAGTACAGCGGCAGAACCTCCACCCGCACCGATTGGAGCTCTCTGCCATGACCCGGAATACAGGCACCATCACAGTGGCGTTCGGGCTCACGCTGGCGCTCGCCGCGTGTGACGCATCCCAGCGCCAGGTCGTGCTTGGCGGAGCGATTGACCTCTCCGCCACCACCCTCGACTCCGCCGAGAGCGCGACGCTGCGGCGCGTGTGGGCCCGCGCCGGCGACTATGCCACGCCCTCGCCGGACGGCCGCTCCATCGCATTCGTTGACTGGAGCACGGGCGACGTGGCCGTGCACGATCTCGCCAGCGGCGAGGATCGCCGTCTGACGAACAAGGGAACCTGGACGGAGAACGGCAGCTGGGCCGAGGAGCCGCTGTTCTCTCCGGACGGCCGCCACGTCGCGTACAGCTACGGCAACGTGCGGGTCCCCAACGCCAACTTCCAGTACGAGCTGCGCGTGGTGGCGGTGAACGACACCACGCCGCGCGTGCTGGTCGCGCTCTCGCCGAGGGACATGTGGATCAACCCCACCGACTGGTCGGCGTCGCAGGGGATCCTGGCCGAGATTTTCCGCCGGGATGCCAACGAACGCGCGACTGAGGACCTGGCGATCGTCCATCCCGCGAGCGGCGCCACCCGGGTGCTGCGGACGGTCCGTCGGGGCGACGGGACCATGCACGACGGCGCCTTCTCACCCGACGGGCGGTACGTCGCGTATCGCCAGGGCAAGGACGTCCGCGTCATCGGGTCCGACGGGTCCGGCGACCGGTCACTCGACATCGAGGTGCGCTGGGTGCTTGGCTGGTCGAGGGACGGCGGCAGCGTGCTGGTGCATGCCAGCAGCCAGAGCACCACCGGCATCTGGTCGGTACCGGTGAGCCGCGGGCGGCGGGCGGGCGAACCCCAACTGGTGCGCGGCGGGATGCCTGCGTTCATGCCCGGCGGCTTCGCGGGGTCGAGCTACTTCTACCTGGTCCCTGTGGACGCGCCGAAGGTGTTCATCGCGTCCCTCGATGTGCTTGCCGGCCGCGTGCTCGCGCCGCCCGTGGCCATCACGTCGCCCGTACAGGGGCGAGGGGGCGCGCCCGCGTGGTCGCCCGACGGCCGCACCCTGGCCTACTACGTGCGCGACGCGTCGGAGCGCACCACGCGCATCATGCTCCGCGACGCGGACGGGGACGCGGTCCGCGAGCTGGCGGCCATTCCACAGCGCCAAGTCGAGGGGATGTTCTGGGCGCCCGACGGTCAGACCCTCTACGTGCGCGACGGCAACGGTGCCGCGGCGACCATCCTGCGGGTGGATGTGCGAACCGGCGAGGTGGGCGAGGCGTACGCCTACCATGGCAGTGGCGTCACGTTCACGCCCGATGGTCGCCTGGTGTACGCGCGGTCCGCGCCCGAGCGGCCGGACGTGCCGTCCGGGGTGTTCGTGCGCGACCTTGCAACGGATCGTGAGCAGCGCATCGCGGACGAACGAGCGGTCACGAGGTCGCTCGGCGTCTCCCCGGACGGCCGGCACCTCGCGCTGGTGCTGCGCCGCGACGCCGACCGGGTCTCGAAAGTTGTGGTGATGTCCATCGACGGCGGCCCGATGCGGGAGATCGCGCGCGAAGCGCACCCGATGCACTTCGAAGACAACGACTTCGGCTCCGTGAACTGGACGCCTGATGGGCGGCATGTCCTGGTCATGCGCGGGTCGTGGGAGGGTGACAGCACCCACGCGATGGTGGCGATCCCGGTGGGTGGCGGTGCCATCACGCAGGTGATGCGCGCCAATGGACAGCGCACGCATGTGCTCCACCCCGACGGCCGCCGCATCGCGTACTCGGGCGGCGCACACCGGGACGAGTTGTGGGTGCTGGATGACCTGGCGCCGCAGGGCGGTAGGTAGGCGATGCCGGTGACCGTGCCCGGGCTTCTCGCACGCCTCGAAACAACGAGGCGAACTCAGGTCTCCAATTCCTCTGCGGGAGGGGACGGAGGAAGCGGCGGGATCGGTCGGCATTCGAGGACACTCCACGACCAGACGTCCTGAAAAGCCCAAGTCTCAATGTTCAAGTCTCAAGTCTCAAGGGGTTGTCCTTGAGACTTGAGATTTGAACATTGAGACCTGAGACTTTGGCAGACGTGCACTTCTTCGACCCCTGATGCCAATGGCTGACTTCGCCGAGCTTCACACCTGGGGATGGGATGCACGGTGGGCGGCCCCGTTCACGGCGCCCAACCCGAGCCCCAACGCATCACCGGCGCGCGTCGTGGGACAGGACCGCGATCGCTGGACGGTGCGCCTCGCCTCCAGCATCGAGGTCGCCCGTATCACCGGCTCCTCGTTCCCCGGCCCCCATCCGGTCGCGGGCGACTGGGTCGTCGTGGAACCCGGCCCCGCACCGGCGGATCCCCTGTCATTGAGAGCCGTCCTACTCCGCCACACCGCCATCTCCCGAGGCACGGCCGGTACCGGTGCCGCCGAGCAGGTCCTGGCCGCGAACGTGGACGTCGTCTGGATCGTCCACGGCCTGGACACTCCGCTGAACGCGCGGCGTCTCGAACGCTATCTCGCGGCGGTGTGGGAGAGCGGCGCCGTGCCGGAGATCGTGCTGACGAAGGCGGACCTCGCCGCGAACGCCGAAGAGACCGTGGCGGAGGTGGAGTCGCTGGCGGTGGGCGTCACCGTGCACGTCGTGAGCACCGCGGGCGCGGCCGCGGTCGAGCGGCTGAAGGCGCACCTCCAGCCCGCCCGCACCTACGCGCTGCTCGGGCCCTCGGGCGTGGGGAAGTCGACGCTCATCAACCTGCTCGCGGACCACACGGTGGCCGCCACCGGTGAGGTCCGCGGCGCTGACCGCAAAGGTCGCCACACCACCACTCGGCGCGAGCTGTTCCAGATCACGGGCGGCGCGCTCCTGCTGGATACGCCCGGCCTCCGGGAGTTCCGCCTCTGGGCCCTGGACGACGGCCTCGCGCAGACGTTTCCCGAGATCCACGAGCTGGCGGCGGCGTGCCGGTTCCGGGACTGCCGGCACGAGTCGGAGCCGGGGTGCGCGGTGCTCGCGGCGGCCGCGGCGGGGACGCTCGACGCCGATCGGCTGGCCAACTATCGCAAGCTGCTGGCCGAAGCCGCGTACGTGGAACGGAAGCACGATCCGGAGGCGCAGGCCGCGGCGGTGGCGAAGCACAAGACGGCGCTCAAGACACTGAAGTACCATCCGAAGTACCGGCGCGACAGCTAGATTGGCCTGGGGCACGCGCTCCCTGGAGCCCTCACCGGAGCCTCGACCGATGCTCACCCCACCTCACCACCCCGAGATCGATCACCACACCACGAAGCTCATCGTCGGCATCACCGCACTCTCCCTGGGCCATCTGACCAACCTGTTTGCCGACGCTCCACTCGCATCCATCAGCGCCTCGTACCACGCCGGGGGCTGGTCCCAGAGCATCTTTATCGGGTTCCTCTTCGCTACCGCGGCCTTTCTGATGGCCTACAACGGGTACTCAACTCCGGATAAGCTCACCAGCAAGGTCGCGGCGGGGGCTGCGCTGGGCGTAGCGCTCTTTCCCTGCGGCTGTGACGGCCATGCGGAACTCGTACCGTACGTACACGCCCTTTCCGCGGCGGTGATGTTCCTGATCCTGACCTATTTCTGCTATGGCTTCTTTCGGCGCGCCTGGGCCAAGCGCCATCCGTGGGCGCGAACCCGCGCGTACATCTATGCGGCATGCGGCGCGGTGATGGCCCTGTCCATTCTCGTTCTCACGGCGGACCACCTATCGGGAGGGTACTTCAGCGCCATCGCCCCGAGACTCACCTTTCACGGGGAATACGCCAGCCTGGTTGCGTTCGGGGTTTCATGGCTCACGGCGAGCCGCATGCTTCCGTTCATCACGAAGAAGGATGAGCGTCTCTCCCTGCTCCGCTGACCGGAGTGCCGCATGAGGCTGGTCTCCATCATCTCGTGCCGTTGGCCCTGGGAGGCTGCGCGAGCGAAACCGCGCGTTCGGAATCCCGCAGTGAACAGGAGCCCGTGCATGCGAAACGAAGGTCCCGGCGCACCGTCGACCGCGTTCGTGGACGTCTACCGGCCAGCGAGCCACGCCGAGCTGGCGGTCGTGCGGATGGCGCTCGAGGCCGATGGTATCCAGTATTGCGTGAAGAACCAGGTCGCGAGCATGAGCGTCCGCGCGGCCACCGGCGCCGACGAGCTCAGCGTCATGGTCCGGCCGGACCAGGCGGACGCCGCCCGGCCGGCCATCACGGAGGCGCTCGGCGCGTAGGCCGGCCATCCGACCGGCCCCACCCGTTCCAGCGCGAGAGCGTCACGCCAATGCAGAAGTTTGCCACCAACCTGTCCATGTCGGGCGCTGGACCGCCCACCGATCGGCGACGCCCATGCCAACGCTGATTCGTCTGTTGGCTCTGGCCTTCCTGGTGATCGGCGCGCTTTTCCTCCGCAGCCTCATGCACGGAGACCGGAAGGTGGACACATACTACGCCGCGTTGCGGGCCGATCTGCGCATGGTGGCCCGGGCGCAAAGCGCGCACCTCTCCGCTCGACGGCGATACGCGCGCTCGCTGGACTCGCTCGCCGCGGGCCGCTTCGGAAACGGGGACCTGCATCTGAGTGAAGGCGTGCGGATCACGATCACTCATGCGGACGAGTACCGGTGGGAAGCGGTCGCGACGCACACGCAGCTGCCGACCCGATGCGTCTACCGCGACACGGCGCCACCGCGGTCGGTGCCGAGTTTCAGCGACTTCCGGCGGTTCTGCGAGTCGCCGCCGTGACCGGCTGCGTCACGGGCGCATTCGCCTACTCCGGCCGCTACATCGCGCGGCGCCTGCTCGACGCGGGCCACCACGTCATCACCCTTACCAATTCGTCCCCTCGGCCGGATCCCTTCGGCGGCCAGCGGGCCTTCTCGTTCTGCTGTCCGCATGCGAGGACACACCACGGCCGGACGTCCCGAAAAGCCCCAAGTCTCAATGTTCAAGTCTCAAGTCTCAAGTGCTCGTTGAGACTTGAGACTTGAGCGTTGAGCCTCGAGATTCCCGGCGGCGCAGCCAGACGCGGGCGTCACGCAGCTCCTTGGCACAGATGCGAAGCGGCGGCCGGATCATGGTCGAGCGCGTGCCGGCGCCGCCGGGATCGCCGTCGGGGTACCGCGTTGCTCGGCCTGACACCGTCGTTCAAGTTCAATTCAGCGAATTGACCATGGTCTGCGACTATGGTACAATACTTCATGGCCAAGAACTCCATTCCCATCTCGTACTTCAAGGCCCGCTGCCTGGCCATTCTGAAGCGCGTCAAGGAAACCGGTCAGCCGATCGTCGTGACCAAGTTCGGCCAGCCCGTGGCGGAGATCATTCCCCCGGCGCCGGAAAAGCCGACCGGGGACTGGCTCGGCTCCCTGAAGGGCACGGCGACCATCGCCGGAGACATCGTCGCCCCCGCCGCTGATCCCGACGACTGGGAGGCGCTCCGGGAATGAGGCTCCTGCTCGATACTCACATCTGGGTCTGGAGCGTCCTCGCGCCCGAGCGCCTCACCCGACGGGTGAGGAACGCCTTGACCGGGCCGAATGCCGAATCGTGGCTGTCGGCGATCTCCGTCTGGGAAGTGCTGCTGCTGATCGAAAGGGGTCGCTTGAAGGACGTCGAGGATCCGGAGGCCTGGGTGGACGAGGCGCTCGCCGCGGGCGGGTTTCACGAGGCGCCGT
>DASWHL010000053.1:0-11868 GCA_036398175.1 Gemmatimonadales bacterium
ATTGGACACTGCCCCATTCGTCCCGAGCAGAGCGCTCGCAGGCTCGACAGCCCATTGCTACGCCGAACGTCCTGGCGTCATGCGCCGGTTTTCAGTTCCGAGGCCAGCATCTGCTGGGCCGTAGCGTAGGCCGACCGGGCCAGCCAGGGCGGCCTCCGTTCGAGCATCCTGGCCCAGATCATTTGATCGTCGGCGGTCCGGATGCCGTTACGCACATTCTCGAAGAAGTACTTCTCGTGCCCCTGGTCTTGATCGACCCAAGCATCAGCGACCACCTCGGGGGTCGGGCGAGTACATTCGCCCTGAGTCGCCGTGGCCAGCAAGAAGTCGAATGAGAGATCCCTCCCGTCTGTGGGCGTAGGCCACTCAATCTGCAATATCCCACGGTCGTCCACGAGAGAGACGGGTCGGGGCGCGCGGGCTCGGAAGGCCCGACACCAATCCTCCAACCAAGCATTGGGGACACCCGGTCGAAACAGACTGGCGGCACACCCCCATTCGGCACCAAGCGAATCGGCCGCAGCCGTAGGGTGCTCCGCCTTCCAAAGCGCACCGGCGTCGCTCACGACATCCTGGGGCTGAGCGGCGTATGAAGCAAGTGGAACCACCACGGCTGCACCAGAGGAACCGGAAGTATCGAACGTCATTGTGAACGTGTTACCACGAGACCGGGAACGGCGCCCGTAATACACCGGGGCTGCAACCGATCGCTTCCCTTGTGGAGCAAGGCGCGCAGCCCTCCAGGCAACGCGAGCGCCATTCGGATCCCACAACAGCGAGCCGATTATCAGAATCCCGCCCCGCAGCGGAGCATCGTCAAGTGGGCGCATAACCTGTGCTTGGCTTGCTCATTCCCCTTCAACGTGCCGCCCAGGCGCCCCCTCGGCAAGCGAACCCCTTATCCCCGCGGACCTACCCCCACCTCGACCCAGCGCGTCCGCCGGACTCCTCACCCCCAGCCCGCCCCGATGCAGCACGTGCGTGTAGAGGATCGTCGTGCTCACGTCCCCGTGGCCGACGCTCGGTCGCGGGCTAAGCCGACGCACCCGCGCCTTATGCCTCACTTCCTGCAAGCATAAGGACTTCTGCACGCATGGTACCTCCAGCCCCCCACGGTAGCGGGTGAGTACCTCGATGTGAGGCCGCAGCCGGAACCCGAGACTGCCGATGGTGGTTGTGATGCTCGGGGCTACCAGCGCCACGAAGACGTGCGTCCGGCGCGAGTGGCCCAGGGCCCCCTACCGCTCCCGCTCCGGCCCCCGCCGCACCACCGGCGGCAGAACCCGCACTTCCTCCGGCAGCCACGCCCACTGCACGTCCGTGAGCACCGCCCGCGCCTCCCCGTGCACCGCCACGACATCCTGGCGCGCCTCTTCAAGGATCGGCCGCACCACCGGCATCAGCCGCCCCGGGTCCGGATTGGCGCCCAGCTCCTGAATGGCCGTCTGAAGCCGGTCGGCGCGCACCGCCTGCCGCAACGCAAACGAATCGCGCGCCGCCTCGAGCCGGCCAATCTGCTCCGCCGACAGGCGCAACGTGTCCCGATACGCAAGCACGCGCGCCGGTGTGTTCGGCAGCACGCTGTCGAGCCGCGCGAGCAGGCCCTGCGGATCGCCGCCCCGGAGCGCGAACGGGCCACCTCCACCGGCCCCCATCCCGCCGCCCGGCCCCATCCCCCTGCCGCCGCCGCCCCCGCGACCCCGCATGGCGTCGAGGGCCGCCCGGCGCCGGTCCGGCCCCAGCGTGAACCGCCCCTGGATCCCCACCTGGAACGGCGGGCGGAACGCCGTGGCCGACCCACCCGTGGCCCCGAACCGATCGTTCACCTGATACGCGTACCGCTGATTGACGGGATCGAACCCGGTCACGTAGAGCAGCGTCGGGTCCGGCCGTGCGTTGATCCCCCAGCCCCTGGCCCCGTCCGCGCCGTGCAGCAGCTCGTCCACGCCGCGCAGGAAGTTGACCGTGACGAGCGACAGCGACAGCCGGCGGTTGAGCCCCAGGAACCCGGGCCGCCAGTTGACCTGGAAGTCGAGCGAGCCCTGCCACGGGCCGGTGCAGGCATTGTGCTCGGGGATCGTGCCCAGCCTTCCCGCCAGGCAGCCCCGCACGCCCCCGGAAGCGCGCGCGAGCAGCGCCGCAATGGCGTCGCCTTCGGGCCCGCTCCCCGCCGGGAACAGATACGCCCGGTCGTTCCGGCTCCCGTCGCCGTTGATGTCGGAGCCCACGATGGGCGTGTACGGCGACCCGGACGTGAGCCGCGCGATGGACGTGACCTCGAGCGACGTCCCGAACGGATAGGTGAACGTGAACAGGAACTGATGCCGCCGCTCGAAGCTGCTCCGTGCCCATTGGGGGACGTTGGGATCTCCGGCCGTGGTGGCGCCGCTCCCGCCGCCAAACCGCGCCCCGCCGCCGAACCGCGCCGTCGAGCCCTCGTCCCGCGCCCGCTGGTACGTATACGCCACCTGCCCCTGGATCCCGCGCCCGAAAATGCCGCCCAGGCCCAGCGTGCCCTGCCAGGACTGGCTCTCCAGCTCGGAGTGGATCTCCACCACGTGGCCGAACGCCGAGTCCACGCGCGACCCCGTGAACCGGACCGCCCCGGTGGTGGGCGCGATATCCGTGGCCCCGACGTACACCGGCCGGTCCCCCTCCGCCGCCAGACGAAACGCGGGAACGGTGTCGAGATTCAGGTCGCGATAACCCGCCTGGGACACGCCGCGCGTGTAGTTGCCGTCCAGCGTGAGCCGAAACAGCGTGGACAGCGGCCTCTGAAGTCCCAGCGACGCGCGCCACGCGCGGGCCGCGGTGAACTCCGGGCCGAACAGCGTGACTGTTCTGACCGACCGCGGCGTCACGGGACCGGCGGCCAGGCACGCGTCCGGCACGGCGCCGGGATCGGCGGCGAACCCGGACCAGTCGGCGGGCGGCACGCCCGGGCCGATGCAGGTGATCTCCTCGCCCGTCGCGTCGAGGCCGGTGGCCGTGTAGGCCTGGGTCACGAGACTCGCGGGCGTGGGGCTCCGGAACTCCCCAGCGCCGCCGCGGATAATGAGCGAGGGCGGCGACGTGAGCCGGCCGCGTCCGGTGGCGCCACCCACCGACAGGGTGAACCCGGCGCGCGGGCTCACGTGCCACTCGGAGGGCAGGGCATCCGTCCGCCGGCCGAACGCGGCCTCGACCGCCGGGTTGTACGCGGGCGCGCCGGCAAACCGCCCGCCCTCGAGCCGCGCGCCGTAGGTGAGCTGGAACCGCGGCGAGGCCAGCCACACGTCGCCCGCGTACGCGGCCCACTCGTACTGACGCCACGTGCGGTCGGGGACGCCTAGCGTGCGGCGGAACGACGCGGCGCGGTCGGTCGCGAGCGCGTCGAGCGAGTTGTACGTGAACGTGCCGAGCTGGTTGCCCGCCGGCGTGTCGCTCCGCCGCAGGGACACCGCCAGCCCGCCCAGCTTGGGCCGGTGTCCCCCTCCGGCGAGCCAGGACAGTTCGTTGGCCGCCTCGATCCGGGTGGTGCGCGCGCGCGTGGGGAGGCCCGTGTTCCCGCCGAACACGAGCGTCGCCACCCCGGTGCCGCCGTCCTCCAGGGCCGACGCCACCTGCACGCGGCCCTGCGGCATCAACAGGAACGGGTCGCCGTCCTGGCGGTCGTGCTGGACGTACACCCGGGCGTCGTTGAGCACGCGCATCCCGAACCGGGACGACACGGCCAGCATGCCCCCGCCGCCCTGGGTCGCGAACGTGCCGCCCGCGTCCGGCATGGCCAGCGGACCGAGCCGGGCCGGGTCCGTGGCGTTTCCGCGCCAGTCGCCCCGCAGCGTCACCGTGTGCGCGTTCGACGCCAGGAAGTCGAGCCGCATCATCCCCGAGGCGTTGTCGCTGCTCCGACCGCCGTCCGGGGTCACGACCCTGGGGATGCCGAGCGAGTCGAGGATCGCGAGGAACCGGGCGACCGAGTCGGGATGGACGCCGAGGCGCTGATAGTCATCGGCGCCCGCCGTGAGCAGGGTCTGCTGGGCGTCGTTGCGGAGCCGCGCCTGGCCCGAGCCGAACACGAACAGGCGGTCGCGCACGATGGGGCCCCCCAGCCCGCCTGAGAGCTGGTGCTGCGTGAAGCCCTGCGTATACGCGGAACTCTCCTCACCACTCGCCGAGAGGTCGTCGTCCCGGAGCGAATACTGGGACGAGCCCTGGAGCACGTTGGACCCCGAGCGGGTCGTGGCGGCAATCAGGCCGCCGGAGAACTGGCCCCGTGCCACGTCGTAGGTGCTGGTCACCACGCGCGTCTGGCGGAGCCCGTCCTGCGGGATCGCCCCCGACCCGAAGATCAGGCCGTCCAGCGTGAGCGCGTTGGCGTCCGGAGCGAGGCCCGCCACCGAGAACGCGGCGGCGCTGCTGTCGGTGGCGTCTACGCCCACCACGCCCGGCACGAGCGTGGCGAGCAGGTTCAGGTCGGCATCGTCAATGGGGAGCCGCGCGATCAGCTCGGGGTTCAGGGGCCGTTCCACCGAGCCCGGCGTGGGCCGCTCCAACCCCTGGCCGGGCGGCAGCGCCTGGCGCGCCCGCACGGTGATGGGTTCGATGGTCACGGCCCCGGCGGTGAGTTGGGGATTCCAGATCAGGCGGTCTTCGTCCGCGTGCCGGAGGATGATCTCCTGCGCCGGCCGGAACCCGATCCCCCGGACGGTCATCTGGTACTGGCCGCCGCCGTCCGTGAACAGGATGGTGTAGCGCCCGTTCTCGTCGGTCCGGGTGCGCCGCGTGACCTGCGTCTCCAGCGAATAGGCCTCGACCTCGGCGCGGGCCACCGGGCGGCCGTCGGGGGTCATGATCGTGCCCGTGATGATGTCGGTGCCCGAACCGATCTGGGCCGCGGCCGGGGCGGCCGCCGCCCCAACCAGCGCGAGCACGCCTACGGCCACGCCGCGGACGCCACGCCACCGGCGGGAGATGGACATCGGATGTGCTTTCCTCCCCACGGGGGCCATGCACTCATGTACGCACAGAGAGTAGACCGCCGTTGGGGGCCCGGCGTTAAGCGCCTGTGGTCTGGCGGCCGGGCCGGGGCCGTAGCATCCCGCAGCATCCTACGGCCAGGACCGGCCCCGCCCGCTCGCCCTTCAGGGTCTAGTTCCGTCCGTACAGCGCCTTCCACTCCTCCTCGAACTCATTGCCGGGCACCCAGCGGGGCCGCTCGTCCGCATTCGCCACGCGGAGCGCGGCGGTAAACAGAATCCGGATGTCGCGCGCCGTGCCCTCGGTATTCCACTCGGGCCGCAGCTCGTCCGACACCTGGTGATAATGCGCCTCCCGGTACTCGGCGGGATCGAAGGTCAGCGGCGTCACGTAGTCGGTGCCCGCCTGGAGATAGAGGGCCGGAATCCCCATCTTGGCAAAGTTCACCTGGTCCGAGCGATAGAAGCTGCCCGCGTTCGGATTGGGATCGCCCTGCGCCCGGAGCCCGGCCGCCTCGGCCACCTCGCGGAACACGGTGCCGAGGCTGGTCACCTCGAGCCCGATGGCCGCGACCTCGTGCGTCACGCCGAAGATCTGCGGCATGTCCACGTTGAAGTTGGCGATGATCTGCGCGAGCGGGACCGGCGGGCTGGCCACAAACGCGCCGCTGCCCAGCGTGCCCCCCTCCTCGGCGGCGAGTGCGACGAACATGACCGACCGCCGCGGCCGCGCCGCCACGAACGCCTCTGCCATGTTGATGATGGCCGCGGTGCCCGCCGCGTTGTCCCACGCGCCGTTGAAGATCTGGTCGTCACCCTCGATCGTGGGGTTCACGCCCAGGTGGTCGTAGTGGGCGGAGAAGACCAGATACTGATCGGCGAGTGCGGAATCGGTGCCGCGTAGCATGCCCGCCACGTTCTTGGTCGGCACCTGGCGTACCGCGGTCTCGATGTGCGCCGTCAGCCGGAAGCCCGTATCCCGCGGGCGGAACGCGCGCGTGGCCGCCGCCGCGAACAGCTCGGGCAGCCTGGCCCCCATGGAGGCGGCAATGGCCTCCGCGCTGGTGGAGTCAATCCACGCGAGCACGGGAAGCGCGTAGCTCCGCTCCCAGCTCTCGCGGGAGCCCGTGGTCCCGATGACGCTGAACGGGTAACTCGCCGATTCGGTGGTGTGGATGACGATGGCGCCCGCCGCGCCGTGCTTGGCCGCCTGCTCGAACTTGTAGGTCCAGCGACCGTAGTAGGTGCGGGCCGCGCCGCCGAACAACGCCTGCCCGTTCTCCTCGACCGGCGGGTCGTTGTTCAGGAACAGCAGCACCTTGCCGCGCACGTCCTCGCCCTTGAAATCGTCCCAGCCGTACTCGGGTGCCTCGACCCCGTAGCCCACGAACACGACCGGCGCGTTACGCAGGTCCACGGCCGGTTCACCGGTGGTGGACCAGTACGTGATCGCCTGGTCGTTGACCAGGTCGAGCGTGTCGCGTGGACCGCGGAGGGTGAGCGACGATTTCTCCGCGTCCTTCCGCAGGCCCATCAGTTCGAACGGCAGGAGGAACGAGCCGCCGACGGGCTCGAGCCCGATCGCCGCGAACCGCTGGGCAATGTAGGCGGCGGCGCGGTCCTCGCCCGGCGTGCCGGTCCCGCGGCCTTCCATGCTGTCGGCGGCGAGCACGGCAACGTCGGCGCGGATGGCGTCCGCCGTGATCTGGTCGGCCGGGTCCGGCGTGCAGCCGGCCGCGGCAACCGTCAGGAGGAGCAGGGACGAAAGCGTCGCAGAACGTGACATCATGGGAATCCCCCAAGGACTATTCGGATTGGAAGGCGGTCTCGAGTCACGATAACCGCCGGTACGCCTGGGTTGAAGGCCGTGCCGATGTCCCGCACTTTGACAGCAGGGGATCGCGGGGGAAGATTCTCCCGCGCATTGACGTGAGTCTCGGACCAGGATCGGAAGGACAACCATGTCTCGCTCTTTTGGTGTTGTGGCTCTTCTCTTCTGGGGCCTCACGAGCGCCGCCCAGGCGCAGGTGGACGCCCGCATGTTTCGCTACCCCGACGTCTCGCGCACGCACATCGCGTTCGTTTACGCCGGCGACATCTGGATCGTGCCCAAGGACGGCGGGACCGCGAGCCGCCTGAGCTCGCCACCCGGGGAGGAGCAGTACCCCCGGTTTTCGCCGGATGGATCCGAGATCGCGTTCAGCGGCAACTACGACGGCAACGTGGACGTCTACGTGATGCCGGCCATGGGCGGCCCTGCCCGGCGGATCACCCATCACCCGTTACCGGACCGGCTGCTCGACTGGACCCCGGACGGCCGGCGCCTCCTGATGGCGTCGCGGCGCGCCAGCGGGATCCCGGTGAGCCACCTCTACCTCGTGGACGCCGTCGGAGGGCTGCCGGAGCGGCTGCCCGCGCCCTACGGCGAGATCGGGGCGATCTCCCCGGACGGCCGGCGCCTGGCGTATACGACCAAGGACGTGAGCACGCGCACCTGGAAGCGGTACCGCGGCGGCCTGGCGCCCGACATCTGGGTGTTGGACCTGCGCACGCGCGACGCCCGCAACGTGACGACCGATCCCGCCAACGACGAGCACCCCATGTGGCACGGAGAGACGCTGTACTTCCTCTCCGCCCGCGGGCCCGAGCAGCGCAGCAACATCTGGAAGCTGGATCTTGCGGCCGGCGCGGCGCAGCAGGTGACGCGCTTCACCGACGTGGACGTGTCCTGGCCGGCCATCGGCCCGCAGGACATCGTGTTCCAGGCGGGCGGCAGGCTCTACCTGCTCGATCTGGCCACCGAGCGGCAGCGGGAAGTCCCGGTGGCGGTGGTGACCGATCTCGCCACGCTGCGGCCGCGGACGGAGAATGTGTCCGGCCTGCTCCAGTGGGTCGGCGTCTCGCCGCAGGGCAAGCGGGCGGCGGTCCAGGCCCGCGGTGATCTCTTCACGCTTCCCGCGGAGCACGGCCCGGCGCTCCAGCTCACCCGGTCGTCCGGGGTCGCCGAGCGGTATCCGGCGTGGTCGCCGGACGGGAAACACATCGCGTACTGGACGGACCGGTCCGGCGAGTACGAGCTGGCGCTCCGCGCGGCGGACGGTTCGGGCGAGGAGCGCGTCGTGACGACGCTCGGCCCGGGGTACCGCTACCGGCCGTTCTGGTCGCCCGACAGCAAGAAGATCGCATTCCTGGATCACGCCCAGGTGATCCGGATCGTGGACGTCGAGAGCGGCGGGCTCACGCCGGTGGACACCGGGCTCACGTGGCTGCACGGCCAGCGCCAGGGGTTCGAGGTGAGCTGGTCCGCCGACAGCCGCTGGTTGGCCTACGCGCGCGGCCTGCCTACGGGGAACAGCGTGATTCTCCTGTTCGACACGCAGGGGGGGACGCGGCACCAGGTCACGTCCGGCTACTACAACGACTTCGGTCCCGCGTTCGATCCGGACGGGAAGTACCTCTACTACCGCTCCAACCGCAACCTCGAGGTCATCTACTCGGACTTCGACGCGACGTGGATCTACCCGAACGCCACGCGGCTCGTGGCGGCGCCGCTGCGCGCGGACGTACCGTCACCGCTGCCGCCCCGCAGCGATGACGAGGCGGAGAAAGCGGACACGGCCAGGAAGGCGGACACGACGGCCACGGTGGTCACGATTGACGTCGCGGGATTCGAGGCACGGGCGGTGCCGCTGCCGCCCAAGGCGGGCAACTACGGGTCGCTCCGCGCCGTGTCCGGCAAGCTCCTGTATCTCCGGTTCCCACGGTCCGGGTCCGGAGACGAAAACGCGACGCTCGCCTATTTCGACTTCGCCGAGCGTGAAGAGAAGACGGTGCTGAGTCCCGTGAGCAACTACGAGGTGTCGGCGGACCGGAAGAAGCTGCTCGTGGGGTACCGGAATCAGTGGGCCATCGTGGATCTCAAGCCCGCCCAGAAGATGGACAAGCGGCTGGCGACGGCGGGGCTCGAGACGGTCGTGGACCCGCGCGAGGAATGGCGCCAGGTGTTCACGGACGTGTGGCGGACGTACCGCGACGTGTTCTACGACGAGAGCCTGCACGGGCTCGACTGGCCCGCGCAGCGCGAGCATTACGGTCGCATGCTGAAGGACGCCGTCACGCGGTGGGACGTGAACTTCGTGATCGGCGAGCTGATCGCCGAGGTCAACGCGTCGCACACGTATGTGGGGGGCGGCGATACCGAGACGCCCCGCAGCCGGCAGGTGGGCCTGCTGGGCGTGGACTGGGCGCTGGACCGCGGCGCGTTCCGGATCGCGCGCATCGTCCGCGGCGCGGCGTGGGACCTCGAGGCGCGGTCGCCGCTTTCGCAGCCGGGGGTGAACGTGCGGGAAGGGGACTACGTGCTGGCGGTGAATGGCATGCCGCTCGACGCGCGCCGCGATCCGTATGCCGCGTTCGAGGGACTGGCCGGCGTCACCGTCCGGCTCACCGTGAACGACCGCCCGACGCTCGCGGGCAGCCGGCAGGTGCTGGTGGAGACGCTGGGCAGCGAGAGCCGCCTGCGCAACCTCGAATGGATCGAGGCCAACCGGAAGAGCGTCGAAGACGCCACCGGCGGACGTGTGGGATACGTCTACGTCCCCAACACCGGCGTGTTTGGTCAAACCGAGCTGGTCCGCCAGTTCAACAGCCAGATGCTCAAGGATGGGCTGATCATTGACGAGCGCTGGAACGGCGGCGGCCAGTTGGCCGACCGTTTCATCGAGATGATGAACCGCACGTGGGTCACACGGATCTACTTCCGGAACGGCATGACCCAGACGGTGCCGGGCGTGAACCATCTGGGAGCCAAGGTGATGCTGGTGAACGGCTGGGCGGGCTCGGGCGGCGACGCCTTCCCGTGGTTCTTCCAGACGCTCGAGGTGGGTCCGGTGATCGGCGAGCGCACGTGGGGCGGGCTGATCGGCCCGGCCAGCGGGCATCAGACCATTGACGGCGGCTTCTTCACGGCCCCGCCGGGGCGCCTGTACGGCCCCGATGGGAAGTGGTTCGCGGAGGGGCACGGCATTGATCCCGACATCCCCGTCGTGGACGACCAGGGCGCGATGGCCAAGGGGGCGGATCCGCAGCTCGAAGCGGGGATCGCCGAAGTCCTGCGCCTGATCCGCGAGCACCCGGTTGGCCTGCCGGGACGGCCGGCGTTCGAGCGGCGGTAGCAGCTGACCGCGTCGGCCGATCGGCCCGGGGGCGGCTCGTGGTTCGCCCGCCTGCTGCTCCCGGGCTTCGTGTTCCAGTCGCTCGTCATCGCGGGCGGCTACGGCACCGGGCGGGAGATCGTGGAGTTCTTCCTGCGCCTGGGGCCCGCGCGCGGCCTGCTCGCCATGCTCGTGGCCACGGCCGTCTGGAGCGCGGTGGGCGCCGTGAGCTTCGAGTTTGCCCGCACGTTCCGGCATTACGACTACCGCACGTTCTTCCGCGAGCTGCTGGGGCCCGCCTGGGTCCTGTTCGAGATCTGCTATCTCGCGCTGCTCGCCATCGTCCTGGCGGTGATCGCCGCGGCGGCGGGCGGCATGCTGCGCGACACGTTCGGGCTGCCGTACGCCGTGGGCGTCGTGGGGATCATCCTGGCCATCGGCGTCCTCGTGTTTGCCGGCACCCGGGCCATCGAGCGGGCGCTCGCGGGCTGGTCGTTCGTGCTCTACGCCGCCTACGTGCTGCTGTTCGTCTGGAGCCTCCGGCTGGCCGGCGGCGTCGGCGACCTCGGCGCGGCGGGCCCGGCGGTGCCCGGCGGATTCCCGGTCGCGGGGCTCAGATACGCGGCGTACAACCTGGCCATCATCCCCGCCGTGCTGTTCACGCTGCGGCACGCCCGGTCCCGGCGGGACGCCGTCACCGCCGGCCTCCTGGCCGGCCCCATCGGCATGATCCCGGGGTTGCTGTTCTACCTGGCCATGGTCCCCCACTATCCCGGCATCACCGACTCCGTGGTGCCCGCGGCGTTCCTGCTTCAAATCCTGGACGTCCCGTGGTTCCTGATCGCCTTTCAGGTGGTGCTCTTCGGTACCCTGATCGAGACGGGAACCGGCATGATCCACGCGGTGAACGAACGTGTCGCCGTGCTGCTGTCCGAGCGGGGCAGGAGCCTGCCCCGGCTGTTCCGGCCGGCCGCCGCCGTCGTGCTGCTGGTGGGAGCGGCCGGTCTCGCGCGCTTTGGGCTCGTGGCGCTGATCGCCAGGGGCTACGGCACGCTGACCTGGGCGTTTCTGGCGGTCTACGTGGCGCCGGTCCTGACTTGGGGCGTCTGGCAGCTCCGCCGGCAGGGGCGCAGAGTGGTACCGGAGTAGCCGCGCGCCCGGCGCGCGTGCATCTTCGTGCCCGGTATGTGGACCCCCCTCAGGATCGTCGCCGGCCTGGTGCTGCTGGCCCTCGACGCCTGGTTCCTCAGCCGGCCCGTCCCGGTTGGCGGGCCGGACGATCCCCCGTGGCGCCGGATCGCGCGCTCGGCCGCCATGACGCTGGTCGTGGCCATCGGCCTGCCGCTCGCCGGCCTCACCCTGCTGTTCGGGGCGTCCCTCTGGAAGGTGCTGCTCGCGGGGTGGGTCTGGGTCCTCGGTGGCGGCGTGCTGGGCTTCGGCGCCGCCTTCCTCTGGGAGCTGGGGACCGCCCGGCTCCGGCCCGAGGTCCGGGAACCCGCGGGCCGCGTGATCTTCTGGACGTTCTTCGTACTCGGCGGCCTGGGCCTGGTCCTCATCGCCGTCCGCTGGCTGGGAAGCCGGAGCCTTTGACGATTGCCGATTGCCGATAGCCGATGGCCGATGGTCCCAGGATCCATCGGCAATCGGTTTTCGGCTATCGCGCCGGCGCCCCCTGATTCACGCGCAGCTCCCGCACGACCAGCTCGATGTTCATGCCGCCGTCTCCGCCCATCATCTGCTCCATTTGCGCGAGCCGG
>DASWHL010000054.1:0-3847 GCA_036398175.1 Gemmatimonadales bacterium
CCGTGAACGGCGCCCCGTTCGCCTCGGCGACCGATCGCGGCCGACGGCCCGCTTGAGCGGCATCCACACGCTACACGCTACACGAATAACGTCGGGTTGGGTCCCCACCGGAATCCGCTGCGCCTTGTGCAGAGGTTGCGCGAGTGCTGCGGACGGTGGCGCTGCTCGACCGTAGTTGCCGCGCCGACGCCCCCCGCCCAGGCGCTACCCCGGGATCGTGCCCGTCACAACCACTCGGAGCCCATCCACGCGGCGAAAGTGCGCTTCGTCTTCCGGGCCGACGAGGACGCCGTATTCGAGGTGGAGCGCCGTCGCGGCCACGGCGAGATCGTTGGCGGGAATCAACTGTCCGCGCCGGCTCAGGACGGCGAACACCGAGGCCCAGCGCGCCGCGATCTCGGCCGAGAAGTCCACGATCCCCGTCGTGCGAGCGAGCGCCTCCACCCGCGCGCGCCGCGAGCTCGCTCGAGCGGGCGTGTCGGCCAGCTCCACGCCCACGAGCAGTTCCGCGTACACGATGGCGGGAAGGGCGACGGCTTCGTCGGCCACAGGCGCTGCGCTGTCCCAGGTTCGCGAGCGTTCGAGCGCCACCAGGGCGCTCGTGTCCACTACGAGGCCCATGGATTCAGAGGGGGCTGGTCGGCCGCGTTGACGCGGGCCAGGTCGGCTCCGAACTCGGGATCGGGCGAGGCGCCGGTGCGCCAGGCAGCCAAGGCGTGACCGAGCGTGCGTGGGGGAGCATCCGCCACGGGTAGGATGCGGGCCACGGGTGCTCCATTCCGATCCACGACGAAGGACTCGCCGCGGTAGCGGACGCGGCCCAGGACGTCCCCAAGACGGCGGACCAGCTCCGTTGCGGAAATGTGCGTTTCCATACTACAAAATACGTAATTGCGTAAAATACGCAATGATGGACGATGCACCCCTGACCCGTTTCAGCGGGATCCACCCCCACCCGGGGAGCTGGGGACCAGCACCGCCGCCCCCTGGAGCCGCCCGTGACGGAGATCGTCCAGCGCGGCGTTGGCCCGGGCCAGCGGATACGTCCGGACCTCGGTCAGGATCGGCACGTCGGCGAGCAGGGCGAAGAACTCCTCGCCGTCCCGCCGGGTGAGGTTGGCCACGGAGCGCACCAGCCGCTCGCCCCAGAGGATCTCGTAGGGGAAGGCGGGGATCTCGCTCATGTGGATGCCGGCGCAGACCACCGTACCGCCGGGGCTCACCGCGCGGAGGGCGGCGGGCACGAGCGCGCCCACGGGGGCGAACAGGATGGCCGCGTCGAGCGGCTCGGGCGGCGCCTGATCCGCTGCGCCGGCCCACACGGCGCCGAGCCTGCGGGCAAAGGCCTGGGATTCCTCGTCCTCCGGCCGGGTGAATGCGTAGACCTCGCGACCCTCGTGCACCGCCACCTGCGTGATGATGTGCGCGGCCGCCCCGAACCCGTACAGGCCGAGCCGGCGTCCCGGGCCGGCCGCGCGGTACGAGCGATACCCGATCAGGCCCGCGCAGAGCAGCGGCGCCGCGTGCGCGTCCTCGACGTCCTCCGGAATCCCGAAGCAGAACCGGGCGTCGGCCACCACGTACTCGGCGAATCCGCCATCCAGGGTGTAGCCGTGAAAGCGCGCGTCGGGGCAGAGGTTCTCCCGATCCGTGCGGCAGTAGCCGCAGGCGCCGCAGGTCCATCCGAGCCAGGGCACGCCTACGCGGTCGCCCACCGCGATGCCCTGGACGTCCCGTCCCACGGCGTCCACGACCCCCACGATCTCGTGGCCGGGAATGAGCGGCAGGCGCGGCCGCGGGAGGTCGCCATCCACGACGTGCAGATCGGTACGGCACACGGCGCAGGCGGCAACGCGCAGGCGGACCGATCCCGGCCCCGCCTGCGGCACCGGCATCTCCCGCTCCACCAGCGGCGTCCCCTGCCGCTCCAGCACCATCCCGCGCATCCCGCTCATCCCGCGCCCGCGCCGCCTCGGTCCATGCCGCTCATCCCGCCAGTATCTCCCGCGCGCGCCGGAACACCGCATGCCACATCGCGCGGGTCAGCTTGCCCGTGTTGGTGTTCTGCTGCGACGGATGGTACGACGCGATCAGGATCGTGCCATCCGGCAGCGTGGCCACGGCGCCGTGCGCGAACCGCGGGCGTTCGCGCGGCGCCAGGCGCTCCCACCATCCGCAGGCCTTGAGCCACGCCTCATGGCCAATCCGGCCGAGTCCCAGGGCGACGCGCACGCGCGGCAGGAGCCGCAGCTCGGCCGTGAGAAAGCCGCGGCAGCGATTCAGCTCGTCCATGGTGGGCTTGTTGGCCGGCGGAGCGCACCGCGCGGCCGCCGTGATCCAGCAGTCGGTGAGCCGGAGCCCGTCATTCCTCCGGAGCGAATTGGGCTGGTTGGCAAACCCGAATCGGTGCAGCGCCTCATACATCCACGACCCGCTCGCGTCGCCCGTGAACATCCGGCCGGTCCGGTTGGCGCCGTGCGCCGCGGGGGCGAGACCCACGATCAGGAGCCGGGCGCGCGGATCTCCGAACGCCGGCACCGGCCTCCCCCAGTAGTCCCAGTCGCGGAACGCGCGCTTCTTCTCCCGCGCCACCCGCTCCCGCCACGCCACGAGCCGCGGGCACGCCCGGCACCCGACGACCACCTCCGCCACCTCCGCCAGCGACGACGCGTCAACAGCAGGAACCGCCACGCGCCTCACGTCTCATACCCAGTCGGCATTCGGCCATCGGCATTCCGCGATCGTCAGTTCAGTCCGAATTCCTTGATCTTCCGGTACAGCGTCCGCTCCCCAATCCCCAGCTGCTCCGCCGCGCGCCGGCGGTTGCCCTTCGTGGCCTCGAGTGCCGCGGCAATCGTGGATTTCTCGACCTGGGCCATGGTCATGCCCGGGCGGTACACGACGGACCGGTCGTCGTCCTGGTCGCGGTCGCCCGGCACCGACAGCACGGGCCCGCCCGGCGGCATGCCGCGGGCCGGCGCGCGCCCGAGATCAATCACCTCGACCGAGGGACCGTGGTCGTCGAGACGGCGGCGCAGCTCCTCGATCTGGAGCTTGAGCTCCACCAGCGAGCGGAAGATGAACTCCAGCTCCTGGCCGGCGATCTCGCGGCGGCTCTCCGGCAGCGGCGCCGGCAGGAAGCGCAGCCGGCCGTCCCGGATCTCGGGCGGGATGTCCGCCGGCCCGATCTCGCGGCCCGGGGCCAGCACCACCATGGACTCGATCAGGTTCCGGAGCTGGCGCACGTTTCCGGGCCACGGCGCGCCCATGAGCATCTCCATGGCTTCCGCGCTGATGCCGCGGAACTCCCGGCCGTGGAGCTGGCTCAGCTCGCGCACGAAGCGCCGCACCAGGATGGAGATGTCGCTGGGCCGCTCCCGCAGCGGCGGGAGGTAGATGGCGAGGACGTTCAGCCGGAAATACAGATCCTCCCGGAACCGCCCGCCGGCCGCCGCTTCCTTGAGCGGCCGGTTCGTGGCCGCGATGACGCGGACGTCCACGTGGATCGGCTGCGTGCCACCCACCCGGAAGAACGAGCGCGTCTCGAGCACGCGCAGCAGCTTCACCTGGACCGAGTGCGGCATCTCGCCCACCTCGTCCAGGAACAGCGTGCCGCCGTTGGCCAGCTCGAACCGGCCCAGCCGCCGCTCGGCGGCACCGGTGAACGATCCCTTCTCGTGGCCGAACAGCTCCGACTCGAGCAGCGACTCGGGCAGCGCCGCGCAGTTGACCGCAATGAACGGCCGCTCGCGCCGCGGGGAGAGACTGTGCATGGCCTGCGCCACGAGCTCCTTGCCGGTGCCCGACTCGCCCTCGACGAGCACCGTGCTCGAGACCGGCGCCATCT
>DASWHL010000055.1:0-2891 GCA_036398175.1 Gemmatimonadales bacterium
AGATCCTCCACCATCTGGCCATCGGGATGGACGCGGTGGTGCAGAAGCTGGAGGAGCGGCAGGAGCGCACGGACCTCGTCCGGCGCGCGACCGCGCAGCAGCAGCTGATGCGGCACCTGCTGCTCGGCATCGGGCGGATCCCGCCGGGCCGCAAGACCCCCGCGGCCACGCGGCCGGACGACAAGCCCGATCCCAAGCTCGCCACGGCGCAGTACCGCATGGCGGTGGCCCGGTTGACCGCGCTGGCCGAGGCGCTGCCGCCCGAGCGGCAGGCCCGCCTGTATGTCCGGCACCCCTACGTCGGTGACCTGAACCTGCCCGAGTGGGTCCGGTTTTTCTACGTGCACAACCGGCACCATGCCCGCCAGATTGCCGTGCGCCTGCGGTGGCTGCGCCGCCGGCGCCCCGCCACGAAGTCGCGGCGCGCGAAGGAGAAGTAACGCACGGCCCTGGCGGTCGGGGCGATCGGGACGGTCACCGCGATCCCGTAGGGGCGGTCGCCCTTACGGAACGATCGTTACCCCGGTCCCCGCCACGCGCGCCACGAGCGGCCGGGCCGGCGTCCCGTTCCGCGCGAGCCCCACCGCCATGGCGTCCGCGACCCCGTCCACGTCGGCCCGGGAGCAGAGGGCCACAAGCGACGATCCCGCACCCGAGATCGTGACGCCGTACGCCCCGGCATCGAGCGCAGCGCTCACCGCGGCGTCGTAGCCCCGGATCAGCGGGCGCCGGTGCGGCACCGCGAGGCGGTCGTCCATCCCGAAATCAATGAGGTCCGGGTCGCCCCACGTGAGGCCCAACACGAGCGCCGCGCTGCGGGCGGCCTGGGCCACCGCGGTCTCCCGCGGCACGACCGCCGGCAGCAAGTCGCGGGCGGCCTTGGTGGAGATGGCGTGGTCCGGGACGGCGAGCGCCACCGCGAGGTCCCGATGCAGCGTGAGCTGGGTGGGTCGCTGCGCGGCGAGCACGAGCCCGCCGTACACGGCGGGCCCCGCGTTGTCCGGGTGTCCCTCTTCCTGCGCCGCGCCGCGGAAGATGGCGTCGCGGTCGAACGGATCGCCCAGAGCGAGTCGTGCGAGCGCGATCCCCGCCACGATGGCGGCGGCGGACGAGCCGAGCCCCTTGCCGATCGGAATGTCCGAGTGGACGACGAGCCGCCGCCCCGCCAGCGCGTCCCGCTCGTCGAGCAGGGCGAACGTGAGGTCCGAGACGGCGTCGAGTCCCGCGACGGTGCCCGTGTATCGCGGGGGGCCGGGGCCCGGTTCCAACCGGGCGTCGAGCCACAGGTCGAGGGCCAGGCCCAGACAGTCGAATCCCGCGCCCAGGTTGGAAGTCGAGGCGGGGACCCGCACGGCCGGACGATCCGTCACAGCAGCCGCTCCAGCTCCTTGAGGCTGGGCCCGATCACGGGGCCGGGCTCCGCGGTGCCGTCCAGGGCCTCGACCGTCTTGAGCCCGTTCCCCGTGCTGCACAGGACGACCTCGTCGTCCGGCTTGAGCCACCCCTCGGCCGCCAGGCGCCGGGCCGCGGCCACAGTGACGCCGCCCGCCGTCTCGGCAAAGATGCCGCCGAACTCGGCGAGCATCGTGATCCCCTCGACCATCTCCGCGTCCGGCACGGCGGCCGCCCAGCCCGCGGTCTCGAGAATCGTTCGGACGGCCCAGGGACCGTCCACCGGGTCGCCGATCGCAAGGGAGTTCACCAGCGTGTTGGGACGCACCGGCGTGATCGTCTCGGTGCCGTTGTGCACGGCCGTGACGATGGGCGCGCAGCCGGCGGGCTGCCCGCCGAAGATCCGCGGGATGGGTCCCGGCAGCCAGCCGAGCCGCATCAGCTCGCCGAACCCCTTGGCGAGCTTGGTGACGAGGGAGCCGCCCGCCATGGGCGTCACCACCGCCGACGGCACCCGCCAGCCCAGCTGCTCGGCGATCTCGTAGGCCATCGTCTTCGAGCCCTCGCCGTAGTACGCGCGCAGGTTGACGTTGACGATTCCCCAGCCGAACGCCGTCGCCGCCTCCCGGCACAGCCGGTTGATCTCGTCGTACGTGCCGTGCACGCGCACCACGCTGGGCCGGTGGACCAGGGTGCCGACGGCCTTCCCCTGCTCGAGGGTGTCCGGGATGAACACCCACGCGTCGAGACCGGCGGCCGCCGCGTGGGCCGCCACGGCGTTCGCGAGGTTGCCGGTGCTCGGGCATCCCACGGTCCGGATGCCCAGCTCCAGCGCCTTGTTGATGGCCACCGCGACGACTCGATCCTTGAACGAGAGCGAAGGGAACGACACGCCGTCCACCTTCACCCACAGCCGGCCGACGCCGAGCAGGTCGGCGAGTTGCGGCACTTCGACGAGCGGGGTCCACCCCACGTGGAGGCTCACGGTCGGGGGGCCGTCGAGCGGCAGCAGCTCGCGGTAGCGCCAGATGGTGCGGGGCCGGATCGCCACGTCCTGGCGTGTCACGGCCCGTGCAATGGCGTCCCAGTCGTAGCGGGGGTCGAGCGGCGCGCCGCACGCGGCGCAGCCGACGTGCGCTTCCTTGGGGTGCTCCGCACCGCAGCGGCGGCAGGCCAGTGCCTGGACGAAGCCCACGTCGGCTACAGCCGGAAGAGGTAGCTCAGTTTCACGAAAACCCCGTCGTTCACGCGGTCCACGTCCCGAAACGTAAACGCGTCGGCCTCGGTGAGGCTGGATCCGTATCCCAGATAGAAGACCGTGCCCGGCGTGGGGTGGTACGAGAAGAGGAAGTCCACCCGCAGGTCGTTCTCGGTCCGGGCCAAAGCGGGCTCGAGCACGCCGTCGTCGTTCGGCGTGAGAATCGGCCGATCCGTGACGGGGTCGCGCCGGTCGTCGGTTTCCTGCGCCGCATATTGGCCCACGAACCGCACGAAAATGG
>DASWHL010000056.1:0-71744 GCA_036398175.1 Gemmatimonadales bacterium
ACCGTGGCAGTGCTCGTGGTGCACGGACAGGGAGCTACCGATAGCCGATAGCCGATGGCCGATGGCTGAACAGTCTGACGTCGGCCCTCGGCCCTCGGCCTTCGGCTTTACTCCACCCTCTCCAGCGCCAACCGCACCGCCCCCTCCGTCGCATCCGTCTGGAACCGCATCCGCCCCTCGGCATCCAGCACGTAGGCCACGGTCGGGTGGATCAGGTCCCCGGTGCCCTCGTTCCGGACCCGCGGCACCCGCCACCGGTTCAGCACGAACTCCACCGTTTCCACCTCGCCGCTCAGCAGCAGCGCGTCGGCCGGGAGCTTCCAGGCTTCGGCGATGCTCGCGAGCCGGGACGGCGTGTCGCGCCACGGATCCAGCGTCACCAGCACCGCCAGCGCGCGGCCCGCCGCGGCCGCGAGCACGTCGTGCACCATGATGGGGCAGACCGTCTCGCAGTGCGCGTAGACGAAGGTCACCACGGCGGGCCGGCCGCGCAGGGAGGCCACGGTGACCGTTGCACCGTGCTGGTCCACGAGCCCCAGCTCCGACGCCGCGCCGCGCAACGGCACCAGCGCCAATGCCGGATCGCGCCCACGGACGGGATCGAACGGCGCCCCCGTGGCCTGCGCCACCCGGACGCTCACGGCGCCCGCCCCCACGCCCACGAGGAGAATGACCGCGCCAAGGACTACGCGCCCCACCCACCGGTGCCAGAGGAACGCGAGGCCCTCGCGGACCTCGTAGCCCCACGCCGCCAGCAGAAACAGCAGCATGCCGGCGGGCTCGCCCACCAGCAGTACCCAGCCACCGGCGTGCGGCAGTCCGTCGCGGGCGCTGCCGAAGCAGATCTCCCGCGTGCGCGCCACCCATTCCGGGGCCGTGCTCGCGAGCGGCCAGAGTGCCAGCGCCCAGAACGAGGCGCTGACGAGCAGGATCCCGAGCAGCGCCAGCAGGGCCAGCGCCGCCCGGGTGGGCAGGGTGGTCAGCCGATCTTCCATACGAACGACAGCACTTTCCAATTGACGAAGTAGTAGAGCACGAACGCCAGCAGGAACACGCCCACGAGCGCCAGCGTCCCGGGGGCGACGCCGAAAATGCCGCGGCTCGGGTGGTGCAGCGCGGCGTTCAGCTCGTCCACGTTGGCGGCGTGGGTCGGCGGGTGGGTGAGCCCCTGCGGGACCCCCGCCATGGCCCGGCCACGCACGACCTCCCCGAGCGGCTCGCCCAGGAACACGGACTTCACGGCGATGGCGATGAACATGAACGCGCCGGTGGCCGCCATCAGGCCGCCCAACGCCACGAGCGCCAGCAGCACGTCCACCGCCGGGCTGAACGGCACGTCGAACGGCGCGTTGGTGAAGCTGATGTCCCAGTGGCGCCGCGGCACGCCGAACGAGCCCGCGAACGTCATGGACATCGTCATGATCAGCATGCCGAGGGCGAACACGTACGGCTGGGCCTTGGCCAGGGGCCAGAACGCCACCTTCTTCCGGAAGATCAGGGGGATCACGTAGTAGGTGACACCCATGAACGCCATGGCGGTCCCGCTCACCACGGTCGCGTGGAAGTGGCCCGGCACCCGCAGCGTGTTGTGGACGATGATGTTGATCTGCTCGGTCCCGATGGCGACGCCGGTGATGCCGCCCACGAAGCCGAACACGACCACGGAGAACACCAGCGAACTGAACCCGGGGTCGCCCCACGGCGCCTTGCGCAGCCACTCGAAGATCCCGTTGGTGAAGCCGCGCAGCCGCTGGCCCAGTTCCATGCCGGCGGGCACGGTGAAGCCGTGGATCATGCTGGCCAGAACGGCCATGTACATGAAGTAACTCGTGTTCACGACCTTCCAGGCCGGGCCCATCCCCGGGTCCACGAGCAGGTGGTGCGCCGACGCCATCGAGATGAACAGCACATAGAGGACGAACGCGGATCGGCTGATCTTCTCGTTGAGGACGACGGCCCCCACCGTGAGCGCGCCCAGCATGTACCACACGGCGACCATGGCGGCCACGTTGATCTGCTGGGACGAATGGCCCAGCCCCCACCAGATCATGCGGTAGACCTGCGGATCCACGTGCATGAGCCCCATGGACCACAGGAACGTGGGGACGTAGATGGCGGCGCCGTGGAGCAGCGTGATCACCGCAATGACCGCCGCGGCAACGGCGCCATAGGTCACGAGCGGGAGCGACCCCTGATACGTCTTCTCGCGTTTGGCGACGACGAGATTCGCGAAGAAGATCCCCGTCACGACCAGCGCGCCGACCGCGAACAGGATGACGCCGAGATAGAAGAGCGGGTGTGCGCGAAGGGGGACGTACGAGGTGAACAGCACGTCCGCCTTGCCGGCCCACATCATCCATTCGACCACCCCCGCGCCCAGGACCATCAGCGCGAAACTGAACCAGCCGAGCCTGGGCGCGGCGACGCGCGCGTTGAGCAACGCCGTACTCGCGAAGTAGAGCACGGCCATCTCGAAGAAGATGATGAAGAAGATCAGCATGCTCATGCCGTGCACGCCGAGGATGCGGTAGAACCAGGCGGCGGGCAGCAGGTGCACCGCCTGCCACCGCGTCAGCACGAGCAGCACGGCCGCGACGGCGCCGATCAGCAGCGCCACGACCGACACCACGGCGTTCGCCTTGATCAACAGCTCGGCCTGCCGGTCCACTTTGAGGGACGTGAACGGGCAGGTCCGGAATGCGGGGATCGTCATCGGTCGCCTCCGGCGGACACGGCGGTCTCGGCGGTCCCGTCCACGACGATGACACGACCCACCATGATGTGGTGGCCGATGCCGCAGAACTCGTTGCAGATGATGCGGAAATCGCCGACCTCCGTGGGCGTGACCCTCAGGCCGTAGTCGTAGCCGGGAACGACCTGGAAGTTCACGTTCATGGGATAGAGGCTGAACCCGTGGTTCACGTCCAGCGAGGACAGGTGAAGGACGTACTCCTTGTCCTTCTCGAGCTGGAGGATGGGCGTCCACTGAAACGCCAGGCCCGTCAGGTACATGTCGCTGCCGGGAGGGGGCGCCACGATCGGCATGCCGCGGTCTTCGCCGATCTTGTACTGCGCGATGAACTCCTGGGTGCGCTGATAGAACGCCTGCGGATCCACCTTGCGCCGGATGCCGGAGGGGTTCTGGCCGCCCTTGAGGTGCCACAGCGGCATCATGGCGAACAGCACCATGCACCAGACGAAGGCGATGGCCACCCAGACCTTCTCGGACTTGTGCGCCGGCTTCCACCACACCCCGCGGGGGGACTCGAGGCCGGTATGGGTCTCGGGAGTCATTGCTGTCTCCTCAGGGAAGCGTGGCGGGCGGCAGCGTGAGGATCTCGTAGAGGCCCCAGCCCGTGTAGACGACCGCCATCACCAGGATGCCGGCGATGAGCCACAGGAAGACGTTGTCGAACAGGCGCTGCCCCAAAGGGATTTCCAGCTGGGGGCTGTCTGGGGGGGAGGGTGGGTGCGTACCGGACATGACGACCTCTCGCGGTTCAGGCCCATGCTGCGGGCCCGCGGTCGGGCCCGGGTCCATCTTGATAACATCATGAGTATATGATAAAATCAACCAAACGCAAGCTGGCGCCAGCCCGCGCCAGGACCCCATCCTCCAGCCCGTTCCCATGGCCCTGACCACCCCTCTGGAGCGCCTCGTCCGACGCCCGCTGGCAGCGGCCGACGCCCTCTGCAACCGGCTGTACGGCTGGCAGTACAACCCGCTCTACCAGAGCGGGACGATCGCGGTCGTCCTCCTGATCGTCCTCATCGTGACCGGCATCTGGCTCCTGCTCTTCTACCGGGTGGGGGCCCCATGGGAGTCCGTGGCCCGGCTCACCGCGAACCCGTGGATCGGCAACTGGGTCCGCGGGCTCCACCGCTACGCCAGCGACGCCGCGCTCGTGGCCGCCGCGGTCCACGCCCTCCGGATGTTCGCGCAGCGGCGGAGCTGGGGGCCGCGCGCGCTGGCCTGGGTCTCCGGCTTCCTGCTGGTGGCGGTGATCGTCGTCTGCGGCGTCACGGGCTTCATCATGGTGTGGGACACGTTCGGCCACGGCCTGGCGCTCGAAACCGCGCGCCTGCTGGACGCCCTGCCGTTCCTGTCCGAGCCCATCAGCCGGGCGTTCGTGGGCGAGCGGGCCGTTCCCAACACGTTCTTCTTTCTCAATCTCTTCGCCCACTCCGCCCTGCCGCTCGCCGTGGGCGTCGGCCTCTGGATTCACGTGTCCCGGCTCGCGCGGCCCAGCCTGCTGCCCCCGCGCCGGCTGCTCTGGTCGGTGGTCGGGCTGCTCACGCTGGTGGCCGTGGTCTGGCCCCTGTCCATGGCGCCGCAGGCGGATCCGCTCGTCCTGCCGGAGACGGTGCCGACCGACTGGTTCTTCGGGTTCTGGCTCCCGATCTCCCGTCGGCTGCCGGCGTGGATCGTGTGGCTCGGCGCCCTGGTCGCTCTGGCCGCGCTGGTGGCCGTGCCGGCCCTCGCACGCCCTGGTGCCCCGGACCGACCGCCCCCGTCCGCGGTGGATCCCCAGCTCTGCACGGCGTGCAACCAGTGCGTCGTAGACTGCCCCTACGAGGCCATTGCGCTCGTCCCGCGGGAACAGCCAACCGACCGGTCACCCCCGCAGACCGGTCCGCGCGCGGCGGGACGCGCCGAGCTGGTCGCCCTGGTCAATCCGGACCGCTGTGTCAGCTGCGGGATCTGCGCGGGATCCTGCGCGCCGATGGGGGTGGGCCCCGCCGGCCGCACCGCACGCGACCAAATCGAGGAGGTCCTCCGCCGCGGGAGCGGTCCCGTTCCTCCGGCCGACCGCGTGGTCGTGCTGGCGTGCGAGCACGGCGTCGCCGCCTTGACGCCGGCGCTCGCGGCCGCGGGCGCAGAGTGCCGGACCATGGCCTGCGCCGGCAACCTCCACACGTCCGTCATCGAGTTGACGCTCCGGGCGGGCGCTCCGGGCGTCTTGATCCTGGCCTGTCCGCCCCGCGACTGCTGGGGGCGCGAGGGGCCGCGGTGGCTGCACGAACGCCTGTATCATGACCGCGAAGCCGAGCTCAAGGCCCGCGTGGATCGGCGGCGCGTGCGGGTGGCCTGCGCGGGCGCGGCGGAGGGCGCCGAGGCGGTGCACGCCCTGCGCGCGTTCCAGGCGGACCTCACCGCGCTCGACCGGCCCGCCCTGGAGCCCGACGAGTCGCTCGAAGCGGTCTGCCGGCCGGCGCCGACCGAGGAAGTCGAGGTCGCCCCATGAGACGCGCGCCACGGGCAATCCTGGGGTCGGCGCTGGCGCTCGCCGCCACGGCGCTGCTCGCGGCGCTGTCCCGCGCTCCGCAGGGGATGGGAAGCGGCGAGGGCGGTCTGCTCCGGTTGTCGTGGAGCGGGCAGCCCGAACGAGTGGAGGTGTGCCGGACGGTATCCGAGGAGGAGCTGCGGGCGGTGCCGCGCCACATGCGCCAGCCGGTGATCTGTGAGGGCCAGTCCGCCCAGTACCGCCTGCGCGTCATGCTGGACGGCTCGACCCTGGTGGACGAACTCGTCACGGGCGGCGGCCTCCGGCGCGACCGGCCGATCTACGTCTACCGGGAGTTCCCGCTCACCCCCGGCCCGCGCGCCCTGAGCGTCCGCTTCGAGCTGGCCGACGAGCCCGCGGAGATCGGCGAGACCGCTGCCACTCGCGCCAGGTTCGATGCCCTGCCCCGAGCCCTCACCCTGGATACCACCCTCGCCCTGAACCCGCGCGCGGTGGCGCTGGTAACGTACGACGCCGACCGGCGAGCCCTGGTGATCCGATCGCGATAGCCGGGCCAACACGCCCGCCTCACGAGTCCCCACTCAGCATTCTGCATTCTGTATTCTGCACTCCCCAAGGGCTCACCCTTCGGGAAGCCGCTTCTCCTCGCGCTGCCGCGCCAGCATCCGCTCGGTGAAGTCCAGCCGCTCGTGCACCTCGGAAAGCTCGTGGCGCAGCTCGGCCACCTCGTCCCGCAGGGCTTCCACCTCCGCCCCACCCTCGCCCACGGCCCCGGCCCGGACCTTTGCCTCCTCGAGCCGCAAGCGCGCCACCTTGAGCACGCCGTTCGCGATGATGGCGGCCGTCGGGATCAGCAGGGCCACGATGGGGATGAGGAGTGCAACCACCTGCTTGTCCATGGAACGGCCTCCTCTGGCGGACCCGCCCGCGCGGCGGGGAAGGGTTGGGGGCGAAGGTGGCCCTGGACCGGACCATGCGCCAGCTTTCCGGGTACCTACGCCACATCGCGTCGCTAGTTTCCTCCAATCCCGGAATCGGCGCCCGCCGCCCGCTTCGGAACCCGCCGCGACACGTTCACCGTTTTCCCGTGAGTCAAGCCGAATGTCCCTGCGCCTCCTGCTCGCCCTCCTGCTCGTCCCCGCCGCGGCCGGCGGCCAGGCCCCCACCTGGAGCGTGAACGACGCGCACGGCCCCGCCGATACCGTCCGCTTCGAGACCGACGAAGGGACCTGGATGAACGTGGACGTCAGTCCCGACGGGCAGTGGGTGGTATTCGATCTCGTGGGCGACCTCTACCGCGTGCCCATCGCCGGCGGGCGGGCCGTCCGTCTCACGTCCGGCCGCGCGTTCGACCAGCAGCCCCGCATCAGCCCGGACGGCCGGACCATCGTCTTCGTGAGCGACCGGAGCGGCAAGGACAACCTGTGGCTCGTGGACGCGGACGGCGGGAATCCCCGCGCCCTCACGGCGCTCGACGACACGTTTCCCACGGCCCCCGCGTGGATGCCGGATGGGGAGTACGTCGTGGCCAAGCGCCACGTCCGGAGCACGCGCTCCCTGGGCGGCGGCGAGATCTGGCTGTTTCACATCCGCGGGGGCGGCGGCGTCAAGCTCAAGGACAAGATGAGCTTCACGTCGGATCAGAACGAGCCCTATCCGTCCAGCGACGGACGGTGGGTCTACTACAGCTGGACCACGCCGTTCGACTACAACAAGAACCCGCATGCCGGGATCTTCCAGATCTCGCGCGTGGACCGCGAGACCGGCGATGTGGAGCCGGTCACGACCGGCCCCGGCGGCGCCATCCGGCCCACCGTCTCTCCGGACGGCAAGACCCTCGCCTTCCTGCGCCGGGTCGGCCTGAAGACGGTGCTCGTCCTGCGCGACCTCGTGACCGGCGCTGAGCGCCAGGTATTCGACGGACTCGACAAGGACCAGATGGAGACGTGGACGGTCCACGGAGCGTATCCCGGCTTTGCGTGGACCCCGGACGGCGCGGCCGTGGTGGTCGCGTTCGGCGGCAAGCTGCACCGCGTGACGGTGGCCACGGGGGAGGCGACCGGGATTCCGTTCGCGGCGGACGTGGAACAGGTCGTGGAGCAGGCGCTGCGGTTCTCCTATCGGATTCCGGACGCGCTCGACGTGAAATCGGTGCGGTGGCCCGTGGTCTCGCCCGACGGGAACACGCTCGTGTTCGAGGCGGTGGGGGCCCTGTGGGCCATGCCGTACGCCGGCGGCGCACCCGTCCGCGTGACGGCATCCCAGGAGCGCCGGGAGCAACGGCGCCCGAGGGGCGGACCCGGCGGCCCCGCCGGTCCGCAAGCGAGGGCGGGGATCGCGGCGCCCGGGGAGGCCTTCGAGTTCTCTCCGGCGTTCACGCCGGATGGGCGCGCCCTGGTGTACGCCACGTGGCACGACTCCGCGGGCGGGCACCTGTGGTCGGTCCCCCTGGGCGGGCGGAATCCACGTCCGACACGGCTCACGCGGCTGCCCAACCAGTACGCCAACCCGGCGGTGTCGCCCGACGGGGAGTGGATCGCGTTCATCCAGGGATCCGGTGCCGCGAATCGCGGAGCCGATCTCGCCAACGAGCCCTTCCTGACGGTGGCCATCCTCCCGATCCTGGGAGGCGAGCCGACCGCGGTGTTGCGCACGGCCAACCGCGGCTCGGGCCGCCGCATGCCGAGCGTGACGTGGAGCGCCGACGGCTCGCGCCTGCTCGTGACGGAGAGCCGGGACGGCAAAACCGTCCTGTCGTCGGTGACCACGACCGGGCTCGACCGTCGCACGCTGGCGGTCAACGAGCACGCCGAGGAGATGGTACCGTCCCCCGACGGACGATGGGTGGCGTTCAAGGAGCTGCACAACGTCCATCTCGCGCCGCTCCCACTCGCCGGTTCCCCGGTCACGCTGGAGGCCAAGGGGTCCGGGGTGAAGGTGGTGCGGCTGTCCCGGACGGGTGGCGACTGGATTGCCTGGCGCCCGGACGCGAAGGCCGTGACGTGGTCGCTCGGGCCCACCGTGTACGAGCAGACCCTCGCGGACGCCTACGCGGCCGGGACCCCCGATACCGCCGCGGCCGCCGACTCCACCGACTGGCTCGAGGCCAACGCCGCGGTCCCGGCCCGCATCACGCGCATCACGCTCAGCGTGCCCAAGCCGGCCCCGCCCGGCACCATCGTCCTGCGCGGTGCGCGCGTGATCACGATGCAGGGGACCGAGGTCTTCGACAACGCCGACGTCGTGGTCCAGGGCTCCCGGATCCAGCGCATCTGCCGGACCCCGTGCCCCAACATTCCGGTGGCCGCGCGCACGGTGCCGCTGCCCGGCAAGACCATCATCCCCGGCCTCGTGGACGTGCACGCGCACCTGGGGTACTCGACCCTCGACATCCTCCCACAGCGCCTCTGGGAGTACCACGCCAACCTCGCGTACGGCGTCACGACCACGCACGATCCGTCCGCGTCCACGCAGTCGGTGTTCGCGCTGTCCGAGCTGGTCGAGGCCGGGCGGATCACCGGCCCGCGCATCTACTCCACGGGATTCGTCCTGTACGGTGCCGAGAACCCGAATCGCGCCGTCACCGGCAGCCTCGACGACGCGCTCGCCCACGTGCGGCGCCTCAAGGCGCTGGGCGCGTTCTCCGTCAAGAGCTACAACCAGATGCGGCGCGACGCGCGCCAGTGGATCATCGAGGCCGCGCGCCGGGAAGAGATGCTGGTCGTGCCCGAGGGCGGCTCCATGCTCCAGCAGAACATCACGATGGTCCTCGACGGCCATACGGGCATCGAGCACGCCATCCCCGTGGCCCCGCTGTACCGGGACGTCGTGACCCTGCTCGCGCGCAGCCGGACGGGCTACACCCCCACCCTGATCGTGGGGTACGGCGGCGTGTGGGGCGAGAACTACTGGTACCAGATGTCCGACGTCTTCGCGAACGGGCGGCTCCGGAAGTTCGTCCCGACCGAGCAGCTCGACGCCCGCGCGCGGCGGCGGATGCTCGTTCCGGCGGACGAGTTCTACCACATGGAGCTGGCCCGGACCGCCAAGGCCATCGTGGACGCCGGCGGCAGCGTGCAGCTCGGCGCGCACGGCCAGCTCCAGGGGCTCGGCGCCCACTGGGAGCTGTGGATGCTCGCCCAAGGCGGCCTGACGCCGCACGAAGCGCTCCACGCCGCCACGCGAGCCGGTGCCGACTACATCGGCCTCGGGGCGGACCTCGGATCACTCGAGCCCGGGAAGCTGGCGGATCTCGTGGTGCTCGACGGCAACCCGCTCGACGACATCCGGCAGACCGAGAAGGTCCACATGGTCATGAAGCACGGCGAGCTGTTCGACGCCGATCTCAAGCGGCTCTGGCCGGATCAGCTCGGCGATTTTGGTGGTCGCGGCGGTCCCGCGCGACGTTAGGAGCGCCGTATGCCCGGATTCCTCGCCCGCATCCTGATCACCGCGTTCGGCCTGTGGGTCGCGGACGTGGCAGTGGACGGCGTGTGGTTCGACGGCGCCGCGCCGCTCTTCATGGCGGCCCTGCTGCTCGGTCTCGCGAACGCGTTCATCCGGCCCATCGTCATCTTCCTCACGTTCCCCCTCACGCTCGTGACCCTCGGCCTGTTCCTCTTCGTGGTGAACGGGGCCATGCTGCTCCTCGTGGACCGCGTGATGGATTCCATGCACGTCGAGGGGCTCGGCACCGCCATCGTCGCCTCGGTGATCGTCGGGATCACGGGCTGGCTGGCGAACGGGTTCGTGGGCAACCGCGGCAAGGTCGAGGTGTGGCGGGTGGAGAAGAAGCCGTAGGAGTCCCGGATCTTCCTCATCCCCACCATCGGCCAACGGCTATCGGCCCTCGGCCACCGGCTACCTGTCCGTCGCCGCCTTGCCCCCCTTCACGTACGTGTCGAACCACTCGATCATCCGCGCCACCACGTCCATCACGCTCTCCCGGGCCGCATACCCGTGCGACTCGAACGGCAGCTGCACATACTCGACCGTGGCTCCATGGCCCATGAGCGCCATGTACATCCGCTCGGACTGGACGGGGAACGTGCCGGAGTTGTTGTCCGCCATGCCGTGGATCAGCAGGATGGGCTCGTTCACCTTGTTCGCGTGCGTGAACGGCATCATGTCCAGGTAGACGTCCCGCGCCTCCCAGAACGTCCGCCGCTCGCTCTGGAACCCGAACGGCGTGAGGGTCCGGTTGTACGCGCCGCTTCGCGCCACGCCGGCCTTGAACAGGTCCGAGTGTGCCAGCAGGTTGGCGGTGGCGAACGCGCCGTAGCTGTGGCCGCCCACCCCGAAGTTGCCGTCCGCGATGCCGCGCTCCGTCAGGTAGTCAATGGCCGCCTTGGCGCCGGCCACCGTCTGGGCGACGTACGTGTTGTTGGCGGTGTCGCCGCCCACCACCGGGAGCGTCGGGTTGTCGAGCACCGCGTAGCCCTGGGTCAGCAGGAACAGGTGCGACGAGCCACCCGGCAACACGAACCGGTGCGGACTCCCGCTCACCTGCCCGGCGGCATCCGCCGAAGCGAACTCGCGCGGGTAGATCCAGAACACGACCGGGACCTTCTGGCCCTCCTGGTATCCGGTCGGGTAGTAGAGCGTCCCCGACAGGCCGACGCCGTCCGCGCGCCGGTACGTGACCAGCTCGCGCCGGACCGACGCCAGCTCCGGCGACGGATTCGGAACGGCCGTGAGCGGACGGCGATCGGCCTTGCTCCGGACGTCCGCCACCAGGAAGTAGTTCGCGGGCTCCGTGCTGGTCTCCCGCCGCGTGATCAGCCGGCGGCCACGCGTGTCCAGCACCTCGGCCACCACCTCGTACGCGTTCTCCGGCGACTGCCACAGCCGCTCGACCTTCCGGTTGTCGAGGTGCAGGCGCGCCAGGAACGGCCGATCGCCCTCCGGCGAAGCCCCCGAGCCCCGGAGGTAGATCCATCGTCCGTCGTCGCTCTGGAGCAGCACGGTCCGGCCCGCGGCGTCCGTCGTCATGACGGGTTGCCCGGGGTCGGCGTAGCGGTCCTCGGTGCTGCGGTCGAAGATCACCCGCCACCCGTCCGCCGGGCGGGTCGTGTTGATGCGCCACGTACGGGCATGGCGCGCACGCCATTCGAACTCGCTCACGAGCGCGAGGCCGTCCCGCCCCCACTGGATCCCCGCGTAACGGTTGGCCAGCCGGCCCAGCTCGACCGGCGACGTGAACGGCGCGGCCACCGACACGATCCGGTCACGCACCTCGGCGCGGCGCCGGTTATCGCCGCCGTCGAGCGCCTCGACGTACACAACCGTCGCTTCGTCACCCGGCCGCCACTGGAACCCGCGTGGTCCCCTGCGGACCCCGCCTACCGGCGTGGTCTCGGCCAGCGGGATGCTCGCGATGGTGGCGAGCCGCTCGCCCGACAGGTTCCAGACCTCGATTTCCTGCGGGAACGACGTCACCGGCACCTGATAGGAGAACGGCTTCGTGACCCGCTCGACGAGTAGATGACGCCCGCCGGGTGCGGGCTCCGCGTCGAGGACGATGGCCGGACGGCCGATGGCCGTCGCCGTCCCGGACGCGGCATCCACGAGCGTGAGCTGGCTCGTCGCATAGTACGTGAACAGCGCCTCGTCGTGCGGCGACGACAGCAGGTCCTGGTAGGTGCGGACCGGCGCCCGCTGGCCCGCGTTCCGCTGGACGATCGGCCCGATGGGCACGCGCGGCGGTGCGGGCGGCGCTCCCCGATCCGCGGGAACGAGCCGGCAGAGCAACGCGCCGCCGCCCGGCATCCAGCGGCAGGGGGATCCCATGGTCCCGTTGAGGACCGGCCCCGTGCGCGCGCGCGCCTCGCCGGTGGCCACCTCCAGCACCCAGAGCGCGATCCCGTCCCCGGTCGTGTTGGTGAACGCGATCCATCGCCCGTCCGGCGACCAGTCAATCCCGCCGATCGCCGCGTCCTCCGGCAGCGTGATGGGCCGGTTCCGGCCGGCCGAGTCCTTGAGCGTCAGCGTCACGAAGCCCCGGCCCGCCGTGAACGCTCCATTGGTGGCCGGGTTGATGCGCCGGCCGGCCAGCCGGAGCATCGGCCGCGACAGATCGGCGATGGTGGGAAGCCCCGACGGCTCGGCCAGGAGCAACGGCATCCCCGGCGGCGCGGGTGAGAGCATGGGCAGCCGTGGCGCATCCAGGATTTGCCGGACGACGTCGGGGGGCGTGCGATAGGGCTCCTGGGCGTTCGCGACGCCCACGGTGGCGAGCACCAGCAGCGAAAGGAGGGAGCGGGGCACCACGGGGATCTCCTCGGAGGGGACTGCTCGGCAATCTACCCCACGGTTCACCCTCCCACCTCCCCCGGCGGGGCGGTATTCTGAGGCATGCATGTCCCGCCCATTCTCCGCGACCTGGTGGTGCTGGTGGGGATCGCGATCCCCGTCGTGGCCCTGGCGACTCGGCTTCGTGTCCCGACGATCGTCGGCTTCCTGCTCACGGGGATGGCGATCGGACCCTACGGGTTCGGTCTGATCCGGGATCTCACGTCCGTCCAGGCCCTGGCCGAGATGGGCATCATCCTCCTGCTCTTCTCCATCGGCCTCGAGCTGTCCCTCACGCGCACCCTCCGCCTGGGACGGGCGTTGGTCCAGGCGGGCGGGATTCAGGTGGTGACCACGCTCGCGGTGGTCGCGGCGGTCGCCGTCCTGCTCGGGGCGTCGCCGTCGCACGCCGTCGTGTTCGGCGCCCTCGCCGCCCTCTCGTCCACCGCCATCGTCCTCAAGGTGTACTCCGATCGCGGCGCGCTGGACGGCCCCGACGGCCGGATCGTGGTGCCGGTCCTCGTGTTCCAGGACCTGTGCATCATTCCGCTCGTCCTGCTCGTGGAATCCCTCGGCGGCGCGGCGGAGACGCCGGGACATCTGGCGCTCCGGGTAGGCGGCAGCGTGGTGGCCGTCGCGGTGCTGGTTCTCGGCGGGCGGGTCGTCGTGCCCCGCGTGCTCGCGGCGGTGGCTGCGGTCCGCAGCCGCGAGCTGTTCACGCTCAGCATCGTCTTCCTTGGCGTCGGCGCCGCCGTGGCCAGCGCCCTGGCCGGCCTCTCGCTTGCCCTCGGCGCGTTCCTGGCCGGCCTCATCATCTCGGAATCGGACTACGGCGCCCAGGCGCTGGCCGACGTCGTCCCGTTTCGCGACGCGCTTTCCGGCCTGTTCTTCGCGTCGGTCGGGATGTTGCTCGACCTCCCGGCGGTCACCGCCGCCCCCGGACCCATCCTGCTCGCGACGGCGGGCGTGATCCTGATCAAGGCACCGCTTGCCACGGCCGCCGCGCTGTCGCTGGGCCGTTCGCTGCACGTCAGCGTGGTGTCCGGCCTGGCGCTCGCGCAGGTCGGCGAGTTCTCGTTCATCCTCGCCACGATGGCCGCGCCGCTGGGCCTGCTCTCGGCGGCCGGCTACCAGCTGTTCCTGGGAGCGGCCGTGCTCACGATGCTGGCGGCGCCGTTCCTGATCGGCGCCGCGCCGGCCATCGCGAACCGGATCGCCCCACCGCCGTCCCTGGATCCCGCGGACGCGGAAGCCGAACTCCTCGACGATCACGTCATCATCGTGGGCTACGGCGTGAACGGCCGGAACCTGGCCCGCGTGCTGGCGGGCACGGGCATCCCCTACGTGATCCTCGAGCAGAACGTGGAGACCGTGCGCCAGGCGCGCGAGGACCTCCAGCCGATCCTGTTCGGCGACGCCACCCGCGCGGAGGTGCTCGAACACGTCGGGATTGCCCGCGCCCGATCCATCGTGTTCGCTATCTCCTCGCCCAGCGACGAGTTGCGCGGCGTGGCCGTGGCCCGCGGGCTCAGCCCCACGGTGCACATCATCGTCCGCACGCGGTACGTCGGCGCCATGGAGGACCTGCGGCACGCCGGCGCCTCGGAGGTCGTGCCCGAGGAGTTCGAGACGTCCATCGAGATCTTCAGCCGCGTGCTGCGCCATTTCGAGATCCCGTCCAACGTGATCGGCCGGGAAGTCCAGGCCGCCCGGGCCGAGTTGTACGGGATGGCGGCCGGCACGGGCGGCGGCGAGGCCCAGCTGGAGGCCCTGGCGCAATTGGGCGTCCATCACGCCGTGGAGATCCTGGAGATCGAGCCTGGCGCCCGGGCCGTGCGGGAAAGTCCCACCACCCTCGACCTGCGACGGGAAACCGGGGCGACGGTGATCGCGGCCGTGCGGGAAGGCCGTGTCCTCCACAACCCGGACCCGGCGTTCCGATTCGTACCGGGCGACACCGTGGTGCTCGCCGGGGACGACGAGGCCCTGGCCGTGGCCCGGCCCCTGTTCCTCGGATCCCGTACTCGGCCAGATCCTGACACCGCTGGATGAGGTCGGGTATCTGGACGGTTACCGTCACCCCCTCGACGGTGTCCGGGCAGATCACGTACAATGGATCTGGGCGACGTCATCGGAGCACTGTTTGAGGCCTTCGACAACCTCCTCGGTCCCGCGCTCGTGGTGTTCGCCCTCGGCTAGACGGCGGGCGACGCGCTTTCCAGCATACCTCCTGCTGACCGGCGCCGTCGCACTCCTCCCGGGGTGCGACGCGCCGGCTCCGACGGTCGAGCCGGTCTTTCTGGCCGGCCGCGCCGTCGAGCCCGACGGTGATTCGGCGTATGCCGTGACGTCGCGGGAGGCCGGCGCGCTCGTGGTCTACGACCGGGCCGGCCGCGTGCGCGATACGCTCGGCGTCGGGATCCTCCGCCATCCGGACCGCGTCGAGATCCAGGGCGACGCCTGGTACTTATCCGATCTGGACGACGGCCGTCCCGTGGTCGTGGTGCTGGGACGGGATGGCACGCTGCGGCGACGGGTTCCCCTGGCGGGCATCGCGATCCAGCCCCACCAGGTCGCCGTCCTCCCGGATGGCGGGATCGTGGTCGAGGCGGCGGGCGGGCGGCTCGTCGTGCTGCGTGGCGACAGCGTGAGCACGTTCGCCGTGGTGGACGTGGCGAGCCGGCCCAGTCTCCTGCGCGGCGCCGGCGGGGGCGTCCTGCACGCCGTCCCGGACCGGACGATCACGCTCTACAACGGCTTCGGAAACATCCGCTGGCGGGTGGAGTGGCCCTGGGCGGAGACGGCGTTCGTGACGAGCGTGGGCGAGGACTCCCGGGGGCGGCTGCACTTCCTCGCGGGCGTGGCGGAGGACAACACGTTCATCGCCTACTCGATGATCGCCGCCACCGGTGAGATCGTCTGGTGGTCCGAGCCGCAGGCCGAGGCGTCGTTCGTGGTCGGCCGGCGCGGAGACCCGTCACCCGCGCAGGGGCGGTGGGCGACTCCGTAGCTAGAACTTGAGGCCGGCCTTGTCCGCGAACGCGCGGAGCAGGCCTTCCTGCTCGGGCGTGAGCCGTTCCGGGATCGCGACCTGCACCTCGACCAGCTGGTCACCCCGTTTGCCATTATGCTCGATGCCCTGGCCCCGGATGCGGAACCGCCGGCCGGGCTGGGTGCCCGCCGGGATGCGAAGCACCACCCGTCGCCCTTCGACGGTCCGGACACGCACCCGGGTTCCGAATACCGCCTGGGCCAGGTTGATCGGCACCGTGCAGACGATGTCGAGCCCTTCCCGGCGCAAGAACTTGTCCGGCTCCACCGTGACCGTGACGTCAACGTCGCCCACCGTACCGTCCCGCCCGCGCTGCCCCTGGCCCCGCACGCGGAGACGGTGCCCCGACTCGATGCCCGCCGGGATCTCCACCATCAGGCGCCGGTCAATCCGCACATCGCCGCGCCCGCCGCAGCGGTCACACGGCGCGCTGGCCACGCGGCCGCGTGCGCGACAGGCCGGACACGGGCGCTTCACGGCAAACGCCCCCTGCCCGAAGGCGATCTCCCCGCGCCCCTGACACTCGGGACAGACCGAGATCGTCGCCCCGGGGGCCGCCCCCGAGCCGCCGCAGACCGGGCAGGCCTCCGAGACCGCCACCGCAACCGGTACCCGTCCCCCAACCGCCGCGGCCCGGAACGGGACCGTGGCGGCGACCTCGATGGCCTCGGGGGCTTCGGCCCGGCGACCCTTCCCGAAGATCGTCGAGAACAGATCACCGAGGCCCCCGAATCCCTCGAAGCCCTTCGTAAAATCGAAGTCCTCGGCCTGCGGGCGCGTGGGGCCACCGCCGCCGCTCCGCGGCGCAAAGGCCCCGAACCGGCGCATCATGTCGTACTGCTTCCGCTTCTCGGGGTCGCTCAGCACGGCGTGCGCCTCCGAGATCTGCTTGAAGCGCTCCGCCGCCGAGGGATTGTTGGGATTGGCATCCGGATGGTGCTGTTTCGCGAGCCGGCGGTAGGCCTTCTTGATCTCCTCGGCCCCGGCCTTGTCGGTCACGCCCAGGACGCGGTAGTAGTCCGTGGTCTTGGCCATGTCAGTCCGACGGTGCCGGCTCGCTGAAGATCCGCACCTGCACCCGCGCGGGCCGGAGCAGCGTACCGTTGAACCGATAGCCCGCCTGGAACACCGCCGCCACCGTGTGGTCCTGGTCGGTCGAGGGTGCCGCGACGGTCGCGATGGCCTCGTGGACGGCCGGGTCGAAGGGCACGTCGGTGGTGGCGACCGCTTCGAGCCCAGCCGCCGACAGCTCCCGCAACACCTTCCGCTCCACCAGCTCGACGCCGGCGATCACGTCCGACGCGGCCGTGGCCGCCGGGTCCAGATGCGCCACGCGTCCCAGGTCGTCCAGGGCATCGAGCAACCGCCGGGCCAGGTCCGCCTGGGCCCGGGTGCGCAGCTCGTCCCGCTCCCGGGCCGCCCGCTTCCGGAAGTTTTCGTACTCGGCGGCCAGCCGGAGGTGACGGTCCTTCCACTCGGCCAGCTCCGCCTCGACCTCGGCGCACGCCGCCTGGACGTCCGCCGCGGCCGGGACGGCCTCGTCGCCGGGCAGCTCCGGTACTTCCAGATCGTCAGATGCGGGCGCACCGGTCCCGTCGGGCGTTTCCGTGCTCTCGGGGACGTCCTTGGCGTCGGTCATCGGTCGGTCTCTGCCCTTACGTCGGCGCATTCCCATGGGTTCCAGGTCTGGCCAATCTAACGTCCGGAGGCTCGCTCAGGGCGCGGCGCATCAGGTCCAGCGCGGCCTGCGCCGCACGCCCGCGCACCTCCGCGCGGTTCCCCGGGACGCCAATGCGGACGGCGCGTTGCGTGTCACGCCAGGCCGCGCAGAGCCACACGGTCCCCACCGGTTTCTCCGCCGTGCCACCCTCGGGCCCGGCCACCCCGGTAACCGCGATCACTGCCTCGGCCCCGAACCGCCGTTGCGCGCCGGCGGCCATGGCGCGCACGACCGCTTCGCTGACCGCGCCCTCGGACCGGATCGTGGGCTCCGGCACGTCCAGCTCGGCCACCTTCACGGCGTTCTCGTACGCCACGATGCCGCCAACGAACACCGCGGATGCTCCGGGCACCGCCGTGAGCCGGGCGGCGACCAGGCCCCCCGTGCACGACTCGGCCACGGCCAGATGCCCGCCCGCCGCGCGGACCCGGTCGAGGACGACGGCCGCGAGATCCACGCCCTCCTCGCCGTAGCACCACTCGCCCACGGCCGCCAGCAACCGGTCGCGGGCGCGGGCCAGCGCCGCCGACGCCTCCCCGGGGGGCAGCACCCACGTGGTGAGTCGGAGATCCACGCCATCGAAGGTCGGCAGATACGCCAGCGTCGCCGGGGCCAGCGTGTCCTCGAGCGGGCCCACCAGGTCGGCCAGCCGGGACTCGGGGATGCCCGTGGTGCGTATCGTGAGCGACCGGGTGACGCGGGCCTCCGGGGAGCGCGCCGCCAGCCGTGGCACGAGCTCGTCGTCGGTCAGACCCTGCAGTTCGTGCGGGACGCCGGGCAGCATGACCACGACGCCCGGCGGCCCCTCGAGCCACAGGCCCGGCGCCGAGCCACGCGGGTTGGGCAGGACGGTCGCCCCGGCCGGGTACAGCGCCTGCGTCCGGTTCGCCTCCGGCATCTCGCCGGGACGCCCGAGGCGGCGCCAGCGCGCCTGGAGCCGGTCGAGGTAGGCCGCATCCACGAGCAGTGGAACGCCGTAGAGGTCTGCGACGGCCTGTCGGGTGCGGTCGTCGCGGGTGGGGCCCAGGCCGCCGCTCGTGACGACGAAGCCGGTTCGCGCGAGGGCGTCGGCGACGGCGCCGCGGATGGCTTCGGGGGTGTCGGGCACGGAGGTCCTGCGCGCGACCCGGACGCCCACGGCGGCCAGGGCGCGGGCGAGGTAGGCGGCGTTCGTGTCGATCGTGTGACCGAGCAGCAGCTCGGTCCCGATCGTCACGATTTCAAGGTCCATTACCCGATTGCGGCGCCGGTCCCTGGCGGAAGAGGCCTCGGTAGCGATAGAGGTAGAGCGCCAGCGAGAAGATCGTGAGGACGACGGCCACGGCCAGCGTGATGGCCACCACCCAGCCGTGGAGCCGGTCCCAGAGTTCGCCCAGACGCCCCCGGCGCCACCCGTAGCTTGCCGCGAGGTCCCGCCAGCCGAACCACAGAATGGTCGCGCCGATGAACACGTCCTGGATGATCGTCTTGAGCTTGCCGGCGCCCGCCGCGGCGATCACCACGCCCCGCCGCTTGGCCCAGGCGCGGAGCACCGTCATGAGCACTTCGCGGCCCACGAGCAGCGCGAACACCCACAGGGGCAGGCTGCCCCACCACGGGATCTCGTACTCCCGCATGCGGAAATTCGTGATCCAGTAGATCGGAATCAGGGTGGCCAGCAACAGCAGCTTGTCGGCGAGCGGATCGAGCAGCTTGCCAAGGTCGGTGATTTCCTGCCGCGACCGCGCCAGCTTGCCGTCGTAGATGTCCGACATGGCGGCCGCGAGGAACACGACGAACGCCACGAGCTTGGGCTGGTAACCCTGGATGAACGGCAGCAACGCGATCACCGGCGCGAGCAGGATCCGCGCCATCGTGAGGATGTTCGGGAGAGTCCAGACCACGGCCCGTCTCAGCTCAGGGACTTGAGGACGAGCTTGGCCACCGCCTTGAGGGTATCGAACACCCCGTCGCCGCTCACGGCAACCGACTCGAAGTAGGGCGCCCGTTCGATCCACGTGCCGTCGTCCATGCGGCTGACGAGCAGCTCCCCGGCGTGGTAGGGATCGGCGGCTTCGCGCTGCCGCGCCGGATCCTCGACGGGCCAGCCCGGATTGAGCGCCGCCTGGAGGTCCTTGATGGGCGCCGCGTTGGGCAGATCGCGCTTGTTGTACTGCACGACGAACGGGATCCTGGTCAGGTCGTATCCGTACTGCGTCATGTTGTCGTACAGGTTCTGCATGGATTCGATGTTCGCCTCCATGCGCTCGATCTGGCTGTCGGCGACGAACACGATCCCGTCCACGCCCTTGAGGATCAGCTTCCGCGAGGCGTTGTAGTACACCTGGCCCGGCACGGTGTAGAGGTGGAACCGCGTCTTGAAGCCGCGCACCGTTCCGAGGTCCACCGGAAGAAAATCGAAGAACAGCGTCCGCTCGGTCTCCGTCGCGAGCGACACCATCTTGCCGCGCATGTCCGGCGAGACCTTGCCGTAGACGTGCTCGAGATTCGTCGTCTTTCCGCCGAGGCCCGGCCCGTAATAGACGAGCTTGCAGTTGATCTCGCGCGACGCGTAGTTGATCATGGACATGGCGCGAGTCCCCCGTCAGTCCCCGAACAGCTTGTCAATCTCATCATCCGCTCCCTCGAGCAGCGGCCGCGGAGCCTGCTGCCCGTCCGCGCTCCGCTGGAACATCTCCTCGAACACCCGGACCAGGTCGCCGACGGTCTGCTTGACGCGCAACCGGACCAGCCCCACGGTGGTGCGCTGGTCGAACAGCACGACGAGGATGACCCGTCGCGCCACGTCGGCCAGGTACATGGACTCCTTCTCACCCTGGTGAAACAGCGACGCGAACTCCGGCTCGCCGATCATCTTGGCGAGCTGGTCGTTCGCGCTGAAGTCGGCGGCGGTGAGCGATGCGAAGGCCGTGGAATCGAACTGGAGCTGCTCGCCGGCGTTGGCGAGCAGTTGTCCGGTGCGATCCACGAGCAGCGCACACCGCGCGTTCGACTCGCGCAGGAGGTCGTTCAGGTACTCCGTGATCCGGTGAAAGTCCCGCTCACCGAGCGACCAACTGCCGGCTCCGCTCATCGCCCCCCCGCGTCAGGCGAGTTTGGCTTCCATGCGCCGTACCAGGGCTTCGGCGCGCCGCCGCAGCATCGGTTGCCGCTCCCAGGCGATATAATCGCGCAGGAGCCGCACGGTTTCGACGGTCGGATAGGCGCTCAGGTATCCGAGTGCCGACAGCCGCTTGAGCGGTCGCGGAGAAAACAGCGCCCGCCGATACCGGCTGATCGAGTGCTGGGCCAGCGCGATCCCGGCCGCCAGCCCGAGCACGCCCGCCAGCACCCCGACCTTCACTCCCGTCCTCATCCCACCCCCATCTCGCGCCGGGCCGCCAGGGCGCGCGCGATCGTCACGCCATCCGCGTACTCCAACTCGCCTCCCATCGGCAGGCCGAGCGCGATGCGCGTCACCCGCACGCCGGGCGCCTCGAGCACGCCCCGCAGGTAGGTCGCCGTGACCTCGCCTTCCATGGACGGATTGGTCGCGAGGATCACCTCGCGCACCGCCGTGCCGTCCCCGAGCCGCGCCTGGAGGGCCGCAATCCGCAGATCGTCGGGCCCGACCCCATCGAGCGGCGACAGCCGCCCGCCCAACACGTGGTAGCGTCCGCGGAACTCGCCGCTCCGCTCGATCGCCCCGATATCCGAGGCCTCCTCCACCACGCAGATCAGCCCGCCGTCCCGACGCTCGTCCGTGCAGATGGCGCACGGGTCGGCCTCGCCCAGGTTGCCGCACACGGTGCAGGCCCGCACGCGCTCGACGACCGTCTCGATCGTCCGCGCCAGCCGGGTCACCACCGCCGTCGGCTGCTTCAGCAGGTGATACGTCAGGCGGGTGGCGGTCTTACGGCCGATGCCCGGCAGCTTCGCGAGCTCCGCGGTCAGCTCCTCGATGGCCGACACGGCGCTAGAGCGGCAGCTGGAACGGCAGCGGCAGTCCTCCCGTGACCTTCCGCAGCTCCTCGCGGTACAGCTCCTCGGCCTTCCGTTGCGCGTCCGCCACCGCCGCCAGCACGAGGTCCTCCAGCATCTCCACGTCCCCGTCCTTCATGACCCCGGGATCAATCTGGATGCGCCGCACGCGCCCCCGGCCGTCCGCCGTGACCGTCACCATGCCGCCGCCGGCGGACCCGGTGACGTGCCGCTGGAGCAGCTCGGTCTGCATCTCCGAGAGCCGCCCCTGCATCTGCTGGCCGAGTTGCAGCAACTGCGAAAAATCTGCCATGGTTCCAGTGTGCGCCCTTTAAGGAAAAGCAAGCTACCGTGCGCCAGAGGGGCTCGCAAGCTAATCGAGCAGCTCCAGATCCAGGGCATCCGCCATGGCGTCAAGCGCTTGGTCCTTCGCACGATACGCCTTCAGGCGCTCGCCGCGGTCCGTCTGGGCATCGCGCCGCCGGCCCTCGGCGGCAGGGGGGGGTGCTTCCCGGCCGGCGCCGACCGGCCGGTAGGCCACCCGCAACCGCGCGCCGAACACGGCCTGGAGGCCCGCTTCCACCTCCGCGCGACTCCGCTCGAGGCCTTCGAGGTGGACGTCCGAGTCGGACACCCCCAAGGTCACCGTCGTCCCTTCGACGCCGGCCGGGGCCGCGTGCTCGAGCGCCGCCGCCACGAGGGGGCGGCGGCCGCGGATGGCCTCCACCACCTCGGGCCAGCGCGCGCGCAGCGCGGTCGCATCGGGCGGCGGGCCGGCGGGTCCCGGCTCGACGGCGGGGGGGCGGGGCGGGGCCACCGGTCGGGGACTCGCCACATCGCGCATCGCCTCGCCCCGCCGCGCCCGCGTAGCACGCCCCGCCTGGGGGGCTCCGTCAGCCGGGCCGGCCCCGGCCGGGGCGGGCGCGTCCCCGCGTGGTCCGAGGGCCGCGAGCACCTCCCCGAGATCCACCGTCCGGTCCAGCAGCGTGAAGCGGAGCAGCAGGCTCTCCACGTGGAGCCGGGCGTTGGCGCTGCGGCGGATGCCCGTCTCGGCTTCCTGGAGCAGGTGGAGCATCCGCAGCACGTCGCCCACGGCCACGCGGCCGGCACAGGCGTCCACCGTGGCCCGGAGCGCGTCGGTCACGCCTTCGGGTTCCCCCCCCAGCAGGCGCACCATCAGCGCCCGGAGCACGTCCCCGAGTCCGTTCACGAACTCGCCGAGGTCGGCGCCGGCCTCCATCAGGCGCGCCACGAAGGGGAACACCGCCTCGGGGCGCCGGTCGGCGACGAGCGTCAGCACTTCGGCGTACGTCTCGTCCGCGATCAGCCCCAGCGCCTCCCGCACGCGCGCGGCCGACACCGTGCCGTCGCCGAAGGCCACCGCCTGGTCGAGCAGCGAGAGCGCATCCCGCATCCCGCCGGCCGCGACCCGCGCAATGAGCTGGAGCGCGTCGTCGTCCGCGGTCAGCCGTTCCTCCGTGGCGACGTGGCGGAGGTGCTCCACGATGACCCCGGGGCCCATCCGCCGGAAGTCGAACCGCTGCACGCGCGAGAGCACCGGGGCCGCGGTGTTGGCGATCTTCTGGGGCTCGGTGGTGGCGAAGACGAACACGACCCGCGGGGGCGGCTCCTCGAGCACCTTCAGGAGCGCGTTCCACGCCTCGCGCGTGAGCATGTGGGCTTCGTCTATGATGTAGACCTTGTAGCGGTCCGGGCCGCTGGCGGCATACATCGCGCGCTCGCGGAGGTCGCGGGCGTCGTCCACGCCGCGGTTGCTCGCCGCGTCAATCTCGACGACGTCGAGGTTGGCCGATCCGGCCCAGATGCGGCGGCAGGAATCGCAGGTGCCGCACGGCTCCCCGTCGGGGGCGCGACGCTCGCAGTTGAGCGCCATGGCCAGCACCCGCGCCGCGGTGGTCTTCCCCACGCCGCGGGGGCCCGTGAGGAGATAGGCATGGCCGACCCGCTGCTTGGCCACCGCACCCCGCAGGCCGGCCGCGACGTGTTCCTGCGCAACGAGGTCGGCAAACCGCGTCGGTCGGTACTTGCGGGCAAGGGCGGTGTGAGTCATGGCGGGTCGGAAAAAGTGCCCCAGGCACCCCGAAGCGACGTCTGCCTTCGCTTAGCGCTGCTACCTTCACGGTCCTGACGCGGTTCGCGCGCCGACGCCCTCCGGACCTGGGGCACGGGGAAGTTAGCGGGGGAGGGGCCTGGGGACCACCCGGGGGCCGGAAGGACGTGAAACGTGATACGTGATACGTGAAACGAACCTGACAGGCTCGGCAGTTCCATTTACGTTTCACGTTTCACGTTTCACGTCGTTTCACGTTTCACGCTTCACGCTACCGCTTCCCCCCCGCCCGCGTCCACACGCCCGGCAGGAACAGCACCAGCAGCGTATAGAACTCGAGCCGGCCCAGCAGCATCAGCGCCGACAGCACCACGTGGGCGGCCGGGGTCACGTGCCCGTAGTGCCCCGCCGGGCCGACGTCGCCGAGTCCGGGACCGACGCTCGACATGGCGGCCAGGGCGGCCGACATGGCGGTCACGAGGTCGCTCCCCAGCGCGGCCAGGATAATCGTGCCCAGCGCGTGCGTGGCCACGTACATGCCGAGGAACGCCAGCACGTTGAGCACCACGTCCGGCCGCACGGGGGTGCGCCCCAGGCGCGTCACCACCACGGCGCGCGGGTGCAGCACCTTCTGCACCTCACCGCGCGTGTGCTGGGCCACCACCGCGGCGCGCACCATCTTGAAGCCACCCCCCGTCGAGCCGCCCATGGCGCCGACGAACATGAGCCCCAGCAACACCACCTGCGCCACCGCGGGCCAGGCGGCGAAGTCGGCGGTGGCAAAGCCCGTCGTACTGTGGACGGCGGCGACATTGAAGGCGGCGTCCCGCAGCCCGTCGGCCGTCCACGCGCCCGCGCGCAGGCTCAGCGCCACGAAGACCACCGCCATGGCGCCCACCGTGGAGGCGAAATACCACCGCCACTCCGGATCCCGCGCCCAGGCGCGCCATCGCCCGGTGAGCATCTGGTAGTGCAGCGTGAAGTTGATGCCGGCCACGAACATGAACAGGGTGGTCACCCACTGAATGGCGGGCGAGAAGGCGCCCAGCGACGCGGTGCGCGTGGAGAAGCCTCCCGTGGCAAGCGCGCTCATGGCGTGGTTGGCGGCGTCGAACGGCGTCATCCCGAGCGCCAGGTAGACGAGCCCGAGGAGGGCCGTGAGGAAAGCGTACACACCCCAGAGCAACCGGGCCGTCGTGGCGATGCGCGGGGTCAGCCGGTCCGTGACGATGCCGGGCATTTCCGCCCGGAAGAGCTGCGCGCCGCCCACGCCCAGGAGCGGCAGGATGGCCACCCCCAGCACGATGATGCCCATGCCGCCGATCCAGTGCGTGACGGACCGCCACAGCAGGATGCTCCGGGGAAGCTGCTCAATGGTGGAGTAGACGGTGGCGCCCGTGGTCGTGAAGCCGGACGTGGACTCGAACACGGCGGCGGGAATGGTCGGCGCCACGCCCGTGAACACGAACGGGAGGGTGCCCGCCAGCACGATCGCCAGCCACCCCAGACCCACGACGGCAATCCCTTCCCGCGGGTTGATCGAGACGATCCGCGGCGTCACGACCCAGACCAGGCCCCCGACCGCCGCCGTCACGCCGATCGCGCCCAGCCAGGGCCACGCCAGTCCTTCCTGAACGGCGAACGGTACCGATGGGAGCATGGCGCCGGCCGTCCAGACCAGCAGTGCCCCCACGATGTGAAAGACCTCGCGGATGTTCACGAGGGAAAGAGCCCCACGACCTGCCGGACCGCGTCGGGCAGCGCGAACACGATGGCGCTGTCGCCCACCCGCAGGACGTCGTCTCCGCGGGGGACGAGCACCGACTCGCCGCGCAGGATGGCGCCCACGATGGCGCCCTCCGGAAAGTCGAGCTCGGTCAGGGGCCGTCCCACGACCGGCGACCCGGCCGTGACGCCGAGCAGCATCACCTCCGCATCAATGTCGCGGAACGTGGCCACGCGCGTGACACTGCCGCGCCGCACGTATCGCAGGATGGCATTGGCGGCGGAGAGCCGCGGGCTCACGGCCACATCCAGGCCGATCCGCCGCGCCAGCGGCATGTAGTCGCTCTTGTTGATCAGGGTGATGACCTGCTTGGTGCCGGCCTGCCGCGCCACGAGGGACGCGATGATGTTGGTCTCGTCGGACTCGGTCAGCGCGACGAAGGCGTCCATGCCGCCCACGCCTTCCATCTCGAGCAGCTCGACGTCCGTGACGTTGCCGTTGAGCACCAGGATCCGGTCCAGCCGCTCCGCCAGCTCCTGGGCGCGCCCCCGGTCCTCGACGACGGCGATGGCCTGCACGCCGTGCTGCTGGAGGAGCCGGGCCAGATAGTACGTCTCGACGCTCCCGCCCCCGAGCATGACCCGCTGCACCTGCGCGAATTCGTGGCCGGTGAGCTCGAGCGCGCGCGGAATCTCGGCTTCCGCCGCGATCACGTACACGTGATCGCCGGCACGAATCTCGGTCGCGCCGGTAGGCACGAGGGTCGTGCCGTCGCGCTCCACCGCCACGGTGAGCAGCTGGCGGTGCCCCATCTCGGCGCCGACCTCGGCGAGCGTGCGGCCGGCCACGGGCGCGGTGTCGGTGACCCGGAGCCCGAGGATCTGCACCGCCCCGTGCGCAAAGACGATCAGGTCCGTGGCCGCGGTGGACTGGAGCAGCCGGAAGGTCTCGAGCGCCAGCTCGCGCTCCGGATTGATGAGCAGGTCCACACCGAAGAGCTCGGGCTGGAGCTGGGCCCGCTCCTCGTAGAAGTCGGGGTTCGACACGCGCGCCACCCGCGTGAGGCCTTCGCCGCCGCGCGCGGTCATGCAGCACACGAGATTGACCTCATCCACGCTGGTCACGGCCAGCAGCAGGCCGGCGTCCTTGAGTCCCGCGCGCTTGAGCACGGCCGGACTGGCACCGCTCCCCTCGATCACCGCGACGTCCAGGTGACTCTGGACGTAGTCCAGTCGCTCCGGCGCCACGTCCACGACGACGACGTCGTGCTGCTCCTTGGACAACCGGTCGGCCACGTGCACGCCAACCTCACCGGCTCCCACCACGATCACGCGCATGGGCCGCTCACCCGCGACGCGCGTGCGCCAGCACGCCCTGGATGGCGTCGTCCTTGCCGGCCACGATCGCCACGTCGGACTCGCGCAGCGGGCGGTCCGGATCGGGGACTACCTCGAACGTCCCGGTCAGCACGTCGTGCAGCGCCACCACCTGGATGCCGTGCGCGGCCGGCAGCGCCAACTCCCGCAGCGACCGGCCCAGCCACCCATCCGGGATGGCCAGCTCCTGAATCGAGAAGCCCGGCGCCAGCGGGATGTAGTCGAGCACGCTCTTGGACGTGATGCGATGCGCCAGCCGGTCCGCCACCTCCCGCTCGGGGAAGATGGTCTCCCGCACGCCGAACGTCTCGAGCGCGCGGGCCGCCTCCGGGCTCGCGACCTTCACGTAGATCTCCCTGACGCCCAGATCCCGCAGCGCGAGCGTGGCAAGGATGGTGGTCGCCAGGTCCTGCCCGGTACTGATGATCGCCGCATCTGCGCCCACCGCCCCGACCTGCCGCAGCAGCTCGCGGTCGGTGGCGTCGCCGACTACCGCTACCGTCACCTCGTCGTGGAAGCGGTCCGCGAGCGGGGCGCTGCGCTCGATGGCGATCACGTCGTGCCCCTGGGCGAAGAGCGCACGCGCCGCCCAGCCGCCAAAATGTCCCAGCCCGACGACCACGAACCGTTGCATACGTCCGCTCCTCCGCCGTCAGCCGACGGCCACTTCGTCGTACGCGTACCGGTAGCCGGCCCGGCGTTCACCGGCGAACGCCATGGCCGCCGCCAGGCTGAGCGGGCCGACCCGCCCCACGAACATGAGTCCCGTGATCACGAGCCGGCCGGCCGGCGTGAGCTCGCTTGTCGTGCCCATGGACAGGCCCACAGTGCCGAAGGCGGAGTGGGCCTCGAAGACCAGCCGGGTGAAGTGCTCGCGATGCCCGGCGAGTCCACCCGGTTCCAAAAGCAGCAGCGCGAGGATGGCTACCGCCAGCAGGGCGATGGCGCCAACGACCAGGCCGGCCGCGGCGTGGACCGCGTCATCCCGCGCGCTCCGCCCCCAGGCGGACACGTGCTGGTACCCCCGGAGCCGCGATACGAGCAGCAGAACCAGCAGCGCCACGGTGGTGACCTTGACGCCTCCCGCCGTTCCCCCCGGTCCACCGCCGACCAGCATGAGGCCCATCGTAAGCGCCATGGCCGGATTGCTGAGGTCGTCGTAGTCTACGGTATTGAAGCCGGCGGTACGGGGCGTGACGGCCATGAAGAGCGCGTTGACCACCCGGTCCCCCGTTCCCAGTGGCCGGAGGGTGCGCTCGCCCTCGAACAGGAGGAATACGACGGCGGCGCCCGCAATCAGGACGCCGCTGGTCGCCAGCACCAGGCGGGCATGCGTGGAGAGGCGGCGCGTGCGGCGGCGGAGGAAGCGCTCGCGCACATCCTCGAGCACGATGAACCCCAGCCCTCCGAGGACGATCAGCACGGTCGCGCTCAACACCACGGAGGGCCGCTCCCGGAACCCGATCAGCGAGTCGCTGAACGTCGAGAACCCGGCATTGCAAAACGCCGAAATGGCCTGGAAGACGGCGTGCCACACCGCCGTCCCGGGCGGGAAGTCGTGCCGCCACGCCACCCACAGGAACAGCGCCCCCGCGGCCTCGAGGCCGAACGCCAGGGTGACCACGGCCCGGAGGAGGGCGCGCGGGTCTCCCAGCTTGCCCGCGACGCCGGCGCCCGCCGCAGTCTCCACGTGCAGCGCGCTCCGGCGCCCCAGCATGCGGATGATGAGGGTCGTGAACGTGAGGATGCCGAGTCCGCCGGCCTGGATGAGCAGGAGAATCCAGAGCTGTCCCCAGCGGGTGAAGTACGTGGCCGTGTCCACCACGATGAGACCTGTGACGCACACGGCGCTCGCCGCCGTGAAGAGGGCGTCCACGAGACCGAGCCGCGGTCCGGCATACAGTCCCGGGAGGAGCAGGAATCCCGCCATGCCGAGGCCGATGAGCCCCGCAAACGACAGCACGAACAGCTGAACGCCGGAGAGTCGGGACCACGGGCCCCGCGGGCGCGCCGGCGGCTCGAGGAGGGTGGCCGGATTCAAGCTCACGCGTCAGGCCAGCGTCCGCGCGATGACCGCACCGGCCGACGCCGCCTGCTCCACGGTGACGTCGAGGTGCGTGACCGCCCGCAGCCGCGTGGGGCTGAACGGTACCACGAGCACGCCCGCGTCGGCCAGCCGGCGGATGGCGTCCTCCGCCGCGTGCCGCGTGAGGTCCAGCATGACGATGTTGGTCGCGGGCGATTGGACCCGGACGTGCGGATGGTCCGCCAGGGCCGCGGCCAGGGCCTGCGCCGCGGCGTGATCGTCCGCGATGCGCGGCAGCTCATGCTCCAGCGCGTAGAGACAGGCCGCGGTCAGGACCCCCGACTGGCGCATGCCGCCGCCCAGGCGCTTCCGGACGACGCGCGCGGCACCCATGCGCTCGCGCGAGCCGGCCAGACACGACCCCACCGGACACCCAAGCCCCTTGGAGAAGCTCACCATGACGGTGGTGCCGAGGGCGGCGATGGCCGCCGGCGCGACGCCCAGCGCCGCGGCCGCGTTCCAGAGGCGCGCCCCGTCAATGTGGAGCGGCAGATCATGCCGGTCGGCGAGCGCGCGGATCTCCCGCAGCATGGCCACCGGGGTCACGGTCCCACCGGCGGCGTTGTGGGTGTTCTCGACCGCGATGCCGCCCGTCCGCGGCACATGCGGCGAGGCCGGCCGCAGGGCACCCTCCACGAGCGCCGCCGTCAGGATCCCGTCCGGCGCCGGGACGAGGCGGGGCTGCACCCCCCAGAGCGCGCCCAGCGCACCCATCTCGTAGTGAAAGAGGTGCGCGCCGGCCTCGAGCACCAGCTCCTCCCCCCGCCCCACGGAAACGCCGATCCCGGTCTGATTGGCCTGGGTTCCGGATGGAAAGAACACCGCGGCCTCGTGTCCCAGCAGCTCGGCCACCCGCGCCTCGAGCCGCCGCGTGGTGGGGTCGCCGTCCAGGACGTCGTCCCCGACCTCCGCCTCGGCCATGGCCCGGCGCATCCCCGGTGAGGGCCGGGTGACCGTGTCGCTCCGGAGATCAATGGGCGCCGTCATCCGAGCACCGCGCGTTGCTCCCGCTGCCGCCGAGCCAGATCGTAGGTTTCCGCCAGTTCCCCACCGGCCAGGAACAGCAGCGCCGTGGCGTAGATCCAGAGCACGAACAGGAGGAGCGCCAGCGCGTTCGTGTTCGACAGAAGGCGGTCCACGGTGGCGAACTGGATGAGGTAGATCCCGTACAGGCGCTTCGCGATCTCGAAGCCGAGCGAGGCGAACAGGGCCGCCACGAGCGCGGTGTCCCACCGCATCGGGCGGCTGGGGGCGAACATGTACACGACGTAGAAGAGGACCGTCACCGCCACGTACGCGAGCAGGCCGGCCAGGAACCGCCCGGCCCAGGGCGCGCGGAGCACGACGAGCGTGATGACCGTGTTCGTCAGGATCAGGACCGCCGACAGCACGCCCAGCGACAGGTCCACCGCCTTCCCGACCCACCAGGCGCGCGTTTCCTCGGTGTCGAACACGTCGTTCAGCGCGGCGCGGATGGAGCCGAACAGGCGCCACGAGAACCACACGAAGAACGGCACGCCCCACAGCGTCAACTGCGTCCGGCTGTCCGCCAGCTCCTCGAGGGCGGCGGCCACCGTGGCGAACGGCGTGCTCCCACCGCCCGCGTCCGGCAGGACCCAGGCCGTGATCACGCGCGCGAGCGCGCGGGGCTCATCGGCGCCGCCGACCGCGTAGCCGAAGCCGGAGAGGACGACCGCGAGCAGCGGCAGGATCCAGAGCAGCGCGTCGAAGGTGAGGCCGCTCGCCAGGAACGGGATGTTGTCCTCGTAGCCGCCGAGGAACACCCGACGGAGGAATCCCAGCGGCGAGAAGGCCCAGCCCCGCGGGCGCAGGGCCGGCGCGCGAGGGGGCAAGGTTACTCGTCGGCGTCCACGTCGGCCGGGGCGCGTCGCTGCGTGCGGGCGTCTTCGAGCCGGCGCTCGAGTTCGTCGCGGGCGGTCCGCACGGCGGCCTTGCCGGCCTGCACGGTGTCCCGCGCCTCGGTCTTGCGCTCGTCAATGGAGTGCCGCGCGCGCTGGAGGCCGGCCTCGACGCTGGCCTTGGTTCGCTCGTACCCCGACTCCACGGCTTCCTGCAGGTCCTCGAGGCGGTCTTCCGCGGCCTCGCGCAACCGCCGGGCCCGGCGGCCGATTTCCTGGCGCGTTTCCGCGCCGCTCTGCGGCGCGAGGATCAGCGCCAGCACCGCGCCGAGCGCCGCACCCGCCAGAAACGACCCGATCCCGCCTCCGGACTTCTCGATCACCACGACCGGCTGGTCGTCATACCCTCGCGCCATGGCTCCTCCTCGGTCCGCCACCCTCGTTACGATCCTCGATGCGGAATGTATCCGTCGGTCGGAAGACCGTCAAAAGCTGAGCGTGACACCATCGTACGCCGGCTCCACGCCGGGCGGGAGCCGCGCGGCCAGCGCCGCGTGGGCGTGCCGATGCGTCAGATGGGTGAGCAGGGTCCGCTCCGCCCCCACGGCCGCGGCCACGGCCACGGCCTCGTCAATGGACAGGTGCGTGGGGTGGGGCCGGTCGAACAGGGCGTTCAGCACCAGGGCTCGCACCCCGCGGAGCCGCTCGATGACCGGGTCCGGAACGCGCTTGGCGTCCGTGATGTACCCGAAGGGCCCGATCCGATACCCGAAGACCGTGAGGTCGCCGTGGGGCACCGGGAGGGGGACCACGGGCAGCCCCGCAACGTAGACCTCGACGAGCGGTTCCAGCGCGGCCGGCGCGAGCAGGGGTTTCGAGGTCCCCGGCTGCGGCCGGATGCGGTCGTCGAAGATGTACGGAAACCGGGCGGCGAGCTGCGCCAGCGTGGCGACGGATCCCAGCACCGGCAGGCTTCCCCGGCGCGCCGAGAACACCCGCAGGTCGTCAATGCCGTGCACGTGATCGGCGTGCTCGTGCGTGAACAGCACGGCGTCCACCCCACCGATCCCCGCCGCGAGCAGCTGGAGCCGGATCTCGGGCGGCGTGTCAATGAGGATCCGGCGGCCATCGTCGGCTTCGACCACGGCCGCCACCCGGGTCCGCCGATCGCGCGGATCCTCGGACGTGCACACCGCGCAGTCGCAGCCGACGACCGGCACGCCGAACGAGGTGCCGGTCCCGAGAACGACCGCGCGCACCCTACACGACCTCGACCTTGAGGAGGTTGGTGGTCCCGGGAACCTCGAACGGCACGCCCGCCGTCACGACGATCAGATCGCCGGGGCGCGCGTAGCCCTTGCCCAGCAGGGTGTCCCGGGCGACGTCCACCATGGCGCCGTAGTCGGGGACGCGACTGGCCAGCTCCGGGACGACCCCCCACACCAGCGCGAGCTGCCGGCACGTGGCCGGATCCGTGGAGAGCCCCAGGATGGGGCTCGCGGGGCGCAGGGACGAGATCTTCCGCGCGGTGAACCCGCTCCGGGTGAACGACACGATCACCGGCACCCGCAGCATGTCGGCCGCGGACGCGGTGGCGGCGGCGATCGCGTCCTCCACGGTGACGGGCGGCCCGCCCCGGCCGTCCCGGCGGCGGCGCAGCGGGACATCCTCGATGTACGTGGCGCGCTCGATTTCCCGGATGATCCGCGCCATGGCCTCGACCGAATCCACTGGGTGCTTGCCCACGGCGGTCTCGGCGGACAGCATCACCGCGTCCGTGCCGTCCAGGATGGCGTTGGCCACGTCCGACGCCTCGGCCCGCGTGGGCCGCGGGTTCTCGATCATGGACTCGAGCATCTGCGTGGCAGTGATCACGGGCCGCCCCGCGGCATTGGCCAGGCGGATCAGCCGCTTCTGCGCGAGCGGCACCTCCTCGAACGGCAACTCCACGCCCAGGTCGCCCCGGGCCACCATCACCGCGTCCGCCGCGGCGATGATCTGCGGCGCCTGCGCGAGCGCAGCCACCCGCTCGATCTTCGCCACGAGCCGCACGTGGTCGGGCACGAGATCCCGGACCTCCCGCACGTCCCCGGGCTCGCTCACGAACGAGATGCCGATGTAGTCCGCGCCGTGCGCCACGGCCAGGGCCACGTCCTCGCGGTCCTTGGCGGTGACCGCGGGCGCGCTGACCCGGATGCCGGGCAGGTTGATGCCCTTCTTGCCCCGCAGCAGCCCGCCATGCACCACCCGTCCCACCACGCGGACGCCGTCGGTCTCGAGCACCTCCACGGCCAGCAGTCCGTCGTCCAGCAGGATGCGGGCGCCGGGGGTGACGTCCCGCGCGAGCGCCTCGTAGGCCGTCGGGATCTCGGCGCCGCCCACGACCGCCTCCGGGGCGAACACGACCGTGCTCCCCTCCTCGAGCGCGCGCGGGGCGTCCAGCGCGCCCACCCGGATCCGCGGCCCCTGGAGGTCCACCAGCAGCGCGATGTGGCGCCCCTCCGCGTGGGCCACCTCACGCACCCGGTCCATCCACTGCGCACGCAGCTCGGGCGTGCCGTGGGAGCTGTTGACCCGGACGACATCCACGCCGAGCGCGAACATCCGGGCAAGCGTCTCGGGACGTTCCGACGATGGTCCGATGGTGGCGACGATCTTGGCGCGCTGGAATCCCGGGAGCGACCACGCCGGAGGCGGAGAGGGACGTCCGGATGCCTGGGACATGTCAGAACTCCAGTTGCACGCCGAACCGCACGAGGCGCGGCGGCCCGTAGGCGAACAACGGTTGCAGGAAGTCGCGGGCCGCGCGGCGGTAGAGCGGGAGCAGTTCCTCCTCGCCTTCCAGGACGCGATTGCCGTCCAGGTCCGCGTCGGGCCGGTACGCCGGGGACTCGTAGGGAATGGCCGCCGGCCCGGCGGCATACGCCGCTTCGGCCAGCGCCTCGATCTGCGGGTCGCCCGCCTCCGGCGACCCCGTGTCCCGGCGCACGGCCACCACGGCGCGCCGGTTGGTCACGTTCCGCACGTCGAGGTACGCGCGCGCGTGCAGCCCGCCGATCGCGAACCCCTTGGCAACGCGCAGATCTACGGTCCAGTGGCTCGGCAGCCGGTAGCTGTTCGGCAGACCGAGCAGGGAGTCGCCGTCCGCCGTCGTGCGGGAGTACGGCAGGCCCGTGCCCCACTGGCCCACGGCGGCGGCCTGGAGCCGTCGCAGCAGCCGGGGCGCACCGGACGGCGTACGCGCCTGCACCACCGCCACGACCGCGTGCCGCCGGTCGAAGTCCAGCGGAAACGCGACGACCGCGGGGATGATCGTGTCGCCGACGGGCGAAATGCGCAGGCGCCGGTAGAAATCCAGCGCGTTCGTGGCGGTTGCCTGCGCGTCCTGAAACACGTAGCTCACGCGGACACCGATCCCGTCCACCGCCTCGCGCTCCACCGCGGCCTCCAGCCCGCGCACCGTTCCGAAGTCCGCGTTGCCGAACACGGCGCTGTCCGGATCGAATCCCACCGGGACCGACGCCACGAGTCCGTCGAGCCGCTTGAGGTACGCGCCGAGGCGCACGCCCGCGGTGGGCGACGCCCGGAGCCGTACCTGCAGCTCCGCCTGCGTTGCCGTCTCGAAGCCCAGCGCCGGGTTGCCGCGGCGGAACCGTCCGGTCCGCAGGGTGTCATCGAACGCGGCATCGGTGAGGTACTGGAAGTCGGGCGGCTGGACGAAGCGTCCAATGCTCGCGACGACCGTGGCGCGGTCGAGCACGGTGGCCACGGCAAGCCGGGGACTCACCGTCACCTTGGTCGCGCCGAGGGCCGCCGTCCCACCACCCCGGGCATCGAACGCGTCGCCGCGCACACCGGCCGTGAGCGTGACGTCGTTCCAACGCTGCTGCAGTTCGGCGTACGCCCCGGCCGAGAAGGGCGAGAACGCGGTCGTGCGCGCGGCCGGCGCCCCCTCGGCGACGGCGCGGTAGGCCTCGAGCCGGGTGAACGTCTCCACCCGCTGGGCGACGTATTCCGCGCCGGCCCGGATGTCCGTGGCCGCGCCCCGGCCGAGGAAGACGTCGAGCCGGACACGGGCTTCCCGATACCGGTTCCAGGCCAGCTCGCCCCGCATGGGCGCCGTCGTGAAGAACGCCGGGACGCCCCAGGGCGTGCTCGCCGCAAATCCCGGGGCCACGAACCCGGCCACCGGCATTTCCACGCCCACCGAGTCACGCGCGCGCGCGCGGTCCCGCCCCGCGAAGGCGAAGCCACCGAACGTGAACGCGCCCATGCTGGGCGTGGGCTCGGCGAGCAGCACCGAGCGTACGGCTTCCTTCTCGAAGAGACCGATCCGGAGGTCCACGACCCCGGCACCGGACGCGTCTCCCGTCCCGCCGTACTGGTAGTGGGCCAACGCGAGCCGGCCGCCGATTTCCTGCCCCGCCCGCTGCGCGGGCTCGTACTTCACCACGGGGTCGAACAGCTGCCGCCGCTCGACCGACCCCGTGTACGACAGTCGCAACGCGTGACGGGAACCGAACGGCACCGCGATCTTCCCGAACACGTCGAATCGCTCGCCGGCGTTGTGCGGCAGCATCCAGGGGCGCGAGAAGCGGGGATCGAGGGAGTCGGCGGGGGCGGGCGCGTTCACGGGATCAATGTCCACGCGGGCGGACGCATCGAGCACCGCCAGCCCCGTCGCCCCGCCAATCAGCGGGCCGCCGATCACGGCCACCGCCCGGTCCAGCCCGTAGTCGCCGCCGTCGCCGAGCGGCCGGTCCGTTTCGTAGGTCAGGCCGGCCTCCAAGCGGTCCGGGCCGTCCCGGGTCACGACGCTCACCATCCCCGAGAGCGCCTGGCCGTACCGCGCGGAGAACCCGTTGGTGATGAGCGTCGCCTCCTCGAGCGCGACGGCGGGGATCTGGAGCCCGAGCGCCCCTCCGGACGCGTCCAGCTGGTTCTTCACCCCCAACCCATCCACGATGTACAGCTCCTGCCCGACGCGCCCACCGCGGAACGAGCCGCCGACCACGCCCGGCTGGAGCGCCACGGCCTCCTCGACGGTCGTGACCGGCAGGTCGCGCAGCTCTTCCCGGGTGATGGTGCGCGCGGTGGCGGCCACCCGCGGATCCAGCACCGGATCCGGCTGCCCTTCGACCACGATCCCCGCGAGCGGCACCGCCTCAGGGCGAAGCACGAAGTCCACGACGGTCGTCTGCCCGCCCCGCACCTCGACGCTGTCCTGCCGTGCGGGCGCGTACCCGACCAACCGAACGTCAACCCGGTAGCGCCCGGGGCGGACCACTCGCAGGGTGTAGCGACCCAGGGAGTCGGTCACCGCGCGCCGGTCGCTCGGCACGATGGTCACCATCACCCGCGAAATGCCGAGGCCCGTCGCGGCGTCGCGCACCGTACCGCGCAGCGTGCCCTCGACCTGGGCGGCCGTGGGCCGCGCGGCGCCGAGGAGAAGAGCCGTCAGCACGAGGAGCGTGCGTGTGGACGCACGTTTCCCACACGGCCCACACGGTGTGGAGAAACCGGCCATCACCCCTCCGTGACGCGTCCTGGCCGGCGGGACCTCCCGACGCCGTGTGTGGAAACGGTGTGGATTGCCCGTGCCAGCGTCAGGCACGGACTGCCCCGCCGTACCGCCGCGCCACGTAGTCGTCCAGAATCCCGATGAACTCCCGCACGATCGTGTCGCCCTTGAGCGTCCGCAGGAGCGCGCCGTCCACGTACACGGGCGCGCGGGGGTCTTCCGCGGTTCCCGGGAGCGAGATGCCGATGTCCGCGTGCTTGGACTCGCCCGGACCGTTCACGATGCATCCCATCACCGCCACCCGGAGGGTCTCGACCCCGGGGTGCCGCGCCCGCCAGACCGGCATCTGCCGCAGGAGATAGTCCTGAATCTCCTCGGCCATCTCCTGAAAGAACGTGCTCGTGGTCCGGCCGCAGCCCGGACAGGCCGTGACCTGCGGCTCGAAACTCCGGAGGTCCAGCGCCTGGAGCACCTGCTGGGCCACGCGGACCTCTTCGGTGCGGTCGCCGCCGGGCCGCGGCGTGAGCGAGACGCGGATCGTATCGCCGATGCCCTCCGCCAGCAGCAGGGCCAGGCCGGCGCTGCTCGCGATGATGCCCTTGGACCCCATCCCGGCTTCGGTGAGGCCGAGGTGCAGGGGGTAGTCGGAGCGCGGGGCGAGGAGCCGGTAGACGTCCACCAGGTCGCGCACCCGGGAGATCTTGGCGGAGAGGACGATCCGATCGTGCGGCAGGCCGACCGCTTCGGCCAGCTCCGCCGAGCGCATGGCGCTCTCGACCATGGCGTCGAGCATCACGTCGCGTGCGGCGCGCGGCACGGCCAGGCGGCCGTTCGCATCCATCAGGTCCGTCAGCAGCTGGCGGTCGAGCGAGCCCCAGTTCACACCGATGCGGACGGGCTTGCCGTGGTCCATGGCCACGGCCACGATGGTCCGAAAGTTCTCGTCGCGGCGCTTGGCCCCGACGTTCCCCGGGTTGATGCGGTATTTGGCGAGGGCGCGGGCACAGGCCGGGAAGCGCGGCAGCAGCTGGTGGCCGTTGTAGTGGAAATCGCCGATCAGCGGCGCCGCGACGCCCGCGTCGGCCAGCCGGGCCGCGATCTCCGGCACGGCTTCCGCCGCGGCCTCGTTGTTCACCGTGACCCGGACCAGCTCGCTCCCCGCCTCGGCGAGGGTCCGCACCTGCTCCACGGTCCGGGCGACGTCGGCCGTGTCGGTGTTGGTCATGGACTGCACGACGACCGGGTGTCCCGACCCGACCGGGACACCGCCCACGTACGTCGTCACTGTCGGTCGGCGGGGCGTTGGGCCTTCCTCAGCAGGGGTGGGCCCAGTCAATCGGGAAGGTCCCGCCGCACTGCCCGCACCCGGCGCTGGCCGCGCCTTCGGTGAGGTTGGTCCGGGTGCGGCACTGGGGGCACACGCCGTAGGTCAGGTTGAGGTCCACCCAGCTCTCGCGCCGCGCCGTTTCCGGCTCGTCCGCGGCCCGCCGCACGACGCTCCACATGCTGGGGGGGTCATCGCGGACGTCGAGCAGGGTGCGATCCATGGCGACGTTCCGGCGGTGCACGTCGAGGAACACGATGGTGGGCTTCGAGTCGTTCACGACCGCGTACCAGGCGCCGCGGCGCAGGCCGTGGGCCCCGGTGCGGCGGACGCGTGCCCAGCGTTTCGGCATGGGACTCCCCCCGCGTCAGCGCGTGATTCCCGCTGCTACGCCCAGCGGGATCAGGATGTACAGCAGGACGTCGCGCACCAGATAATAGGCGACGAACACCGCGACCAGTTTCCAACCCCGCTTCCGGAACAGCCCGCGCCAGCCGAGGGCGCGGCGTTCGTCACGCAGGATCTTGAGGAAGGCGGTCAGGCGGCGCATGCCACAAGCTAACGCTCACGAGTGCCGAACGCAGCCGTCCCAGCCACTCGCGCGGAGCGGTTGGCCATGGATATGGAAAGGGGCGACGTCTCCGCCGCCCCCGCCCTGGTTGCCCTCGCTGCCCTCACTCATCCACACTCACTGTACCCGCACACGTGGCACTTCACGCATCCCTCCGCGTACTCGAGCTGCGAGCCGCAGTCCGGGCACGCCCCCACGTGCTGGTCGGCGTCGAAGCCCCCCGCCTGGGGCAGCTCGCCGGACGGGCCGGCGGCCCTGGGCCGCATCACCGCCACAGGTTCCGGCGCCGTCCCGCCCTGACCGTCGAGCAGATCCTGCTGGACGCCCTGCTTCTCGTGCATCCACCGCTCGATGGCAATACCGATGGCGTCCGGCACGGACAGCACCTTGCTCGGCCCGAGTCCCGTCACGCGATCCGACGAGATCCCGCGCAGCTGCCGGTAGATCTCGCCGATGGGAATGCCGGACCGCAGCGCGAGCGAGATCAACCGGCCAATGGCCTCGACGTCCGCGCCGAGGGCGCCTCCGGCCTTCCCCAGCGTCATGAACACCTCGAACGCCTGTCCCCTGTCGTCCTCGGTGATCGTCACGTACATGGTGCCGAGCGGCGTCTCGACGCGGCGGGTGGTCCCCCGCAGCAGCTCGGGGCGCGACCGCTTCTGCCGGCGCTGCAGGTTCTCGGACTCGACCTCGTGCAGCTGCTTGCGGGTTCGCCCCAGCTCGGCCTCCAGCTCCGCGATGGTGGCCTTGAGATCGGCCGACGCACGCGCGTCTGCCTCGCTGCCTCGCTGCCCCGCTGCCCCACTCTGCTCCTGCACCTGCCTGGCGGTCGACCCGGTCGAAAGGACCTGCATTTCCCGTGAGCCATCGCGATAGACCGTGACCCCTTTGCAGCCCAGCTCGTACGCCAGCTCGTAGATCTGGCGGACGTCGTCCTCGGTGGCCGCGTTGGGGAAGTTGCACGTCTTGGAGATGGCGCTGTCCGTGAACTCCTGGAAGGCGCCCTGCATGCGGATGTGCCACTCCGGCGTCACGTCGTGCGCGGTGACGAACACCCGCTGCCACCTGGCCGGGACCTCGTCGAAGTGGATGTGACCGTGCTCGGCAATGCGCTGCATGAGCGTGTCCGAGTACCAGCCTTCCTTCCGGGCCATCCGGACGAAGTCCTCGTTCACGTCCGGCATCAGCACGCCGGCCTGATTCCGCATGAACGCGACCGCGAACAGCGGTTCGATGCCGGAGGCGCACCCGGCGATGATCGAGATCGTGCCGGTGGGGGCCACGGTCGTGAGGTTGCAGTTGCGGAGCGTCCGCATGGGACGGATACGCCGCCCGTCGGCGTCCCGCGCGCAGGTGGCGTCCGGCCCCCAGATGCTCTCGGACCAGGCCGGGAACGGGCCGCGCTGCGCCGCCAGGCGCTCGCTCTCGACCTTGGACTCGTCGTCCACGAACCGCATCAGGGTCCGTCCGAGGTCCACGGCTTCGGGGGAATCGTAGGGCACGCCGAGGGCCACCAGCAGGTCGGCCCAGCCCATGATCCCGAGGCCGATCCGCCGAATGGCCTGCGCCAGCTCGGTGATCTGCGGCAGCGGATACCGGTTCGCGTCAATGACGTTGTCCAGGAAGTGCGTGCAGAGATGCACGGCGCGCCGCAGGCCGTCCCAGTCCACGTCGCCGTTCCGGACGAACAGCCCCACGTTGATGGAGCCGAGGTTGCACACGTCGTACGGCAGCAGGGGCTGCTCGCCGCAGGGATTGGTGGCCTCGTAGCTGCCGAGCTTCGGCACCGGGTTGTACTGATTGGCCCGGTCCATGAAGAACACCCCCGGCTCGCCGGTCTTCCAGGCGCCGTGGAGGATCGTTCCGAACACGTCGCGCGCGGCGAGCTGGCCGACCACCGCGCGGGTCCGCGGGTGCAGCAGGTCGTAGGACGTCCCGTCCCGCACGGCCTGCATGAACGCGCCGGTGACGGCCACCGAGATGTTGAAGTTCGTGATCTTCGTGATGTCGTCCTTGCACGTCACGAAGTCCAGAATGTCGGGATGGTCCACGCGCAGGATGCCCATGTTGGCGCCGCGCCGCGTGCCGCCCTGCTTGACGACGTCGGTGGACGCGTCGTACAGCGACATGAACGAGACGGGGCCGGACGCGACCCCCATCGTGGACCGCACCACGTCGTTCTTGGGCCGCAGGCGCGAGAACGAGAACCCCGTGCCGCCGCCCGATTGGTGCACCAGCGCCATGTTCCGCAGGGTGTCGTAGATGCCGCTCCGCCCATTGGAGAGGGCATCCTCGACCGGGAGGACGAAGCACGCCGACAGCTGACCCAGCGGGCGGCCCGCGTTCATGAGGGTGGGGCTGTTGGGCATCCACACCCGCGTGGCCATCAGCTCGTAGAAGGTCTCGGCCAGGGCCTCCACGGCCTTCGGGCTGGCGCCGTACCGGGCATCGGGCTCGGCGATCGTGCGGGCGACGCGCCAGAACAGGTCTTCCGGCGACTCGGCGGGCTGTCCCTGCTCGTCCTTGATCAGGTAACGGCGCTTGAGGACCGTGATCGCGTTGTCACTGAGCGCGAGCGGCACCCGCTTCGTGGAATCGCCGGCAATGCCCATGGTGGCCTTTCCCATCCAGACCCGGATGTATGGGAACCTGTGCGTCAATGAAGAAAGCTACACGGCGAATCGGCGCGCGCGGATGTGCGAGGCGTCAGCTGACGCCGACGCGGGAGGTCAAACTAGGGAACGCCCAATGGCCACGCAAGCCGACCGCGAACCCGCATCCCGCCTGCCCTCCCGGATATCAACATCACAAATCTTGCAGCACCGTCGGAGCGTGCCGCGGGACCGCCCCGGACCGATGCCGCGCCGCTTCCGCCACGTAGTGCTCCCAGGTCCGCCGGGCGCGCGCCGCCAGCCCTTCCGAGACCGGGCGCACCACCCGCCCCGGGACGCCGAGCACGAGCATGCCGGGCGGGACCTCCAGCCCTTCCGCGAGGACCGCGCCCGCTCCGATCACGGCGCCGGCCCCCACGTGCACGCCGTTCAGCAGCACCGCCCCCATGCCGATCAGGGCGCCGTCCCCGACCGTGCAGCCGTGGAGGATGGCGCGGTGGCCCACTCCGACCCGGCGGCCGATCGTGCAGGGCACGCCTTCGTCCACGTGCACCATCGTGAGGTCCTGGATGTTGGTCTCGTCGCCAATCACGACGGGCGCCATGTCCGCGCGCACGACACAGTGGTACCAGATCGAGGCATCCCGGCCCAGGGTCACGTCTCCGAGCACCACCGCGCCCGGGGCGATGAACGCGGAGGGGTGGATCACTGGCGGAGCTGCGGAGCGAAACGGAACGCGAACCACGACTCCACCGGCTGGCCGGCCTTGGTGGCCGGCTGGTAGCGGGCCGACCGGGCATATCGGCGAGCGGTCTGGAGGAACGCGGCATCATCCCCCGCGCGATTCGTGGGAAACGCGTCCATGGCGCCGCCGTCCGCCCCCACGTGCACGAGCACGAACACCGGGCGGGTGGACTGGATCGCGCCGGGCGCGACCTCGACGAAGGCGCTCCCAAGCAGCCGCGGGGCCACGTCCCAGCACGCCTGCCCGAGGTTGTAGGTCCGCTGCCGCGGGTCCGTGCACTGACCCGCCGGTGCGGCGGGCGCCGCCGGAGGCGGATCCCGGCGGGCCACCGGCGGCGGTGCCGTGGCCCGGGTCATCGTGACCGCGTATCTCACCGTATCGGCCTTGGGAACGGCCACCGAGCCGTCGAAGTCCTGATAGCCCGTGGCCGAGACGCGGACTTTCTGCGTTCCCACCCCGAGCCAGAGGACGGTATCCCGATGGGCGCGCTCCCCAACGAACAGGCGCGCCCCCGCCGGGACCCCACGCACCACGAGCCAGCCGCTGTCGGGGAGCGCGCGGAACCGCTCCGCCTCGGCGCGGGCCAGGGAGTCGCGCAGCGCGACGAGCGCGGCATCCACGGGCGGGCCGCTGACCACCGTGAGGTCCAGCGCCGCCGGCAGCACCGGAGCGGGCGTGGCAGCCCCTGGAGTATTGAGGACCTTCGTGTAGACGAAATACCCGCCGGCCCCACCGGCACCCACGGCCACCAGGACCGCCGCCGCGACGAGCATCCCACCGGATCGCTTCCGGCCCACGCGTCGCGGCGGGCGCACGGCCGGCCGCCGCGGCATGGGCGTGGTGGGCGTCGCCGGATCCGGTTCGGGCGCGGCCGCCCCCAGCGGCTGCCCCCTCGGCGCCGTGGCCGGGGGCGGCGCGGACGGGTGGGCATCGCGCGGCGTCGTCTTCCCGGGATCGGCCGGCGCCTGCCCCATGGAGGCGATCTGCGCCGCCTGCTCGGCCGTCAGCGCCAGCGTCGAGCCGGCACCGGGCTCCATCTCGAGGAGCGTCACCGACGGCCGGCCGCCCTCGAGCTGGCGCACCAGGTCTGCGGCGCTCTGGAACCGCTCGTCGGGGTTCTTGGCGAGCATGCGCTGGATGACCGTGAAGAGCCGGCGGGCCTCGGCCGTCTCCAGCGGCGGCTCCGGCAGGGCCTCCATGATGTGCTTGTACCCGATCGAGAACGCGTCCTCGCCGTCGAACGGCACGTGGCCCGTGAGGCACTGGTACGCCACCACCCCCAGCGAGTAGAGATCACTCCGGCCGTCCAGCGGCTGGGCACGGGCCTGTTCGGGGCTCATGTAATGCGGCGTCCCGATGGACATGCCCGTCCCCGTGAGACGGGTGCCCGACGCCGCCTTGGCAATCCCGAAGTCCGTGAGCACGGGGTGCCCGTGCTCGTCGAACATGATGTTGTCGGGCTTGATGTCGCGATGCACGATGCCGTGCCGGTGCGCGAAGCCGAGCGCGCCGCCGGTCTGTGTCAGGAGATGCCGGATCTCGACGGGGGCCAGCGCGCGCCGCGCCGTGAGGATGCGGGAGAGCGCCTGGCCCCGCAGGAGCTTCATCACGAAGTAGATGACGCGCCCGGCGCGCCCCACCCGGTAGATCGGGATGATGTTGGGGTGTTCGAGGCGGGCGGCCGTCCGCGCCTCCCGCTGGAACCGCTCCACGAACTCGGCGTCGAACGCGAGCGAGAACGGCAGGACCTTCACCGCCACCTCGCGCTCGAGCTGACGGTCGCGCGCACGGTACACGATGGCCATCCCGCCGCGGCCCAGCTCCTCGAGCAGGTCGTATTCCTGCGCGAGCGCCTCGCGCACGACCTCGGCCTCCGGCTTCTCCGCCACCGAATGCGCCGTCGCCGGGCTCACCGGGCCGGCGACCGTCAGGTCCAGCCCGCACGACGGGCAGAACCGCGCCCCTTCCGCCAGACCGTGACCACACCGGGAACAGAACACGCCTTTGCCCTCCAACCGTTCAACCTAGGAGCGCCGCGGTCCGGGCCGCAAGCGCTCAGCGCCCCACGACCCGAAGCGGGACCTCCCGCACGCGCCACACCTTGTGTTCCGGGTCCTCCACGCTGAGCGACAGCACATAGTCGCCCGGCTTGAGCGGCGTGAGGCCCACCGTCTGGCGGGCCCGGTGCGGCGTGTCCGACGTCACGTCGTCGAAGCTGAGCGCCACCGGCGGCCCGCCGCCGAACAGCCGGCCGATGCGCGCGAAGATGGACCCGCCCTGACGGCCGCGGACCTCGATCCGCGCCCGATACGGCGTGCCGGCCGGGAGCCCGTGCAATTCGTAGTACAGCTCGGCGGCCACCCCCACCGCATATGCGCCCCGCGGGCTCAGGGGAACCGTGTCCGGGGACACAATCCACAGCAGCCCGGACGTCCGGTCCCCGAGCACCAGGTCCGAGAGCACGAGGCCGCCGGCCGTGAAATCCGGCACGGCGAAGTCGCGGATCTCCACGACGTCGCCGCCCACGCCGCCGGGCTCGATCACCGCGACCCGCAGCATATGGGTATCCGGCGGCAGCGGAACCTCCAGCACCCCGCTCAGGAGCTGACCGGCTTCCAGCGGGGAGCCGGTTCGGAACGTCCGCACGGTATCGAGCCGCACGCCGCTTCCCACCACCCGGATCTCGATGGGGTAGTACATGCCCTCGGCGCCCCCGCGCCCCACGAGGCGGGCGCCCGGCACGGCAAACACGAGCAGGGCCTGCGCGCCGCCGTTCGGGGCCCCGACCGCGTACAACTGGATGCGCGATTGCAGCGGCGTGTCGAAGTGCAGCGGATAGCTGTCGGTGGTCGTGCCGAGCCGCACGGCCGCCCGCCCGGCCCGGCGCTCGTTGGCCAGGGCCGTGCCCTGTGCCGTAGGGCTGAGCGCGAGGCGCCGGTACTCCGGGTCGAGCGCGGCACGGGAGTCATAGAGTTCTCGCACCAGCGGTGGGAGCCACCCCACTGCCTGCCACTCGATGGCTCGGTCGCCGAACACGTCGGCCAGGCTCTCGACGAGCCGATAGTCCTGCACGTCGTCCCGGGCCACGAAATGGAAGACGCGCCTCCCGTCGGGCCAGCGATAGAGCCAGGACTCGTTCGGCTCGACGGTGAGGTCGCGCGTGGGGTCACCCCGCGCGACGAAGCGCGCCCGGTCGTCGGGCTCCCCGTGACGGATGTAGATCACGCCGCGGTCGTCCACCAGCTCCTGATCGCTGCGGAACGGCTCGTTCGTGTACCGCCGGTGGCGGCTCACCAGCCGGAAATGGCGCCACGCGTAGAAGTAGCGCCGGTAGTGTTCCGTCAGCCGCTCGCCCGCGGCCCGGGCGTCCTGCGCGTCCCGTCCGTCCCAGAACCGCTCGAGCCACCCGCGCAGCGCGGTATCGGGGAGCGCCTCGAGCGCGGCGCGCTCGTCCGGGGTCAGGATCCACAGGAGATCCGCCCGATATTCCGCACGCGCCTCGGCGGACAGCGGCGCGGTGGCGGCGTCGAAGTACGTGTCGTGCGCCTGGTCCGGCCGGCGGACGAAGAACAGGGTGCGGGCCCGCTCCAGCAGGCCCACGCCGCGGTCGCCGCCCGTCTCCAGATAGGCCGTGAATGCCGCGAGCGCCGAATCGCCCTCCCCCATTTCGCGCTCGACCCGCCCGCGCGCGAGCTGCAGGGCCGGGATCCTGCCGGCGGAGGTCGCCGCGGCCGCGCGCAGGGCCGCCTGCGCCACGTCCAGCCGCTGGCGCACGCGCTGCCGCCGGGCGGCGTCGGCGAGGTCAATCACCGGCTGGGCAAAGCTGGGGTCGGTGGCGGCGGCGCGGGCGAACGCCGCGGCGGCTTTGGACAGAAAGTCCTTGCGGAGCGCCTGGCGCACGTTCTCGATGGCAATCGCGGGATGCTCGCCGAGCGCCAGCTCCGCCAGCCCGAGGCCGTACCACGGATACGGCCAATCGGGGCGCAGCTCCGCGGCCCACTCGAACTCGCCCGCCGCATCGTCGTAGTGACGGCGGTTCCCGGTGACCTCGCCCAGCCGATACGCGAGGAAGCCAAGCTCGAGATGGAGGATGGTGCTGTCGCGGTGGATCCGCGCCCGCGCGATGCCGTCCGCTTCCCGCGCGAGCAGCGCGGCCGAGTCGGCGACCCCCGCCAGCTCCGCCCGCAGGGCCTCCAGGGACGCGCGGTGGCCGGGCTCCTGCGCCGCCGCCAGCCGCACCAGCCCCACCGCGCCGAGCGCCGCCGCCGCCGCAACGATGCGAATGCTCATCCCACGTCCTACCCCGTCATCCCCCGCGTTGCGCCCTATCGGGCGCGCGCCCACGCTTCCAGGAACGCCCTCGTGCCCTCGACCAGCCCCTCGGCGTAGCGGCGCTGTCCCTCGGGACTGATCAGGACCGCCTCCTGCTCGGGCACCATCATGAACAGTCCCTCCGTGAGAATGGCGGGCATCCAGGTCGGCCGGGCGAGCGCCAGGTCTCCGCGCCCGATGCCCAGGTCCCGGAAGCCGAACCGTCGCACGAGCGCCCGGTTGACGTGGCGGGCAAACCGGACCGCCCGCGGGTGGAAATAGTAGACACTGGTCCCGCTGTTCACCCACGGGTTCACACCGTCCGGCAGGGCATTGGCGTGCACGGAAATGAGGAGGTCCGCATCCGCCGCCTCCGCGGCCCGGGTCCGCTCGACGAGTCCCAGCGGCAGCGTGTCGTTCCGCAACAGCACCACCCGTGCGCCGGCACGCTCGAACAGGGCGGCGGCCTGGCGGGCCACCGCCAGCACGGCATCCCCTTCAAAGGTGCCTGTGGGGCCCGTGGCGCCCGCGGGTGGGTGCCCGGGGTCCAGGGCCACGCGGATGCCCTCGAGCGGCCGCCCGGCGCGCACCACGGGCGGGCGGCGGACCTCGAGCATGAGGTCGGTCCCGGACCACCGGGTGCGGTACCCCCACACGGGCACGGCCAGGTCTATGTGCACCCGGGTTTCATCGTCCGCGGCTGCCTCGAACGCAATCCGCTCCACCAGCGGATCCTCGGGGCCGTACTGGATCCAGTCCGCGTTGGCGGCTACACCATAGACCGTGAGGCTCAGGCGCCGGCCGTCTTCGTCCACCCGGAACGGGACGCGGCCGGGCAGCGGCACGCGGAGCGTGACCGATCCGCTGTCCCGGAACAGCCGCATGGCCCGCGTGATGCCGCCGGGCGGTGGGGTGCCCGCGGGAAGCGCCTGCACGTCCCGGCCATCCACCCACGCCACGGTTCGTCGCGATAGCTGGAGCCGGACCTGATCGTTGATCCGTCCGCTCACCTGCGCGCGGGTGCCGTTGGGGAGGAACCAGTGGTAGGTGCCGTAGGGCGCCGGGCGCCCGGGGAGCATCGCGTCAGTGGTCCCGGTCCCGGCCGTGTCGTCGTTGACGACGGCCACCGGGCGGTCCCCGGAGCGCAGCACCGCCAGGCGGATCGGCCACGTCACGCGAACGGTGTCAGTGCCCAGCGCGGCTTCGAGGACCGCGAGCCCCGAATCCGCTGGCGCCCGGTCGGGGGCGGCTTCCAGGACCGGCCCGGGATCCGGACCGATCGGCGCGACCGCCCAGCCCGCGTACCGCGTTCCGGCGGCGTGCCGGGACACGCCCGGGACGGTGCCGAACGCCAACTCTCCCCACGCCCGCCCCTCCCCGTCATACTCCGGAACCAACACCGCCACCGGGGACGAATCGGCGCGGAGGACACGCAGCGTGGCACCCGGTGCGGCCCGCACCGCCAACCGGACGCCCTCGCCCGGCCGCACCCACACGTCGCCCGTGGGAACAAGGGAAGTCGTGTCAATCCAGGCGCCCGAATCGGGCGGCTCGAACCTGCGGGGGAGCGTTGCCAGAAACGCCAGGGAATCCGCCTGCCCGGCCACGGTGGCGTGGACCGCGATCACCGCCACCGTGTCGTCCGGCAGGGGAATCCACGCGAGCCACGCGCCGGTCGGCGCCACATCCACCGGGGTTCCGTTGACGGTCACGACCGCGTGCGGCGGACGCACGGAGCCGAAGACGAAGGCCGAGTCCCCGCTCGCAAAGGCCGAGACCAGCGCCCCGGTACTGTCTTCCGCGAGGCGCGGGTAGACGACCGCGATGGCCGGAGGGCCGACCGGATATCCGGGCGGCATCGCGGGCGGAGCATGGGGCCCGCAGGCTGCCACCGCCACGGTGCCCGTCGCGAGAATGACACCGAACCGAACGGCTCCCATGCGCGCCAACCTACATGGTTTCAAGAACCTACGCTATTTTGCGCTGGTTGACCGCGTCGCTCAGCGAGGTGTACATTGGCTCCGCTCCATTCTCCAGGGGATCTCCGTTGATTCGGTGCGACCACTGTGGCGCACAGAATGACCCTGCCGCGGGCGTCTGCAAGGACTGCGGGCGTCCACCCGCCGGATCGCGGAGCAACACGGTCCCGCCGTTCCCCGCGCGCGCCTCAGAGGATAGCGGGCACGTGGCGCAGTGCCCGCAATGCGGCCAGCCGCTGGCCCACCATCGTCGGTCGGCCCCGCTCGCGCGAGCGATCGCCCTGTCGGTCCTCGACGAGGGCGGCCAGACCGTGGGCAGTCACGAACTGAAACGCGAGGAAACGTCGGTCGGCCGCCTCGACGCGGACATCGGCTTCCCGGACGACCCCTTCATCTCGCCGATCCATGCGCAGTTCTCGGTCCGGGCGGGCGAGGTGTACGTGCGCGATCTCGGGAGCCGGAACGGGACGTGGGTGTTCCTCGAGGGACCGTACACGCTCCAGGACGGCGATCTCATTCTGGTCGGCTCGCAGGTGATTCGGTTCCGGCGGCTGGGGTACCCGGGCCCCCACCCGCCCGAGCAGGACCAGACCCGCCGGCTGGGGAGCTCGACCCCCGGCGCGGACATTGCCAGCCTGACCCAGCTCCGGGGGGACGGCAGCGCCCGGGACGTCCTGCACCTGTCGCCGGGTCGGGACATCGTGCTGGGACGGGAGCAGGGGGATTGGGTCTTTCCCTATGACCTGTCCATGAGCGGGCGCCACGCGGAAGTGCGTTCCATGGACGCCGACTTCGTCGTGGTGGACGCGGGAAGTCGCAACGGCGTGGGCGTGGCCGTGCGGGGCGAGCTGCGGCTCTCCCGCGGCGCGCGCCTTCTCGTGGGAGACCGAATCCTGAAACTCGACAACGCATGAAACTCTGCCCGACGTGCGGCACCGAGTTCGGGGACGAACAGAAGTTCTGCCCGAACGACGGCTCCGCCCTGCGCTCCAGTCAGCAGGGGGATCTCGTCGGCAGTGTGATTGCCGAGCGGTACCACATCTCGAAGAAGCTCGGCGAGGGCGGGATGGGCGCGGTGTACCTCGGCGAGCACGTCAAGATGGGCCGCAAGAGCGCCATCAAGGTCATGTCGTCCTCCATGGCGCACGACCCGGAGGCCATCGCGCGGTTCAACCGCGAGGCGTCCAACGCGTCCCGCATCAACCACCCGAACGTCTGCGCCATCTACGACTTCGGCGAGACGCCGGACGGGGTCATCTACCTCGCGATGGAGTTCATCGAGGGGGGATCCCTGGGTGCCGTGCTGGATCGGGAAGGCACGCTCCCGATCCCGCGGGCGGCGGACATCCTGGCCCAGACGGCGGACGCGCTCCAGGCGGCGCACGACCTGGGCATCGTCCATCGCGATCTCAAGCCCGATAACATCATGCTCACCCGGGGACGCGCGGGCGGGGACCTGGTGAAAGTGGTGGATTTCGGGATCGCCAAGGCCATGTCCGGCGAGGAGGGGCAGCAGGTCACCAAGACCGGCCTCGTGGTGGGCACGCCGGAGTACATGAGCCCCGAGCAACTCTCCGGCGACAAGCTGGACGGCCGAAGCGACACCTACTCGCTGGCGCTCGTGTTCTACCGGATGGCCACGGGCACGTTCCCGTTCCAGGCCGAGAGCGCGCAGGAGATGATGATCAAGCGCCTGACGGACGACCCCCTGCCGCTCGGCGCCGCCCGCCCGGACGTCGTCTTTCCGCCGGCGCTGGAGGAGGCGGTGCGCCACGCGCTGGGCCGCATGCCGTCGGAGCGGTATGTCACCGCAGTCGAATTCGCGCGCGACGTCACGCGCGCCGTGGCGGGGATGGGCGCCGCCGCGACCGCGGCGCCCGCCGAGGCCGCGACACAGATCATCAGCGCCCAGGGCGCTGACGCCACCGCGCAGCTCACGCCCACCCGTGTGGGCGCGCCGACGCCGGCCACCCCCACCACGCCGCGTCCCCGGGTGCCGCCCCCCGAGGCGCCGAGGAGAAAGGCACCGGTGCTGGCCCTGGCCGGCGTCGCCGTGGTGCTGGCCGGCGCGGGTGTGGCTGCGGTCAAGGTGCTCGGCGGGGGCGGTGATGCCGTCCCGCCGGGGGACTCCTCAACGGTGGCGCAGCAGGACACCCAGCCAACCCGTGGTGAGACGGGCGGGCCGACGCAGGGGCGCAACGGCGGCGGTGAGCAGCCCCAACCCGGTGGGACGCCGGGCGGCGGGACCGAGACGCTCCGACCGCCGGTAGACAGTGCGGCCATCCAAGGCGAACTTGATGCGTTGTTCGACCGCCTCCCGGACGCCGGACCGGCCGATGCGACCCTGCTGGCGCGCTTCGAGGAGATCATGGACGACGAGCGCGTGCCGGTGAAGCTCCGCGCGGACGCGGCGGCGTTCGCGGGACAAGGATACTTCGGAGGCGGTGACGTTCCCCGTGCGTGTGAGCGGATCCGGCGTGCGTTGGCGTTGGCGCCGGGCGGTCGCCTGTACGAACAGCTGTCCACCACGTTCGAGTGCCGGTGATGGGACTCTTCGGATCGAAGAAGCCTCAGATCAAGATCACGGTCTTCGGCAAGACCGACCTCGGACGTACCCGGGACCACAACGAGGACTCGTTCCTCGTGGCGGACCTGACGACCGGGGAGGCCTCGCTCCAGCCCAGCGTGCGGGAGCACATGCTCGGACCCAAGGGCACGCTGCTGCTCGTGGCCGACGGCATGGGCGGCGCGGCGTCCGGCGAGGTGGCGAGTCAGATGGCCATCGAGACCGTGTTCGACCACCTCGAGAAGACGTGGTGCGCGGACGACGCCACCGGTCCCGAGCAGTTCGCGACGAATCTCAAGGAAGCGGTCGAGGCCACCAACACGCGGATTTACACGGCCGCGCGGGAACGCCCCGAGCACAAGGGCATGGGCACGACGGCCACGGCCGTGGGCGTTTTGGGCGATCACGTGTACATCGCGCAGGTCGGCGATTCGCGGGCGTACCTGATCCGCAACGGCGAGGCAACGCAGCTCACCAAGGATCAGTCGCTGATGCAGCGGCTGGTGGACGCGGGCGAGCTGACCGAGGAGGAGGCCGAGAAGAGCGAGCGCAAGAACATCATCCTCCAGGCGCTGGGGCCGGACCAGAAGGTGAAGGTGGACCTGACGATTCAGGGCGTGCGGCGCGGCGACGTGCTCGTGGTCTGCTCCGACGGGCTCTCCGGCCAGGTGAAGAAGGACGAGATCGCCGGCATCGTCGGAACGCCGCACAAGGACCTCGTCGCGGCCTCCGGCGAGCTGATTGACCTCGCCAATCAGCGAGGAGGCCCGGACAACATCACCGTCGTCGTAGCCCGCCTGAGCGGGGAGGGCCTGGCGGAGCCGAAAGAGGGCGAGCGCGTCGGCCACCAGGCGTACCACCTGCTCGACGGGGAATCCACCACCGAGCCCGTCCCCGTCTACACGGGCAGCCCGCCGCCCGAGCCCAAGGGCGCCGCCCTGGCGCTCCTCGTCACGTCGCTCGCGGCCCTCGGTCTGGCCGTGGCGATCTACGCGCTGACCTGACCCACCGCCTCGCATGAAGCTCCAGCTCACGGTGCTGAGCGGCGGGCGGGCCGGCGTCAGCGGCGTCTTCTCGGGCGCGCAGGTGGTCGTCGGCCGCCATCCAGAGAGTCACCTCCAGCTCGATCCCGACCAGGACCTGGACGTGTCGGGGCGGCACGCGGTGTTCGCCCGGTCGGGCGGACGCTGGGTCGTCCGCGACGCCGGCAGCCGGAACGGCACGCTCGTCAACGGACATCCGGTGCGCGGCGACGCCAGCCTCGACGACACCGATCAGGTACGCCTGGGCAAGGACGGGCCCCTGCTCGAGGTCCGCCTCGTGCTGGACGCCATCCCGGATCGGAAGCCCGAGCCGCGACCGGCCGCCCCCGTCCCCTCGAAAACGCAGGCGGCGCCCCTGCGGCGCACCGAGGGCGTCGCCCAGCCGGCCGACGCCCGGCGCTCGAGCACCACGCAGCGCATCCGGGTCGAAGTCGGACGGCAGACCCGACGGCTTCGCGTCCTCACGGGCGCGCTGGTGGTCGTGCTCGCGGCCGGCCTCGGCTACGTGGCCTGGGATCGGCGCCAGCAGGCGGCCGAACGCGCGGGGGAGCGGGCCGCCTACCAGGCCCGGATTGACAGCATCGTGGCGGCGTCCGAGGCGTCCATCGCCATGCTCCGAGGCGAGATGGAGGGCCTCGCATCGGCGCTGCGGCGCTCGCAGGACGACGTGCAGGGGCTCCAGCGCGATCTCGTGAGCGCGGAAGCCGCGGGCCAGGCCGGTGAGGTCGCCCGGCTCCGCCGGCAGCTCACCAGCGCCACGCAATCCCTGGCGCTGCAGCAGGCGGCGGCGCAGGTGGACTTCCGGCGGATTCACGAACTCCGGAACCCCGCGGTGGCCATGATCTGGACGGAGTTCACGTCCGGCGACGTGACCACGGGCACCGCCTTCGCGGTCACGCCGGACGGGGTGCTGATCACGAACCGGCACGTCGTCTTCGGCCAGGATGGGTCCCGCCGCCCGCAGCGGCTTGCCATCCAGTTCGCCAATTCGGTGCAGGTCTGGCGCGCCACCGTGCTCGGCGCGAGCCCCGACGCCGACCTCGCGGCGGTCCGGGTCCAGGGGATCGTGGGCCGCGTCCCCACGATCCCGCTCCCCGACAGCGTGAGCGCCCGACCGGGCGATCCGATCGCCACGATCGGGTTTCCCGGAGGAACCGACCTGCCCATGCGGTCCCGGGGCGAGGCGAACCTGGTCCGGACGACGCTCACGGCCGGGACCATTTCCAAGGCGCTCCCCGACGACCTCCAGATTGACGGCTACGGCGCCCAGGGGGCCAGCGGCAGCCCCATCTTCGACGCGTCCGGGACCCTGCTGGGGGTCCTCTGGGGGGGCGAGGCCGGCAGCAACGGGCGCATCGTGTACGCGGTCCCGGTGCCCCACGTCACCGCCCTGCTGACCTCGCTCAACATATCTTACTAGATCCTCCGCCCCCTGACGGGAGTGCCTGTATGCGTACCACGTGGCCCCTGCTCCTTGGCGTGCTCGCGGTCGGCGCCTGCGACATCACCGATCCACCGGACTGGACCGCCGACTACCTGTTCCCGCTCGACTTCCCGGCGGTGGACCTGTCCGGCGTCCCCGGCGGGGTCATTCCCGTGGACACGGTCAGCTTCACGACACCCGTCGTGAGCCAGGATACGGACGGGCTCGTGGACCGGATCCTCCAGAGCGAGGATCTCGCGGCGTTGCGGGCCGAGGTCATTCTCACCAACACGCTCGACGTCACGGGCACCGTGGAGCTGTCCATCGCCACCTCGCCCGGCAGCCTGTTCAATCCGGCGCAATCGCTCACCACGACCATCTCGATCAGTCAGGGCGCCGACACGTCGTTCGTCCCGGTGAACGTCACCGTCTTCCAGGGAGCCGAGACGCTCTACTTCCAGTCGAACGTCGTCGTCGCCTCCGCGAGCGGAAGCATCGCGGTGCCCCCGGGTTCGCAGATCGGGCTGGCCGTCAACTTCATCGGCACCGTCCGGGTGTCCAAGTGAGGCCCGCCATGCACGTCCGCGCGCTGGTCCTCACGGGCCTCCTGATCCTGCCGGCCACGCTCGCGGCGCAATCCGGCCAGTCCACGGCCCGCGCCGTCGCGATGGGCCGGAGCATGACGGCCTCGGCCCTGGGCTACGAGGCCATTGTCTGGAACCCGGCCCTGCTGGGCGTACCCGGCCGACCCAAGTTCTCGATCAACATCGTGCAGGCGGGGCTCTCGACCCGGAGCAACGTGCTCTCTCCGAGCGAGCTGAGGAGCTACTACACGAGCGACTCCCTGACGCTCGAGGACAAGAACGACATCATGGACAAGGTGCGGGCGACCAGCGATTCCACGTTCGGCGTCGGGGCGCTGGCCGATGTGATGGCCCTGGGGATCACCGTGGGCAACTTTGGCGTGGCGCTTTCCGGAACGGTTGCGGACGCGGAGATGAACCTCAGCGACGACGCGATCGAGCTGGTCCTGTTCGGCAACACCGGACGCCGCGCACCCGGCGAGCGCTACCTCGCCGCCGGCACCCGGGGCACCGCGGTGTCGGCCGCCACGCTCTCGGTGGCGTGGGGGCAGGGCTTTCAGCTGCCCGTGGGGCACCTCGCCGTGGGGCTGGCGGCCAGGTACCGGCGGGGCGTCTTCGCGGCCCGGGCAGAGGATCTGGGATCCTACATCCAGAACGTACCGGACTTCGAGGCGCGAGCCGGGGTCCATGCGTTGTACTTCGATCCGGACAGCAGCTTCAACAACGGCTCGGGGTTCGGCGTGGACCTTGGCGCCGCCTACGACTTCGCGTCCGGCATCCGGGTGGCGGCGACGGTCGAGAACCTGGTCTCGTCCATGAGCTGGAAGGACGAGAACCTGCGGTATCACCGGGAGGAGTACCTGCTCGAGCAGAGCGCCGACGGGCTCTCCTACCAGGACTCCACGATCAGCGACCTTGACGGTGCATACGACTCGACCGACGCCACGCAGCGGGCGCTGCGGGACTCACTCCTGGGCCGCGACCCGTTCGCGACCCGGCTCCGGCTCGGGGCCCAGCTCTCCGCCGGCCCCGTCCTGCTGGCGGGAGACGCGACGTTCGAGCTGAGCGACGGGATCGTCCCGGGCGCCAAGAGCCGCGCGAGCGTCGGGGCCGAGCTCCCGATCACGGTCCTTCGGCTCCGCGGCGGCGTCGCCACGGACTTTGACGGCGGGGTGGGGTTCTCCGCCGGGCTCGGCTTCAAGCTCGGGCCGGTCCGGCTGGACGTGGCGGGCGCCCTCGTGCCCGGCGGCGCTCGGAAGGGGCTGACGGTGGCCACCGGCGTGTCGGTGCTCAACTAGGGCGGGGTGATCCTCCCCAACACGCGCGGGCCGGCCGCGCCCGTCGCACCCGGGACGTTGCCCGGCCGGCCCCGCAGCGTGAGCCAGCCCAGCAGCGCGAACGCCACGGCTTCCTTGGCGTCACCGTCGAAGAACCGCTCGTCGAACGTGTGCACGGTGCGCGGCGCGAGCGTTTCCCGTAGCCGGGCCACCAGGACCGGATTGCGCGCCCCACCCCCGGACACGACCACCTCGGCGCCATCCGCCGGGAGCCAGCGCCCGATCTGGTCGGCCACGGCCCCCACGGTGAGCGCCAGCGCGGTCGCGACGCAATCCTCCGGGGTGGCGTCCGGCCGCCGGACCTGAATCTCCCGCACGAGTCCGGCCGCGAACGCGTCGCCGAACGTCTCGCGGCCGGTGCTCTTGGGCGGCGGGCCGGCAAAGTACGGATCGTCGAGCAACGCCCGCACGAGGGCGTCCTCGGAACGGCCGCGCCCGGCCAGCACGCCGTCCACGTCGTGGGTGGCTCCCGGGCGCAGCTGCCGCACCACCGCGTCCATCACGGCCACCCCGGGGCCCGTATCGAACCCGCGGACGGCATCCGGGTCTCCGCCCGGTGGGACCCACGTGACGTTGGCCATTCCCCCGACGTTGAGCAGGATCCGGGGCCGGTTCCGGTCCGAGAAGAGCAGCGCGTCGGCCATCGGCACCAGGGGCGCCCCCTGCCCGCCGGCGGCCACGTCGCGGCTCCGGAAGTCGCTCACGACGGGCACGCCCATCCGCTCCGCGATCACCGCCGGATCGCCAAGCTGGAGCGTGGCGCGTCCGGGCTCGTGCCACACGGTCTGCCCGTGGGAGGCCACGAACGCGAGCGCGTCGGGGCGGAGGCACGCGCGCTCCAGCACGGCCTCCGCGGCATCCGCGAACCGCGCCCCGAGCGCCACGTGCAGGAGCGCGAGATCCCTGGGCGTCCCGGCGCGCAGGAGGCCGAGCAGCCGCGCCCGGAGCGCATCGTCGTAGGGGACCGTGGCGAACGCGACCAGCGAGACCGTGGGCCGGCGGCCGCTGAGCCGCACGACGGCGGCGTCCACGCCGTCGAGCGACGTGCCGGACATGAGGCCGATGGCGAGGTCGCCGGACCGGAGGGGCGGCATCACGACGCGACGGTTGGCGGGTCGCCGATCACGCGGCGAAGGACGCCGTCCGCGGCCTCCAGGAGTCGGTCCGCCTCCGCGGCCTCGACGCCTCGGCGCACCATCACGATGGCGGCCTTGACGCGCCCGCCGGCCGCCGCCAGGGCGGCGCGGGCCCGTGGGCGGTCCACCCCGCACACCTCCATCACGATGCGCTCGCTGCGATCGGTGAGCTTGGTGTTGAGGGCCCGGAGGTCCACCATGAGGTTGCCGTACGTCTTGCCGACCAGCACCATGGCGCCCGTGGTGAGCGTGTTGAGGACGAGCTTGGTGGCGCTTCCCGCCTTGAGCCGCGTGGAGCCCGTGATGGCCTCGGGCCCCACCCGCACCGCGATCACCCGGTCGCACACGGCCACGAGATCGGCCGGGGGCTGGGCACAGGTCACCAGGACCGCCGCCGCGCCGAGCGCGCGGGCCTCGGTGAGCGCGCCGCGCACGTAGGGCGTGGTGCCGCTGGCCGCGATCCCCACCACGACGTCGCGGTCGCCCACGTTGGCCGCCGTCACGGCCGCGGCCCCGGCCGACGCGTCGTCCTCGGCCCCCTCCTGGCTGCGCGTGAGCGCGGGCGCGCCACCCGCGATGATCCCGACCACCATCTCCGGCGGCGTCCCGAACGTGGGCGGGCACTCCGAGGCGTCCAGCACCCCGAGCCGGCCGCTGGTCCCCGCGCCCACGTAGAGCAGCCGGCCGCCGTCCGCGAACGCCCCGGCCACGAGCGTCATGGCGACGGCAATGTCCTCCCGCGCGGCCTGCACCGCCGCCGGCACGAGCTGGTCCTCGGCGTTGAGGAGGTCCACGATCTGGAGGGGAGTCGCCACGTCAATGCCCCCCGTGCGCGGGTTGCGGCGCTCGGTGAGACGGGGATCCACGAACTCGGATGACGGCATGGGGACGTGCCGCTAATTTCCGTGACAAACCCACTCCGGTCAACGAGGACCCATGCGTCCCGTGCTCCCCGGCTCCCTCGTGAGCCTTGCCGTCTTCGCCGCCTGCGCCACCACCCCGGAGCCGTGGCCCCTGTACGACTGCTGCCCCCGCGTCGCGGCGGGCGACAGCGCAATGGTGGTCGCGGCGAGCCCGCTGGCCGTCCAGGTGGGGGTGGACGTGCTCCGGCGCGGCGGCAACGCCGTGGACGCGGCGGCCGCCGTCGGGTTTGCGCTCGCCGTGGTGCACCCGGCGGCCGGGAACATTGGCGGCGGCGGATTCCTGGTGGTCCGGCTCGCCACCGGCGAGGTCGCGACGCTGGACTATCGCGAGGCGGCCCCGGGGCGCGCGACACGGGACATGTACCTCGATGTCGACGGCACCATCCTGCCGACGAGCATGACGGGACATCTGGCGTCCGGCGTCCCGGGCAGCGTGGCGGGCCTGGCGGAAGCCCACCGGCGGTTCGGCCGGCTCGCGTGGTCGGACGTCGTCGGCCCGGCGGTGCGGCTCGCCCGCGAGGGATTCATCCTCGATTCCGCGCGCGCGCGCGGCATCGCGGCGGCGGCGCGGCGGCTCGAACAGTTCCCGGCGTCGGCACGACAGTTCCTGCCCGGCGGAACCGCGCCGGTCGTGGGGGACCGGCTGGCGCAGCCCGACCTGGCGCGGACGCTCGCCGCCATCGCGGACGAGGGACCGGCCGTCTTCTACACCGGGTGGGTGGCGGATTCGATCGTGGCGGAGATGGAGCGCGGCGGCGGGCTCATCTCGCGCGACGACCTCGCCGCGTACCGCCCCTTCTGGCGGGATCCCATCACGTTCACGTACCGCGGCCACACGATCCACTCGATGGCGCCCTCGAGCTCCGGCGGCATCACGCTCGCGCTCATGCTCAACATGCTCGAGGGCACCGACAGCCTGCCGGCGTTCGGCTCGGCCGCGCACGTGCACCTGCTGACCGAGGTCATGCGCCGCGCCTTCGCCGACCGGAACCACTATCTCGGCGACCCCGCGTTCGTGGACATGCCCGTGGCCGCGTTGGTGTCGCAGACGTATGCGGACGCGCGCCGCGCCGGCATCGCGGCGGATCAGGCCACCCCGTCGCCAGCGATCGGCCCCGGGCCGGCGGAGCCCACGGAGACCACGCACTACTCCATCGTGGACGCGGAGGGCAACGCGGTGGCCGTCACCACGACCATCAACGGCGGCTTCGGGAGCGCCGTCACGGTCTCCGGGGCGGGCTTCCTGCTGAACAACGAGATGGACGATTTTGCCGCCGCGCCGGATCAGCCGAACCAGTACGGCCTGGTCCAGGGGGCGGCCAACGCCATCGCGCCGGGCAAGCGGATGCTCTCGGCCATGACGCCCACCGTCGTGCTCGACCCCGACGGCGCGCTCCTGATGGTGCTCGGCACGCCCGGCGGCCCCACCATCATCACGACCGTGGCCCAGGTCATCTCGAACGTGGTTGATCACCGGATGCGGCTCGACAGCGCCGTGGCGGCCCCGCGGATCCATCACCAGCACCTGCCCGACACGATCCGCTACGAATCGGGCGGTCTGGACCGCCGGACGGTGCGGCGACTCCGGGCGATGGACCACGCGCCGCGCGAGCGGCCGAGCTACAGCGGGGAGGTGGCGGCCATCATCCGCGTCGGGACCCGCTGGGTTGGCGTGGCCGACCCGCGCATGCGGGGCGACGCCGCGGGCTACTGAGGCCGTGACGAGGACCCACAGACGACCGCGGCCCGGGTTCCCCCCGGGCCGCGGTGCCGTTTTGGTGAGTCCCGGCGGGTACCAGCCGCGCTACGCGCGCACCGTAATCGAGAACGGCGCCGTCAGCACGAGCCGGACGGGCGAGCCCGCGTTGAGCAGGATGTCCACGTCCCGCGTGGCCGCGGCGATACCCACCCCGGCGGCCGCCCCCACCACCCCACCAATCACGGCTCCCTTCGCGTCCTTGCCGATGATGGCGCCGGCCGCGGCGCCGACCGCGGTGGCCGCGCCGACCTTGGCGGCGTCGCCGCCCGTCACGCCACGACCCTTCATGTACGTGGGAAGGCTGTCCGTGCGGGCGGCCACGGCATACGACTGTCCGCCGAACTCGACGGTGGTATAGGTGATCACCATCCGCCCCTGCCCGCCCGGGCTCTCCGCCGGCGCGATGTCCGTGATGGTCCCCACGAACAGCGCCCCCGCCGGGATGACCGTGCGCCCGCCTGCGTCCTTCACGTCCGCCGACAGCGTGGCCGTCACGGTTTCCCCGCGCTTGTTGTGCCGCGACGTGAGCGTGTCGTTCGCGGCGAGCATCATGACGGAGCCCTCCGCCGCCACGCGCGTGACCGAGGCGGGCCGTTGGGCGGGCGGCGGTGTCACGGGCGCGGCCGGCTGCGTCGTGGGTGTCCCGGTGGGCGCGGGGGCGCCTTCGGCCGGGGCATCGCTCAGCGTCGCCACCGACTCCGCCGGCACCAGGGAGAGATCGCGGGCGGTGTCGTCCGCGGGCGGCTCACCGCCGCAGGCGAGCCCGACGACCGCGAGCGCGGCGAGAATGCGAGGTAGGGTCATCAGAATCTCCAGAAGGGGCATTACCTGCAACATAACAGGAGCAGCCTATAACCTCGCTCTGAGGAACTCGGGGGTCAGGCCGGAGAGCCAGCCCGCCAGCAGGCTGAAGTAGCCGGTCGCGAGCAGCACGCCCACGATCACCAGCACGGCGCCGGCAAACCGGGTGACGATCGGAATGAACCGCCGGTACCGCTGGAACCAGTCGAGGAACCGGTCAATCGCGATGGCGGCGAGCACGAACGGCACGCCCAGGCCGAGCGAGTAGACGAGCAGCAGGACGAGGCCCTGCCCCAGGGTCGCGGTGGCGCTCGTATACGTGAGGACGGCGCCGAGGATGGGGCCGATGCAGGGGCTCCAGCCCGCGCCGAACGCGAGCCCGACGAGCGCGCTGCCGAGGTAGCCCACCGGCTTGTCCTGGATCGTGAAGCGGCGCTCGCGGGCCAGCACCCCCCACTGGAACGCCCCCAGGAGGTACAGGCCGAACACCACGATGAGCGCGCCGCCGATCCGCTCGATCCACACGCGGTGGTAATTGAGGAGCGTCCCCAGCGCGGTGGCCGAGGCGCCGAGCAGCAGGAAGATGATCGTGAACCCCAGCACGAACATCAGCGTGTGCCCGAGCGCCACCCAGCGTCGCTGTCCGGCGTCCTCCAGCGACAGCCCCGTGATGAACGAGATGTAGCTCGGGATCAGCGGGAGGACGCAGGGCGACAGAAAGCTCAGCAGACCGGCGACGAACGCGAGCGGCAGCCCGACGGAGTCAGTCATCGTGCCTGGGAGAACACCGGGCGACCGTGACCGGTTCCCTAGGCGGTCGTGCCGGCACGGGCGTGGAACCCGATCAGCTTGTAGACCAGCTTGGCCGCGAGGAAATCCGGGGCCACGATCCCCGGCAGCGGCGCGAGCTCGACTACGTCCGCCCCGACCACGGTGCGCTCGCGGAACACCCGATCGAGCAGGCGAATCGTGCGGTTCCAGGCGCCGCCGCCGGGCTCCGGCGTGCCCGTCGAGGGCATGAACGTCGGGTCGAAGTAATCCACGTCAATCGTGATGTAGACGTCCGGGCCCAGGGCCGCGAGCACGCGGTCTTCCCAGTCCGGCGTCTCCAGCTCGTGCCCGAACACCACCGTCATCCGCCGGCGCCGCTGCAGCGCCCGCTCCTCGGCGGTGAGCGACCGGATGCCCACCTGCACGAGTTTCACGCGCTCGTGGACGACGTGCATGACGCACGCGTGCGAATGCGGCGTTCCTTCGTACTCGGCCCGCAGGTCGGCGTGGGCGTCCAGCTGGAGCACCGACAGCTTCCGCGTGCCCAGCCGGTCCGCGTGCGCCAGGATGGGCGGGCCGGACACGCTGTGCTCGCCGCCGAGCATGATGACGAACTTGCCCGACGGGAGCAGCGCGTCGAAAGCGCGGCGCAGCTCCCGCATGGCCTTGCCGGGCCCCGCGCCGGTGAGGAGCAGCTCGGGCAGCGTGTGGACACCGATCGCGTACGGCTCCGCATCCAGCTCGTGGTCGTACAGCTCCACGAAGCGCGAGGCGTGGATCAGCCCCCGCGGGCCAAACCGCGTCCCGCCCATGTACGAGACGGTGGCCTCGTACGGCACCGGCAGGATCACGACGCCGGCGCCGGCGAAATCGCTGTGCTCGGCCGGGAGTCCGAGGAAGTTCTCCGCCGGCGCCCAAGGGAGCGCGTCCAGCCGCCCGGCCCGCATGCCCGGCGCGCCCGCCGTTCGAAACTCGTTCACGCGAACCTCACCCGCAGAAGATCACGGCCGCCACCGCGGTCACCCAGCGTCCATCGTCCTGCGCTTCGGCCGTGCAGCTGATGTGGGTCGTCTTCACGATCTCCCCCGAGAGCAGCCACTGCTCCTTGCGCTGGTCCCACGCCTGGTCCGGGTCGAAGGGCACGCCGAGCACGGTGGCGAGCATGCTGGCTGCGAGGTCCTCCGCGTAGTCGCCGGCCGGCTGCTGCCGCTGGCCAAAGGCGTGATGCTCCGAGATGTACCCGTGGTGCGACGGATCGGCCGGGACGGCGAGGCCGATGGACGCCGCCGCCAGCCGGGACGGCTCGTTGGTCTGCGCCTCGGCGACCACCGCGAAGACGATCTGGCCCGGCATCAGGTTCTTGAGCCCTTCCTGCGGCGAGACGAGCTGGCAGTGCGGCGGAAAGATGGAGCTGACCCGCACGAGATTGTACTCCGCGACGTGCGCTTCCCGCAGCGCCATCTCGAAGCTCGTCAGCTTCTCCCGGTGGCGGCCGACCCCCTTGGTCAGGAAAGCCTTGGTCGGAACGAAACTCCTGGAATCAATCACCGCTCGTGTTCCTCGGGTTGCGGGGTTGGGGGACGGCGCGCCGCGGGGTCGCGGCGCTGGCACTCCGGACACACGCCGTAGATCTCCCACCGATGGTGGTGGTAACGGAAGCCGTGCTCCTCGGCAATGAGCGCGCTCATCCGCTCGAACCGCTCACTCGCGAACTCCTCCACCCGGCCGCAGCGCAGGCAGATCAGGTGCTCGTGGTAGCCGCGCGCCGCGAGCGGTTCGTAGCGCTTGAATCCCTCGCCGAAATCGTGTTCCTGGATCAGTCCGGCCGACTGCAGCAGCTCGAGCGTGCGGTAGACGGTGGCCTTGCCCACGTGCTCGCCGCGCTGGAGCAGCGCCTGCTCGATGTCGCCGACCGACACGTGCCGTTCCGCGAAGAACACGGACGCCGCGACCGCCTCGCGCTGTTCGGTGACCGGCAGCCCGCGATCTCGGAGGTGCCGCCGGAAGGCGTCCATCAGCAGTTGCCCGTCAGCGGGCGGCGGCGGGCTCGTCATCGCTCGTGAACCAGGCGGCCGGGGCGACCTCGTCCGGATACATGGCCTCGCCCGCCCGCTCCTGCACACCCCGAATGACGTCGGGCAGAACCGCGTCCGGCGTCTCTCCCACCTCCTCGACGGTCACCTGCCCCTGCCCCCGCTCGCGCCCGCGCACCACCAGCCCGTAGCTCCCGGTGTAGACCCGGAGCCGGCCTGGTCCCACGCGACGCGCCACCACGGCCGTCCCCCATTCGCGCGCCTCCTGGCGAACCGGCGGAAACAACCAGATGCGCTCGATCTCCGCCACCGGCACGCTGGCCGCCACCGCCGTCGCGACGCGTCGCCACCCGTACCCGGGGACGCCACGCTCGGCCGGCTCCGCCGGCGGGACCGTTTCCTGCCCGGGCTCCCTCACGGCGGGGGAAGATACGGGTGGGGATTTCCCCATTCAACCCGGATCACAAAAGGTTCACCGGATCCCGGTCCACGATCAGGCGCACCGCGCTCCCACGCCCGTAGGGGCCCCGGCGGGACGCGTACCGGAGCAGCGCGCCCAAGCCCCGGGGGTCCCGGGACCGCAGCAGCAGGTGCCAGCGCCAGCGGCCCTTGATCCGCGCGAGCGGCGCGGGCGCCGGCCCCACAACCTCGACGGGCAGGCTCCGGGCGCGGATCACGCCACCCAGCCAGTCCGCCACCGCCACGGCGGCGTCGGCCGCCGCCCGCTCGCTCGTGGTGCTGAGCACGACGCGCGCGAGATCCACCACCGGCGGGTAGGGCGGCGAGTGCCGGGCCGCCAGCTCGCGAGCCGCGAACCCCTCGAAATCGTGGCGAACCGTGTGCGCGAGCGCCGGATGCGCGGGCGCCCGGGTCTGGACGATCACCTCGCCGCCCCGGGGGCCGCGCCCCGCGCGCCCCGCCACCTGCGCGATGAGCTGGAAGGTGCGTTCCGCCGCCCGGAAGTCGGGCAGGTGGAGGCCGGTGTCGGCATCCACGACGCCCACCAGCGTGACGTTCGGGAAGTCGAGCCCCTTGGCGATCATCTGCGTCCCGAAGAGGACGTCCACCTCGCCGCGGCGCACCGCGTCGAGGATCCGGGCGTGCGACCATTTCGTTCCCGTCGTGTCCGCGTCCATGCGCGCCAGGCGGGCCGCGGGGAAGCGCGTGGCCAGCCACTGCTCCAGCTGCTGCGTGCCCACGCCGCGCGACCGCTGCGTGTCGTGGCCGCACGCCGCGCACGTCGCGGGAATGTCCCGCTCCGCGCCGCAGTAGTGGCACCGCAGGCGCGCCGGCGTGCGATGCACGGTGAGCGTGATCGAGCAGGCGCCGCACTCCCACACCAGACCGCAGCCCGTGCACTGGAGAAAGTGCGCGTGGCCCCGCCGGTTGAGGAGGAGCAGCACCTGTTCCCCCGCCTCCAGGCGGCCGCGCACCGCGTCGTCGAGCACCACCGTCCACGGCACCGCCCGGGCCTCCGGCACGCGCGCGGCCTCCCGGAGATCGAGCAGGCGCACCGGCGGCAATGGCCGGGCGCCGATGCGCTCAGGCAGGGCGACCACCGTGAGGCGGTCGCGCGCGGCCCAGGTCTCGAGCGCGGGGGTCGCGCTCGCCAGGATGACCTGCGCGTGCTCCAGGCGGGCGCGCGCCAGGGCCACCCGACGCGCGTGATACCGCGGCGCCTCGCCGTTCTTGTAGCTGTGATCGTGCTCCTCGTCGAGCACAAGGCAGCCGACATCGGCCAGCGGCGCGAACACGGCGGACCGAGCCCCTACGACGATGCGGCGCTCTCCGCCGGCGATCGCGCGCCACGCGTCGGCGCGCTCGGCGTCCGAGAGCGCGCTGTGCAGCACGGCGACCCCGGGACCGAAGAACCCGCGAACGCGCGCGACGGTCTGCGGGGTGAGCGCGATCTCCGGCACCAGCACGATCGCGCCCCGCCCCGCCTCGACGGCCCGGCGCACGGCCTCGAGATAGACGAGCGTCTTGCCGCTTCCCGTGATCCCGAACAGCAGCGCCACGCCGCCCTCCGGTCCGGGCGCCAGCGCCGTCACCGCGTCCCGTTGCGCGGCGCTGAGCGCGGGGGGGCGCTCCACGGCCGTGTCGGCGAAGGGATCGCGAAGGCGGGCGCGCTCCTGCACCTCCGCCAGGTCCCGCTCCACGAGCGCCCGCACGATCGCGGGCCCGAACCCGAGGCCGCGGACGAGGTGGTTCCAGGTGGCCTCGCCGCCCGCGGCGTCGAGCGCCTCGTACGCGGCGCGCTGGCGCGCCGCCCGCCCGAACACCCGGTCCCGCTCGAGCAGGGACGGCAGGGCCCGGGTCAGGACCACGACCCGCTCCGCACCCGCGGCGGGGCCCAGCGACGGCGCTTCCGTTTCGAGGTGAACGGCCCCGACGCGGGCCAGGCGCTGGAGGGTATCCCACACCGGACGGCCCACGGCGCGCGCCAGCCGGGTGGCGACGGCCCGCCCGCCCAGCCGCTCGAGTGCCGCAAAGACCTCGGCGCTGGCGCCCCCGGGGACGGCGCCCGCGTCCGCCGCCCGGGCGACGAGCCGCGATTCCCCCCACAGCGGGCCCGGAACCATGGCGCGCAGACATAGTCCCAGCGGCGCCACGTAGTACCGTCCGATCCACGCCGCCAGGTCGAGCAGCCGCGGCGGCAGCAGCGGGTTGGGATCGGGTGCCAGGAGCACCGACTTGAGGTCCTCCCGGGGCGCATCGCCGAGGTCGGTGACGATGCCGATCATCTCGCGCGCGCGCACCGGGACGACCACGCGGGCGCCCGGCGCCACGCGGTCGGCAATGCCGGGCGGCAGTCGGTACCAGTAGGGCTGGGAGACCGGCAGCGGCAGCGCCACGCGGCACGCCGCCGGGATCACGCCGCCGGCCACCGCACCCCTCGCACCATCGCGAGCCCCACGGCGCCGCGGCGCGCCAGCAGGCGCAGCGTGCGCACCGGACGGCCCAGCGCCGCGCGCACGCCGGCCAGGCCGGCCACGGCAAACGCGCGGGCCGCCGCCGCGATCACGCCGGGCGCCAGCCAGGGCCCGTCGCGCAGCACCGCCTCGCCCGCGATCTCCACCAACCCGGCGTCCCGCGCCAGCTGCTTCCACGCGGTAAGGAACCGGGGCCGCACGCCGACACGCTCGAGGTCGGCCTCGACTCCTTCGACCGGCGAACCCGACCAGGCCGGGACCGCCGCCACGACGGTCTGGAGCGGGCGCACCACGCGGACGGCCTGGCGGATGGCCGCATCCGTGTCCACCCCGGGGTCGAACAGCAGGCTCACGACGACGAGGTCGAACACGGCCTCGGTGTGGGGCAGGTCGTCCGCGCGACCACTCTGTAGCGTGACGCGCGCACCCACGCCCGCCCCGCGCGCCGCGCGCTGTGCCCAGGCAATTGCGCCGGGATCGGGGTCCACGGCGGTGGCGTGTCCGCCCTGACGCGCGGCCCACCACGTGGCCGCCCGGGCCGCACCCGCGCCCACCCAGAGGATCTCCCAGCCGTCCTCCGGACTCGCGAAGTCCAGCAGCCGGCGGTGCTGCGCTTCGGCAATCTCCACCCACGGCTGGAGCGTGGCGACGAGCGCGGCGGGACGGATGGGCGCATCCGCCGGGTGGTTGCTCACAGGGCCGCGAGGTGCGCCTGGGCGGCGGCGGCGACGCGCGACGGCGCGTACCCGCCCTCGAGCACCGACGCGATCGGCGCGCCGAGCCGGCGCCAGCGGGTCACCCACTCCGCGTAGTCGTCCGGCTCGAGCGTGAAGCCCGCGAGCGGATCGCCGGCCATGGCATCGAACCCGGCCGACAGCAGCAGCAGCTCGGGCGCCCAGTCGGCGACCGCCGCCTGCACGGCGTCGTCGAGCGCCGCCACGTACTCAGCCCGGGGGCGCCCCGGCGGCCGTGGCACGTTGAACACGTTGCCCACGCCCCGCTCGTCGGCGCGGCCCGTCCCCGGATAGAGCGGCCACTGGTGCAACGAGACATAGCGGATGCGCGGCTCCCGCTCGACGATGGCCTGGGTCCCGTTCCCGTGGTGCACATCCCAGTCCACGATGAGCACGCGCGTGAGGCCCTGCGCCAGCGCCGCATGGGCAGCCACCGCCACGTTGTTGAGCAGGCAGAAGCCCATGGCCTGCGCCGCCAGGGCGTGATGGCCGGGCGGGCGCACCACGGCGAACGCGGGCACCCCGGCCAGGGCCGAGGCGGCGGCCGCCACGGCGGCACCGGCGGCCCGCACGGCGGCGTCCCAGCTACCCGGGCTCGCGACGGTGTCCGCGTCGAGGCGCCCGCCACCCCGCTGGACCAGCCCGTGCAACGCGTCCAGATACGCCGGCGGATGCACACGTTCCAGCGCCTCCCGATGGGCGGCCGGCGCCTCCTCGAGCGCCACGCGGGACGCGAGCGGGCCCGTTTGCAGGGTGCGCAGGATGGCCCGGATCCGCTCCGGGGACTCCGGATGACCCGGGCCGCCGTCGTGCTCGAGCGTGGCGGGGTGGTGGAAGATCCGGATCGTGCGGGGAGGCGTCATCCTGGGTCTCCGGACTCGTGCCCCGGCTTCACGGACCGCAGCTCCTGGCGCAACAGGGCGCGCGCGTGCGCGATCTCCTGCAGCCGCCGGCGATAGCGCCAGCGCAGGTACACGACGCCGAGCGCGAGGAACACGAACGCGGCGCTCCACGCCAGCAGCACCGGCCGCCGGCCCCAGACGGCGAGCGTTCCCAGGAGGGCGGCGTCCAGCAGCAGGAACCCCACGGCGGCGACGGTGACGGTCCGGCCCGCGCGCGACCGGCGGGCCGGCGGCTCAGCGGACGGGATGTCGCCGCGCCGGGAGCACGATCAACGGGGCGCCGCTCCGCAGCGCCAGCTCGCCGACCGTCGCGTGCTCGTCGAGGACCAGGGCGCCCCGGTATTTCAGGACGTACTGCTCGGGCTGGACCGTCCGGCCGGTCGCCTCGGCCAACGCGCGGCGCTTGAGCTCGCCCATCGTGAGCGACGGCGACGCCTCGACCGTCACGGTGTCCCACGTATCCGTCACGGCCACGCGCAGCCGCACGCCCGCGGTCACGCAGGCTCCTGGTCCGAAACCGGCAGGGTCGAGAGGAAACGCTGGACGGTCTGCGTGAACAGCAGCGACGACGCGCGCACGCGCGTGCCGCCCTCCGCCGGGAACACGGCAATGGCGATCTCCTCGCCCCCCTGGCCCCGGAAGGACGCCCAGGTCGGTCCCTCCTTCTCGAGGAACGCCCCGAAATGCGGGACGCGGTCGCTGAAGAACTGCTTGGCCCGCTGGAGCACGGCGTCGCCGGCCAGCGAGGTCGTGGTTTCGTGCATCATGGGGAATCGCCTCCTTGGGCGCCGGACGCGTGGCCCGGGCTCCGGTGCAAAGCTAAACCGGCGGTCCCGCCCCCTTCCAGTCCGCCCGTTCCCCTCAGGCGGGCCGGGCCACCGCGGTCGCCCCCGTGGGCGGGGGGGGGCGACGGAACAGGTCCCACACGCGCGCGCGGCGGCGCAGCACGAGGACCACGTCGCCGGGTGGAGGATCGCGCAGCCCCTCGAGCGTCAGGAACAGCGGCAGGGGGTGGGGCGGAACGTCCACGCGGTAGGGCGCGCCGTGCCAGGCCACGTCCAGGGTCACCGGCCGGGTGCGGACCAGCCGGTCCAGAAAGACGTCGTCATCAATGCGGTAGACGCCCTCGTCCACCCGCTCGCCGGACAGGTGGAACAGCGGGTCGAACGCCGCGCTCTCCTGCCGTGCGAAGTTCTGGTCCGCGGCCCAGTCGAAGGCCTCGAGAGCGTCGGCGTTGGCACGCCACTCCAGGTGGTGCCGCAGCTCGTGGGTGAGGGTCTCCCACGCCTCCGTGCGCCACGCGAAGTCGGCGCGCGTCCCGGCAAGCGCGCGGAACGAGCCGTGGTAGAGGATGACACGCGACTGGATCTCGTCGGCGTCGCCGTGCAGCGGGATGCACTCGCCGAGGGTGTAGACGTCCCCGCGCGTGGGATGGGGCACGGTCTTGGGGCTCACGTCCACGGCCACGACGCCGACGAGGTACTCCTCGGGGATGTCGCGGGCGATCCGGCGGACCATGCGTTCGAATTCCGGGAAGTCCATCAAGGGCCTTCCACGCGGGCGGCAGCCACGCGCGGCATTACGAATCGCTCGCCGTCCAGGATCACCCGACGAGCCGGGCCTGCAGATGGGCGAGCACCCCGTCCGCGGCCACGCGCTCCTGCCGCAGCGTGTCCCGGTCCCGCACCGTGACGGTCTGATCTTCCAGCGTCTGCCCATCCACCGTGATCCCGAACGGCGTGCCGGCCTCGTCCTGCCGGCGGTACCGCCGTCCGATCGAGCCGCCGTCGTCGTAGAACACCGTGAGGTGATGACGAAGGTCCGCGGCGAGCCGGGTGGCGAACTCGGGCATGCCGTCCTTCTTGACCAGCGGGAAGACACCCGCCTTGATGGGCGCAATGGCCGGCAGGAAGCGGAGCACCACCCGCTGCTCGCCCTCGACTTCCTCTTCCGTATAGGCGTCCACGAGCGCCACCAGCGCCAGCCGGTCCGCGCCCAGCGACGTCTCGATGATGTACGGCAGGAACCGCGTGTTCGTGGCGGGGTCCAGGTAGTCGAGCTTCTTGCCCGAGTGCTCCTGGTGCCGGCCGAGGTCGAAGTCCGTGCGGTTGTGGATGCCCTCGAACTCCTGCCAGCCGAACGGGAACTCGTACTCGATGTCGAACGCCGCCTTGGCGTAGTGCGCCAGCTCGTCCTTGGCGTGGGGATGGAACCGGAGCTTGGCCGCGGTGATGCCGAGGTCCGCGTGCCACTGCATGCGGGCCGCCTTCCACTCCTCGAACCAGCGCTCATCCTCGCCCGGCTTCACGAAGAACTGCATCTCCATCTGCTCGAACTCGCGCGTCCGGAACGTGAAGTTGCCGGGCGTGATCTCGTTGCGGAACGCCTTGCCGATTTGTGCGATCCCGAACGGGATCTTCTGCCGGGACGACTGGAGCACGTTGAGGTAATTGACGTAGATGCCCTGCGCCGTCTCGGGCCGCAGGTACACGACGGCCGCCTGCTCTTCGACCGGGCCGATGAACGTCTTGAACATGAGGTTGAAGAGCCGCGGCGCCGTGAGCGTCCCCTTGGTGCCGCAGTCCGGGCACTGCGCGTCGGGCTCGCCCGGCGTGCCTTTGAGTCGCGGGTCGTCGGCCCGAAACCGGTGCTTGCACTGCTTGCAGTCCACGAGCGGATCCGTAAACCCCGAAACGTGGCCCGACGCCTCCCACACCTTGGGGTGCATGAGGATGGCTGCGTCCACGCCCTCGATGTCGTCGCGCTGGTAGACCATGGAGCGCCACCAGCGCTCCTTGAGATTCTTCTTGAGCTCGACGCCGAGTGGGCCGTAGTCCCAGACGGACCCGAGCCCGCCGTAGATCTCCGACGACTGGAACACGAACCCCCGCCGCTTGGCGAGGGAGACGATCTTGTCCATGACGTTGGCGTGCGCCATGTGACCTCAAACCCATGAGGGAGAACGAGTTGCGCTTGCGGTCGCGGAAGTTAGCCGGGGCTTGGCGTGGCGGCAAGCGGAGGGCCGAGCGCCGCCCTCACCGTGGGAGTCAACGAGCTCACGTTCTCCCCTGGTTTGTCCCCCCTTCGGCTTGCGTGAACCTCTCGGCGTCGCGGCGATGTTCCGGTCCCGCATGCGGCACATTGGCTACCGGCCGTCCGGACATGCATGCCACCATGGTGCCGTCCCGTTTGCGTGCAGATCACCAGACGCATAAATTCACCATATGGTGACGGAGCCCGGAACGCGTGCCACGATGGCTTCCCCGCACCCTGGCGCGAGTGCGCCGGCTCGCGGCCGAGGGAAGGGTCCGGTTCACCCTCAAGGCGCTACGGGAGATGCGGGCGCTCGACCTGGATGCGGACGATGCGGTGGAGGTGCTGCGCGGCCTCGCGGCCGGCGACTCGGCGGGACGGCTGGCTTCGACGGCAACGGCGGAGTGGATGTACGTATTCAAACCGCGGATCGCCGAGGCGACGCTCTATTTGAAGCTGGTGGTGCGCACGGACTGCGTCGTGGTCTCGTTCCACGAGGAGACTGAGGAATGAGATCCAGGACGAAGGCTAACAGGCCACGCCGCGGTCGGGTCCTCCCCAACGACGCCTGCCCGGCGTGCGGCACCACGATGCGGCGACAGGCGAGCGGCGCGTTCCTTTCCATCAACGGCGAGAAGATCTCCGTCCCGGAGTTCCTGCACCTGCAGTGCCCGAAGTGCGGTGAAGCGGTGCTCAGCCTTGCCGAGGCGCGCGCGCTCCAGCGCCGAGCCATCGAACGATACCGCGCGAAGTACGGGCTCCTCTTGGCGGACGAGATCCGCGCCATCCGCAACCGCCACAACCTGACCCAGGGCGAGCTAGCCCGCCTCCTCCGGCTTGGGGGCAACACGATTTCGCGATGGGAAGCCGGACGGAACGTGCAGTCGGCCGCGATGGATGTGCTGCTGCGTCTCATCCGCGACTTGCCGGGAAGCCTTGAGTACTTGCGGGAACACGCGGCATAGCCCCAGTCCGGAGCGATGCCGGGTCGTCCTCCCGCGGGATCTGCGACAGGACCACGGAGGCGAGGGGGCCAGAGGGCTCGCCGCCAGGGTTCACTACGACGGCAAGCGGAGCGACTGCCGAACAGCGCGCTCGGCGACGGCCGCGAGGTCGCCGGGGGTCCATCGTCCGGGTTGCGTCACGACCGTGACTCCGCCCGGATGCGTCTTGGCCCACGGAGTGACGACCGCAGCCAGCACGTTCAGGGCACGGGCGCGCGCGAGCACCTCGCCCGTGAGCTTGCCCGCAAACGACGTCGCATCGAAGGTCGCCTCGGCCACGATCACGAGATCGGCGTTCCGGAGCGCGGCGTCGAACCCGGCGCGCTCGAGCACCCATGCCGCCCCGGGCTCGAGCCGCGCGCCGGCAAGGCACAGCAGCCCGAATCCGAGGCCGCCCGCCGCGCCCGCGCCGGGGCGCTCGGCGAGCGCGGGCCCGTTCCAAGGCGCCGCACAGGACACGAGCCGCTCGAGCCCCGCCATCAGCCGCACGATGGCAGGGCCGCGCGCGCCTTTCTGCCGGGCATAGACGGCGGCCCCGTCCGGACCGAGCAGGTGGTTGGCGACGTCCGCCAGGCCGAGGACCTCGAGCGGGAGCGGCGCGCCCGCCTCGAGGGTCTCCAGGACCTGCAACGCGCCACCGACGTCGGAGAGAGGCCGTCCGGATGCGTCCCGGGCCTGCCAGCCCCACGCGCGCGCGGCACCGAGCCCGCCGTCCATGGTTGCACTCCCGCCGAGTCCCACGATGGCGCGTTTCGCGCCCGCCGCGGCGACCGCCCGCAGCAGCTCACCCACTCCGCGTGTGGTGGTGCGCTCCGGGTTCCTTTGCGGGAACGCGAGCAGGGCGACCCCGCAGGCGAGCCGCGACTCGATCACCGCGGTCTCAGGATCCAACCACCCCACGGCCGCGTCGACCGGTGCGCCCAGGGGCCCCGACACCCGATACACGGCGCGGCGCGCGGGTGCGACCGCGTCGAGCAGGCCGTCGCCGCCATCACTCCCCACGATCACGTCAGCGGCAGCACCCGCTGCTTTGACTCCCGCGGCGAGTGCCCGCGCGACCTCGGCGGCACCCAGGGATCCCTTGAAGGCCTGGCCTACGGCGATGACGGTTGCCATGGTGCAAGGGAAGATGCCGGCGGAAGACGCAGACGGGCAGAGGGGGAGCGCGAAGCGCGCCATGGGTGCGCGCGCGGGCCCGCCGCTGGCGGGCGCCGCGCCGTCACGGACCTCACGCTTATCAGGCGGATGGGGTTAGGGGTCGGATTCCGGTAAGCTCTCGGATTTCAAGGCGATTCCCCACGATCTGCACGGAA
>DASWHL010000057.1:0-11915 GCA_036398175.1 Gemmatimonadales bacterium
GAGCTTGGCCAGCGCCTTGTGCACCGCCGCCTCCACGTACGGCGGGATGGTCCGGCGCTGCAGCGTGAGACTGCGCGGCTCCTCGGTCATCACCCGCGCCACGATGGCCTGCGCCGTGGGCCCGGTGAACGGCGGCTCCCCGGTGAGCATCTCGTAGAGCACGCAGCCCAGGGCATACACGTCGCTCTTGGCCGTGATCTCGCGATCGCCCATGGCCTGCTCGGGACTCATGTAGTGCGGCGTGCCGAGGCTCATCCCCGTCTCCGTCATGCGCGTCCCGCCGTCCGAGCGGCTCACGGCCAGCGCGATTCCGAAATCCGCCACTAGCGGGTGGCCCCCGTGGAGCAGGATGTTCTCGGGCTTGATGTCGCGGTGGATCACGCCGTGGCCGTGGGCGTAGTCGAGCGCGCCCGCCACCTCCACCGCGATCCGGACCGCGTCGTCCACCGGGAGTTGCTTCTCCCGCGTCAGCCGGTCACGGAGCGACTCGCCCTCCACGTAGGGCATGACGTAGAAGACCGTGCCGTCCACCTCGCCGGAGTCGTGGAGCGGCAGGATATGGGGGTGCTGGAGGTTGGCCGTGGTCTTGATCTCGTGCAGGAACCGCTCGGCGCCGATCACGGCGGCCAGCTCGGGCCGGAGGACCTTGAGGGCGACCTTCCGGTCGTGCCGCACGTCGTGGGCGAGATAGACGGTGGCCATGCCGCCGGCACCCAGCTCCCGCTCGATGCGGTAGCGGTCGGCGAGGGAGCGCTTCAGTTGGTCAGTGACGTGCGCCATCATGCCTCGATCGGTGGGTGGAGGCGTTTCCGTGTCACAGTTCCGACAGAGCCCGGCCGTCGAGCCTCGCGACCAGCGCGCGGAGGTTCTGGATCACCATGATTCTCGCGGCCGGGTTGCGGCGAACCATCACGAACCGTTGGCCGTCGGGCGCGATGTCGTAATTCGTGTGCGGCGTGCTCGTCACGAAGTCTCCGGCGGGAAACAGGATGGTGCGCTCAACGACCGTGATCGTGGGGGCGAGCGCGAGCCGGGCACTCATGAGCACGGGACCGGAAGCGGACGACGCCAGATAGAAGAGCTCCCGGCCGTCGGGCGACCACATGGGCTCGCTCCCGCCGCCCTGGGACACCTGGGTCAGGGCGCCGCCGCCCGACCATGGCAGCACGTACACTTCCGGGCGTCCCGACTGGTCGGACACGAACGCCACCCACCGGCCGTCACGCGAGAGCGCGGGATACTCCTCACGGAAGCGTGTGGCCACGAGCGGCTCGATCGGTCCACGCCCCTCGTTGCGGATCACGGCGATGTCCTGTGCACTCCCGCGCGCGAGGTCGGTGGCCACGGTGAGGAGATCGCGGCCGTCCGGGCTCCAGATCCCGGAAAAGGCGATGTGCGGCGACACGAGCAGGGACTCCGCCGCGGTTCCGGCGCCGGGGGTGATCCGGAAGATCCCGAGTTCCCCGTCGCGGCTGGTCAGATAGGTGATGGCCAGGCCATCGGGGGCCCATTCGGCGTCGTGCGCATCGCGGTCGAACGTGGCGCGGGTGATCGTCTGCTGCGCCGGATCCAGGATCCAGACGTCGCGCCCTTCGGCGGTCACGAAGTCCGTGACAAGTCGCCGGCCGTCAGGCGAGAAGCGCGGCATGTGGTAGTTGTACCGTTCCTGCGTGAGGAGGCGTTCCACGCCGTTCCGGTCCACCATCACCAGCGCGCGTGGCTCCTCGGGCACGTACACCAGCGTGGCCTCCGACGAAAGATCGAACTGCACCTCGCCGATACCCGCGACCGATACGTTCTGGGCCACGACCGTCACTCGGCCGCCGAGGCGTCCGCTCGCGGGCTCGAACGCGCGGACGAGCAGCGTGCCGTTGAGTCCGGCGTACGCCAGGAGGCCGCCACCGTACCGGGCGGTCACGACGGCGTCGCTCAGGAGAGGTGTGAGCACGCCCGTTGCGAGGTCGAGGCGCAGGAGCGGACCGCCGGTCGCGCCCGCCGGGGCCTGCACGACCAGCGCCGTTCCCCCGTCGTCCAGCACCTGCTGGATGAGCACGGGAACCGGCAGGCTGTCCAGGACCACGTCGAGCGTCCCTGTCTCGGGGCGGTAGCGCTCGACGCGCCGGAACGGGACCCGGGTGAGCCAGAGGCTGCCGTCGGGGTGCCAGGCGAACACGCTCAGGCCGCGGGCGATCGGCTCCGGCGGCAGCCGCGTGCCCGCAAACGGCAACACGGTGACCTCACCAGTGATCGTGCGCGCGGCAATCCAGGCGCCGTCGCGCGACACCGCTGGCGCGTACGTGAACTCGCTCCCGGGGATAGGATGCGGGGTCTCTTCGTGGAAGTGCTGAACGACGAGACCGGTCTGGGCTCCCGTCGCGTGCCCGACGACATAGACGACGGCGGATCCGTCCGGGACGAGTGCGAGCTGGCGGTTGTTGCCGCCCGCGCCGGATCCGCCGAGGCCGGGTGTGAGGAGCGCCAACCGCGACGTGGCGTCGCCAGGGGCCCGCTCTCCCGGTGCGCTGAGGCGTCCGCCGAGCCAGCCGAGCGCCAGGAGGCCGGTGGCCGCGACCCCCAAAGGCCACGACCACCGCGAGGCGCGGTCCCGCCGGGGGGTGGGCCCGGGGGACCGGCGCACGACCGCCGCACCCGTCAGTTGAGCGGCGAACACCGCCGCGCTCGCCTGCCGGTCCGCGCGCAGCTTGGCGAGCGCCGTCAGCACCGCCTCTTCCACGTGCGCGGGAACCGTGTCGCGCGTTTGCGAAAGCGGCGTGGGACGCTCGGTCATCACGCGCGCGATCATGGCCTGGACCGTGGGTGCCGTGAACGGCGGCTCGCCGACGAGCATCTCATAGAGGACGCAGCCGAGGGCGTACACGTCGGCACGCGCGTCGAGGTCCCTGTCCCCGCCTGCCTGCTCCGGACTCATGTAGTACGGCGTGCCCAGCGAGAGACCGGTCTCCGTGAGCCGCGCCCCGCCGGTTCTGGCGGCTGCGAGGGCGATGCCGAAGTCCGCCACGAGCGCGTGGCCCCCATGCAGCAGGATGTTCTCGGGCTTGATGTCGCGGTGGATCACCTGATGCTGGTGGGCGTACTCGAGCGCGCCCGCCACCTCCACCGCGATCCGGACCGCGTCGTCCACCGGGAGCTGCTTCTCCCGCGTGAGCCGATCGCGGAGCGACTCGCCTTCCACGTAGGGCATGACGTAGAAGACGGTGCCGTCCACTTCGCCCGAGTCGTGGAGCGGCAGGATGTGGGGATGCTGGAGGTTCGCGGTGACCTTGATCTCCTGGAGGAACCGCTCGGCGCCGATCACCGCGGCCAGCTCGGGCCGGAGGACCTTGAGAGCGACCTTGCGGTCGTGCCGGGCGTCGTGGGCCAAATAGACGGTGGCCATGCCGCCCTGGCCCAGCTCGCGCTCGATGCGATAGCGCTCGGCCAGCGCGATGGAGAGGCGATCAGTGGGTGGTGTCATGGGGTGGGGGTACGATATGGGGTGTCGGGCTTCTTGGCCAGAGTCAGACGGGGAGGCGGGTGGTCATGTGAACTGGGCGTCGCATTCACGCCGTCTCACCGTCTCACCGTCTCGTGGTCTCCGTCTCCAGCCGGCGTATCGCCCCCCGCGCTTCCGTCACGAGCGCCTGCACCGCCGGATCGCCGTTCTCCCACATCGCGACGACGGTGCGGTAATGCCGGAGCGCGTCGTCGCGATGGTCGAGTGCCTCGTGAATCCGCGCCTGTCGGAGATGAGCGGGAGCGGTGTACACGATGTCCTCCGGACCCGCGCGCGCCGCGAACTTGGCGAGCGCCTCCTCCCGTCGGCCAACCTCGTCGAGCACGATCCCCTGGAGGAACCGCGAGAACCCCGAACTCAGGCCGCCGACGGCCAGCTGGTACCACACCCGGTTCTCGATCCGTTCGAGCGCGGCAAGGGCGTCGGCGGCCCGGTCGTCGGTCCAGGCCACCGCGGCACGGACGGTCTCGGCGAAGTCCGGGACGAGTGACCCGCTGCCGGGCGGCGCCCGTGTCGCGTCGAGCGAATCGGCCAGCGCGAGCGCGGCGCGCCCGTTCCCCAGGAAGGCCTGGGCAACGCCCAGGAGGTACCAGCGGACGGCCTCGTGCATCCCGTCGTAGGCCGAGAACCACACCGACGCGTTCACGCTATTGGGAATCCCGCGCCAGTCGGCCGCGGCCAACAGGGCGTGAAACCGTCGCAAGGGGTCCAGGTCGCCGCGCAGCGCGGGTTCCAGGGCCAGCGCGGCGCCCCGGCTGATGGCGCGCACGGAGTCCAGCCACAGCATGCTGTCGATCGCGGTCCACGCCGCGTTCCACCGGCCGTGGCCCGCCTCGATGGCCGCGCGCCCGCCGAACCCGGCCGCGCGCATCTCACGGGAGCGGGGTGGGGCCGTGGCCACGTTTAGCACGAACAGGGCGAGCTCGCGGCTGCGCAGGTAGGTGCCCGCGCTCCAGAAGGCCTGGGCCAGCACGCCATCGGCCGCCTCCGACAAATCACGGCGGAGTCGCTCCCGCTCGGCGGGGTCGTCGCGGACCGTGAGCCGCAGCAGCCGCATTTCGAGGCCGCGGTCGCCCGCCGGCGCCAGCTCCATCGCGCGCCGGGAGAGCGTATCGAGCGCCCGGCCGTCGCCCTCGTCGGCCGCCATCCTGGCCAGGTGGATATAGGCCGCGGCCCAGCCGGGCTCGAGCTCGATCAGGCGGTGCCAGGCGTGTCGCGAATCGGTCAGGGCGCGTCCGCGGGGCGGCCCGAAATGGAACAGCAGTTCGGCCAGCTGGGACCACGCCTCGATGTCGTCCGGGTGCGTGCCGAGGATCGCGCGGAGCTGCTGCTCGGCCGCGTCCATGTCGCCGCCGCGGATCGTGCGCAGGGCGTCGAGCAACCGGCGTTCGCGCTCCGGCAGGCGTGGCGCGTAGCGCACCGCCTGCTCCGCCGCGTCGCGGGCGAGGTCGGCACGCTGCAGCCAGTCCGCCGTGATGCTCAGCTGGTACCAAGCGAGCGCGAACGCGGAGTCCGCGGCGATGGCCTCCCGTAGCGCGGCCTCGGCCGCGGGGAACTGGGCATCCCGGAGCGCCCGCACGCCGCGCAGATAGGCCTTCAGCGCCGGCAGCGACTGGGTCGTCATGAGCGCGGTGCGCGTGAGCCGCGCGTCGGATTCCCGGCCGTACCGGCTCAGCAGTTCAGCCGCCAGCTCGTCAATCAGCGCCAGCACGTTCTCGCCGTCGCCTTCCACGGACGCCTGCGCGAGGATGTCGCCACGCCGGTCGGCCGCGTAGAGCGCCGCATCGAGCCGGATCTGGCGGCCCACCTCGATCACGTCGCCGAGCACGAAATGGCTGGCCCCCATCCGTTCGGCCACCCGCCGTCCGCCGTCCGGATCGATCACCGCGTCCCCCACCTGCCGCCGCACGAGACTGAGCACACCGCGGGGGTCCGAGACCCGCCACGTGCCGGCGCCGTCGAGCTTGGCGCTCAGCAGATCCACCATGCCATCCCGCAGATAGTCGAAGCCGCCCGGGCCGCGGACCGTGAACGGGAGGACCGCGAGCCGCGGGTCGGCGGCGGGCGCCGGGGTGACGGTGCGGAGCAGCGGGAGCAGCCCGGCGCCGAGCACCACGACCGCGGCGGCGGCGGCGTACCACCAGCCGTGCCCACGGGCGCCCTGCTCGAGCGCGGCCCGGAACGCCGCGGCGTCGGGCCAGCGTCCCGCGGGATCCATGGCAAGGGCACGCTGGATGATCCGTCGGTGGCTCGCGGGAACGGCCGACCAATCCGCCGCATCACGCAGCCGGGGCGGCGGAAACCGCTGGCCGGTGAGACACTCATACAGGACGAGCCCCGTGGAGTAGAGATCGGCCGCGGGGGTGACCTCGGCGGCCGTGGCCTGCTCGGGCGCCATGTAGGCCGGCGTGCCGAGAATCACGCCGGGGCGCGTGATCACGTCGAAGTCCGCGGTGCTGAGCGCGCGCGCGATGCCGAAGTCGGCGACGAGCGCGTGACCCGTGGCGGCCGACAGCAGGATGTTGGACGGCTTGATGTCCCGGTGGATCACGCCCTGCCGGTGCGCGTACTCCAGCGCATCGAGCACCTCCGCGCCGATGCGCCGCACCTCGGCCAGCGGCGCGGGCCCGTCCCGGGCGATGCGGTCGGCGAGGGTCTCGCCCTCGACGTACGGCATCACGTAGTACAGGAGCTCCTCGTCCGCCGCCCCGCGCTCCCCGGCGGGTGGGGGCACGGTTACCTGCCCGCTGTCGTAGAGCGGGAGGATGTTGGGGTGGGAGAGCTGGGCGGTGGTCTTGATCTCGCGCAGGAACCGCTCGGCGCCCACGATGGCCCCCAGGTCCGGCTTCAGGACCTTGAGGGCCACCAGCCGGTCGTGCCGGAGATCGGTCGCCAGATAGACCGTCGCCATGCCGCCTTCGCCGAGGACGCGCTGGATCGTGTAGCGCTCACGGAGCGCGTCGGCGAGGCCACGCGGTACGTCCGTCAGGGTACGTCCTTCGCTGGGTGTGGGTGCAAACTAGAGGGGCTTGGGGGATCGGGCCAGCACAGGGGGAGGTCTCAGGATGGCGGCGACGGTTCCGCCGTGCCATGCTCTATCGGTCTCGAACCGGTGGACCGGACATGCCTCTCTCCCGCCGCACGTTCCTCGGTACTACGGCCGCCATGGCGCTGGCCCGACCGCCGCGACCCGGCGTGCCTCACCCGTTGTGGACCGCTCCCGCCGACCGCTTCGATCCGTGGATCGAAGTGGATCCCGCTGCGCTGCGCCACAACGTCGCCGTCCTGGCAACGCTCGCCGGCGGCCGGCCGATCACGGCGGTCGTCAAGAACAACGCCTACGGACTGGGCCTCACGACGGTCGCCCCCCTCCTGGACGCGTTGCCGGAGGTCGCGGGCTTCGCCGTGGTCAAGACCGAGGCGGCGTTTGCCCTGGCGGAGATCGGCGTGCAGAAGCCCGTCCTGCTGATGGGGTTGTTCGCGGACCGCGACGGGCCGGATCTGGTGCGCCGGGGCGTGCATCTCAGCCTGTGCACGCCGGACGCGGGACTCCGGATCATCCGGGCCGTGCGGGCGGCAGGTCGACGGGCGCACGTGCACACCTACCTCGACACGGGCATGAGCCGCATGGGGATTCCCTATCACCAGGCGCTGCCCCTGCTCGTGGAGTTCTCGCGCCTCGAGGACGTCATCATCGAAGGGACCTTCATGGGGCTCACGGAGGATCCGGCGTTCGACCGCGAGCAACTGCGGCGCTTCCTGGCGCTCGCCGAGGAGGCGCGGAGCCGCGGCGTTCGCCTCGGCCGCCTGCACGCGGCGTCCTCCCACGCCCTGTTCCATTTCCCGCACGCGCATTTGGACATGGTGCGTCCCGGGATCGCCATCTACGGCGCCTATCCCGGCGAAGCCGAGCGCGAAAGGCCCATCGCCGAGCTGCGGCCGGCGTTCCGCCTGCGCGCGCGCGTGGTGCGCGTGGCGCAGCTCCGCGCCGGGGATTCCGTGAGCTACGGACGGCACTACGTGGCCACCCGGCCCACATGGATCGCCACGCTGCCCGTGGGCCACGCGGACGGCTACCCCCGCGGGGCGGTGCAGGGCGCCCGGGTGCTGATCGGGGACGCGCTCTTTCCCGTGATCGGCGCCGTGAGCGCGAGCCACACCATCGTCGAGCTGGGAGACCGGCCGGCCGTCGCGGTGGGCGACGTCGCCACGCTCGTGGGTCCGGACCACCCGGTGATCCACCCCGACGCGGTGGGCGCCGCAAGCGGTACGTCGGTGTACGATGTCCTCATGCACCTGAACTCGTCCCTTCCGAAGGACGTACGCTGAGCCATGGAGCCACTCATCCGCGGATTGCATCACGTCACCGCCACGGCCGACGGCGCGCAGGAGGACCTGGACTGCTACGCGTCGCTGCTGGGTCTCCGCCTGGTGAAGAAGACGGTCAACTTCGACAACCCGGGCGTCTACCACTTCTACTACGGGAACGAGCAGGGCGAGCCCGGCACCATCTGGACGACGTTCCCCTACCGGGACCAGGGTGTGCGCGTGGGCACCAGGGGCGCGGGACAGATCACGGTGACGTCGTTCTCGGTGCCGGCCGGATCGCTCGACGCCTGGAAGCGCCGACTGCGGGAGGCCGGCGTGCCGGTCGAGGACGTCGAGCCCAGGTTCGGCACGGAGTCCATCGTGTTTCCGGATCCCAGCGGCCTCGCCATCGAGCTGGTGGCCAACGACCGGGACGACCGCGCGCCGTGGACCGGCGGGGCGATCGGCCCCGAGTCGGCCATCCGGGGCATCCACGGTGTGACCCTGACCATACGGTCGCCCACTCCCACGGTCGCCCTGTTGACGGACGTGCTCGGATTCGAGGTGGTGGGCGAGGAGGAATCCCGCACGCGGCTCGCGGTGCACGGCGACGCGCCCGGCCACACGGTGGAGATCGTTCATGCGCCGGCCGCGCCGGCCGCGGTGAACGGGCTCGGCACGGTGCACCACGTGGCGTTCGCCATCAATGACGCGGACGAGCAGCTCCGGATGCGCGCCGAGCTGATCCGGCTCGGGCTTCAGGTGACCGAGGTGCGCGACCGGCAGTACTTCCGCTCGATCTACTTCCGCGAGCCGGGCGGCGTGCTGTTCGAGGTGGCGACCGTACCGCCGGGGTTCACGGTGGACGAGACGCTCCCGTGCCTGGGGCGGGAGCTCAAGCTGCCGCCGTGGGAAGAGCCGAATCGCGCGGTGATCGCGCGGCGCCTGCCCCGCGTGTCGGCCTGACCGTCAGGCGGCGCGCAGCCGCTCGATCAGGGCCGGCAGCCGCTGGATGATCATGATCCGCGTGCTCGGGCTCCGCCGCACCATCACGAAATACCGCCCGTCGGGCGACACGTCGTAGTTGGCGTGGGGCTGGGTGCCCACGTAGTCGGCCAGCGGGAACAGCTCCTGGCGAGCGGTGACCCCGGACCCCTCGGCCCGGCGCACCTGCGCCGCGATCAGGACCGGTTGCCCGTTGGCCGCCATTCCCCGGTAGAACAGCTCCGATCCATTCCGGCTCCACACCGGTTCGCTGCCGCCGCCCTGGGACACCTGGACCACGTCACCGTCGCCGTCGAGCGGTCGATATCCCGGTGGGTCACCCCGTGCCTGTGCGCGTAGTCCAGCGCGTCCGCCACGTCCATCGTGATCCGCACGGCCTCCTCGATGCCGAGGTGGGTCTCGCGGCTCAGCTCGTCGCGCAGCGTTTCGCCGTCGATGAAGGGCATAACGTAGAACAGGAAGCCGTCCGCGGTTCCCGAGTCGAACAGCGGCAGGATGTGCGGGTGCTGGAGCGCGGCGGTGGTCTTGATCTCGACCACGAAGCGGTTGGCGCCGAGGACGGCGGCGAGCTCGGGGCGGAGGACCTTGAGGGCGACCTTGCGGTCGTGCTTGAGATCCTGGGCGAGATAGACGGTGGCCATGCCGTTCGCGCCGAGCTCGCGGTCCATCAGGTACCGATCGGCAATGGCGACCTGAGGCGCTCGGTGATTCCGGTCATGCCGTCACTTTCCGTCGGGCAGCGGACGGTATCTCGGTGAAGCGGGGCTGGCTGGATTCCCGAACACGCGGGGCGGTCATGTCCGATCCGGCCCGGATCCGAGCAGCCGATCCAGCAGATCCTGCACGCCGAGTTTCCCGGCCCAGTGACGCAGGTACGCGCGGTCGAACAGGTCACGGTTCAACGCCACGATCCCTGTGATGTCGCGGCGCTGCAGTTCCGACGATTCATCACCGAGCCGGTACCAGTGCAGTTTCGCGAGGAGGATGTCCTCGCGCGACGCGACCCTGACGGCAGGCCCGTCCGTCCCCAGGACTACGGACTCGGCTCGCTCGATGGCGATCCGGTTGAACGCGGAGACCGCGGGAAAGAAGTCCACCTTCAGGAAGGACACCCGATGGATCAGGTTGAAGGACTGCCCCTCGCGGATACACGAGACCGCCTGCTCCACATCGGCATGGAACTCGGTGTCGAACTCCCGCATCAGGGCGCGGAGATCGACCGCCGAAAAATCGGCCACGATATCGATGTCGTTCGTGGCCCGAAACTCCGCATGCGTGCTGGCCGCCAGCGAGCCGGTCACGAAATAGGGTACTCGGAATGCATCGAGCGTCCTGGCGACGCTCGCGACCGCGCTCGTGAGATCATCGCGTCCCGTCACAGCGCGTCGCCCGCCGCAGTCCGCGAGGCCACCCACGCCGCCGTCTCAGGACCGTACACCTGCTCCAGGAACCGGTGGCGGACCGCATCGGGACCGCGGTCACCCGCCACCCGCCCGGCGCCGGCCCACGCGAACGCCCGTGCCAGAGCCGAGAGCCGCAGTGCCCGGCCCAGCCGCTCAGCCGGCGTCAGGGCGGCGATCAGCTGCCACTGTCGCTCGCGTATCGCCGCGGGCGTGTCGCTGACGTTGGAGTGCGCCACGTCCGGAATCTACCCGCCTTCCTTGGCACCCGCCTTTTGCTCCGGGCACGCTGCCAGCAGATCCTGCCGTGCCGCCCTGGCCTAGCTCCCGCTCGATCACAGAGCGGTCGGCATTCCCATGGCCGGCGGGCCCTGCCTACGCCGTGATCACCGGCCCATCCTTGCCTTCAGCTCCTCGAACCAGTGCACCACCACCTCCACCTCCCGCGGCATGAGGTCGAGCGGCGTCTTGACCATCAGGAACCGCTCGCCGTCCGGCGTCGCGACGTAGTTCGGCCCCGCGAACGCGTGCGCGTAGGGACCGTACGTGATGACCACCGGCCGCTGGACGTCCCCTGATTCCGGATCGAACGCCACCCGCAACAGGCGATCGTCCTGGCGGTAGACGAGCTCGCGACCGCCCCGAGTCCACATCGCCGCGGTCCCGCCGTCCACCGACGCCTGAATCCGGCGGCCGCCGTCCGGAAACGCCATGACGTAGACCTCCGATTGGCCCGATTCATTCGAGTCGTAGGCCAGCCAGCGACCGCCCGGTGCAACCACGGCGTTGCCCTCGCTGTACGGGGTCTCGGTGAGGCGGCGCCGCTCGCCCGAGCCGTCCAGCGACAGCATCCAGAGATCGGGGGTGGGGTCGTTCTCGTTGTACAGCAGGAAGCGCCCGTCCGGTGTGACGCCGCTCGGGTACTTGTCATTCGGTGTCGTCAGCAGGGTCTCGGCCGGACTGCTCCCGTCCGCCGCGCGCCAGAACAGGTCGAACTGCGGCGCCTCGGCCATGTAGATGACCCGGCGCCCGTCGGGGGTCCAGACCGGGTGGAACGCCGCCGCCGGATGGCGTGTGAGGCGGCTGAACACGCCCCGAGCGAACTCGTAGATCCAGACGTCGCGCGAGTCTTCGGTGAGGGTGAGCGCCAGGAACCGGCCGTCCGGCGAGAGGCGCGGATACTCGAACTGCGCCACCCGGTCGAGCACCGGTGTTTCGCGCCCCGTCCGGTCCACCCAGACCAGCTGGCTTCCGACCTCCCAGACCGACGAGCGCACGTAGACGAGCGTGCCGTTCGGTGACACGTCGAAGCCCGCGAGCCCGTCGGTCGGATAGACCGCCAGGTCGTCGAGCACCGGGACCGCCTGACCCTCGACCGCGCGCTTCCCCAGGTCAAACGGCGCCGCCAGGAGGGTTCGGCCCCGGACGTAGAGCAGGTGTCCGGTGGGCACGTACCGCCCGAAGATCGCCCCGTCCACCAGCACGCGGCGTTCGCCACGTCGGGTATCGAGTATCTCGATCCGCGACTGCTCGATGGGCGTCGAGAAGGCCGTGAACAGGACGTAGCGGCCGCCGGGCAGCACCTGCGGCCACCAGTGGCCCAGCTCGCCGCGGGCGCTGTCGGGTGTTGACAGCTCGGTGGCGTCACCACCCTCGGCCGAGACGCGCCACAGGCCGCTCTGGTAGTT
>DASWHL010000058.1:0-8352 GCA_036398175.1 Gemmatimonadales bacterium
CCGGCGTTCCCGGTGCTCACGCGACGGGACGCGCGCGTCCCGCAGGTGCCTGGAAAGGCCATCGCGGTGATCGGCGTCCGGCGCGCGGGGAAGACCTGCTTCCTGTGGCAGCACCTCGCCGGCTACCTCAGCGTGGCAGGCCGCGGGAATCCCTGCTGCTGCTCGGCCTCGAAGACGACCGGCTCACGGGTATCGGAACGGCTGACAGGGATAGCCGATGCGAGCGGGGAAGCTAGCGGGGCGTCACGAGGGCGGCGAGCTAAGCGCCCCGCCTGCACGGTGACGGACGAACTAGCGCTGCTCGCCCAGTACCACCCCGAGCGCAATCTGCCCGGCGAGCCGATCCCCAACCGGCGCCAGGGTGAGCGCCGACTGCTGGCCTGCTGGTGCTACACGATACCCGCGCGCTGTGAGGAGCACCGCGGTGCGGTCGCCGACCCGCTGGCGGATGGTGAGGGTGGCACCCATCGGAACCGCACTTCGCGCCTCGAGTTGCAGGGCCGGCGCAACCAGGCGGCCGAACACCGGGCCCATCGCCGCCGGGTCCGGCAGCGAGGTCGCCGCCGCATAGCCACCGATCTGGTAGCCCACCCCCACGCTGGTGGGACCGTCGTACGCAACCTCCACCGCGACGGCGGGGGTCCACGCCAGCACGTCGCTGACGACCGGCACCACGAAATCGGACTCGGTGCGATGCTCCCGCCGGGTCGCGACGATCAAGCCGGCCCCGAGCCCCGCGCCGCGCGGGTTCCACCGCACGTCGGCCTGGAGGTCGAGCGCGTGTCCCTGGGCGCGATAGATGTCGCCCGACAGGTCGTTCCGGACGGCGTGGCCGGTCAGGCGTTGCCACGCGGCAGTCGCCGTCACCAGCAACCGGTCTCCGGCGAGCGGGCGCTGGAACGCGGCGTTCAGGGTCCAGGCGGTGGCGTGCCAGCGATCAACCGGGGCATCAAAGCGGCGCGCCAGCACGTGGGCGTCGTGGCGGCGGGCGCGCTCCGCGGCCAGGGTCCAGCGGGTGCCTAACAAGATCCCGTCGGCGGCCAGCCCCGCGCTCCACGCGGCGCGATTGACCCGGTGGAGGTACGGAGAGGAGGTGCTGACCGCGACGGGATCGGGCTCGTTGTAGCCGTCCAGCGGATACACCAGCCCCGGCTCCGGTTGTCCGACTACGAAGACCGTCTCGGCGCCTCCCAGCCAGCGTCCGGTGAGCGCGAGGCGGACGTGGGTGAATGGGATCGTGTGGGCGAGCCCGGCCGCCAGCCCCGGGACCGTGCGCCGGCCGAGGCGGGGAGTGGGGGAGGCCGAGGTGTGGTCCCGGGTGACCAGGGCGCCGGCCGCGAGCCCCGCCGTCAGACCGCCGACGCGCCCGCCGATGGCGCCCTCAAGCCGCGCGGCCACGCGGCGCACGTCGGGGGACAGGGTGTCGGTGGGAACGAAGGGATCGCTGCGGTAGGGAAGCGGGAGTGGCGCGAACCCCGCGGCGCCCATCTCCGCCGTGCCGACCGTGACGCGACCGATAACCGACCCGCGATCCCCCAGGGGCCCCCGCCCAAGCCCGCCGACTGAGAGGGCGCGCGCATCAGCGGGGTCGAGCGGGCGGCGGTACGCGCCTCCCGCCCCAGTTCCCGCGGCGGAGAACTGCAGGCGCGTCTCTCGCACGTCCGGAAGCCCCGCCGGCGTCCCACTGATCCACAGCAGGCCCACCGCGGGCGGCGGGGCGTCGAGCAGGTGGAGGGACTCGGGAACGCGTGGAAGCGTACGCGCCAGGTCGCCGAGGGGGTGGAGCGGACTCCAGCGCATCATCCACTCCGGGAGCGCGTCGGGAATCACGCCGTCGCCGCGCTCGGGCAGTTGCGCCGCAGCCGATGAGGCGCACACCGCCGTCACGAGCACGGGCCAGGCGCGGCCCACAACCATCATGGCCCGCCCTCCGCGGACAGGAAGTCCGGGAGGGGCATGGTCAGCTCTACCCCGAACCGCAGTGACGGCCAGGTCCGTTGCCCGCGTTCGAGGATGCGTCCCTGGCGGTCGAGCAGGTTGAAGGCGTAGAACCGGAACTCCCCGCCGAGCGGCAGGGCCTTGCTGACCTGCACGCTCAGCAGCCAGTCGGCGGGCGTGGGATTCTCAGGAGTGAACTGACCGGTCCGGGTGACTCGCAGGTCGGCGTATAGTGGATCGCCCCGCTCGGCGGCCGGAACCGGAACCAGCTCCCCGGTTCGCGTCACGTAGCCCGCGAACGCGAGCGTGTCGGTTCCCAGGCTGTCCCCTTGGGACTGGTCGAGGATGTGCTGAACCACGAGCGTGACGACGAGACCCAACCGGGGCTGGTGGTGAATCAGCCGGTAGGTCGCGAGCGCCCGTTCGCCTTTCCGCACCACGCCGTCCCAGTACGGGGAGCGCGGGACGGCGGGGTTCAGCTGGAAGTCCGAGAAGGCCCGCCCGAAGTCGGGGCCCTCCTGCACGAAGCGCGTCTTGATCCACGCGCCCTGCGCGGCCAGCGTGAGTCGGAGCGGCCGGAGCTCGGGGAGCACCAGCGTGGCCTCGTATCCTCGATTCTCCTGCGTGAGGATGTTCGCGGGGCGGTCAATCAGCACCGGCATCGTATCCGTGCCGATCGGCGGCTGCAGCACGGTCGGCGGCTGGCCTGCCACGGTGGCGTCGAGATCGAAGCGATCGCGCGGCACGAACTCCGGGTCCGGAAGGAACCCTACGCCGTCCGTGATCTCGTCGCGGAACGCGACCAGCGACAATCCCACGTCGCCTCCAGGCGACGCCAGCTCGATGCCGGCCTCGACCTTGCGTGCGACCGCGAAGCCGAGATCGGGGTTGGTGGGATCGCGGATGAACGTGGTCAGGACCGCGAGCCGCTCGGCCGGATCGTTGGCGAAGTAGTTCACGTTGATGACGTCGAAGTACTGCGGGGGCGGGTACAGCGACGCCAGCGACGGCGTCTTGGCCGTACGGCCCCACCCACCCCGGAGCCGCAGCCAAGGAAACGGCGAGAGTTGCGCGTTGAGCCGTGGCTCGACGACCGCGTCCCGCACCCCCGTCACCCAGCTCGAGCCCTGGTGGAGCAGGTCGGCGCGAAGCCCCGCCTGCATCTCGAACCCAACGGTGCCGAAACCGGTCCGCAGCCGATCGTCGAGGTAGAGCGCGCTGGTGACGAGCGGCGGCACGGCGTCGAAGCGGTGCGGCCGGTCAAACCCCTGCACGCCGTTGAAGCTGATCTGCGGCGGCGCCGTGACGTCGAACTCGTACCCCGCCCCGGTGTTCCACTCCCGCCGCAGCTCCGCGCCCGCGCGCACCGTCTGCAGTGCGCCGAGGAACCGCAACGGCTGCTCCACCTCCAGGCGCGAGTAGAGGTTCCATTCTCTCCCCGACAGGCCCAGCCGGGCGAGATACGACCCCGGCACGAAGCGCCCTACCTGGGTTCCTTCGGTGAGCCGGTCGGTGATCGGCAGGCCGCCGCGCACCACGTAGTTCTGGGCGGTGGCGCGGCGGATGGTATGGTCGAGCGAAGCGGTCAACGTGGCACGGCGGTCTCCTTCCCGTCCCACGGCGACCCGCTCGACCAGGCGGAGCCCGCGATCGTGGTTGGTCGCCGCCTGACCCGGGACGATCTCCGGCTGCTCGGGGTTGTCCTGGTTGACCTGGAAGAACCGGACGCGGGTGTCGAGCGTCAGGCCGCCGCCGGCCGGGCCGGGGCCCAGGCGGTGCGCCAGCTGGCCGGTGATCCGCCAGGTATCGTCGTTGGCGGTGCCGGGGGAAATGAGCGTGTGACTCACGTCGGCGTCGAGCGTGATCGTATGGCGCGACCCGACGGCGCGCCCCCCCACGAGGTTCGTCTGGAAGGTGTTCGGGTCGTAGCTGGCGCGCGCGGTCGGCCGGACGGCCCCGGCACGCGTGTCCACCACGATCACGCCCTGCGTGACGTCGCCGTAGCGCGCGGACGGGACGCCGCGAATCACCTCCACGCGCTCCACCGTGCTCGCCGGGATCTGTCGCAGGTCCACCCCGCCGCCCGCGCTCGAGTTCACCAGGTTGAACAGCTCGCCGCGTGGGCCCAGCGTCTGGAGGTTGGCGTTGTTGGAGACCGGGACGCCATCCAGCACGATCGAGGTTCCGAACGAGGCAAGGTCAGAGGCGCCGGGCCCACCGGCTGTCGCGGCGACGGCGCCGGTCGTCGCCACCGAGCGAAGCGCGAACTGCTGGGTCGCGCCCAGGCCGGGCGGCTGGAGCGCGACGCCCGGCACCAGCTCGAGGATGCCTGCCAGGCTGGTGGCGGTCTGGTTCTCGATCGCGCTCCGGTCAATGACGCTCGCGGTGCCCAGCTCGCCGCGGGCGCGCTCCGCCGGGCGGGCGGTGACGGTGATGTCGGGCAGGTGCAGAGCGCTCCGGGCCAGCTCGATGTCGCGGGTGACGATCCCACCCGCCGGGATGGTGAGCGTCACCCGCACGAACGAGTACCCGATACGGCGGACCAGCAGGGTCCGCACGCCCGCGGGCACGTCGGTGAGCAGGTACCGGCCGGCCGAATCGGCGACGGTGCGCCTCCCTGTGCCTTCGACGGCCACCTCAGCTCCCGCGACCGGCGCATTCGACACGACGTCGTACACGCGGCCCGCGACGTCCGCTCGGGGAGGCCCGGGCTGTTGTGCCAGGAGGGTACCAAGCGGTACCGCCCATACGATAGCGCGGATCACGCGGAGGACGTACATCCGTCAGCCTCCCTGCCTCACCCGTTGCGACGCGCCGCGCCACGAACCCGGCGAGCCCGCTCCGCAAGCGACTGCACGGCACGCTCCAAATGGCTTCGAGGATCCAGGGCTGACCCCCGCTGCCCCATTAGCTCCCGCGATAAGCGATCAATGGCGGCCCCCCCGGCACGCGGTGGAGCGCCGTGCACGGCCCAGGCCGCCAGGCGCAGCTCGAGCAGGAGGGCACACCAGCTCAGCAGCTCCTTCGGGCGCGGCAGGTAGCCGCCAGAGCAACGTCGCTCCAGGGTGCGCGCACTCACGCCCAACGTGGCGCCGAGCGCACGGACGGTGGGCTTCCGGCCCTCGGCGGCAGTGAGGAGGGCGGCCCGCAGGAACGCGCGAATGAGAGGCGGCGCCTCACCCAACGCCGTCTCGACCAAGCTCAGCACGTGCCAGGCGGGGGCATCTCGCAAGAGGACGCCCAGGGCCTGCTGGAGCCGCAAGCCTTCGTTCGCCGCCCGCCGCCGGATCCGGAACGTCACCCCGGGGAGCCGCACCGCCTCGCTGATGAGCGGCTCGAAGTCGTCGCGTTCGGGATCGCTCACGTACACGAGGACGGGGATGGCGGGGTGACGCTCACGGAAGTCGCGGAGGACTTCGCCCCCCACGCCGTCGAACGGGCACCGCTCGTAGAAGAGCGCGGCGAGGCTCGCAGCGCCCGAACAAGCGGCTGCCACGCTCTCAAGCCCGCGGACCTGTGCGCCCGCCGAGGCCGCCGTGTCGCTCACCAGGCGGCGCAGTTGAGGGTCCACGGCGCAGAGACCCAGGATCGGCGGCTCCGAGGCTGGCATGGGCGTAACGGTACGCGGCCGCTCCCGGGCGGACAACTACTACTGGTAGTAGGGGGTCGTGTGGCGCGTCCCCAAGCGGGGCCAGCCGGTCGCGGGACGGGGCCCTGTCGCGTTTCTGCCGTCACGGTCGCGCATTTCGCGTCACCGAGCCCAAGGTGTCGCGTTTCGCGGATTGCGTGTCGCGCGCCAGCTCCGCATTGGTGAGGCCGCGTCGCGACAAGCCTATGAGACCCGCCTTCCTGTCCGCCCGTCGGTTCGCGCTTCCCCTGGCGCTGGCGGTCGCGGCCGTACTCGTCGTCGCGCTGGCCCGGCAGAATCGCGCGTTGCTCATCGAGGCTCGGCACCTCCGCGGCCAGCAGCGGCTGCCCCACGCCGGCGATGTCGTGCCGCCGGTGCGCGCGCGGGGCCTGGACGGCGATACGGTCCTGCTCGGCGGCGGGCCCACGACGGCACAGGCACTGTTCGTGTTCACGACGACGTGCCCCTACTGCGCCGAAACGCTGCCGGCGTGGAAGCGCATCGCAGCGCGGCTCGAGAATAGCCCCACGGTCGTTTCGTACGGCGTGTCCCTCGATCCGGATTCGGTAACCGCAGCCTACGCCTCGCTCCACCAGTTGCCGTTCCCCGTCGTTCGGTTTCCAACGGCCCGTGCGGCGGCATGGTACCGCGCGATCGGCGCACCGCTCACGCTGCTCGTCGACAGCACCGGCGAGGTCCTCTACGCCCGCGCGGGTGTGCTCAGTCCCGGCGCGGTGGATTCGCTCTTCGCCGCCCTGTCCGGCGTCACCGCGACATCGGCAGGGGGAAGGTCAACACCAGCATCCAGGAGGTAATCATGGCACGCAGATTCAAGTGGCTGGCTCGCGCGCTCTACGGGCTCGGCATCGTGGCCGCACTCGCGTTCGGGACGCGCCAGGCGGTCGCGGGCGCACGCGCCGGCGATCCGTGCGTCTGTCAGATCATCGGACAGACGACAGACGAGTGCGACGCGTGCTGCGGCGGACCGGGCTTTTGTACGCTCGCGCACTACTGTCTCTGCTAGCTACCGACGGGGTCGGTGGGATCAGCGTTGGCACCCACCGGCCCCCGCGTCCGGTACGCGAAGAGCCCTGCAGAAGGACGGTTCACTCGGGTGGACACGAGCGCGTGGTCAGCGGACCCTCCCCGGCGTCGCGCTCGGGGATAGGGTGAAGTCGTTCGCGGTGGCCATGGTACGCTGCAGCAAGTGCTGCCCACCCGGCAGAACCGTGAAGAGCCGCCGTTCGATTGTACTTGTCGTCGTTGTACCAGGGAAAAAGCCGCCTGGGCGACGATCGAAGACCGTGCTGATCCAGGCCGGACACTGGGCTGGTACCGTCGCCTCTGCCGCGGGCTGGTACGCGCTGGCAAACACATCCAGGACCTTCGCCCGAGGAATCCGCACGGCGGAGATGCCCTGCGGCGGGATGCGGGCTGACGGCAGCGACGCGAGGTCAACACCGTCGGCGATGTAGTAGATCCCCGCGCCAGCGAAGAACAGCCCGTGTCCGGGAAATGCGAGGAACTCTCCGCGCGGTCCGACCTGCAGGAGATTCGGCACGTCCGGATTGTCCACGTCGGTCGAGCCGATGAACTCGAAGGTGGCGTACGACAGGTCCGGCAGGCGTTCATCCACCTGCGCGTGATTCACGGCATCGGTCGCCAGCACGGCGGTCGCGCCGGGCGGAAGCGGGTGCGTCTGTCCGTCGCCCGGGATACGCCAGATGTACTGCGACCATAGTCCTAGGGAGTCGAGCTGGAACGGCGCGCCTTCCTCGCAGGTGACAGGATTGGGACTCGCGCTGTAGTCTCGGATGATGTGCAGGCCCAGCCCCATCAACTTCTGGTCGAGATAAATGATCGTGTCGCCGTTGTTGTACAGCTCGATGAACATCGCGAACGGATACCCGTAACCGTCCACCGGGATCTGCCCCGGGAACACCTCACTGATCACCAGCGAGCCCCGCCGGCCTGCCACCACCCCCACCACGCTCGTGTCCGAGGGCCCCTCCACCGTCACCAACGCCCCGCCCCCAAACCCGCTCACGTCCCGGTCCGCACTGTCCAGCCCCTCCGCTTCTCCCACCCCCAGCAACCGCAACACCAACACCTGGTACAGCCCCGGCAACAGGTTCTCGAACGTCACCCGCCCCGCGCCGTCCGTCGTGTCCGTCACGCCCCCGTCCGCCCCCGTCGTCCGCACCGCCGTCACCGCCGCCCCCGCCAACACCCCTCCGGGCGAGCCCAGCGCCGCCGCCACCGCCGAGTCCGCCGGCTCCACGTCCACTTCCACCACCAGCACCGCGCGCTGTACCGTCCCCCCCACCGTCGTATCCTGTCCGCTTTCCCCCGGCCGCACGAACGTCGTCTCTGAGACGCACCCCAGCCCCAGGGCCAGGACCGCGAGTCCGCAGCCCGCGCCGAGGATGCCATCTCTGACGTGACGAAGCAGATCGGCGTGCACCGCCGCTCCTTGGTCGTGCGTTCCGGCCGAAACCGTCCTTGTATTTTACACCCTGTCGCCGCACGGAACACCCCTTCAAGGACGGTGTCGCGTTTTTCGGCGACGTGTCGTGGACGGCGGCGTTCATTGCGCTTGTGGGGACCCCACTCCCACCCGCAGCGAGGATGCGGACGCGACAACCCCGGCGTTCCCGGTGCTCACGCGACGGGACGCGCGCGTCCCGCAGGTGCCTGGAAAGGCCATCGCGGTGATCGGCGTCCGGCGCGCGGGGAAGACCTGCTTCCTGTGGCAGCACCTCGCCGGCTACCTCAGCGTGGCAGGC
>DASWHL010000059.1:0-26208 GCA_036398175.1 Gemmatimonadales bacterium
CCGGCGTTCCCGGTGCTCACGCGACGGGACGCGCGCGTCCCGCAGGTGCCTGGAAAGGCCATCGCGGTGATCGGCGTCCGGCGCGCGGGGAAGACCTGCTTCCTGTGGCAGCACCTCGCCGGCCACCTCAGCGCGGCAGGCCGCGGGAATCCTTGCTGCTGCTCGGCCTCGAAGACGACCGGCTCACGGGTATCGGAACGGCTGACCTGGACCGGGCACTCGAGGAGCACTACCGCCGCCAGCCTGCGCTGCGCGGAGCGCAGCCGCTCACCCTGTGTTTTGACGAACCGCCCGACGCGGGTGGACGGCCTGCCCGCTCGCGGTATACTTCACCATCGGGGACCCCGGTTACCCAATGAACGACGCTCGCGATCCCATCCATCGGCTCCGAACGGCGCTCGCCGACCGCTATGATGTCGAGCAGGAACTCGGCCGCGGCGGCATGGCGACGGTGTATCGCGCACAGGATCGAAAACACGGCCGCGCGCTGGCCATCAAGGTGCTCCGGCCCGAGCTGGCCGAGGTGCTGGGCGCCGAGCGCTTCCTGCGCGAAATCCAGATCGCCGCCAACCTCACGCATCCCCATATCCTCCCGCTCCACGACTCGGGCGACGCGGACGGGCTGCTCTACTACGTCATGCCCTACCTCCCCGGCGAGTCGCTCCGGGCGTTGCTGGATCGGGAGAAGCAGCTTCCCATCGAGGAAGCGGTACGGATCACCCGGGAGGTGCTGAGCGCCCTGAGCCACGCGCACAGCCGGGGGATCATCCACCGGGACGTCAAGCCGGAGAACATCCTGCTCGCGGACGGCAAGGCCGTGGTGGCCGATTTCGGAATCGCCCGCGCGCTTGGCATGGCCGGGGAGAGCCGGATCACCCAGACGGGGATGTCCCTCGGGACACCCGGCTACATGAGCCCGGAACAGGTGGTGGGCGAAGCCGACCTCGACGCCCGGAGCGACGTGTATGCCGTCGGCTGCATGCTCTACGAAATGCTCGTGGGCGAGCCCCCGTTCACGGGTCCCGTGGAGACGGTGATCGAGCGGCAGCTCACCAGCGTGCCGACCCCGCCCAGTACGCGTCGCGCCACGGTCACGCCCGAGCTCGACGCCGTGATCGCGAAGGCGCTCCAGAAGACCCCGGCCGACCGCTACGCCACCGCGGCGCAGTTCGGCGACGCGCTGGAGCGGCTGCGCGCCGTGGACGTGCGGGAGGTCCATCACGGCCGGCCCTCGCCGCGCGTCTTCGCGGCGGGGTTCGGGCTCGCCCTGCTCGTGATCCTCGCGGGGGCCGGCGCCCTCCTGTTCTCGTCGGGCGGCGGCGTCCCGTTCGAAGAGCGGGACTGGATCGTGGTGGCCGGGTTCCAGAATCAGACCGGGGACACCGTGTTCGACCGGGCGCTCGACGCGGCGCTCGGCGCCAGCATCGCGCAGTCCAAGCACGTGAACGTCTACCCGCCGGCGCGTGTGCGGGAGACGCTGGCGCGGATGCGACGACCCGACACCACGCGGGTGGACGAAGCGGTGGCCACGGAAATCGCCATTCGGGAGGGGGTGTCGGTGATCCTGGCGCCGGCCATCAGCCAGCTGGACGACCGGTACGTGCTGACCGCCCGCGTCGTGGACCCGGCATCCGGGATGGACCTCGCGACGGTTCGGGCGGAGGCCGCCGACCGGAGCGAGGTCCTCGAGGCCGTAGACCAGCTCGCGCGCCGGGTCCGGCGCGACCTTGGCGAGACGCGGCTCGCGCTGATCCAGGACGGCGGGTGGTTCGCGCGGGCCACCACCTCGTCGCTCGACGCGCTGAAGGCGTACACGGAGGGCAGCCGGGCGTGGAGCGGTGGGAGGCTCGACCAGGCCCGCGAGCTGTGGCGGGAGGCCATCGGCTTCGACTCCACGTTCGCCTGGGCCCATGCTTCGCTGGGGATGGCGGCCAGCTGGTTCAACGACCGCCCGTTGGCGGAGACGCATTTCACCGCCGCGGAAGCGCATCTGGACCAGCTCACCGAGCGCGAGCGCCTGTGGATCCGCTCGCTCATCGCCGGCGGCCGTGGCGAGCGGGAGGAGGCCCTCGCGCATCTCGAGCTCTTCGTCCGCCAGTACCCGGACGACCGGGACGCCTGGTTCAATCTCGGGTCGGACTACATGCGCGCACAGCGCTGCGACGACGCCATTCCCGCGCTGGAGCGGGCCGCGACCCTCGATTCCACGATGGCCAAAGCGTACATCCAGATGGCCACCTGTTTCGCCTCCACCGATCGTCCGGAGGAGGCCATCCCCCAGTACCAGCGGGCGTTTGCGCTGGATTCCGGCGAGATGACGCGGGGGTACATCAACCACGAGTATGGCGGCACGCTCGTCGCGGCCGGGCGGGTGGACGAGGCCAGGGCCGTGTTTCAGCGGGCGGTGGAGTTCACCGCCGACCGCGATCAGCAGTCCCGCGGGCGCCGGTCGTTGGCGCTGCTCCACATGTTCCAGGGGCAGTACGATGCGGCCACGGATCTCCTGCGCGAGGCGGCGACGATCCATCGCGGGGCGGGGGATGCCCCGCTCAGCGAGTTCCGTGTCCGGCTTTTCCTGGCGGCGGCCCACGACAGGCGGGGCGACACGGCCGCCTTCCGCGCCGAGCTCGCCGCGGTCGAGCGCCTGCGATCCACGGGGTTCTACGTCGCCCCCTTCTTCCTCTCGATCCTCGGCCGCACGTACGCACGCGCGGGCGACCTCCGCGGGGCGGACTCCATCGTCGCCGCGGTGGAGCGCGCGCTGGAGCCGGGCGCGACCGACAACGGGCGGGCGAGCCACGAGCTGCTCCAGGGCGAGGTGGCCCTGGCCCGCGGCAATACGGCGCGCGCCATCGAGCTGCTCGAGCTGGCGAACACGCGCGTGTCCACCACGTACTTCACGGAGTCCCTCGCCCGGGCGTACGCGCGCGCCGGTGACGTGCGCCGCGCGATCGAACAGTATGAGAAGGTCGTGCATGGTCTGGAGTTCGGGTGGGAGGGTCAGGAACCGTGGATCTTCGCCCACGTCGAGTTGGGCAACCTGTACGAAGTGGCCGGTGAGTATGCCAAGGCGGTCGCCGCGTACCAGCGGTTCGCGGATCTGTTTCGGGACGCCGATCCCGACCTCGCCCGCACCGTCGCGGAGATCAGGAGCCACGTCGAGACGCTGCGCCGCACGCATGGGATTGGATAGCAGAAGGCCAGGAACTTCTCGACCACTTCGGGGACGACGCGCCGCCAGGGTCCCCAGCGGGGCGCGAACCGCTCGTCGGAGACCGTGGCGAAGGTCGGGCTGGCGGGCTGGTTCGTGGATCAGCATCTTGATTGTCTAGCAGTTTTCCGCACAGCCGGCGTTCGCAGGTCGTCACCGCGTCGTGGCCGTTGGTGTCCTGGCGCGCCATTCCGTTGCCGACGCCGCGAGGAGGGACGCTGAATGGACACCTTCGTCGATCGCCTGCAGGCGGCGCTGGCGGACCGCTATCGTATCGACCGGGAGCTGGGCCGCGGGGGCATGGGTGTCGTCTTCCTCGCCGCGGACCTGAAACATGGCCGGAAGGTCGCCCTCAAGGTGCTCCGTCCGGAGCTGGCCCAGTCCCTGGGCGCCGACCGCTTCCTCCGCGAGATCCGCATCTCGGCGCAGCTGAGCCATCCGAACATCCTCACGCTGATCGACTCCGGCAACGACGGCGGCTTCATGTACTACGTGCTGCCGTTCGTGGAGGGCGAGTCGCTCCGCGAGCGCCTGGACCGGGAGCGCCAATTCCCCGTCGACGAGGCGTTGCGCATCACCCGTGAGGCGGCCGACGCGCTGGCGTACGCCCACAGCCTGGGGATCGTCCACCGCGACATCAAGCCGGAGAACATCCTGTTCGAGGCGGGACATGCGGTCGTGGCCGACTTCGGGATCGCCCGCGCGGTGAACGAGGCGGGCGGAGAGCGCCTCACGGAGTCGGGCCTCGCAGTGGGAACCCCCGCCTACATGAGCCCGGAACAGGCCACGGCCTCGGAACCCGCGGACGCGCGGTCCGACATCTACAGCCTGGCATGCGTGCTCTACGAGATGCTCGCCGGCGCGCCGCCGTACACGGGACCCACACCGCACGCGATCCTGGCGCGCAAGGCGCTCGAGCCCGTGCCCGGCCTGCGCGTGGTGCGCGACACCGTGCCGCCCCGCGTCGAGGCGGTGATCGTGCGCGCGCTCGCCAAGGTGCCGGCGGACCGGTTCGCCACCGCGCAGGAGTTCGCCGAGGCACTGTCGGGAACCGGGGACGCAGCCCGCGCGCCGAGCCGGCGCGCTGAGCTGCCACGGGGCCGCTGGGTGGCCGCGGCCTCGGTAATCGTGGTCATCGCCGCCGCGGCCTACATCGTGCTTGCGGTGACCGGTGGCGACGGTCCGACGCCGGGGGTCGCGGCGGGGGCGTTCACCCGCCTCACGGTCGATCCCGGCGTGGAGTGGTTCCCGAGCCTCTCGCCTGACGGGGACTGGATCGTCTACGCGGGCGAGGCGTCGGGCAATCGCGACATCTACCTCCTGAGCGTGCGCGGCCAGAACGCAATCAACCTCACCGCGGACTCGCCGACGGACGATGACCAGCCGGCCTTCTCGCCCGACGGGGAGCGCATCGCCTTCCGCTCCGAGCGCGAGGGCGGCGGCGTGTTCGTGATGGGCCGAACGGGGGAGGCCGTTCGGCGCGTGACACGATTCGGCTACCGGCCCTCGTGGAGCCCGGATGGCAGCGCGTTGGCATTCGTCACCGAGAACGTGGATCTCAATCCCCAGAACTCCGAGACCAGGGGCGAGCTATGGATCGCCGATGTGCGGACCGGCGAGACCCGACGGATCGAGGGGGTGGAGGCCGCGCTGCCGAGCTGGTCGCCGAACGGCCGCCGGATCGCCTTCTACCAGCGGCTGGGCCAGCCCATCGTCCAGACCGCCCCAGGCTTCCTGTGGACCGTTGCGGTGGAGGGCGGCGAGCGGACACCGGTCACGACGGGCGGGGGACGGGACTGGAGCCCGGCCTGGTCGCCGGACGGCCGCTACCTGTACTTCGTGAGCGACCGCGGCGGCAGCATGAACCTGTGGCGCGTGCGGATCGACGAGGAGTCCGGCCGTGCGCTCGCCGACCCCGAGCCCGTCACCACCCCTGCCACGTCGCTGGCCCATGTGAGCGTGGCCGCCGACGGACGACACGTCGCCTACAGCTCGGTCCTCGTGACGAGCAACGTGCAGCGCGTGCCGTTCGATCCGGTCGGCGGCACCGTGACCGGCAGCCCGGAGTGGGTCACGCAGGGCTCGCGCCGCTGGGCCAACCCCGAGCCCTCGCCCGACGGTCGGAGCGTCGTGTTCTACTCGCTGGTGGAGCCGGAAGGCCAGCTCCACATCGTTCCCGCGGACGGCTCGGCGCGCCCCCGACGCGTCACCGGCGACAGCGCCTCGGACCGCGTGCCGCGGTGGTCGCCCGACGGCGAGTGGATCGCGGTCTTTTCGAGCCGGAGCGGACGGGGCCTCCAGATCTGGAAGATCCGATCGGATGGCAGCGATCTCACGCAGCTCACCGACCGGTCAACCAACACCGCCTTTGCCGTCTGGTCCCCCGACGGGACCCGGATGGCCGCCGCCAGTGTGGGGAGCGCCGAGGCGTTCGTGTTCGACCCGGCCCGACCGTTGACGGAGCAGCAGCCCGAGATGCTGCCGGCCCCCCCCGACTCCCTCGCCCCGTTCGGCCCGCATTCCTGGTCCCCGGACGGGCGACACCTGGCGGGCATGATCCACGCGCTCGATCAGGGCATCGTCACCTACACCTTCGCCACCGGGGCGTACGAACGGCTGACCGACTTCGGGGAGTGGCCCGTCTGGCTGCCCGACAGCCGGCGTGTGCTGTTCGTCTCCGGGGGAACCGCGATCCACATCGTGGACCGCGAAACGAAACAGGTGCGGCAGGTCTTCACCGTGGGCCGCGATGTCATCGGCCCGCCGCAGCTGACGCGCGACGGCCGTGCCGTGTACTACACGCGGCGGGTCACCGAAGCGGATCTCTGGCTCCTGACACTGCCGTGACAGCACGGGCTGATCCCTTGTCACGAGAGTATGTCGGCCTCAGACCCGAGCTCGACACAGCCGTGTTCGCAGCACCATCGCTCGATCGCGGCCAGTAGCTCTCGACCGACGCCTTGTTGCCGTAGATCCGGACCTACCCACCAGCGCTCGATGTATGGAACAGGTGTCGACACGCACCCTTCTGCCCACGGTCGGAGAGAAAACGACACGAAGCCTCAGGGTTGCACGTCACACTTGATTGCCGCCTGCCATCGTAGTCACATGCCTTTCGGATGCATGCAGGCGATCTCGAATCCAGACCTGGCCGTGTGGTAACCATCATGGACCAACGCCGCCGCCGCGAAAGCCCGAGACTTCTCGCTGTGTTGCCCTGCGCAGTCGAATCAGGACGAGGGCGCCCGCAACCCCGATGACGGGTGAGCTCACCAGGCCCGGGAAGTAGCCACCCGCGGCAACGGCCAACAGCGGGTGCGCGACACCGTTGAACAAGCCGGCGATGGCGAGAAACCAAGCCGCGAAGAACGCGGCTGGCCGGCCCGAGCGAAGCCCGGGTACCGACGCCGCCCAGATGGCGAGCCACGCCACGTTGAAGAGCACGAAGACGGCGAACGGCATGGCCGACTGCCCTAGCAAAGCCGGCAGCTGCTCGTGAAGTCCGGTAGCTGCCTCTTCCGCGAAATGGGCGCCCTGAGCGCCGATGGCCAAGGCAAGACTATGGGCGGCGTCTCGTCGTATCGCCATGTTCCCGGAGATCGGGCGGGCACGCGTCAGAACCAGGGCCACGAGGGCCAGCGCGCTCAATACGAATACGCTCGGTAGCATCGACATTGTTCGCGGCAGGTGCCTCAGTACGCCGCCCGATGACGCGTCACGATAGGCGTGTTGCCGCTACCACAGAATCCGACCGCCGCCCGTGAGGATGCTGATACCCTGCCCGAGCATGGGCACGGCCCCTAGCATTGCGGCGAGAACGGCGGCACTCGGTCGCACACCCACGTGGCGGCAGATCGTGACGGTGGCCGCAAAGAAGTAGGGCGGGTAAAGGACGCCAGCGGTGACGGTTCCGGGGACGTACTCGCGGAAGAGAAGGCTTGCCGTCAGGTGGACGACACCATTTGCCAGCATGACAAAGCTGAGCCAAGCGATCAGGCCGAGCGCACGAGAATGATTCCGCGAATCCATACGGGGCACCGCAAGCACCACCGTGACGAGCAGACCGATCGCGCTCATCGCGACGAAGTACCCCACCGTGAGGTCGAGTTCGAAACGGAGATTCATCCAGGCGATGAGCCCCGGCGCTTCCTCAACGATATGTGCAAGGAGGACGAGGGGTGCCAGCGACAAGAGGCGGGGATGCAGTAGCGTGTTCGTTATGGTGCGCCCTCACGATTCACGGTCTGGCTAAACGTCGTGGCCATAAGTTGCGAGCGCGCCACCCAGCCGGGCGCGCGAACGCTAACGTAGAACGAACAGTCCGACCACGCCACCCGTGCCGGCCCCAAACAACGTGCCGAGCGCTGTCGCAGTGAGGACGCACCCGGCAGTGCACCGCGGGCTGGCCCTGGTTGGGAATGTGGCTCACCGCCCGGGCCAGGAACTCCAGCGCGTCCGGGTCTCGGTCCCCGCGGTGGGGCCGCTCGCCTTGTCCGACGGATCCGCGCCACGCGAGCACCAGGGCGAGCGGGCAGGCGGCCCCGAACCGCTTCATGGATTCCTCCCGAGTGCGACCGTGACCACATGTCGTGCTCAGCGGGCGTTCGGGCCCACCGCCGCCAGGGCCTCGCGGTCGGCGGGCTCGAGCTCGGGCATGTCCGCCGAGAGGCGCTGCAAGAACACGTGACCGAGCCCGGCGAATTGCGCGAGCTGCTGCGGAGCCGGATCGTCGGCCAGCTCCAGAGCCGCCGCTGCCGCACGGTCCGGCTCGGCTCTGGCCGCCATCAGGGCCCGCGCTCGGGCAGCCACCGGCTTGGGCTCACCCCACCACGCCGTGATGTCGCGGTCCAGCTGCTGGAGGGATCGATCGCGGTGGCACTGCGCGCAGGCCCCCACGATCCGCTGCGGCGCGTCGAGCGCGGGCCGCGGAATCGTGATGGCGTGGTCCGCGCGGCCAAACGGGATGGCGCGCCCGACGCTGGGATGCTGGAGGTACGGCATGTGACACGCGACGCAGTTGCTCCCGGGCGACGCGACGGGATGGTGGGTGTGCGTCGCCGGCCGCTCCGCCTTGCTCGGATGGCACGCGGTGCACTGACCGTCATCGAACCGACCGGCGAGCGGCCGGCCGAACGCGTCGCGGTAGGTTTGGCTATGCGGATCGTGACAGTCCGTGCAGGTCATCCGGCCGTTCACGTAGCAGTCGCTCGCGAGATGAGTCTCCTGATACTCGGACGAGGTATGCGGTGGGGGAGGAACGGGCAGGTACTCGGCGTTGTGCCCGTCTCCTCCACCCTGGGCGCCGTGGCAAGTTGCGCAGGACGTGGCATAGAGTCCCGCTCCATCTCCCGGCTGCGCGACCGTCGTGCCTGCCCTCACCGCTGTGTCCGTCGCTCCCGCTCCTCCCGCCGCTCCCGTGCGTGAAGCCAGATACCGCACGACCAAATCCAGGGTCGCCCCCGACATCGGTACTCGTGGCATGGCAGATCCCGGCCGCGCCGCTTGAGGGGCATCCACGACGGACCGGATCGCGGAGGCCGAGAGCCTGGCCCCTACGGCGTCGAGGGCCGGTCCAGTCACCCCCCCTCGCCGTTCAGTTGGTGGCATCCCAAACACGGCAGGTGATCCCACAAGAGGGCCTCCGCCTTCGCCACGGCAAACGGACTGAGCGGCTCGGGCGCCTGCGCGGCAAGGCCGGACGCGGCAACCGGCAGCAGACCGAGGGCGCGCACGACCGCCGTCCCCTTGTGGCTGAGGATCGTCTGTACCGTGGCCATCGTTCCCCCGCGGAATGGGCCTGGCAGTACACTGCGCCCCAGCCGCGCGGACCGCCAGTACGGCTCAGGAGGGGCTCGTCGGCGCACCGGTTCTGGTGGCGCGAAGCCGCCGAGGGGCAGTGTCGCTCGCCCGGCACCCACCGCCTCTCCCTCCGTTCCTCGATCTGGCCGGCGCGCCGCGATTCCGCGAGGGGCGCCGACACGGTGGAGGGCGACAGCGCAAGCAGCGCGGTCACCTGACATTCGCACAGTCTCCAGCACGTCGCACATGCACGCGGCCCGTGCGCTCCTTGGCGCGCGGAGCCGTTACGCGTCCGTAACCCAATCAACACGCGTACTTGACCGCCCCCCGGCAGTGTCTGGTTCCGTGCGAATCGCGCTCGTCACCGACACCTACGTCCCCCAGGTCAACGGCGTCTCGACCGTCGTGCACCGCATCGTGCGCGTGCTCGGCGACCGCGGCGCCGCGGCGGCCGTGGTGGCCCCGCGATACCCCAATGCCCCCGCAGCGGCCCCCGGCGAGCTGAGGGTTCGCTCGGCGCCGTTTCCCCCGTATCCAGCCATCCGACTTTCACTGCCGGCGCCGGGGCAGGTCGGGCGGTTCCTGAGGCGCTTCCGGCCGGATCTGGTGCACGTGGTCACGGAGGGACCCCTGGGCCTCGCCGGGCGCCGCTTCGCGCTCCGCGGGCGGATCCCCCTCATGACGTCCTATCACACCGACTTCCCCGGCTACTGCCGCCACTACGGCGCGCCGCTGCTGGAGCCCACCGCGTGGCAGTGGCTCCGCTGGTTCCACGGGCCGGCGCGCCTCACGCACACACCGGGCGAGTTCGTGCGCGATGCGCTGCACGCGCGCGGCCTGAGCCGGGCCATCGTGTGGGGACGCGCGGTGGACACCGAGCAGTTCCACCCGGAGCGCGACCGCGTCCGCTGGCGCCGTCGGCTGAGGATACGCGACGGCACGGTCCTGGTCCTGCACGTGGGCCGCCTTGCGCCGGAGAAGAACCTCGATGTCCTGATTGACGCGTGGTCGCTGGCCCACGCCACGCTGGGCGCGCAGGCACGGTTCGTCATCGCCGGCGAAGGGCCATTGGAGGCGCGGCTCGAGGCGTGCCTCCCGTGGGTCACCCGCCTCGGGTTCCTCGACCGCGACGACCTGGCGGACCTCTATGCCGCGGCGGACGTGTGCGTCCTGCCGTCCGCCACGGAGACGTGCGGCCTCGTGGCGCTCGAGGCGATGGCCACGGGCCTCGCGGTCATCGCCGCGGACGCCGGCGGATTCCGCGAGAGCATCCACCACGATCGGACGGGTCTCCTGGCCCCGGCCACCGACGCGCGGGCCTTTGCCGCCGGCCTCGTGACACTGGCACTCGATCGGGACCGGCGGCTGGTCCTCGGCGCCGCCGCACGCGACTTCGCGCTGACCCGGGCCCAGACCGTGGAGGACGACGTCCTGCTGGCGCAGTACGGCCTGCTGATCGCTCCGCCAGCCGGAGGGGCGCACGCGTGCGCCGCGTAGCCGTCATTCTCGCGGACGGCCTCCGCCCGGACGCGGTCCGCGCCGCGCCGATGCCGTCCCTCGAGGCGCTGGGCCGCGACTACGCACGGGCGGTGAACGTCCGCACGGTCCGGCCCAGCGTCACCGTCGCGGCGCTCGCCTCGCTCGCCACCGGCGTCGGCCCCGGCACGCACGGACTCATCGAGCCGGGGCTCGGATTCCTTGGCCGGTTGAGCGGGCTGCGGCCCCTGCCCCGGGAGCTCGGCAAGCACGGCCTCGGCACGTCCGTGGTCACGGGAGCGCTGGCCCGCGGCGCCGTGCCGGTGACCGCGGCGCTCACGGCCTTTGCCGGGATCGGCCGGCTGCTCACCCTGGGACGGAGCGCTCGTGAGACCGCCGTCGCGGCGCGCGAACTGTTCGAGCGCTTGTCCGCCGGCCTCGCGCTCCTGTATCTGCCGGACTGCGACCGCGCCGGTCACGCCTCGGGCTGGATGTCGGAGGAGTACCTGCGGGCGGCCGCGGAGGTGGATACCGCCATCGGGTTGTTCGCCTCGGGGCTCGGAGACGCCACGCTCCTGGTCGTGTCCGATCACGGCGGTGGCGGGGTGGATCCGCGGGACCACGATCTCCCGCATCCGGTCAACGACGCCATTCCCCTGGTCATCGCCGGCCGCGGGGTGCGGCGCCACCGCCTGCTCGCGGATCCTCTCTCGCTGCTGGACGTGCCCGCCACGATTCTGTGGCGCCTCGGCGTTCCCGTCCCCGGGGTCTATGAAGGGCGGCCGCTCCGCGAGGCCTTCCTGCACGAGTCGCTCACCGCGTCCGGCGCCGCCGCATGATGGGCGCCGTCACGCACGCCGGTGGAGCCCGCGTGACGGTCGGGGTCGGCGTGGCGCTCCTCGCGCTTGATCCGCGGCTCGGGCTCGCCGCACTTCTCGCCAACGCGGCCTCGCACGCCGTCGTGCAGGTCCTGAAGCGCGTGGTGGCCCGGCCGCGCCCCTGCGATCCGGACGGTCGGGCGCTCGCCCTGGTCCACCTGCCAGACCCGTTCTCGTTCCCGTCGGGGCACGCGGCCGCCGCGACGGCGGTCGCCGCCACGCTCACGCTGCGGGAGCCGACCCTCGGATTCGCCCTGGTCCCGCTGGCCGTCGCGGTCGCCGCGTCCCGCGTGGCGCTGCGGGTCCACTACGTCACGGACGTCGTCGCTGGGGCTGCTCTGGGACTCGGCGCGGCGGTTGGGGTCACCCGGATCCTGTTCTGAGCGCCCGGCCCCTGGCCCCAGATCGCCGCCCAATCCCCATATCCACGGGGCCGACGGGCACGAATGTGGAAGACAGACACGCTCGTTACACGGCGGTGGGACCGCCGTCACCCGACCGTTACGTGCCGCGGCGATGATCCCCACACCGGAGAGCGGGGAACGCGCGGCCCGCCCGCTCCCGGGTGATCGCGCGCGCCATCACGCCGCACGATCGCCGGCGCCTCCGGGCCCCAGGAACTCGACGCGACATGCGCACCACGCTCCGCGGGATCGGTGTTCTCCTGGTTGGACTGCTGCTTCCGTCGACCGCGCTCGCCCAGGGCCAGCCCACGACCGCCGGCCGTATCACCGGCCGGGTCGTCAACACCGACACCGGCCGCCCAGTGGAACGGGCGGAGGTGCGGCTGGTGGACCTCGCAGTCCTGGCCCTCACCGATCTGGACGGCCGCTTCTTCCTCCAGAACGTTCCCCCCGGCGTGCACACCGTCGAGGTCCGGCAGATCGGCTATTCAGTGAAGACGGTGACCAATGTGGCCGTCACCCCGGGGGAGACCACGGTGCTCGACGTAACCCTCGGCTCGGCGGTCTTCCAGGTCGAGGCGATTACGGTGAGCGCCGAAGTGGAACGGGGAAGCGTGAACCAGGCGCTCGAGGAGCAGCGGTACGCGCTCAACATCGTGAATGCCCTCTCCGCCGAGCAGATCGCCAAGAGCCCGGATTCGGACGCCAGCCAGGCCGTGCAGCGGGTCAGCGGCGTCACGGTGCAGGACGGCAAGTACGTGTTCGTACGCGGCCTGGGTGAGCGGTACACCACGACGTCGCTCAACGGGGCGCGCATCCCGAGTCCCGAGCCCGAAAGGCGCATCGTACCGCTCGATCTCTTCCCCGCGGGCCTGCTCGACGCGGTCACGACGTCCAAGACGTTCACCCCGGACCAGCCCGGGGACTTCAGCGGCGCCCAGGTTGACCTGCGGACCAGGGAGTTCCCCGGGCGCCGCGTGCTCCAGTTCTCCGCCTCCCTCGGGGTCAACGCAGCCGCCACCGGCCGGACCATGGTCCAGGCGCCCAGCGTGGGCTCTGAGTGGCTCGGGTTCGGCGGGACCGCGCGGGAGATCCCCGACGTGGCGCGGGACGCCGGCGCGCTGGATCAGGCCACGCAAACGGCCATCATGCGGTCGTTCCGGAACGTGTGGAACGCGGACGAGGGGAGTGGCTACCCCAAGGGGTCGTTCGGGCTCTCGCTCGGCGGCGAGGATCCGGTGCTCGGCGCGCGGGTGGGCTACGTCGCCTCCCTTTCGTACGGGTACGACCAGGGGATCCGGAGGAACGAGCAGCGGGCCCTGGGCGTGAGCGATGGAACGGGCGGTGCCCGGCCGCAGAACGAGTACACGGGTTCTACCGGCCGCGGCAGCGTGCTGTGGGGCGGGATCCTGAACCTCAGCACCCGCCTGGGGGGCGTGTCCAAGATCCAGTTCAACAACAGTTACAACCGGAGCGCCGACAACGAGGCCACCAGGCTCGCCGGGGTCTACGAGGAGTTCGGACAGCTCGTGGACGTCACCCGCCTGACCTTCACCGAGCGGAGCGTGCGGTCGCACCAGCTACGCGCCGAGCACCTGCTCGCTGGGCGGCACCGGTTCGACTGGAGCGGCACCTACTCGCGGGTGCAGCGGAACCAACCCGACCGGTCGGACCTGGTGGACAACGCGGTGCAGGCTCCCGAGGCGGGCGGGATTCAGCGGGCCCGCTGGTCGGACATCCGCCAGGGGGCCACTCGCACGTTCAGCGAGCTGAGCGAGCGCAGCGGCGAGCTGGGCGGGAGCCTGCGGTTCGCGTTCGGCGACCCCAGCAGTGAGTGGGCGGTCAAGGTGGGCGGCGGCTACCGGCGCGTGGAGCGGGACGCCGACAGCCGCGCCTTCGACGTCCGGAACCTCACGCTGGACGACGCCGACCTCGCGGCGCCGGCCGAATCGCTGTTCGACGGCCGGTACGCCGACGGCCAACTCCAGCTCGTCCGGAACGCCAACGGCGGCTTCTACACCGCGCGGGACGAGAACGTCGCGGGGTATCTCCAGCTCGAGGTGCCGCTGGGTGGCCGCGTCCGCGTGATCACCGGGGCCCGGGTGGAGCGGTCGCAGCTGGACGTGAACAGCCTGTCCCAACAGGGGGACAGCACGCCCGCCGCGCTCGACAACACGGACGTCCTGCCGTCGCTGGCACTGAACATCGCCGTCTCGCGCAATAGCAACCTGCGTGCGTCGGTGAGCCAGACGCTGTCCCGACCCGAGTACCGGGAGCTGTCCCCGGTTGGGTATTTCGACGTCCTGGGCGGGCTGACCGTGTACGGCAACCCCAACCTCCGGCGCGCGCTCATCCAGAACGCCGATCTGCGCTGGGAGGTCTTCCCGACCCCCGGTGAGGTGGTGAGCCTCGGCGTGTTCGCCAAGCGTTTCAGGGACCCCATCGAGCAGATCCAGGTGGGGAGCACCGGCGGGACCACGCTCAGCTTCGTAAACGCCGAGGCGGCGCACAACTACGGCGTCGAGCTGGAGGTGCGCAAGTCGCTGGGCCTGCTGGGCACCTGGCTCGCGCCGTTCACGGTCGTCGGCAACACCACCCTCATGAAGAGCGAGATCACGCCGGGCGCCGACAGCCTGTCGGCCCTCACCAACGCCAACCGCCCGATGGTGGGCCAGGCGGAGTATGTGGTCAACGCCGGGCTGGCCTACAGCAACTATGCCGGCACCGTTGACGCGGCCCTGCTCTACAACGTGGTCGGGCCGCGCATCGTCGAGGCCGCGCAGCAGCCCATCACGGTGGACACATACGAGCAGGAACGGCACGTGCTCGACTTCAGCCTCCGCCTGCCAGCCTTCGCGGGGCTCTCCGTCAAGTTCGACGCCAAGAACCTCCTGGACGCCGAGCACCTGGTCACCCAGGGCTCCGTGGTGCGGCTCCGCTACACGACGGGGCGGACCTTCTCCCTCGGGTTCAGCTGGGGGAGCGGGCGGTAACAAGAGCGTGACACGTTCGTTGCGGGAGTGAAACGCGACCCCATTTGTTTCCGCGGCACAGTGCTGTCAGCCCTAACCCCAGTCTCCCGAGGAAGGGGAACCCGAATGACGAAGTCCGCCACACGTACGTTAGCGTCGCTCCTGGCGCTGGCGGCGCTCGGCGCCGCCTGCAGCGACGACACGACCGGCCCCGGCGGCCCGCCCGCGCCCACCGGCCTCACGATCCAACAGCTCTCCCTGACCTCGGTGCGGGTCTCGTGGACCGCGGCCGCGGGCGCCACCACGTACGTGCTCGAGCGCGCGTCGGCGGACGATCCGGGGGTGTTTGTCGAGGTCAGCGACGCCATCACGGCCACGCAGTACGACGACACCGGCCTCACGGCGGGCGTCGCCTACAGCTACCGGGTGGCGGGTGTCAACGCCGACGGACAGGGCGACTACTCCACCACGGCCAGCGTGACGATCGGGGCCGCGGAAGCGACGCTGGGCAGCGACGTGACCGCCAGCCGCACGCTCTATAAGGACACGCTGTACACGCTGAGCGGCTACGTGAAGGTGCAGAACGGCGCCACGCTCACCATCGAGGCGGGCACCAGGATCATCGGTGACACCACCGTCCTCGGCAGCTCCCTGTGGATCCTGCGGGGCGCCAAGATCAACGCCCTCGGGACCGCCGCCGAGCCCATCGTGTTCACCTCCGCCCGCGCCGTCGGTAACCGCAAACCCGGCGATTGGGGTGGCATCATCATCGTCGGCAACGCCACGATCAACCGCACGGGCGTCGCGACGATCAACACCGAGGGTCCGGCGGGCGAGGTCGAGAACTACGCCGGCGGCACCGACGACGCCGACTCGAGTGGTGTGCTCCGATACGTCCGGATCGAGTTCGCGGGCTACGACGTCTCCGGCACCGGTCAGGAGCTGAACTCGCTGTCGTCCTATGCGGTGGGGAGCGGCACCAAGTACGAGTACATCCAGTCGCTCGGCGGGCTCGACGACAGCTTCGAGTTCTGGGGCGGGGCCGCGCAGGGCCGGTACCTGGTGTCGTACGAGTCCGGGGACGACCACTTCGACTGGAGCGAGGGCTTCCGCGGCAAGCTGCAGTTCCTCATCGCTTTTCAGCGGGAGCGCCTGGTGCCGCAGACCGACGCGGGCTTCCTCTCGAGCGATCCGCGCGGGTTCGAGGCGGACGGCTGCGAGCCCGGACTCGCCGGCTGCACCCTGGCCGACGATACGGCGTCGGTGCCGTTCTCCAATCCGACCATTGCGAACTTCACCCTCGTGGGAAGCACCATCAGCGGCTTCCCGACGGACGGCAACGGCATGGTGCTGCGCCGCGGCACCGCGGGCTGGCTGCACAACGGGATCGTGGCCGGGTACAAGGGCGTCGGCTGTCAGTTCCGCGACGCCTGGACGGACTCGCTCCGCCTGCGCGACTCGCTCAACCTCACCAACATGGTCTTCGCCGAAAACACGGGCGGCAACTACGACGACGACGCATCCGCGTCCCGGTACTGCCAGGAAGCGAAGTGGGCCGGTGACAATCACCGGACCGCGGCAACGGCGGCGGCCGTGCTGACCAGTCTGGCCACGAACGGCCTGGACTTCACACCGCCGGCCGCGTCGCTGCCGACCACCGGTGGCAGCACGGTGCCATTGCCCGCCGGTCGTACCGCCAACTTCTTCGGCGGCAGCATGACCAATACGACCTACGTGGGCGCCGTCGACCCCGCCGGGCCCAAGTGGTGGCAAGGCTGGACCGTGTACTCGGCCAATTGAACCAGCGAACGAGCGCGGGGAGCGGTACTCGCCGACGGCCGGCGGGTACCGCGCTCCGCTCCCAATCCTCCCCGATGCGCTTTCTTCTCTTCCTCACCGCCCTCGCCGCCCTCGCCAGCTGCCGGGCAGGCGACGCCCGCTCCCGGACCACGATCGTCGACAGCGTCGTCCCGATGGATACGGCGGTTGCCCGGTTCCGGCAGGGACTCGCTGAGCCGGCAGCGCTGGATTCCGGCGCCGCGAGTCTGGCCGGGCTGATGGCGCTCTTCGCCACCCGGCTCGAGCGGAGTGACACCGCGGGCCTCGCCAGCCTGGCGCTGACGCGCGCCGAGTTCGCATATCTTTACTACCCGAGCGTGCCGGAGGCGCGGCCGCCCTACGAGCTGAGCCCCGGGCTGCTCTGGTTCATGATCGAGGGGACCAGCGCGCGGGGGCTCAGGGCCGCGCTCGCCGAGCGGGGCGGGCATCCGCTCGGCTATGCCGGCTACCGCTGTCCGGGGGAGCCACGCGATGACGGCGACAACACCGTCTGGCCGCGCTGCGTGGTGCGCCGAGTCCAGGCACCGGGCGACACGGTCGAAGAGCGTCTATTCGGTCCAATCGTCGAGCGCCACGGAGTGTTCAAGTTCGTGACCTTCGCCAACAAGCTCTGAGCGTCCGAGGGCGTCCGCGCCGCCGCCAGCGGACGGTAATATGTTGCAGCGGAACGCGTTATGGATAGCGCGGCCGGTCGTCGTGACGTGCCCTTTACCCAACTGTTACACATCTGTGACGCCCGTCGGCGATTCTTCTTCGCTTCGTTGCTCCCGCCCGGGACCCATTGTTCTGGAGTGAGAATCGTCATGGTCAAGCACCACGTTGCTCGCGCTTTGGCTGTCGCCCTCCCCCTCGCCGTGAGCGCTTGCGGGCAGGGCGAAACCGTCCTGCTCAACGGGGCGGGGGCCACCTTCCCGAACATCATCTACCAGAAGTGGATCACGGACTACAACTCCGTCACTCCCGGCGTCCAGTTGAACTACCAGTCCATTGGCTCCGGAGGCGGCGTCCAGCAGTTCACGGACAACACGGTGGATTTCGGCGCCACCGACGGCCCGATGAGCGACGAGGAAGTCGCGGCGGTGGGCGGCAACGTGCTGCACATTCCCACGGTGCTTGGCGGCGTGGTCCCCACGTACCATCTGCCCGGCGTCACCACCCCCGTCCGGTTCAGCCAGGACGTGATCGCGGACATCTACCTCGGCACGATCACGCGCTGGAACGACGTGCGGCTCCGATCCATCAATCCCGGGAATCCACTGTCGGACCAGCCGATCGTGGTGGTGCACCGCTCCGACGGCTCCGGCACCACCTACATCTGGACCGAGTACCTGGCCGCGGTGAGCCCGGACTGGGCCAGCCGGGTCGGGCAGGGGCGCGCGGTCAACTGGCCGGTCGGGATCGGGGGGCGGGGCAATGAGGGCGTGGCCGCGACGGTCAACCAGACCCCCGGCGCCATCGGCTACGTGGAGCTGGGCTACGCCATGATCAACCGGATGTCGGTGGGCGCGGTCCGCAACCGCTTCGGCAACTTCGTGACGCCGGACGTCACGACCGTGGCGGCCGCCGCCGCGGGCGGCGCGGCGGCCATGGGCCCGGACACCGACTTCCGCGTGTCGCTGATTGACGCGCCGGGAGAGCGATCCTACCCCGTGTCCTCCATGACGTGGCTGCTCGTCAAGCAGGACTATGGCACCGAGACGGCAAAGGCCCGCGAGCTCGTGAAGTTCATCTGGTGGGCGCTGAACGAAGGGCAGGCCGCCGCGCCCGACTTGGGCTACGCGCCGCTCCCGCTCGAGTTGAGGCCGTGGATTCAGGCGCGCCTCGAGACGATTACGGCCGACGGCCGGCCGGTGTGGTCCCCCACGGAACAGAGGTAGGCCGGCCCCCCGGGGCATCGAGGATTCGATGGCCAACGTGAGGGCGGTGGGCTGGGGGGACACCGCGTTCAGGGTGATCCTGACGGTGTTCGCCGCGACCATCCCCCTGTTGTTCGTGGCGCTCGTGGCCCGGCTGACCGTGTCCGCCTGGCCCACGATCCGGGCGTTCGGCTTCCGGTTCCTCACGACCTCCACGTGGGACCCCGTCGCCAACGTCTACGGCGCCGCGCCGATGATCTTCGGGACCCTGTTCTCGGCGCTCATCGCGTTGCTGCTCGCCGTGCCGCTCGCCATCGGGGTCGCCATCTTCCTCACCGAGTTCGCGCCGCGGCCGCTGCGCGGCCCGGTGGGCACGCTGGTCGAGCTGCTCGCCGCCATTCCGAGCGTCGTGTACGGGCTCTGGGGCATCTTCGTCCTCATCCCCCTGCTCCGCGCGTACGTCGTCCCGCCCCTCGCGACCCTCTTGGGCTGGACCCCGCTGTTCTCCGGCACGTTCTACGGCAACTCGATGCTGGCCGCGGGCATCATCCTGGCCGTGATGATCCTGCCGTACATCAGCTCCGTGAGCCGGGAAGTGCTGGCCGCCGTGCCGTCGTCCCAGCGCGAGGCCGCGCTCGCGCTCGGCGCCACGCGCTGGGAGGCCGTGTGGAGCGCGGTGCTGCCGTACGCGCGCTCCGGCGTGGTGGGGGCCGTGATCCTCGGCCTGGGCCGCGCGCTGGGAGAGACCATGGCGGTCGTCATGGTCGTGGGCAACCGCCACGACCTCTCGGTCTCGCTCCTGGAGCCCGGCACCACCATGGCGGCGGTGATCGCCAACGAGTTCAACGAGGCGGCCGGGCTCCAGCGGGCCGCGCTGTTCGAGGTGGGCCTGGTGCTGTTCGGCGTGACCGTCGCGGTGAACGCCTTCGCCCGCATCCTCGTCTGGCGCGTGGCCCGGGGCAGCGCCGTGGGGAGCCGCGCGATATGATCTCGCGCGTCGTTCGCCGGCGGGTCGCGAGCCACGTCATGACGGGTCTCACGGTGGTCGCCGCGATTCTCGCCCTCCTGCCGCTCTTCGCGATCTTCGCGGACTTGATCCTGCGTGGCGCTTCCAGCCTCAACTGGGACTTCTTCGTCAAGAACCCGGCGGCCGCGGGCGACACCGGGGGTGGGGTCGCGAACGCGATCGTCGGGACCCTGATCATCGTCGGCGTGGGCAGCGCGATCGGTCTCCCCGTGGGCATCGGGGCCGGCGTGTACCTGGCCGAGTATGGCGGAGGCCGGTTCGGCACGGTCGTCCGGTTCCTGGCCGACGTGCTGACGGGGACCCCCTCGGTGATCGTGGGCATCTTCGTCTGGATGTTCGTGGTGCGCCCCATGGGTCACTTCTCGGCGCTCGCCGGCGCGGTCGCGCTGGCCATCCTGATGATCCCCATGGTCAGCCGGACCACGGAAGAGATGGTGCGCCTGGTGCCCCACTCCCTCCGGGAGGCGGCGCTGGCACTCGGGTTCCCGCGCTGGCGCGCCAGCGCGTACGTGGTGGTGCGCGCCGCCTGGCCCGGGATCGTCACCGGCGCGCTCGTGGCGGTGGCCCGCATCGCGGGCGAGACCGCGCCGCTGCTGTTCACGGCGCTCGGCAACATGAATTTCCGCACGAACGTCATGCAGCCCATGCAGACGCTGTCCCTCCAGATCTACGTCTTCGCCACGGGTCCGTTCGAGGAGTGGCACCGCCTGGCCTGGGGCGCCGCCCTGGTGCTGATGGGCATCGTGCTGATCTTCGGGCTCGGCGCCCGGTTCGTCACCCGCACCCGCTTCCGCGATGGCTGAGCCCACGGTCCGGCTGCGCACCGAGCGGCTCAGCGCCCTGTACGGATCGCAGGCGGCCGTCAAGGGCGTGACCCTGGCCTTCCCGGTCCACACGGTGACGGCCGTGATCGGCCCCTCGGGCTGCGGCAAGAGCACGTTCCTCCGCTGCCTCAACCGGCTGCACGAGCTGTCGAGCGGCGGCCTGGTCCGGGGCTCGGTGTTCCTGGACGACCGCGACATCTACGCCACCGACGCGAATCCGGTGGCCATTCGGCGGCGGGTGGGGATGGTCTTCCAGCAGCCCAATCCGTTCCCGACCATGTCCATCTACAAGAACGTCGCGGCCGGCCTGTCGGTGAACGGCCGGCTCACGCGGACGGAGACGGATGCCGCGGTCGAGCGGGCGCTCCGGAGCGCCGCGTTGTGGGACGAGGTCAAGGACCGGCTCCAGGCCAGCCCGCTCGGTCTCTCCGGCGGGCAGCAGCAACGCCTGTGCATTGCGCGCACCATCGCGCCAGCGCCCGACGTGCTCCTGCTCGACGAGCCCACGTCGGCGCTCGACCCGATCGCGACCCAGTCCATCGAGGAGCTGGTCCAGGAGCTGAAGCGGGAGTTCACCGTGGTCATCGTGACGCACAACATGCAGCAGGCGGCCCGCGTCTCGGACTTCACGGCCTTCTTCTACCTGGGCGAGCTGGTCGAGCACGACGTCACCACGAAGGTGTTCACCGCCCCGGCCGAGGCGCGGACCGAGGCCTATGTGACGGGACGGTTCGGGTGAGCGGGTCCGTCGAGATCGCGGACTACTCCTTCTGGTACGGGAGGACGCAGGCGGTGCGGGGCGTTTCGCTGTCCGTGGCGCCCGCCCGGATCACGGCGTTCATCGGCCCGTCCGGCTGCGGCAAGACCACGCTCCTCCGCTCCATCAACCGGATGAACGAGCTGATCACCGACACGCGGCACGCCGGTGACATCCGCGTCTCGGGCGGGTCCGTGTTCGCGCCATCGGTGGACGTGGTCGCGCTGCGCCGCCGGATCGGGATGGTCTTCCAGAAGCCGAACCCGTTCCCCAAGTCCATCTTCGACAACGTGGCCTACGGCCCGCGGGTCAACGCCCTCGCGACCGAGACCGCGATGGCGGACCGCGTCGAGCACGCGCTCAAGCGCGCCGCCTTGTGGGACGAAGTGGCCGACCGGCTGGACGAGCTGGGCACCGGGCTCTCCGGGGGCCAGCAGCAGCGACTGTGCATCGCGCGCGCGCTGGCCAACGACCCGGAGATCCTGCTGCTCGACGAGCCCTGCTCGGCGCTCGACCCCATCGCCACCCAGAAGGTCGAGGAGCTGCTGGTGGACCTCAAGCGCGAGGTGGCGATCGTCATCGTCACCCACAACCTGCATCAGGCGGCCCGGATCGCCGACGAAACCGCTTTCTTCTACCTCGGAGAACTGGTAGAGTACGGCAAGTCGGACGAGCTGTTCACGCGTCCGCGTGAGAAACGCACCGAGGCCTACGTCACCGGGAGATTCGGATGACCGGAGCGCCGCATCGCCATTTCGACGACGAGCTCACCCGCCTCAAGGACCGGCTGCTCCAGATGTCGGCCGCGGCCCAGGAGTCGCTGGACCGCGCCGTCCGCGCCGTGCTCCACCGTGACGTGGACGTGGCGGAGCGCGTGATCGCGCAGGACACCGCCATTGACGCGCTGGAGGTCGAGATCGAGGAAACCGTCACCAACCTCCTGGCGTTGCACCAGCCCATGGCCCGCGATCTCCGCCTGCTGCTGGCCGCGCTCAAGATCTCCAACGATCTCGAGCGCGTGGGCGACCACGCCGTCAACATCTCGATCTGCGCCAAGCGGCTCACCGATTACCGGATGATCGCGCCGGAGCCGGAGCTGGTGGAGATGGGGCGCCTCGCCCGCGACATGCTGGCGCAGGCCATTGACGCGTTCGTCCGGCGGGACGCGGACGGCGGGCGGGCCGTCTGCCGCCAGGACGACCAGGTGGACGCCCTCCACCGGTCCATGTTCCGCATCCTGATCACGCACATGGCCGAGGATCCCCACACCATCGGCGCGGCCATGGAGCTGTTCCTGGTGAGCCGGAACCTCGAGCGCGTGGCCGACCTCGCCACGAACGTCGCGGAAGACGTGGTGTTCCTGGTCGAGGGGAAGACCATCAAGCACGGGGCGGAGATGCGGACCCCACCGAAAGCGGAGTAGCGCCCCCGATACACAATCGTTACGAATCCGTAGCCGCTCCGTGATCCGATCGAGACATCATCGTCTCGCCATCGTTTCCTGATCGTTACGCAGCCCCCCCTCCCCGCGCGAGGATAACCCGATGCGAAGCTCTCTGCGGCCCTTGTGGACTGCGCTGGCCGCCGGCCTGGCGATCGTCCTGTCACCGGGGTCCGGCGCCGCCCAGAACGTCACCGTGAGCGGCGTGGGGTACGCCCAGTACCGCTACCAGCTGAGCGACACGGCGGCCAACAACAACAGCTTTTCGGTCACGCGCGCGTACATCAACGTGCGCGGGAACCTGGGGCATGGCCTGGTCACACGGATCACGCCCGACCTCTTCGCCAACCCGGACGGATCGTTCGTGCTGCGGCTCAAGTACGCGTACGCGGCGTACACGCCGCCCGCGTTCCCGCTCACCTTCAAGCTCGGCATCATCCACACGCCGTGGCTCGACTGGGCACAGGGCATCTGGGTCTATCGCATGCAGGGCACGATGAGTGTGGAGCGCAACGGCTATATCACCTCCGCCGACCTCGGATTCGGCGTGGATGGCGCCTGGGGGAATCAGCGGGTGAACATGCAGGCAGGCGTGTACAACGGCGAGGGCTATCACGGGGGAGTGGGTGACGCGAACAAGGACGTGATGGGGCGCGTGTCGGTGCGGCTGCTCTCCACCGACGTGCAGGGCAGCCGCGGCGGGCTCCGCCTCACCGGATACGGCCAGTACGGGAAGCCCACCGGCGGCGGCGTCCGGGCCCGTGTCATCGGCATGCTGTCCTACCAGACCAGCCGCCTCACCGTGGGCGCGGAGGGCGCCATCACGCGCGATTCCTCGAGTGCGACACCGTCGCCCCTGCTCAGGGGCAGCGTGCTCAGCGGATTCGGGATCTACCGGATCCCCGGCACCATGGCGTCGCTGGTGGCCCGCGTGGACCTGGCCGACCCGGACACGGACACCGCGGACGACCGCCAGACCCGCTTCATCGGCGGCGTGGCCTACCGGCTCCACCCCAACCTTCAACTGCTGGCGAACATTGACCACGTGGACTATCAGGGGACGCCCACAGCCGCCCAGCAGGCGCTCCGGACGCAGGGGTTGTTGCAGATCGAGTTCACCTACTAGTCGCGGGTGCCACGGATAGGCACGGATGATCAGCCGACCAGGGTGGCTCGCCGGTGTTTTCGCCCTGATTTAGGGCGTGCGCGCCAGGGAAGCACCATTTCGTAGCGCCAGCAACCGCACACGTGCGACCACGTCAGTCCCCCCTGATTCACGCGTAAGTGAATCCGGGAACATACGATCGCGAACGTCCCCCACCGCGCGGCCTCGCCCTTCGCCCCGTGGACCGTGGTTTGCACGCCGCCCGGCACCACTGGGTCCTTTCCGCCGGAGGTCACGATGACGTTCCGCATCATCCCCGTTCTCGCCGGCCTGCTGCTCCTGGCCTGTCACGACGGCCCCGCACCCACCGAGCTACGCGAGCCGCTGTCCGCGAGCACGGTCGGACAGGTTGGACAACAGGACACGCCGCACCAGATGGCCGTGGCGCAGGCCGTGCCGGGGTTCGGCGGGTATTTCCTCGACACGAATGGCGCGCCCACGGTCTACCTGACCGATCCGGGCCAGCGGCTGGCAGCCGAGCAGGCCCTTGCCACCTTCCTGTCGAGCCGCGGCTTCACCGCCGAGGATCTCGTCGTGCGGCAGGCGGCCCACGATTACCTCCAACTCGACGCGTGGTACCGCACGGCGTGGCCAGCGGCGCTTGCCGTGAGCGGCGCCGTCTATTCCGACATTGACGAGGCGGGCAACGGGCTGCGGTTCGGCGGCGCGGACGCAACCGCGGTGGCGGGCATCCAGGATGCGCTGGCGGCGGTCGGCGTCCCGAGCTCGGCGACCGTCGTCGAACAGACCGCACCCATCGTCCAGCTCGTGACGCTGCGCGATCGCGTGCGGCCGGTGCACGGCGGCTATCAGATCAACTTCCTCAACGTCGGTGGCGTCGTTGGCGTCAGCTTCCTCTGCACGCTGGGCTTCAACGCCGTCCCGGTGATGGAAGGCACGAACTCGTTCATCACCAACTCGCACTGCACCAATTCCCAGGGCGGCAGCGAAACCCCCACGGACTACTATCAGCCCCTCCAGGATCCGGAGGGGGATCGTCTCGCGAACCCCGAGAACTTCATCGGTGTCGAGGTGGACGATCCGCATTACTGGATCAGCCTGGACTGCGCGGTTCCTGGGTTCATGTGCCGCTACAGCGACGCGGCGCGCGCCGAGTACGCCCCGGATCAGGGCTTCGCCCTGGGGCGGCTCGCCCGCACCGCTGCCCGGGATCCGGACCTGGGAACGCTCGAGGTGGACGGGGAGAAGCCGTCGTTCCAGATCGTCGCCGAGCAGGCGCATTCGGTGATGGGCGAGGAAGCCAACAAGGTCGGCCGCACGACCGGCTGGACCTTCGGGCCCGTCATCGCGACGTGCATCAACTCGATCGTGCTCGGAGCGGAGAAACCCATCATCCAGCTCTGCCAGACGCGCGTCCGCGCCGGCGTCGCCGGGGGCGACAGCGGCTCGCCGGTCTTTCGGCCACAGGGCGGCGGCGACCGCGCGACGCTGCTCGGCATTCTCTGGGGCGGCAGCGTGTCGGGCGAGGTGACGTTCGTCTTCAGCCCGATGTTCAACATCGAGCGTGAGCTCGGCCTGCTCACGACGCACCAGTGAGCGCGCACCGGCGTTCCCAACGCGCCACCAATCTGTGGAGGTCACCATGAGGCTCCGTATCACCCCAGTGGTTCTGCTCGCGGTCACCGCCGCGGCGTGTCAGGACGCATCGGTTCCCACGGATCTGCGGGCCCCGCCGGTCACCAGCGTGGCCGACGTCGCCCAGCAGGAGACGCCGGATCAGATGGCCGTGGCGCAGGTCGTGCCCGGCTTCGCCGGGTACTTCATGACCACCGGCCGGCCCACGGTGGCCCTGGCCGACCCCGGTCAACGCCCCGCCGCCGAGGAGGCGCTCGCCGGGTGGCTGTCCAGTCGCGGGTTCACGGCGTCGGATCTGCAGGTGCGGCCCGCCGCGTACGACTGGACCCAGCTCGACGCGTGGTACGCTCAGGCCTGGCCCGCGGCGCTCTCCGTTTCGGGGGCCGTGCTCTCGGACCTGGACGAAGGGAACAACCGGCTGCGCTTCGGCGGCGTGGACGCCGCGGCGGTATCCGCCATGGCCGACGCCGTCGCGGGCACGGGCATCCCCGCCGGTGCCTACGTCGTCGAGCAGGTTGCCCCAATCGCGCTCCGGCACACGCTGCGCGACCGCGTCCGCCCGGTCGCCGGCGGCTATCAGATCAACTTCCTCAACGCCGGCGGTGTCGTGGGGGTGAGCCTGCTGTGCACGCTGGGCTTCAACGCCGTCCCTGAATCACCGCCGCACGCGCCGAACGCATCGTTCATCACCAACTCGCATTGCTCGCAAGGCGAGGGCGACGGCGCCCTGAACCCGACGGACTATTACCAGCCGCTCCAGGACCCCGACGGCGATCGGCTCGCGAACGCCGAGAACTTCATCGGCACGGAGGTGGACGATCCCGCGATGACGGTCAGCGCCGACTGCCCGCTGTTGCTGCCGTGCCGCTGGGCGGACGCCGCGCGCGCCGAGTACGCGGCGGGCATGCCGTTCGCGCTGGGCAAAATCGCCCGGCCCGCCGCGTTCGACCGCGTCGTGGGCAC
>DASWHL010000060.1:0-5217 GCA_036398175.1 Gemmatimonadales bacterium
GTACGACCGGACGTTCCTGGCGGGGACGCTGCGGGAGGCCTGGCGGCGGCGGTGGCGGCTGTATCTGGGCCTCGGCGCCGCGTGGATCTGGCTGGGATGGCTCGTCCTGGCGTTTCCGGTGACGACGGCGGGGCGCGGGCCCGACACGCTGCCGCCGCTGGCGTATGCGCTGACCCAGGGGCCGGTCCTGCTGGGATATCTCCGTCTTGCGGTCTGGCCGGCGCCGCTCGTCTTCGATTACGGCCTCGGGCCCTCGGCCCCGATGGCGGCGCTGTGGAGCTGGGCGCTGATCGGGACGCTGGCGGCGCTGTCGGCGGCCGCGTGCGCCCGCCGCTCCGGTGCCGGGTTCCTCGGCGCGATGGTGTGGCTGACGCTGGCGCCGAGCTCGAGCGTGTTTCCGATCGGCGACGTGATGGCGGAGCACCGGATGTACCTCGCGCTGGCGGCGATCATCATCCTCGCCGTGTTGCTGGCGGAGCGGATGTTGCGCCTCGCCGTCGCGGGCGGCCGCCGCGCGCCGCTTGCCGCCTCGGTCCTGGCCATCGTGGTCGGCGTCTTCACGGCGATGACCGCCGCGCGCAACGAGGCGTATTACAGCCGGGCCGGCATGTGGAGCGACGTGATCGCGAAACGGCCGGAGAACGCGCGGGCGCATTACAACCTGGGGATCGCGCTCGCGGAACGGGGCCGGGCGGATGACGCCATCGCAGCCTACCGGCGGACGCTGGCGCTCAGGCCGGACTACGCGGAAGCGCTCAATGCCTGGGGGGCGGCGCTCGTGCGGACGGGACGGGAGCTCGAGGCCCGGCCGTACTTCGAGGCGGCGCTTGCGCTGTGGCCGGAGAGCCCGGACGCGCAGATGAATCTCGGCGACCTGGCGTTCCGGTCCGGGGACTGGGTGGAGGCCGAAGCGCGCTACGCCTCGGCGGCCGCGGCGGATCCGGCGCTGGCGGACGTGCGGCACCGGCTCGGCATCGCGCTGGCGCAGCAAGGCCGCGCGGAGGACGCGCTCGCGTGGTATCGGGAAGCCCTGTCGATGTCCCCCGATGACGCCGAGATCGAACACAGTCTCGGCGTGGCGCTGGCGATGCGCGGGCGATTCGCGGACGCCCGCGGGCACCTGGAGCGGGCCGTGGGGCTGCGCGCTGGCTACGCGGAAGCGAGGAACAGTCTCGGCGCCGTGCTGGCTCAGCAGGGCGAGTGGGACGCGGCGGAGCGGGAGTTGCGCGCGGCGCTGGCCATCCGTCCGGACTACGCGGACGCGCACGCCAACTTGGGCCACGTGCTGCTTGAGCGGGGGGATGCGGACGGCGCGATCGGGCACATGACGGAAGCGCTGCGCCTCAATCCGGGCTCCGGCGCTCTCCGGGAGCATCTCGCGCGCGCGCAGGCGCGCCGCGGCGTCCTCTCCGGGGGAATTACGGCTTCGCCGGCGCCACGGTGAACGACGCTTTGTCGTTGCAGTAGTTGCGCGGCGGGCTGTAGATGGGATCGACCCAGAACGAGTACGTGCGGCCCGGCTCGACCGGGACGCCGGACAGGGACGGTTCCGTCAGGCCGTTTTCGCAGACGTAGTGCGACTGTGCCGGGCAGTTCTCATACCGCGGGTCATCGAAGCGGTTCGTGGTGCCGTCATCGAGCCGGACATTATAGTGCGCCAGGTCCGGATCCTCGACGGGATTCCAGGACAAGGTGACTGTCCCATCCTCCGCGTGCGCGATGCCCATCGGCGCGAGGCCGGACGGTGGCTGGCATGGCGGAAAGGGAGAGGCACTGGGTTCGGCCGGAAGCTGCTTGAACGTCCGCGCGAACTGCGTCGTCAAGCCGAGGTATTGGTCCCCGTACTGCAGGCTCGGCTCGATTTCCGTTCCGTCGTGCCACTGGTTGAAGCTGTTGATCAGGATCCAGTCCGGCTTCGCCTTGAGCGTGGCGCGCCAGACGTCTCCATAGAGGGTCCCGCCGAGCCGGTCCGCTTGCCGGCCCTGCCGTTGCATGATGGTGTCGTCGAAACCCGGGAACACCGTCCCGATGAACAGCCGGCCGTACAGATCCGCAATGCGGCGGCCCTCCCGGTAGAATGATTCGAGGTCTGAGGGGGGCTTGCCCGTTACGCCGTGGCCGAAGATCCCGTCCATGAACCAACCGGTTTCCATGTTGAGGCCGTCTCCGATGAAGAACGCCGGGTGCCCTTCCGCCCGAAGCGTCTCGGCCACCGAGGCGAACTCCCGCATGAAAATCTGCTGGTTGTAGATCTTCCAGTTGACAAAGATGACGGGGCGGCCGTCGACTTTGAGATACGCGGGATGGTTTCCATAGCGTTCGATGATGTACCGGAGATCGGCGAGGACTTGCTGCCCCGTCGGAGGGGACGCGGATTCGTAGAGCAGGCACACCGCAAATCCCGCTTCCTCCGCGGCGGCGAGCAGCCGGCGAAGCGCGACATCTTCGAAGCCGCCCTGGCCCCACCAGGAGCTCACGAAGCCGTCGATCTCGGCTCGTTGGGCCCACTGGATGTGCTGGCGCAGGACCCATTCGTCGTTGGAATCGTAGTGCCCCAGCGAATCCGCGTGTCCGAGGGTGGGCGTGTGGACGGCCCCGAACGTGGTCCGGGTGGGGTCCCAGTGAAACCATCGGCGCGACGGACCCGTCGGCGTGCCGTACCACGCATAATACAGCGCCAGGACGTGAGGCTCGATGTCGGGCGGGACGGCGCTCGAGAGCGGCGCGCACTGGTATTCGACGTTGTCCTCGGGACCCCGGCGGAATTGCCACAGGCGGCGGTCGCCTTCCATCGTGATGTCCGGCCGGCCCCAGCGGGGCTGCTCAAGGCTGACGTCGCGCCACCCCTGCCAGCCGGCTTGGGTATTCACATTCCGGCTCGCCCGCACGTTGTTCGGGGTCGTTCCCGCGACGATAATTTCCCAGCCATCTTCGGACATGGTGGTGAAGGGCGCCTCGGAGGTGGTGATGTCCAGCGCCGTCCAGTCGCCGGTCCACCGCTGGGGTGTCAGCCAGTAGTGCTGGGTGAACACGCCCCCATCCGCATTCCGGGCGACGACCGCGATGGTGTGATCGAACTGTGTTCGTTGTCCCTGCCAGATATAGATGGCGGCCGGCGGGGTGCTCGTGCGGAGTTCTCCGGGAACCGCGTGCCACTGCCCGTCGCACAGGGCGGCGATGGAAGGACCTGTCAAGCGCGCGGGGGACGAGGCCGGGGCGGACGGGGAGGGCGGGGTGTCCGCTTGCAGGGCGCTCGGGCGCGCGGAGGAGAACCGGTTGGCGCTCATCCCGATCCGCAGCGGCAGCCACAGAAAGACGACGGCGATCAGCACGGCGACCGCCAAACCAAGCCAGCGAAAGAGAGGATTGGAGCCCATCGTGAGACGGCCGGCGCGAGACGGGTCCCGGTAGCCGGACCTGAGAAAGTATGGCACACTAGGTAACGCGATGAAAGGGCAAACATGAGCGCACGGTGCCGCGAAACGCGGGCGCGGCGCGGGCGCGCGCGGTGGACCGCGGCGGCCGCGCTGGCCCTCGCGGGGGCGGCGCTCGCGGCGTGGCTGGCTTGGAGCGGCTGGACGCCCCCCTGGAGTGCCGGCGTCAGGACCAAGTGGGACCTCTGGGCCGGCGGCGTGACGCGACTGCGCGGTGCGAACATCTGGCAGGGTCGGAATTACGGCGGGCGGTACGCGTTGGTCGGCCGGCACGCGATCGGGCCTCGATACGTCCAGGAAGATTTCGACGCGATGGCGGCCGCGGGCGCGAACTACGTCAACCTCTCTCATCCGGGGATCTTCAGCGAAGACCCGCCGTACCAGCCGGATCCCGTCATCGTGGAGAATCTCGACCGGCTGCTTGAGATGATCGAGGCGGCCGACATGTTTGCGGTGATCGGGTTCAGGACCGGACCCGGGCGCAACGAGTTCACGTTCGCTCGCGATGGGGCGGGGCGATGGTTCACGCAAGACGAGCTCAATGAGGCGGTGTGGAGCGACCGGGCGGTGCAGGACGCGTGGGGCGAGATGTGGCGCGACGCCGCGGCACGGTACCGGACGAACCCGATCGTCGTGGGCTACGATCTGATGGTGGAACCGAACGGCAACGCCGTGGCGCCCGATCGGGGCGGCAGCTGGATGCCGGAAGGGTTCTTTCGCGACTACGCGGGGACCCTGTACGACTGGAATGAAATGTATCCGAGGCTCGTCGCGGCGGTCCGGGCTCTCGATCCCGACACGCCGATTCTGGTCGGCGGCGTGGGGTGGAGCGGGCTGACGTGGCTGCCGTATCTCCGGCGCATCGATTCGCGGCATCTCGTCTACCTGTTTCACCACTACGAGCCGCACGGGACGTATACGCACCAGCCTCCGCCGGCGCGGCAGGCGTATCCCGGGACGTTCGATGTCAACGGCGACGGGCTGCCGGAGATCGTGGATGCGACGTGGCTCGACGGGCGCTTTGCCATGGCGGACAACCTGGGCGCGCCGGTGGCGGTGAATGAGTTCGGCGCGCACCGGTGGGCTCCGGGCGTCGCGCGTTTCCTGCGCGATTCGATGGAGCTCATCGAGCGGCGGGGGTGGAACCACGCCGTCTGGATGTGGCACGCGGCGGCGCATCCCCCGGATCGGGACGCCTTCAATTATCTGCATGGATCGGATCCCGACTGGCATGCGGACATCCCGGACAACGGCATCATGGCCGTCATCCGGGCCAACTGGGCGCGGAACTCCGTGAGGCCCTCGACGGCGCCGTTCAGCCGCGGCGGCCGCGGAGCCCGGCGCTGAGCACCAGCCCGGTCCGCATCGCTCGATGAGCCCGCAAGACCGGTCGTTCCGGACGCACGGGTGGCCGTGGCTCATCGCCGCCGCCGGGATGTGGGCGTACCGGAACAGTTTCGGCGGCGCGTTCCTCTTCGACGACCGGTTCTCCATCCTCCGGAATTTCCGCGTGACCCATCTGTGGCCGCCCGATTGGCTCGACTTCACGACGCGCCCCTTCGTCATGCTGACGGTGGCGGTGAACTACGCGCTGGGGGGCCTGGAGCCATGGGGGTACCACCTGCTGAACCTGGCGATCCACCTGGGGGCGGCGCTGGCGCTGTACGGGGTGGTGCGGCGGACGCTCCTGGGGCGGGGCTGGGAGGCCGGGCGGGTCCCGCGACTCGCGCCGTCAGTCCTGAGCGGAGTCGAAGGGCTCGCGCGGGACTCCGTTCGCTCCGCT
>DASWHL010000061.1:0-33277 GCA_036398175.1 Gemmatimonadales bacterium
TCCACGAACGTGCGGGGCGTCACGAGGCGCACCAGCGGCGCCGGGCTCGCCTCGCCGCGCACCACGAGTACGACGCGCGCGGCGCCGTCCAGGAACTCGGCCAGTCCGGCGGGCCGGAGGTCGGCGCCGTCCAGCTCGATCACGAGGGGCGGTGCCACCGCGCGTTCCGCCTGACTCCACGAGGCGAAGGGGAACCGGGCCAGCCAGCGATCGTGATCGGCGGGCCGGTACCGGCCGTTCCGGGCGGCATCCACCACCCGCGCCGCACCCATCGCGCGGCCCAGCTCGGCATAACGGTCCGTTGCCAGGCCAAAGAGCGACTCGCCCGGCGGGACATCGAGCACGAAACCGTCGTCCCCTCGGGACGCAACCTCCCGGAGGACATCGAGGGCGCGGGCCAGAACGGCGTGCGTTGCCGGCGCGACGGCAGGCCCCGCCGCCACGAGGGCGGCCATGCGTCCGACGTCAATGTGCCGGGCGCCAATCGGGCCGAGCTCGGCGGCGAGGACGGCCAGGCGGTCGGCGGCGGCGGAGCGGTGCGTGTCGAGGTAGACCCGCACCTCTTCCAACGTGGCCGCGACGGCCGACTGGAACCGCTCCCGGGAAGCCTTCAGGGCCGCGAGGGCCGCGGCGGTACGCGGGTCAGACGGCATACTTGTCGAACTCCTCGTTGAGCCGCGCGATCCTCTCCTGCGCGGTGTGCACGCGCTGATGCCGCAGCTCCTCGTACCGCTGGCGGGACTCGTCGCGAAAGAAGACGCCGAGGCGGATCTTGTCGGCCGGCTCCGCGAGGTGCCGGCCCAGGTCGAGATCCTTCGGGTCGTGAACGCGCTTCTGCGTGAAGATCTTGTCGAGTTCGGGCACGTCCACCCCGTCGGGGTGCACGAGCATCTCGATCATCTTCGGGGTCCGCACCGCCTCTTCAAACAGATCGGCCGTGTACGCCGGGCAGCGCTGGAGGATGCGCACGAAGGAGAATCCCCGGTGCCGGTAAGCGGCCTGGAGCGTCGCGTACATGTGCGCGGGGATCCAGTCGGCCGTCTGCGCCACGAACGAGGCGTTGGACACGCCGAGGGTGGCGGCGATCGGGTTGAGCGGGATCAGGTGGCTTCCCCGGGGCTGCGTATTGCTCGGGTGGCCCTGTGGAGTCGTGGGGGAGGTCTGGTTCTTGGTGAGCCCGTAGATCCCGTTGTCGAGCAGCAGGGCCACCATGTCCATGTTGTACCGTACGGCGTGGATCCAGTGGCCCGCGCCGATGGACGTGCAGTCGCCGTCGCCCATGACGACGAACACATGCAGGTCGGGGCGGCGGAGCTTGACGCCGGTCGCGACCGGGAGCGCGCGCCCGTGAATCCCGTGGAACCCGTAGGTCTTGAGGTAGTGCGGGAAGCGGCTCGAGCATCCGATGCCCGAGACGAACACCGTCCGCTCCGGCGGCAGCTGCTCGGCCTCAAGCAGCCGCTCGACCGAGGTCAGGATGCCGTGGTCCCCACAGCCCGGACACCAGCGCGGCAGGGCGCCGGCATAGTCGTCCATCCCCCAGCTGCGGTCGTCGTCGTCGGTGCCGCAGCCCAGCAGCGAGCACGAGGTTTCCATCAGGAACGCCCTCCGGGCACCATGGAATGGATGCCGTCGAGAATGCTCATCGGCCGGAGCGGCTCGCCGGGGACGCGCGTCCAGCAATCCACGTCCACGAGCGTCTGGGCGCGGAGCAGCCACGCGAGCTGCCCGTAGCGCCGGTTCTCCGGCGTGATGTGGGGATCGCCGAGGCGATCGCTGTAGTTGATCTCGATCGTCGCCACCTTGCGGAAGCCGGCGAAGATCTCCTTGAGCCCGGGCTCCAGCGGCGACAGGAACCGCAGGTGGACGGAGGAGACCTTCTTGCCCTCGGCCCGCGCCCGGTCCACCGCTTCCTCGATGGCCCCCTTGGTGGAGCCCCAGCCCACGACCAGCAGGTCACCGGTCGTGTCCCCGTAGATCTCGGGCCGCTTCAGGGTCTGCTGGAACACCGCGAGCTTCCGGCTCCGCATGGCGCAGCCGCGCTCGTGCGATTCCGGGTCGTACGCCACCTTCGAGTTCTCGTCGTGCGAGAGCCCGGTGAGGGTGTGCATGCCGCCCGGCTGCCCGGGGATGAACCGCCGGGAGAGGCCCAGCTCCGGATCCCACTCGTACGGCCGGGTCCCTTCGGGTACGGGGCTCAGGTCAATCGGCGCCGCCTGCCACCGCGCATCGAACGCGGGCCGTGGGAAGGGCTGCACGCCCGTCGCCAGGTTCGCGTCCGTCAGGACCATGGCCACGCAGCGCAGGGCTTCCGCAACGCGGCGCGCGGTGATCACCAGGTGGAAGCACTCCTCGATAGTCGCCGCCGCCATCACGACCTTGGGCGCGTCGCCCGGCTGCCCGTAGATGCAGGCCAGCAGGTCCGACTGCTCGACCTTGGTGGGGAGCCCGGTGCTCGGTCCGCCCCGCTGCACGTCGAGCACCACCAGCGGCACCTCGACCATCGTGGCGAGGCCGAGGAACTCCGTCTTGAGCGCGAGCCCGGGGCCCGACGTCACCGTGAAGGCCACCTTGCCCGCGTAGGACGACCCGATGGCCACGCCCGCCGCGGCGATCTCGTCCTCCGCCTGGTGGACGATTCCGCCGAAGTCCTCGAAGATCTCGCCGAGGTAGTGCGACACCGACGTGGCCGGCGTGATGGGGTACATGGCGCAGAGTTCCATGCCGGAGGCGATGGCGCCCATCGCGAGGGCCTGGTTGCCGTTCATCACGACCATGGCGGTGCCAGGCTTCTCGATGGGCACGTCCACGCGGAAGTCGAGGTGCTCCTCGGCCCATTTGTAGCCCAGGTCCATCAGCTCGATGTTCCGGAGGGCCACGTCCGGGGCCTTCTTGCGGAACTGCATCCGGATCATGTCGCGGATGAGCTCGACGTCGCGCCCGTAGATGCAGGAGAGCATCCCGAGCACGAACATGTTCTTCCCGCGCCGCGGGTTGTCGGTGATCGTGAGGCACTGCTCTTCCATCGGCACTTCAATGATCCGGTACGAGCGGTGGGACAGCTCCTCCATCACCGCGACCCACTGGCGGCGGATATCCTCGTCGTCGTGGGTGGCCCACATGTTCTCGACCAGGATGATGGCGTCCTCGTGGAGCGCCTCGAGCCGGTGGCGCGCCACGAGCGCCTGCTCGTTGAAGGCGACGACCAGGTTCGCGGCGTCGCCCCAGTTGGTCACCGGCCTGGTACCGATCCGGATGCGGTTGCCCGACGCACCCGCTGGCTCGCGGGGCGGCGGCTGGATCTCCGCGGGGATGATCTCCACGGTCCACACGCCGTTCCCCATCTTGGCCGAGACCATCCCGAAGGCCTGGCCGCACTTCTGCGCGCCTTCGCCGGAATCCGAGACGATCTCCACGGTGTGCTCCGGCGCGCGGAGCACCACGGGGCCGGTGGGGGCGGGGGATTTGGACTTCCTGGACGCCACGGTGGCGGTACTGGGCATGGCCGAACCTGCTTCAAGGGTTCGAGTAACGGCTCGTTTGTGTGAACGCGACCGATGGGGTGTCAGCCGTCGCGGTGCGTGCTGGGCGACCGTCGGCTCCCCGAGCGGCGTGAGGCGACCCCGTGTCGCGCTTCACGGACTACGGGGACTCTATAGAGAAGGGGGGCAGGGGGTTCGAAGATTTACATGAAGACACCTTTAAGGCCCTTCATGGAACCTTGAAGATGTCTATGAAGGAGAAATCGTCCAGGTCCTCCCGCGCCGCAGCACCGCGTTGATGTCGGCGCCCGCCAGGCCATCCGCCTTCACCTGGGCGAGGGCCTCATGGTCATACGTGGATGCCGGATCGCAGTAGATCACGCCCAGGGCCACCGGGAAGTCCGGCGGGTGGCGGCGGACCAGCATGTCGGCCACCGTGCGGTCCTTTTCGTCGTGCACGAGGAGGTCGGCCACGGTGATGTGGTCCCCCATGTTCACGACCTCCAGCTCCAGCGTGCCCGGGCGGATGCGCACGCCCTTGTCGTGGGCCTTGCCGAAGATCATGGGCTTGCCGTGCTCGAGCAGGAGCTGGTTCTCGGCGGCCACGGCGCGCTCGGTAAAATTCGCGAACACGCCGTCGTTGTAGACCACGCAGTTCTGGAAGATCTCCACGAACGAGGCGCCCCGGTGCTCGTAAGCGCGCTTCAGCACCTCCACCAGGTGCGCCGCCTGCGTGTCCACGGCCCGCGCGAGAAACCGGGCCCCGGCACCGAGGGCAAAGCTCGCCGGGATCAGCGGATTGTCCACCGACCCCTGGGGCGTGGACGGCGTGCGCGTGCCGCGCCGGGAGGTGGGGGAGTACTGCCCCTTCGTGAGGCCGTAGATCTCGTTGTTGAACAGGATGATCTGGAGGTCCACGTTGCGCCGCAGAACGTGGAGCATGTGGTTCCCGCCGATCGAGAGCCCGTCGCCGTCACCCGTGATCACCCACACGTCCAGCTCGGGGTTGGCGAGCTTGACGCCGGTGGCAATGGCCGGCGCGCGGCCGTGGATCGTGTGGAAGCCGTATGTGGACACGTAATAGGGGAACCGCGAGGAGCAGCCGATGCCCGAGACGAACACGGTGTTCTCCGGCCGCGCGCGGACGGCGGCCAGGGCTTTCTGGACCGCCTTGAGGATCGCGTAGTCGCCGCACCCCGGGCACCAGCGGACTTCCTGGTCCGAGGCGAAGTCCTTGGGCTGTACGGTCGCCGTCATCGGTTCTCCTCCACGCGGGCGCGGATGGCCTGCTCGATGTCGCTCACCTTGAACGGCTTGCCCGTGACCTGATTGATCCCCTCGGCGGGAACCAGATACTGCGCGCGCAGCACGGTCACCAGCTGGCCGGCGTTCATTTCGGGCACCAGCACATGGCCGAAGCCACGCAGCAGGTCGCCGAGGTTCCTCGGGAAGGGCCAGAGATAGCGCAGGTGGATGTGCGAGACCGACCAGCCCAGGTCCCGCAGGTTGCGGACGGCCTGATGGATGGGGCCGTAGGTCGAGCCCCAACCCACCACCGCGACATCGCCATGCGTGTCGCCGAGGGCGGGTACCTGGAGCGGAATGTCGTCCGCGATGCCCTGGATCTTGGCGGCCCGGAGATCGGTCATCTTCTGATGGTTGTCCGGGTCGTAGGAGATGTTGCCGGTCGCGGCACTCCGCTCGAGCCCGCCGATCCGGTGCTCGAGCCCGGGGGTGCCCGGAATGGCCCACGGCCGGGCGAGCGTCTCGGGATCCCGCTGGAAGGGCATGAAGCCTTCGGGATCGGTTCGGTGCTGGACCGGGAAGGCGGGAATGGCCTCGACGTCCGGGATGAGCCAGGGCTCCGCGGCATTAGCCAGGAACCCGTCGGCCAGCACGATGACCGGCGTCATGTACTTGGTGGCGAGCCGGACGGCCTCGATGCCGACCTCGAACGAGTCGCTGGGAGTGGCATTGGCGATGACCGGGAGTTGCGCGTCTCCGTTCCGCCCGTACAGCGAGAGGAACAGGTCCGACTGCTCGGTCTTGGTGGGAAGACCGGTGGACGGCCCGGCGCGCTGGGAATTGACCACCACCATGGGGAGCTCGGCGCTGAGCGCGAGCCCGATGGCCTCCCCCTTCAGGGCAATGCCCGGCCCGGAGCTGGACGTGACACCCAGCGCGCCGGCGAACGACGCGCCGATGGCCGAGCACACGGCGGCGATCTCGTCTTCGGCCTGGAACGTCACGACCCCGTAGTCCTTGAGCCCCGCGAGCGTGTGGAGCAGCGGCGACGCCGGGGTGATGGGGTACGAACCGAACATCAGCCGCTCGAGCCCCGCCTTCTTGACACCGGTGAGGAGCCCCCAGGCCAGGGCCTCGGTCCCGCTCACGGTGCGGTACACGCCGGCTTCCAGATCGGCCGCCGGCACGGCGTAGCCCGCCACGTGGGACGGCATCTCGGCGGTCTCGCCGAACGCGTGCCCGGCGTTGAGCGAGCGGAGGTTGGCATCCCGGATGGTGGGTTCCTTGCCGAACTTCTTCTCCAGCCACTCGGTGGTGGCCTTCCGCGACCGGCCGTACATCCAGAGCATGAGGCCCAGCGCCCACATGTTCCGGCACCGGAGCGCCTCTTTCTGCGAGAGGCCGAGGCCGTCCACGGCGGCCAGCGTGTGGCGGGTGACGTCGAGCTTGAGCACCTGGTATGGCGCCAGTGTTTCGTCGTCCAGCGGGTTCTTCTCGTACTCGGCCTTCTGGAGGTTCCGGTCGGTGAACGTGGCCACGTCCACGAGCACCATACCGCTCATCCGCAGGTCGGGGAGCGCCACCTTGAGCGCTGCCGGGTTCATGGCGACCAGCACGTCCAGCTCGTCGCCCACGGACGTGATGTCCTTGGCGCCGAAGTGGATCTGGAACGCCGAGACCCCGTAGGTGGTGCCGGCCGGCGCCCGGATCTCGGCCGGGTAGTCCGGGAAGGTCGCCAGGTCGCTGCCGGCAAGCGCCGTCTCCTGGGTGAACTGGAGGCCGGTGAGCTGCATGCCGTCGCCGGAATCCCCGGCGAAGCGGATGACGACGGTGTCGCGCACCTCGCGCTCGTGGCGCGTGGCGGTGGGGGAAGCCATGACGTCAGGGCCTTTCTGGCTGAGATATGAAATATGAGGTGCCCGTGGTGTGATGGAAGGGAGGGCCGGGACGTGGGTTCCGGCGGCCACCTTGCGCGGGGCGGCTGGCGGGCGCATTTCCCCCGGGGGACGGGCGGACTGTGCGTCGCCGCACAGCCAAAAGCCCGTGTCCCACGTTAAAGAAGTAGGGGACTACCAGCGCCGCCATGACCCGAAAGACCGCCCCCACCCCGCCGTTGTCCCATGCCGGCCGGTGGCTCACCGCCATCATCACGACCGCCGCTGCCCTAGCGGCGCTCCTGGTCAACGCCCGGAACCTGGGCATGAACCAGTGGCTCGGCCTGGCCGACAACGCGGCGCGGCGGGTCTGGGTGCTGCCCCGCGCCGATACGTTGCGGGCCATCGGCGATACGACCATCCTCGCGGCCACCGTCACCGACGAGCGCGGCGCCGGGCTCACGGGCGTCAACCTGCGGTGGCACAGCGCCGACACCACAGTCGCCACGGTGGATTCCGGGGGCACGGTGGTGGCGCGGGGGCCCGGAGCCGCGCTCATCCGCGCATCGGTACGCGAGCTGTCCGCCGACGCGCGCATCGTGGTGCGACAGCTCCCCGTGCGCGTCGCCATTTCCGGCGACTCGGTGGTGGGCATCCCCGAAGGGGACACGGTGCTGTTCGTGGCCCATACGCGCGACGCCCGCGACCACCCTATTCGCGAGCTGGCTCCCCGATGGCGCTCGGACGACACGAGCGTCGTGACGGTGGACTCGCTCGGCCGCGCCATTGCGCGCGCGCCCGGATGGGTGGGGCTCACGGCGGAACACGGCGACCTCCGCGCCCGGGTCGCCGCGCAGGTGGAACTCGCCCCGGCGGCCATCGCGCTCGTTTCGGGAGGGGACCAGCGGATGCCGGCGGGCCGGGCGCTGCCCCTGCCGGTGGCGGTGCGCGTGCTGTCACGGGTCGGCACACCCATCCCGGACGTCCCGGTGACGTTCACGCCCGCCGACGGCGAGCGGGCGCCGGCCACGGTGACGACGGGTCGCGACGGCCAGGCACGCTCCCCCTGGACGCTCAGCGACCGTCCCGGGCGACAACGGCTGCTGGTGAACGTGGCCACGCTCGACAGCACGCTGCCCGTGGGGGCGGAGGCGGATCCCCACCGGGAAAACACGCGCGTCGTGCCGGTGGACACCGGCCTCACGGGTCTCGTGGGCTACCTGTTGACCGACCCGGTCGTGGTGCGCGTCGCCGACTCGACCGGCACGGCCCTTCCGGACATTCCCGTCGTGTGGTCCGCGCTGGATCGCGGGAGCGTGGAGCCACTCGGCACTCGTACCGACTCGATGGGGGAAGCGGGGGTCCGCTGGACACTCGGGCCTCGTGCGGGCCCGCAACGTCTGCGGATCCAGGTCGGGAACGCGCGCACGATTCCGCCGGTCACCATCATCGCCGCCGCCCGGCCGAGCGCGCCGGCGCAGCTGGTCGTCGTGAGCGGCCAGGGGCAGTCCGGAACGGTGGGCGCGCGGCTGGGCAAGGCGGTGATCCTGGGCGTGCGCGACGCGCACGGCAACGGGGTCCCGGGGGTGCCGCTCGCGGTCAAGGCGGTGCAGGGCGCCGTCACGGACAGCGCACCGGTGACGGACGCGACCGGTCACGTGGCGCTGCGGTGGGACCTCGGCCCGCGGGCCGGACCGCAGGCCCTCGAGGTGCGGCTCGCGGGCGTGGACACGCTGGTGCGCGCCACGGCGCGCGCGCGGCCCGGCGCGGCGGCGAACGTGGCGTTCCAGGCACCACCGGCCAGGGCCACGGCGGGCACGCGGATCAGACTCGCGGCCCTCGTCACCGACGCCTACGGGAATCCGGTTGGCAATGCGGTGGTGGTATTCAGCGCCGGGGCCGGAACGTTCACGGCGTCGCGCGTGGCGACCGACACGGCCGGACGCGCGCTGACCCGCTGGACCCCCGGGGCGGCTCCCCGGGAGCAATCGCTGACCGTGACGATCCGCGGCACGGCGATCAAGACGACGCACGCCGTCTCGGTCTCGCCGGCCGCGGGAAGGTAGGCGCGGGCCTTCTCACGCCGCTTCCGGCCCAGGCCGGCCTACGGCCCCGTCCGGGGCGGTGTTTCACGCGCGCCTGCCTGGCCGGACGGCGGCCACGGCGCCAGCTTCCGGGACACCCCCAACACCGGTTCCGCCCATGTGCCTCCCGATTTTCCGCTGCCTGCTCGTCCTCGTCATTGTCACGGCGCCCCTCGACGCGCAGCCGGCCGGGCCCGTGCCGCCGTTCGACACGCTGCTCTCGCTCCGCTCGGTCGGGGCATTCGACCTCTCCCCTGACGGCGGGGATCTGGTCTACGAGGTTCGGTTCGCGGACTGGAAGGAGAACGAGTACCGGACCGAGCTGTGGCTCGCGCGCGCGGGCGGCGCCCCGTTCCGGCTCACACACTCCGCCAAGGGGAGCGGCAATCCCCGCTGGTCGCCCGACGGCCGGTGGATCGCGTTCATCTCCGACCGCGGAGCCGGCCGGCAGCTCCACCTGATTCGTCCGGACGGCGGCGAGGCATGGCCGCTCACGGCGGAGAAGGAAGGAGTGAACCACTTCGCATGGGCGCCCGACGGCCGCCGCATCGTGTTCGCGATGACCGACCCCCAATCGGACGCCAGGAAGCAGCGGTCCGAGCGGTACGGGGAGTTCACGCCCGATGACGAGGATTGGCGGCTCACCCATCTGTGGCTCGTGGAGGTGGTCCCCGACTCGATCCCCAAGCCCGCGCGTCTCACGGAGGGGGCGTTCACCGTGAACGGGTACGCGTGGTCCCCGGATGGGACGCGCATTGCCATTGATCACCAGCCGGACCCGTTGATCGAGTCTGGCATCCGCGGCGACATCTCGATCGTGGATGTGGCCACCAGGGCCGTCACGCCCCTCGTCGCGGAGCCCGGGGACGATGGTGGGCTGGCGTGGTCGCCGGACGGGAAGTGGCTGGTCTACTCGTCCGACCTCGGCGACACGACCTCCGACTACTACCGGAACGGTCACCTGATGAAGGTCTCGGCCTCGGGAGGAACTCCGGTGGAACTGGCCGCCGATCTCGACGAGTGGAAGAGCGGCGCGGTGTGGACGGCGGGCGGACTCTACGTGACCGCGTGGCGGAAAACGGAACGGCACGTATTCGCCGTGGATCCGAACACCGGCCGCGCGCGGCCATTCACGACCATGCCCCGGAACATCTGGGGCCTCGACTTCTCGGCCGACGGGAAGACCGTGGCCTTCACCGCGAGCACACCCACGACGCTTACCGAGATCTACCGCACCCCGGTGGACCGCTGGCAGCCCGTGACGGTGACGAGCATGACCGACCAGATCGCGGACTGGCAGGTGGGCACCAGTGAAGTGGTGTCCTGGAAGAGCCGGGATGGAACCACCATCGAGGGCGTCCTCCACAAGCCCGCGAACTTCGAGGCCGGCCGCAAGCACCCGCTACTCGTGATCATCCACGGCGGGCCCACAGGTATTGACTATCCGACACCGGTCCAGAACTACGTGTACCCGCTGAACGCGTGGCTTGCCAAGGGGGCCGTGGTGCTCCGCCCCAACTACCGCGGGTCCGCCGGGTACGGCGAGGCGTTCCGGGCGCTCAACGTGCGCAACCTGGGGGTCGGTGACGCCTGGGACGTGCTGTCGGGCGTGGATCACCTGATCGCGCAGGGGTTCGTGGACACGACGCGGATGGGCGCCATGGGCTGGAGCCAGGGCGGGTACATCTCGGCGTTTCTCACGACCACGACCAGCCGGTTCCAGGCCATCTCCGTGGGCGCCGGGATCTCCGACTGGATGACCTACTACGTGAACACCGACATCCATCCGTTCACGCGACAGTATCTCAAGGGCACACCGTGGAGCGACCCCGAGGTGTACGCGAAGACGTCCCCGATGACGTACATCAACCAGGCCACGACGCCCACCCTCATTCAGCACGGCGAGTTCGACCGCCGGGTGCCGATTCCCAACGCGTACCAACTGCTCCAGGGGCTCCGGGACGTCGGCGTACCGACGCGGTTGATCGTGTACAAGGGGTTCGGGCACGGTATCACGAAACCGAAGGAGCGGCTTGCGGCCATGTGGCACAACTGGCAGTGGTTCGCCCGATACCTGTGGAACGAAGAGGTTACCCTGACGGTAGACGGCGCCGGCCTGACCGGGACGTGATGCGAGCCGCTTCGTGGCTGATGCTCCGGGGTGCCGGTACCGCCTGCACCACGCTCGCGGCCGTGCTGCCCGTGGGATCGAGGGGCCGGCTCGAGCTGGACGTCGAGCAGCGGGATCGCTACGATCGCGTCCTCGCCTACGTCTGGCTCGACAGCCTGCTCGTCAACTGGTGGCTGGTGCGGGATGGGTGGGCGGGGTGCCCATGATTGAGCCATTCTACGTCAGTCGAAGCGCCGTGGCGAAGATCGCCGGCGTCCATCGGCGCGCCACGCTCACCGACCTCGGTACGACCGTGGACATGGGTGTCCACGGCGCCATCAAGGCGCACTACCGCCTCGACGCGAAGGACCTTCCCCTGCCCGTGGACTACATCGTGGCGGCCACCGGGACCTGAATGCTGGGGACCCTGAACGGCGCACTGGAGGTGCGCGGGATCGTGCTTGCTCCGGAGGCCATCACCGCCGAGGTGGTGGGCATCAACGAGGTGCGCGGGAAGCTGCCGGTGCTGACGCGGGTGGAGATCCGCTATCGGCTGCGGATCCCGGCCGGTTCGCGGGAGGTGGTGGATCGGGCGCTGGGGTCCCACGCCGAGAAGTGTCCGACCGCCGCGTCACTGAAGGGCGCGGTCGAGGTGACGTGGACGGCGGATGTCACCGAGGGCTAATCGGTCAGCGCGGGCTCCGGCTCCAGGCAGCCCCGCCGGCAGGTCATGGGCCGCTGGTCGTAGCGGTCGCACCAGACCACCGCCGGTATCCCACTCACCGGATCCACCGCGAGGCGTACCCGGCTCAGGCCTCCGGTTTCGGGACACGCGACGCGGGCGCGCACCGCGGGCATGACCCCCGGTTGGACGTCGGGCGTGACGGCGGCAAAGAGCCAGGCTTCCGTGCGAGCGGCTTTCATGGGACACCTCCGATTCCCTTGATCGTGGCTCCGACCACGTGAACGGGGCGTGAAGGGGGCTATAAGGGGGTCCTCAGAACACGTCCAGATCGTTCCCGAACACCACCGCGCCGTCGAAGCCGCGCCGGACCTCCGCGAGCAACTCGTCCGGGGTGGCCCCCCAGAGCAGCTGGTGGTACAGGACCAGGAGGCGCGGGCGCGCGCGGGCCGCCAGCGTGCCGAGGGCGGTCGCAGACGTATGGGCGTGCGCGTGATAGCGCTGCCAGTCGGCCGACCGGCGCGCGAAGCCCGCGTCCGCATACACCTCGTGGACGAGCACGTCGCAGCCGTCGCACGCCGCGACGATGGCGTCGGTGGCGCGGGTGTCCCCCGAGATCACGATCACGCGGTCGGCCGTCTGGAACCGGTACGCGAACGCCTCCGGCCAGTCCTCGTGCGGCACCGGAATGGCGGTGACCGTGACGTTGCTGTCCACGTACACGACGCCCGGCGTCACCACGCGCGGGATCGCGCGCCATCCGGTCTCGTTCTGTGGCTGTAGGCCGTCGAGACGACGCCGGATGTCGGCCTCGTAGGCCGCGAGCACGTGCGCGACCATCTGGTCCGTGCCCGCGGGGCCGAACACCTCGAGTGGCCGCGCCCGTTCGAGGACCCACGGCGTCAGGATCAGATCGGGGAGCCCCACCGTGTGGTCGCTGTGCAGATGCGTGAGGAACACGCGATCGAGGTTCGGCGGTTCGAGCGCGGTGACGCCCCGCGCGGCCGCGGCGGTGGCGCGGCGGACGATCCCGGGACCCGCGTCCACGAGATAGCTCACCCCGTTGACGACGACGGCCACGGCCGGCCCCGACCGCTCCGGTTCGGCATTGGGCGTGCCGGTCCCGAGCAAGACGACGTGGGTGCCGCGGGAGTAGTCGCGCGGCGGCGAACGCGGCGCGGCCGCCTCGCGGGTCTCCACGGTGCACGCCATCGCGGCGAGCGCCAGCACGGCCGGCGGAAGGTGTCGGCGCACGGTAGAAGGTCCGGTCAGGACGGCCGGTGCTCGACGCGCAGGACGAGCTTGAGTCCGGACCATGTCTCATCCACCGCGCAGACTTTCACGTCCACCAGGCCAAGCGGCAGCGCGATCTCGCGGATCACGTCTTCGGTCACGTCCGTGGCGACGCCGGAAGCGCGTTTCGGCCAGGAGACCCAGATCATGGCCTCGGGCTTGATGCGGGTGATGAGCTTGGGCAGCGCCCGGAGCAGCTCGGCGCGACGCTCGACGAACACGTGGACGAAGTCGAGCCGCTTCGCGCGGGGTCCCGCCACGGCGACGCCTTCCGGAAGGGGATGCACGAGGTCCCAGTACCGGTCGGGTGGATTCACCACGACGATGCGGTAGCCCGGCTTCAAGCCGAGCTTGCGGTTCAGCCGGTTGGGGGAATACCCCGGCGTGGCCGGCGGTTCCGCCTGATCGTCCGTCCACTCGTTCATGGACCGCACCTCCACCACCACACCTGATGGCGCCGCGAAGACGGGGCGACCCGGTCCCCGCTCCTCATCAATGCATAGCGTCCCGAGGACCCGTCGGCCAGTCGGGGCAGTGGCGGCGTCGGTGACTCAACGGTCCGGCGCGCGTGGCTCCTTCCTGAGGAGGCTCGACAGATCCGATCGGGCAATCCACCCCGCGGGACCGCTGGCCCATACGGTCGCGTCGCGGGCATACATCCCGTATCGGAAGAGCGTATCCACCGGCGACCACGTGGCCCCATCATCGAGGGAGATCCCCAGCCCCGACGGTCCCGCCGCCACGAACGCGCCCGCATCCGGCAGCGCGACGGCCCCGAACCGGACGCCGGCGGGCTGGGCGGGGCCGGTAATGCTCCAGGACCGGCCGCCATCGGAGGTCACGAGCACGGTGGGCGCCTCGCCGGTGGGTCGCTGGTAATCGCCGGCCACCGCGATGCCGTGCAGCGTGTCGCGAAACGCGATTCCGAAGATCCCGGTCGCCTCCCCGCCCGCCATGGGGGTAGACGCCGCGTTCCAGGTCAGACCGCGGTCCTCGGACCGGAGCACGCGCGCCACGGATCCGCCGCCGGTGCCGATCCACGCGTGCGCGGTTCCCGCCGTGGTAATGCCGGTGCCGCTCGCGGCGAATCCCGCTTCGCCATCCAGGGCCGTCAGCGCGGACCCGCGCACCTCCGCCCACGACTCGCACCCGTCGTCGGTGCGGAGCACCACGAACGCCCCGTCCACCGGATCGCCGAATGCGACGCCGTGCGACCGGTCCCAGAACGCCATGCCGTCGAGGAACACCTGCGGGTGCTCGACCCGGTAGGTGACGGCCCAGGAGGCACCGCCATCCGTGGTGCGGTACGCCTGTCCGACTCCGCCATCGAAGTTCGTGGCCAGCACGCACGCGGTGTCCCGGCCCAGCGCCTGCACGTCCACGAGGAACAGCTGCTCGGCGCCGGGAATCCGGCCGGATTTCCACGAGCGTCCGCCGTCGGTGGAGCGCGCATAGGCCCCGCCGCGGCCGCTGGCCCAGAGCTGATCCCCCTGTGCCGAGAGGCCGCGGAACTCCTGCCGGTACCCGGGCACGAGCACGATCTCCTGTCCCGTGAGCGGCGCGGCGCCGAGCAGCGCGAGTACAACGGTGCGGGTCATCATGTGTCCACGAACTCCTCTCGCAAGATCCCGTACTGCACGAGGTCCTCGTACCGGTCCCAGCGGCGCACGTGCCCGCGGGCGACGCCTTCCGGCCGCATGCCGGCCTTCGACAGCACCCGCCCGGACGCGGGGTTCCGCGCGAAGTAGCTGGCGTGGATCCGGTGCAGGCCAAGGGGGCCAAACCCGTAGCGGAGCGTCTCGCGCGCCGCCTCGGTGGCGTAGCCGAGCCCCCAGAACGGCCGGCCGATCCAGTACCCCAGTTCCGCGCGGGCGTGCTCCGGACGCAGGACCAGGCCGACGGCGCCGATCAGCGCCGCGGTGGCGCGATCCGTGATGGCAAAGACCGCCTGCCGACCGATGGCGAACTCCTCGGCCAGCATCGCGATCCACGCCTCCGCCATGCCGTCCTCGTAGGGATGCGGGATGGTGAGCGTGGTATCGGCCACGGCGAAGGCACCCGCGAGGCGCTGCACCGCCTCCGCGTCGGCCGTGTCGAAGGACCGGAGGCGGAGCCGCGGCGTGAGCAGCGCGGGCTGGGGCGGCGGGCCGGACATGTCGCCATCTTCTCACCCGCGGACACGCCGCGCCAGACCCACCGGGTCATCCGTTGTAGATCGTGCCGCCCGTCCGGCGATAGGCTTCGAGGACCGCCGCCGCCGTTTCCCGGCTCACGCCCAGCCGGACCCGAACCCCGCGGGCCGAGAGATAGGCGTACGAGGCCGGGAACACGGGCCCTTCGTCGAACCCGATGCGGATCGCGTCCTCGCGCGTCGCCCCGCACTCGAGTGCCTGCACGCCACTCCACAGGATGGCCCCCAGACACATGGCGCACGGCTCGCACGAGGTCGTGAGTCCGTGCGGGGGCAGGTCCGGGGCGTTCAGGGTGTACCGGCCGATCGTGGCCTGGGCCAGCATGAGCGCCACGATCTCGGCGTGCAGCACGGCGTTGCGGGCGTCTTCGACGAGATTCACGCCCACCGCGACGGGGTGGCGCGTGTCGTTGTCGAACACCACGGCGCCAAACGGTCCGCCCGTTCCCCGCGCCACGTTCTCCCGGGCGAGCGCGATCGCGAGGGCCATCCGCGCGTCCGGCGACTCGTGCGGGCGGTCCCAGGGCACGAACGCGTCCACCCAGTCGGGCAGGGTGATCCGCACATCGTGGGCGCGCATCTCAGGGGCCGGGCGCGGCCGTTCCCTGGAGGTACGCCCGCTGGATGACCGTCGGATCGGAAGGGAATTCCCGGTAGATGCCGCGCCGCACGGGCGTCGCGGCGGCAATCGCGTCCACGACCTCGAGCCCCTCGATCACGCGGCCGAACACGGCGTACCCGAAGCCCTCGTACGTGGCGTCGCGAAAATCGAGCTTGGCGGTGTTGTCCCGGAGGTTGATGAAGAACTCGCTGGTGGCGCTGTGCGGGTAGTCGGTCCGCGCCATGGCCACCGTTCCACGCAGGTTCTGGAGGCCGTTGTCGGCCTCGTTCGTGACGGGCGCCACCTGGCTGGTCCGCTCCGAGCGGTCCTCCGCCACCCGGCCGGCCTGGATGACGAAGTCCGTGGCGATCCGGTGGAAGATGAGCCCGTCGTAGAACCCCGCCCTCACGTGCCGCACGAAGTTCGCGACGGAGACGGGCGCCCGTTCCCGGTTCAGCTCGATCGCGATGCGGCCCTTGCTCGTTTCGAGGATCACCGTGTCCAGCGGGGCAGGCGCGGCCACGGCCGGCGCGTCGGCCGGGGGCCGTTCCTGGCTCTGGCAGCCCGCGAGCGCTACGACGAGCGCGCCGAGCCCCAGCATGCGTGCGCGCATCACAGCGGCTTCGTGATGGCGACGATCGCGGCGAGTGCCGCGAGCAGCGGGACGATCAGGAACAGGGCCCGCGCGAACTGCGGACGCCGGTACGGAATGACGGCGGCGGCTCCGAGGATGAGCCAGATGACCAGCTTGATCAGCACCCAGCCGCTCCCGGCCGAGCCACCCAACCGCACCAGCATGCCGAAGCCCGCTACCAGCACCAGCAGAAGCCCCAGGCCGTGCGTGGCGGTGGTGAGACGCCGCGTGAGGGACTGGTCGCGGGTGCCGCCGTTGGCCGCGTGGATGGCCATCCCGCCCAGGGCCACGATCGTCAGCATGACGCCGACCAGGTGGAACGTCTTGTACACGATGTACGGAATCACCAGGCTCCCTCCGCTAGAGCAGGGCCTCGAGGAACTCCCGGATCACCCGACCCGTGTTCACGGCCTGCTCCACCGGGGCGAGATGGCCGGCAGCCGGGATCCCCGCAAAGTGCGCATCGGGAATGGCTTCCGCCATGGCCCGCGCCTCGGCGAGCGGGATCAGTTGATCGTCGCTGCCGTGCACCACGAGCGTGGGCACGGTGATCCCGGCCAGCATGGGACGCGAATCGGGCCGGTCGCGCATGGCCGCAAGCGCGCCCACCAGGCCGGCCGTGGGCTGGCCGGTCACCATGGCGCGGACCTGCCGGACCACGTCCGGCATCGTTCGCGCGGTATCCGGTCCGATGAGCCGGGGCAGCATCTCGTCGGCCAGGAATCCGGGACCGTCGCGCCGGATGCGGGCGATCATCGCGTCCCGCTTCTTCCGCCCCTCGGCGTCGTCCGGTGCCGCCCGGGTATTGGCGAGCACGAGGCCCCGGACCCGCCCGGGGTGGCGCCGCAGCAGCTCGAACGCCACGTAGCCGCCCATGGACAGCCCGCAGACGACGGCGTCCGGAATCCGCAGCACGTCGAGCAGCGCCGCGAGGTCGTCCGCGTACTCGGCCATCGCGTACCCGTCCTCGGGCCCTTCGGACAGGCCCATGCCGCGCAGATCCGGGAGGATGCGCTGCCACCCGGTCAGCGCCGAGGCCACCGGACGCCACATGGTGCGGTCGAGCGGGAAACCGTGCACGAACAGCACGGCGGGGCCCTCGCCCGACAGGTCCACCGTGGTCGCGAGCCCTCGGACGGCATACTGCTGCGCGGCGCCGGTGCGGCGGGCCCGGCTCACCCCGAACACCTGGCCCACTTCCACGGGGATGGGGACCGGCCGGCCGTCGCGCCCGACGGCGACGAAGACGAACTCGGCGTCCGCCGCCAGTCCGTCCGCCCCGATCCGGCGGGCACGCTGCCGCATGGTGAAGCTCGTCTCGCCCCAGTGCGTCACCTCGAGGTCGAACCGCAACCGATCGCCCGGATACGCCTGCTGGAGAAAGTCCACGGTCGCCTTGCGGACGGCGGGCCACACGCCATGGCGCTTGAAGAGGTCCATTCCGGGCCCCTGGGCCAGCATCTCCCACCGGGCGCGCTCGAACATGGAGAGGAAGCTCGCCTGGTTGAGATGCCCGAAGGCGTCGCAATCATCCGGATAGACCGTCAGTTCCACGGGGGAGACCATCGTGTGCTCCATCATACGAGAGGCGGCGGACCGTGGTAAACTTAGCACGACTCCCGCGGGAACGACTCCGGCGGCGGGTACCCCTCGTAACGCGAGCGTGACAGGACCTTCATGGCCGTGCGACCCATCGCAGCGACCCTCCGGTGAGCCGGTTCGCGCCAATCACGCCGACCCTGGTCACGGACAACACGGCGCTCCGGGCCCTCGCCGAGCGTCTCGGGCGCGCGCGCCGCGTGGCGCTGGACACCGAAGCCGCCTCGTTTCACCGGTACGTGGATCGCGTCTATCTGATCCAGGCCAGCGTGGACGACGAGAGCGCGCTGATTGACCCCCTGCTCGTGGACGATCTCGCGCCGATCGGGCGGATTCTGGCCGACCCCGCGCTCGAGGTGATCTTCCACGACGCCGACTACGACCTCAGGATCCTCCATCGCGACTACGGGTTCGTGGGGCGGCGCATCTGGGACACGCGGGTGGCGGCGCAGCTGTGCGGTGAGCAGTCCTTCGGGCTGAGCGCACTCCTCGAGAAGCACTTCGGGGTCCGGCTGTCCAAGCAGCTCCAGCGTGCGGACTGGTCGGAGCGGCCGCTCACCGCGGCGATGATCGCGTACGCCGCGGCGGACACCGCGTATCTCCCGGCGCTCCGCGACCGGCTGGCGGACCAACTGGCCGCGCTCGGCCGAACCCACTGGGCCAGCGAGGAATTCCTGCGGCTCGAGGCCGTGCGGTGGAGCCCCCGCGCGGAGGAGGGCGAGGAGTTTCTGGCCATGAAAGGGGCCAAGGCGCTGCGGCCGCCGCAGCTTGCCGTGCTCCAGGCGCTGTGGGAGTGGCGCAATGCCCGCTCCCGCGAGCTGGATCGCGCGCCGTTCCGCGTGCTTGGCAACGACGTCCTGCTGGCCCTCGCACGCGAGGCCCCGGAGACGGCCGACGCCATGCGGCGGGTTCACGGCGTCCCGGAGAGCATCGCGCGGCGTCACGGTCCCGAGCTGCTCGAGGTGATCAAGGCGGCCCGCGCGACGCCGGAGGCCCAGTGGCCCCGGGTGGTTCGGCGACCGCGCGAGCGGCCCGATCCCGCCCTCGAGGAGCGGGTGGCGCGGTTGAAGGCGCTGCGGACCGAACGCGCGACGGCCATTGGACTGGATCCCGGACTCATCGGGCCCAACGGGACCCTGGCGGCGATTGCCCGGGTCCAGCCGCGGGCGGCCGCGGATCTGGACAGGGTGCCGGATCTCCGGCGGTGGCAGCGGGAGATTCTGGGGGATGCGGCGGTGCTGGCGGCGGTGGCGTAGCCACACGCCCTGGGTCAGAGCCCCAGGAACGCGCGCACGCGCGGATCAATCCGCTCGGGCGTCCAGTAGGGCTCCCAGATCAGCTCGATCGTCGCATCCGTCACGCCGTCCAGCCCGCGGATGGCCTGCTCCGCGTCGCCCATGATCTCCGGGCCCGAGGGGCACCCGGGCGACGTCAGCGTCATCTTCACGTCCACGGCACCGGCGTCACTCACGGCGATGTCGTACACGAGTCCCAGATCCACGATGTTGAGGTTCAACTCGGGATCCTTCACGCCCCGCAGGCTCTTTCGCACCTGGTCTTCGGTAATCGGCATCGGCACTCCCGTTCCGTCGTCTCCCGGATACTAGCGATGCCCGGCACGAGCGCCAACCGGACCCCAGCGCCACGCGATCCATCGGTACGCGCGCTCGGCGAGGGGAAGGACGCCCGGCAGCCCCAGGATCCGGTACGGGAGGAATCCGCCCGGCAGGAACCGGCAGAGGGCCCGGACGGCCGCCGCCCCCGCCTTGACGTCGCCCGACGGGAGCACGACGTGGGTCGCCCGCTCCAGCGCGTCGCGGCGCAACCCCGTCACGACCGGGGCCGCGGCGTCCTGGAGCGGCAGGTACTCCAGCCGGCCCGCGCGATCCCACCGGCGGAGCCGTGCGATCCAGCGCCGGCAGAACCCGCACTGGCCGTCGTAGACGACGACGGGCCGGCTACGGGGCGTCGGCACGTGGGCAGGTTCCCGCCGGCCGGCACGCGTCGAGCAGCAGGACCGCGGCGTCCGCGACGCCCGCGCGGACCTTCTTGAGTTCGCTGATGGACCGGCCCGTCCGCGGCGCGAACACGCGATTCGTGAGCAAAAGGACGAACAGGTCCCGGTCCGGATCAATCCAGATGGACGTGCCCGTGTAGCCGGTGTGACCGTACGTGGTGGCGGACATCCACTGTCCCGAGTTGTCGGTGACCGTCGTATCCCGCATCTCCCACCCCAGGGCCCGGTTCCCCGGCCCCCGGCGCACGAACAGGGCCACCACACCGCTCCGGATCAGCGCGGCGCCCGCCGCGGTGGTGCCGCGCCGCAGCATGAACTGCGCGAACCGCGCGAGCTCGTTCCCCGTTGCGTAGAGGCCGGCGTGTCCGGCGACCCCGCCGAGCCGCGCGGCGTTCTGATCGTGGACCTCCCCCGCAATGGCGTGCCCCCGCCACAGCCCGACCGGCATGATCGCGTCCCGCTCGCTGCGCGGGGGGCGGAACCGCACCCGCGGCATGCCGAGCGGCCCGAAGATCTCCCGGACCGCGAACGTGTCGAGCGTCGTGCCGCTCACGGTCTCGACGATCCACCCGAGGAGCATCGCGTTGAGATCGCTGTAGACGACCCGCGTCCCGGGGGCATGGCGCAGCGGCTCGGTGAGCACGAGCCGCCGAGCTTCCGCGGCGTCCCGTGCGAGCGTGTCCAGCCGGAGAAACGGGCGGAGACCGGACCGGTGCTCGAGCAGGTGGCGGACGGTGACACTGTCCTTGCCGTCCCCGGTGAAGCCGGGAAGGTAGCGCCGCACCGGATACTGGAGCGCCAGCTCGCCGCGGTCCGCCAGGAGCATGACCGCCGTCGTGGTCGCCACCACCTTGGTCAGCGAGGCGAGATCGAAGAGCGTGCCCGCAGGGTCCGGCACCGGGCTCGCGGCGTTCCACGTGAAGTGGCCGTACCCGCGCGCGTGCATCACGTGATCGGCGGTGCCCACGACCACGACGGCGCCCGGGAATACGCCGGCCTCGATACCGGCGCGGACGGCCCGGTCAATCGCGGCGGGATCCTGGGTGGCCAGCAACACCCCGAGGGCGATCAGCATCCTACTATCTTAGCAACCGACCGTCTGAACCTCACCATCCGGAGCCTCCGCATGACCGCTGGACGTCTTCGCCGGCCAGGCCTTGCCCTCGCCCTCCTCGGCGCGGCCGCCTGCGCGCCCCGACCGGCCGGGCCACCTGCCCCGCGTGCCGGCGCCGTGGACACGCTCGCCATGCGCGCCCACGCCTTCTTCCTGGCGCACGACCTGCTGCTCGGCCGCGGGACGGGAACGCCGGGCGCGGAGGTCGCGGCCCTGTACATCGAGGCCCAGTGCCGGGCGCGCGGCCTCCGTCCGGTCGGCGCAGCCTACGCGCATCCCGTCCCGCTGGATCACGTCGTGCCGCGCTCGGCCGAGACGCACCTCCAGATCGGGGAGCGACGGTTCGACGTGGCGCGCGATTTCCTGATCACCGGTGGAACCCCGAACACGCTTCGCGGGTTCGCCGGACCGGGGGTCGCGGTGGGCGGCGCCGACGACGTGCGACGCGATCCGGCCGCGTTGCCGGCGCTCCGCGGCGCGGTGGCCGTGGTCAGCGGCGTGGTTCGCGCCGACGTCGCCGCGCTCCTCGCGCGGCGGGGAGCGGTCGGCATCGTGCAGGTAGTGGACAATCCGGAGATGTACGCGCTGCACGTCGCGAGCCGGGGCACGACCCTCACGGTGCTGCGGGACGACGTGCCCTCGTCGTTCCATGGCGAACTCCCGTCGGTACTCGCGGGGCCGGCGGTGGGGGAGGCACTGGCGCGGACGAGCCTCCGGATCGAGCTCGCCATGGCCGTTGACCGCCGCCCCTTGCCCGGGGACAACGTCGCGTGCCTGCTCCCCGGCGTGGACGCCGCGCGGCGCGACACCGCCATCGTCTTCACCGCCCACTACGATCACCTGGGCGTGAGCCTGCCGGACCCCAGCGGCGATTCGATCTATAACGGCTTTTCGGACAACGCGGCCGGCGTCGCGATGCTGCTGGCGATTGCCGACGCGCTGCGCGAACGCCCGGAGGGCGGGCTCCGCCACAGCGCGCTTTTCCTGTTTTTCACGGGGGAAGAGCGGGGCCTGCTGGGCTCGGACTATTTCGTCGCCCGCCCGCCGTACCCGCTCGAGCGCATGCGGGCCCTGATCAACCTCGACGCCGGCGCCCCTCCCGCTCCCCCGTGGACCTGGCGCCTGGCGGGCGGCGAGGACAACCCCCTCGGCGATCTGGCTCGCGACGTTGCCTCCGCGCACGGGTGGAGCGCCACGGTCTCGGCCGCGACGCCCAACTCGGACTATTTCCCGTTCGCGCGGGTGGGCGTCCCGGCCGTGTTCATCGTGCCGGGCCCCGCGCCCTACCAGGGGTTGTCGGCGGACTCCTCGCAGGCGCTGCGCCGGCGGTGGGACCGGTATCATCTCCCAGCCGACCACTACGACGACGCGTTCCCGTTCGGCGGACTCCAGCGCTACGCGGAGTACGCCCTGCGCATCGCAGAGGCCGTGGACGGCCCGCCCCGCCCGCGGGCGAGATAGGCGGGCGCGGAGCCGGGGCAGATCAGCGGCCGGGAAGCGCGAGCCTCAGCGATCCCGGCGGTACCGCGTACAGCAGCCGGGCGGTGTGACGGTCCCGCGGCGTGATGTCGTGCACGGAGGTCGTCGGGAACATCACGTCCTGCGGGTCGTCCGAGTGGCCGAGTCCGAGCAGGTGCCCGATCTCGTGCAGGGCCACGGTGAAGACGGCATCCCGGTCGAGCGCGAAGCCCTCGCTCGTGTGCGTGGCGAGCGTGAGCGTGGCGCTGACGATCCACCCCTCCCCGTTCCAGCGGATGTCGGCCTGCCCCGCCCGCCGGAGCGGGAATCGGTCAATCCACCGCACGAGCACGTCGGCGCCGGCGGAATCGTTCACGAAATCGAACCGCATCGGGATGCCCCCGACCCGCTCCCACCGGACGAACGCGGCTCGACCCGCCTCCCGGAGGTCCGCCGAGTATCCGGCGACCCGGCCAGGCAGCAGGTGCACCCGGAGCGGGGGCACGGTCCGCGCCGGCCACCGCCGCAGGAGGGAGTCGTTCTCGCGCAGCATGGCCGGCAGATAGGAGTCGGGACCGGCGATGTGGCGCAGCACGGCCACCCGCGCCGCGCGCAGCGAGTCCACGTTCACGGCGCCGCCGAACGACTCGACGGCCGTCGGCGGCACGACCGGACCGGGTTGCGGGATCCAGCGCCGGACGATGACGAACGCGAGCATCCCCGCCATCACTACGAGCGCCAGGCGGACGGACACGAGGAGGACACGCATGCCGCCAATATGCCGCGCGGCCCGGTCCCGGTCCAACGGGACCCGCTGGCGCCCCGCCCAACCGGGCCCTATCATTCGGCCCGATAATCACTTGGCCGTTTTGCGGGGTGGCCCGACGACGGCGAATCTCTGCCACGGCGGTCCTGGGTCCGCCAGCGCGACGGAGGAGCCTCCGTGTTCGGGTCGCCGGCACGCGCCATCGTCCGGTTTCGATTCCTGATCATCGCCTTCTGGGTCGTGGTCGCCGCGGTCGCAATCCCGCGGGCGTCGCGCGTGCACGACGTGCTCGAGGTGGAGGGCGCCACCGCCTTTCCCACCGAGTCGAAGACCGCGAAGGCAATCATCCGGGGCGCGTTTCCGGAGCCCCTGAGCGCTTTCTTCGTCATTGCGGTCGAAGGCGCCACCCCGATTGACAGCCCGGCCTACCACGACGCCCTGCGACAACTCGAGGACGTCGCCCGATCCCAGCCGTACATCACGCTCGTGTTGTCGGCCCGGACCTCGGACGACCGCGCGCTCGTGAGCGCCGACCGCCGGGCCACGTTCATCCTGGCGGCGCTCGGCGAGGCGCACGGCGACACGGCCACCGACCTCACTCCATCGTTCCGCGCGGCCGTCCACGCGGCCGTGGATCGGCTGCCCAACCGGACGGACTATCGCGTGCAGGTGACCGGCGGGCCGCCGCTGGACTACGACGTGCGGGCGGTGAGCAAGGAGGACGTGGACCGGGCCGAGGCGCAGGCCCTGCCGCTGGTCGCGGTGGTCCTGGTCGTCGCGTTCGGCGCCCTGGTTGCCGCCGTCCTGCCGATCCTCATCGGGGTCTTCGTGATTCCGTGTTCCCTGGCGCTCGTGCACCTCGCGGCGTCGTTCATGCCGATGTCCATCTTCGTGCTGACGATCGTGACGATGATCGGACTGGGGGTGGGGATTGACTACTCGCTCCTGATGGTGACCCGGTTCCGCGAGGAGTTGAACCGGGGGCTGCGGCGGCGGGACGCGGCCGTGCGCACGATCGAGACGGCCGGCCGGGCCGTCCTCACGAGCGGGCTCACCGTGCTCGTGGGCTTCTCCGGGCTCTACCTCGCCCCGATGACGGAAACGCGATCCGTCGCGGTGGGGGGAGTCGTGGTGGTGAGCGTCGCCGTCCTGCTCTCCGTCACGCTGCTGCCGGCCGTGCTCGCCGTGCTGGGTCGGGCCATTGACGCGCCCCGCGGCCTGGCCAAGCGACTCGCGTGGTACCACGCGCCCACCGGCTGGGAGCGCTGGGCACGGTGGCTCGGCAACCATCCGTGGCGGGCGCTCGTGCTGGGCCTTGCGCTGGCGGCGCTGGTCACCTGGCCGCTGGCACACATCAAGATCGGGCTCCCGCGCACGGACTGGTTTCCCGACGGGACGGAATCGGCCGCGGGTGCGGAAATCCTGGAGCGGATCGGCAGCCGGGCGCTCCTCCAGCCGGTCACCGTGGTGGCCCAGGCGCCGGACGGGGAGAAGGTGGTGGGCACGCGGTACCTGCGCGGCCTCCGGCGCCTCCAGGACTCGATCCTGGCCGATCCACGCGTGGCCGACGTGCGCAGCGCCGTGGCCCTCCAGCCCGGGATGTCCCTGCTGCAGTACTCGATCCTCTACAGCGACCTGGACCGCGCGCGGGCGCGGCACGCGGAGGCGCTGAACTCCCTCCTCTCCCTCGACGGGCGCACCACCCGCTTCACGGTGCTGCTTCACGACTCGACCTCCATCACCAGCTCCATGGACGTGGTCCGGCGCATCCGTGCCATCCGCGACCAGGGACTCACCGGCCTCGACTCGGTGACGATCCTGCTCGACGGATTCCAGGCGGCGAGCGTGGACCTCCAGGACGAGCTGCTGCGGCGCTTTCCGCTGCTCGTGGCGGTCGTGCTCGTGATCACGGCGGTGGCGCTGTTCGTGGCGTTCCAGTCGCTGTTGGTCCCGCTCAAGGCGGTCGTGATGAACTGCCTGTCGGTAGCGGGGGCGTTCGGGTTGATCGTGCTCGTGTTCCAGCAGGGGGTGGGCGGCGCACTGTTCCGGCTCGACGGTCCCATCGGGGCGATCTACGTCCTCGTCCCGGTCCTGGTGTTCGCCGTCGTGTTCGGCCTCAGCATGGACTATGAGGTCTTTCTGCTCGCGCGCATCAAGGAGGCGTTCGACCGCTCGGGCCGGAACAGCCAGGCGACGATGGAAGGCCTCAGCACGACGGCGTCGGTGATCACGAGCGCGGCCGTCATCATGATCATCGTCTTCGGGATGTTCGCGTTCTCGCGGGTGATTGCCGTGCGGCTGGTGGGGTTCGGCCTCGCGGTGGCGGTGTTCCTCGATGCCACCCTCGTGCGGATGGTGTTGGTCCCCGCGTTCATGCACATCGCCGGGCGCTGGAACTGGTGGCCCGGCGTGTCGCGCAGCGCGGACGAATCCCGCCGGCCGCCGGAGGGCTGACCCCGCCCCGCGGCGGACCGCCGGCCGCCGCTACCGGCGGCGCGTGTGCTCCGAGTTGCCGCCTTCCGTGGGCCAGCCGGTCGTGGCTGGTGCCACGCGTGCCCAGAGGGCCGCGACCTGGCTGCCGCCTGCCACGAGCGTGCGGGTGACGTAGATGATCCCATCGTCACCCACCGTGAGCCCGTCCACCGGGCCGTCGCCCACCGGGGAACGCCACACGCGGGCGCCCGTGGTCTCCCGCACCACGCACACGTCCCGCCCGCCGGAGCCCGACGTGCACGGAACGGCCAGCGTGGCGTCCACCAGGAGCGTCGGTGCGCCGACCACGCCGGTCGTGGCCCCGAACCCGAGCGAATCCGCCGCCCACACGAACGTACCGCCGAGCGTGTACGCATAGAGCGCTTCTTCGTTCTGCACGTAGAGATCGAGGTCGTCGTGCACCGGCGACGACGTGCCGCTCGTGGGCGTGGCGGCGGGGTTGACGTCAGCGAACGACCGATCCCATGCGACGACCCCCGTGGATTCGAGCGCGAAGATCCCGCCCGGGCGTCCGAAGATCAGGCGCAGGCTCGTCGCGGCCGGCGTTCCTGCGGAGAGGCCGGGAACTGCCACGCTCCACAAGAGCGAGCCCGCCAGCGCGAACCGGGACACGGAGTCGGCCCCTCCGGCGGACCAGCCGACGTAGACATCGCCGCCGGGGCCGAGCACCGGGGCCGTCACCGGCACACCGCCCAGCAGGAGCGCCCACAGGGGCGAGCCGTCGGCGCCGAGACGAATCACGGAGTCGGTCGTGAGAACGATCGCGCCGCCGTCCGCCACCACGGCGACGCCGAGCACGGCCTCGGCGACCGGGGCGGTCCATTGGGGCTCGCCGTTCCTGGCATGGCGGCGCGCGCACGGCCCGCCGCTGGCGTAGGTTTCGTCCGCCGCACCGAGGCTCGGCCCGAGCGCCCCGAAGCAGCTGGCCGTGGACGTGAAGACGCCGGACTCGGGGCTCAGAATGCGCAGCAGGGGGGAGGCACCCCCCGTCACCACCCGGATGAGCGAGTCGGCGCCGACGGCCGGGTAGACGGCCACCGGCACGCCGGCGAAGGTCGCGTCCCACCGCTCGGCGCCCCGGTCAACCACCGTCACGAGCACGCTGTCGCGGAACTCCTCGTTGATGAGCGCGACGATCCAGGCCGCGCCGGGCGCCAGCGCGCGGATCTGCGCCGTCAGGTCCCTGAGGACGTCCACCTCCAGGACCGTCGTATCCGAGGCGCCCCAGCGCATGGTCGTCGGGGAGCCCGGGCCCACGCCGTAGATGGCGCGCGCGGCGTAGGTCGCGCTTTCCCCTACGAACAGCAAGGTGTCGCCTCTCGTGATCTCTCCGCCGATCGTGTCGGTGGCGCCGGCGAACGGATCGTCGGAGCACCCGGTGCCGACGGCGGCCGCGGCCACCACGCACGCGATGGTCAGGGACGTTCGACGGGATTTCATCCACAGGTGTGACATGCGGTCACCCACTCAGGGGTTGGGCCGATACAGGACCTTCGGCGCGGCCAGGGCGAGCGCCCGGACGAGTCGCTCGCGCCGCAGGTCCCAATGCCAGGCATCTACCCGCTGCCGGGATCGGGGATCCCGCAGGGGACGGTATTGTAACCACGCCTCCGGCATGTCGAGGACGCGGCCGGCCGCGAGCAGTGCCGCGCGATCCGCCGATACCAGGTGGGCCCAGGGTTCGCCGTACAGCGCGAACCGGTGCAGCCACAGCCCGCCGTCGAGCGCGTGGGCGACCCCCGCACGCCACAGCGCGAACTCGCGCCACGCCATCACCGTTTGGCGTCCATCCAGTTTGGGCCCACGCCCACGTCCGCCACCAGGGGCACGCGCAGCGCCGCGGCGCCTTCCATGCACTCCCGGACGAGCCGGCACGCGACCTCGCACTCGGCCTCGGGCGCTTCGAGCACCAGTTCGTCGTGCACCTGAAGGAGCAGCGACGTGTTCGGGACCCGCGCCCGCAGCGCCGCGGCCAGCCGGATCATGGCGATCTTGATCAGGTCCGCGGCCGAGCCCTGCATGGGCGAGTTCATCGCGGTCCGCTCGCCGAAGCTCCGGACCTGCCGGTTGCGATCCTGCAACTCGGGAACGTAGCGGCGCCGGCCCAGCAGCGTTTCCGTGTAGCCGAGGTCGCGGGCCCGGGCCACCGCCTCGTCCAGGAACCGCCGCACGCCCGCGAACCGCGCGAAGTACGTCGCGATGAAGTCCCGGGCCTCGTCCTGCGAGATGCCCAGCTGGCGCGCCAGCGCGAAGGCTCCCTGCCCGTAGATCGTGGCGAAGTTGATGGTCTTGGCGCGCGCCCGCATCTCCGACGTCACGTCGGGGACGGGGACGTCGAAGATGATGGCGGCCGTTTCGCGGTGGATGTCGCCGCCGCGGCGGAACGCCGCGATGAAGGCCGCATCCTCCGAGAGGTGGGCCAGGACGCGCAGCTCGATCTGGGAGTAGTCGGCCACGATGAGCTGTTTGCCCGGCGCGGCCACGAAGCACCGCCGGATCTCCTCGCCGCGCGGCGTGCGGACGGGGATGTTCTGGAGGTTGGGGTCGAGCGAGGACAGCCGACCCGTGGCCGCCCCGGCCTGGTTGAAGGTCGTGTGGATGCGTCCCGTCTCCGGGATCACCCGCGCCGGGAGCGTGTCCACATAGGTGGACCGGAGCTTGGCGAGCTCGCGGTACTCGAGCAGCAGCGTCGGCGTGGAAAACCCCATCGCCGCCAGCTCTTCGAGCACGTCCGCGTCCGTGGACGGACCCGTCTTGGTCTTCTTGAGCACGGGGAGCTGGAGCTTCTCGAACAGGACGTGCCGGAGCTGCGGGGTGCTGTTGATGTTGAAGTCCGTGCCCGCATCCGCGTAGATGGCGCGCTCGAGCGTCCGCAGCTCCTCACCGAACCGCCGGGACAGCTCCCCGAGCCGTGCGACGTCCACGGCCACCCCACACCACTCCATGTCCACGAGGACCCCCACGAGCGGCAACTCGATGTCGTCGAGCAACCGCTCGAGCCCGAGGCCCTCGAGCTCGGCGTCGAGCGCCGCCTGGAGGGCCAGGATGGCGCGGCCGCGGGCGGCGCAGAAGGCGGCGGCCTCCGCGGGCGGAACGTCCGCGGCGGCGCGCGCCGAGCGGCCGGTTCCCAGCACCTGCTCGCGCCCCGGCAGGTGCTCGCCCAGACGTTCCAGCACCAGGGGCTCGAGAGCGTAGCTCCGCCGGCCCGGCTCGAGCACGAAGGCGCCGAGCAGCGTGTCGCGCGCCACGCCCGCCAGCTCCGCCCCGGCGCGGCGCAGCGACAGCCAATCGGCCTTGATCTCGTGGCCGACCTTCGGCACGTCGGGGTCGCCCAGCAGATCGCGGACCGGCCGCATGGCGGCGTCCGCCAGCGGCGGCAGGTTGCGGGGAGCCACCGCCCCCAACTCGGCCGGTTGCCGGTGGGTGAGCGGGAGATACCACGCCCGCGTATCGCTCACGAGGGCGAGGCCCACGAGATCCGCCGCGCGCCGCGCGCCGTCGGCGCCGAAGCCCACGATGGCCAGTGACCCGGCGGCCCGCATGGCCGGCACCGCCGCGGCCACGTCGCCGGCCATCTCGAGCACGGCGTCCGGAACGTCGTTGGTCGGCGGCTCCACGGGTGCAGGCGGCGGCTCGGCCACCGCGACCTGGCCGATCAGCGAGTGGAATTCGAGATCCGCGAACAGGGCCGCGAGCGCGTCCCGGTCCGGCGGGCGCACCGTGAATCGGGCGAGGTCGGCCTCGACGGAGACGTCGCAGCGGAGGGTGACGAGCTCGCGGGACAGCAGCGCCGCTTCCGCGTGGGCCGCCAGGGCCTCCCGGACGCGGCGCGTCGGGGCCTCGTCGGCGCGGCGCAGGATGGTATCCAGGTCGCCGAACTGCTCGATCAGCGCCCGCGCCGTCTTGTCGCCGACGCCGCGCACGCCCGGCACGTTGTCCGACGAGTCCCCCACCAGCGCCAGGTAATCCACGACGCGCGCCGGCGGCACCCCGAGGCGTTCGGCGGCGTTCGAGGGATCCACCCAGGTCTCGTCCACGGCGGCCGGGCCGCGCCGGCCGGGATTGAGCAGCGAGACGTGCTCCGAGACCAGCTGATAGAAGTCCTTGTCGCCGGACACGATGACGGCGTGCGCACCCTGGTCCACGACGCGCCGCGCGAGTGTGCCGATCACGTCGTCGGCCTCGTATCCGTCAATGGCGATCAGCGGCAGGTGGAACGCGGCGAGGAGCTGCTCCACCCGCTCGAGCGACCGGTCGAACGCCTCCTGCAGCTCCGGCTCCAGCTTCTCGCGCGTCGCCTTGTACTCGGGGAACACCTCGTGCCGAAACGACGTGCCGGCGTCGTGCACCCACGCCACGTACGCCGGCCGGCGATCACGGAGCAGGCGGAGCAGGAAATTGGCCACACCCCAGACCGCGGAGGTGTTCTCTCCCCGGCTCGTCGTGAGCGGGCGCGCGATCATCGCGAAGAAGGCGCGATAGATCAGCGCGTAGCCGTCAATCAGGTAGACCTGCGGACGCGCACCCATCGCCGGAGAACATACCGTGCATGGGAACGCCCCGCCCGGCACGGCCGGGCGGGGCGTTCCCCCAGGTCCAGCGGGGCGTCAGACGCGGATCACGTTCCGGGCGTGCATGCCGCGGTCCCGGTTCTCGACCTCGAACTCGACGTCCTCACCCTCGCGGAGCGTTTTGAATCCCTCCATCTGGATGGCCGTGAAGTGGACGAAGACGTCGCCGCCGGCCTCCGGCGCGATGAACCCGTACCCCTTCGAATCGTTGAACCACTTGACCTTCCCGCGCATGGCCTCGCTCCGACAGATGAAGTCGCCATTTTGTCGCGCGCGCGCGGAGGTGTCAAGCGAGCACGGCCACGACCGCCGCGGTCACCGGGGCCACCACCAGATTGTCGTCCACCGCTCCGGACCAGCGCTCGGCCCCCGCCGCGGCCGCCGCGGCCAGCACCGCCGTCAGCCAGGGCACGCCGACCGCCACGATGACGAGCATTGCCACCCCGGCCACGGCCGCGGACCCGGGGACACTCTTACGCGCGCCCCCACCGAACCGGGTGCCCACCACGGCGCCGGCCGGATCCGCGAGCCCGGCCACGAGGATGCCCGCGAGGGCCGCCGGATGCGGGAACCAGGCGCAGGCCGCGTAGGCCAGCAGCAGCCACAGCGCGCCGCTCGGACGGCGCCGCTCGCGATCCCGGTAGACGGGGACCATCCGGGCAAGCACGCCGGCCACCGCATCGGAGCGGAGGCGGGCGACCTCCAGGGCGAGCATGGTGGCCGCGAGGTACGCGGTTCCCAGGCGGAGCGCCGCCGGCGAGATGAGCGTGAGCAGGGCGACCGCGGCCGACGCCGCGTGCAGCCCGCGCCGCAGCGCGGGACCGCTCACGGCGCGGCGTCCATCGGGCCCTCCCCATAGAGCCAGCGGTAGAGCGCCGCGTTCCGCACCACGGCCTGCACGTATGCCATGGTCTCCGGATACGTGATGTGCTCGACGAAGCTGACGGGATCGCCGGCCCCCGGGCGGCGCTGCCACCGGCGCACCGGGGTTCCCCCGGCGTTGTACGCGGCGAGCGCCGGGACGGTGTCGCCATCGAACGTCCGCAGCAGCCCGGCCAGGTGCGTGCAGCCCAGGTGCAGGTTGGCATCCGCCATCGTGAGCATGGGGTCGGCCCATGCCAACCGCGCGCGCCGGGCCACTTCCTTTGCGGTCGCCGGCATCAACTGCATGTACCCGATGGCGCCGGCCCGGGAGCGGGCGGTCGGCAGGAACCACGACTCCTGGCGAACGAGCCCGGCCACGAGGAACGGATCCAGGCCGAACGCGGCCGCCTCGGCGCGCACGAGTTCCGGGTCGGGCCACGGGAAGACGGCGCGCAGGACCCGCGCATCGTTCAGGGTCCGGTGGCGCGCCGCGGCGTAGCCGAGCCGGATGGCCTGATTGGCCCTCCCCAGCCGCACCAGGCCCTCCGCAGCGTCGAGCATGGCCTCCGAGTTTTCCCAGGAGCGCTCCAGCAGGCTTCGGACGAGGAGATCGGCCTCGGCGGCGAAGCCCAGCTCATCCAGCAAGGCCAGTTGGGCCAACTCGTCCGCCACCGTGGAGTCCGGCTCGCGCGCGGGGGCCGCGGCCATCGTCGGCGCGGGCAGACCAGCGGCGCGGCGCGCGAGCAGGCCGTAGTACCCCAGCGAATCCGCCGCCGCGAGCGCCGCGAACTCCTCCCGGGCGCCGGGCTCGTCCTTGCGCGTCTCCCTGACGCGCGCCCGCAGGAAGCGGGCGCGATGCTCGGCCGCACCCCGATGGGCGATCTCGTCGTCGAGGAGCGGAACCGCCCTGGCGGAGTCCCCCGCGGCGAGCGCGCGGAGCGCCAGACGCATCCGGGCGGTGGACGCCTGGGAGGCGCGGGGCCAGCGGCGCGCCACGTCCCGCAGCAGGCTGTCGCTGGCCAGGGCCTCGGCGACCAGCATGAGGGCGGCGGGCGCCGCCGCATCGTCGGGATGGTCCGCCACGAACCGCCGCAACGTGGCGATGGCCGCCCGGTCCCCAAGACGGTGGCGGGCCCGGGCATGCGGCATCACCCCCGCGTCGCCCGCAAGCCGGTAGGGCTCCAGCGCCGCGCGCCGTTGGCCGCTCGCTTCGAGCCACCCGCCCACGGCCAGGAGCGTGGCCGGTGTGCTGTCGCCGAGGCCGACGGCCAGGAGGCCCCAGGTTGCCGCCTGCCGCGTGGCGCCGAGCCGGCCGGCGCCGCGCGCCGCCGCGAGCGCGATGGCTGCCGTCGGGGGATCCAGGGTCTCCTGAAACAGCGCCAACCCGCGCCGCACGTCGGCCGTGTCCGCCACCGTCATGGCGGCCGCTGCATAGCGCACGACCGCGGCGGTATCGCCCCGGGCGAGCGCCAGCTCCGCCGCCTGTCCGGGGAGACCCGCGGCCTCCAGGAGATGCTCGGCCGCCTCCGGGTTACCGTCCAGCAGGCGGAGCCGGGCCCGGGCCTGGAGCACGAGCGGCCGGCCAGCCGCGGGCACCGTCACGAGCAGGCTCTCCGCGGCGTCTTCCCGATCCACGAGCGACGCTTCCCGGAGCGCAAGCCACCCCGCGAGCGCCGGGAGCCGCGATCGGGCCCGCGCATAGGCCGCCGCCGCGGAGTCCGGTTGATCCGCCGCCTGGAACGCGGTCGCGGCCCGCGCGTCGAGCCGTCCGCGGTCCCGGTCCGGCCGCATGGCCGCGGCCGCCCCGAACGCTTCGGCGGCCGGGCCCCATTCGGCCCGCGCGGCCGCAACGGCCGCGCTCAGCTCCAGGCGCGTGACCGTATCGAGCACGTGCGCGTAGCGCGCGAGCAGGTCGGTGGCCCGATCCGGGTTGCCGAGCATGAGCGACGCTCGCACCGCCACGGGCACCGACACCGAGTCGGCCAGCGAATCCACGATGCCCGTGGCAGCGTGCCAGGGCCCGCGGAACGTCGCGGCGCGCGGGTCCCCGACCTGTGCCGGCAGCGCCGCGGCGCTCACCCCGCCCAGCAGAACGCCGACCAGCGCGACGCGGCCGATACGCGGCTCAGGGGTCATCCCCGGCTCCTGACCATGTTGAGCACCCGCTGGAACTCGGCGCGCGACGTGGGCGTGAGCCGG
>DASWHL010000062.1:0-35771 GCA_036398175.1 Gemmatimonadales bacterium
GTGGGCGCGGGGGGGGCCCTCCGGGGGCCACCCCGGCGCCTCCGGAACGCGACCAAGTCACCAGAGTTCAGGGTACGCGCGGGCGGGGGCCGCAGGGCAGTGCCGTCCCGAGGGTCACGGCGGCGTGTCCCCAAGACCATCCCACCCCGCTCCAGGAAACAGCCGTCGAGTCCGTCGGGACGGCGCGCCCGGAGGCCCCCGCCCGCGCGTACCACCCGCACGGAGCCCCAACACTACGTCACGCGCTCCGCACCCGACGCCCCCGCGACGGACCGCGCGCCGCCGTACCACCGAAGAACGACGGAATCGGCAGACTGCGCATGGTGTGCAGCCCCGGCGCCGCCTCGAGAACCTTCGGGATCGAGTTCACCGTGATGGACGCCGTGGCCACGTCGCCATGGAAGCCGCCCTCGGCCCGGACCTGGAGCCGCGGCGACCCTTCGATGGTCACGGCGTCGAAGGTCTCCGGCGCGCCAAGGTACGCCTCCATGTGGAGCACGATGGCGGGCTGCCCCTTCCGGTAGCCGACGCCGTCCTGTACGAGCCCGCACACCCGGCCCTGCGGCACCTCGAGGAACTCGCTGGCCACCGGCCGTTCCGCGAGCTTGGGGGCGATCTCGTCGGTGATCCGGTCGAGCTTCCAGCCCAGCGCGTCGGCGATCATGGCGATGGATTCGGTGAGGCCCACGTGGCGCACCGTTCCCGCCCGCACCCGCTCCGCGAACTGTTCGGGCGTTGCGCCCGCGCCGATCTTCTTCTGGAACGGCAGCCGGCGGATCCGGGCGTCCTGGATCCGGTCCACACGCACCGCGTCCACCCGCTCACAGATGCCCGAGAGGGTGATGGGCAGCGCGTCCATGGCAAAGCCCGGGTTGACGCCCGTGCCCACCACGGCCACGCGCGCCTTCGTGGCGAGCGCGTCGAGCTTCCGGGCCAGCGTGCGGTTCGAGAACCACGGGTACGCCAGCTCCTCGGTGGTGGACACGATCGGCACGCGGGCCTTGATGACCGTCTCGAACTGCGGCAACACCTGCTTGAGGGACGAACCGGTGCACAGGACCGCCACGTCGGGGCGCGTCAAGCGCAGCGTGGCGGCGGCGTCGCCGGTTACCTTCACGCGCAGCGTGCGGCCCAGCCCGATCACGTCGCCCACGTCCCGGCCCATTTTCTCGGGATCAATGTCCACCGCTCCCACGATCTTCAGGGCTTTCCGGTCGGCGACCTGGCGGGCCACGGCGGCGCCGATCGGACCGAGTCCCATGAGCATCACACGAATAGCCATGCGGTTGTGTCTCCTGCTGCCACGGATAAGCCACGGACGGTATGGAACAGAGCCTACCGGTGATGAAGTCGTTCTGAAGGGGCCATGAAGCTCGGCGCGTCCGCCCCGCGCATGCTCCACGCGATGACGCCCCCCGCCGCCGCGGCCACCGACAGGTAGGGGAACCCGGCCCACCAGCCGTGGAGGAGGAGCTTCCCCACGCCGAACATGCCGGTATAGATGAATACCATCCCGGCCAACCACCCCGTGACGTCCCACCAGCCTCGCCGCGCGGGGCCCGCGCCGCTGCGGCGCGCGATGGGCCCCCACCCGGGGGCGTGGGGACGTACCCGCTCGTAAAACGCCACGAGCACGCGCTCGTCGGTGGGTGGGGTGACGAGCGCGACCGTGACCCAGCAGACCGTCGAGGCGGCCGCCGTCACGATCAGGTGCCAGCCGAAGCCGATTCCCGGATTGGCCATGTGGAGCCCGAGGTAGACCACCGCGGTCGAGACCCAGGCCGCGATCTCGCTCCACGCGTTCACGCGCCACCACCACCACCGCATCACGTACACCCCGCCGATCCCCACCGTCATGCCGAAGAACAGCTCCCAGGCGCCCCGGATGGACTGCATCAGGTACGCGGTGACGCCGCCCACGACCATCAGGCTCACCACGCACCACCGCGCCGCGCGCACGTAGTGCCCGTCGCTCTCGGCGCGGCGCACGAACGGCCGATACAGATCGTTCACCATCAGGGACGAGCCCCAGTTGAGCAGCGTGTCAATGGTGCTCATGAAGGCGGCCAGCATGCTCGCCACCATCAGGCCCAGGAGCCCCGCCGGCAGGAACTCCACGATGGCCATCGGATAGCCCATCTCCCGGTCCGCGAGCGTGGGGAACGCCACCAGCGACACGAGGCCCACGACCACCCAGGGCCAGGGCCGGAGCACGTAGTGCACGAAACAGAACCACAGCACGCCCAGGAAGCTGTGCCGTTCGTCGCGGGCCGCGAGCATCCGCTGCACCATGTAGCTGGTCCCGCCGGCATCCCGCGTGGCCCACCAGTTGACGCCCATGAGGGCGGCGAACGTGATCAGCGGCAGCGAGACGTCGCCGCCCGTGGGCAGGAACTGGAGATAGTCCCGGGCGGCGTCCCCGTACTGCTCGGCCAGCCGCCGTTTCAGCTCGCCGATGCCGCCGATTTCCCCGACGGCCAGGACCGCGAGCACGATGGCGCCCGCCATGGCGAGCACGAACTGGACGACGTCGGTCACCACGACGCCCCAGAACCCGGACAGGACCGTATAGGTCACCGCCACGACCAGGCACACGAGGATGCCGAACCAGCGGCCGTCCAGGACGGGGGCGATTCCCAGGCGGACGGTGACGGCGTCCAGGTCCACCAGCACGTCCATGATCTTCACCATGGCGAGGATGACCCAGCCCATCACGATGGCGTTGAGCACCACGCCTTCCCACACGCTCCGGAAGCCACGCAACACGCGCGCGGGGCGGCCGGAGTAGCGCAGCTCGACCAGCTCGACGTCCGTGAGCACGCCGGCTCGGCGCCACAGCCGCGCGAAGAAGAACGTCGCCAGGAGGTGGGCCGCGGCGAAGTTCCACATGAACCACATCCCCGAAATCCCGTGCGTCGCGACCAGCCCCGTGACCGCGAGCGGCGTGTCGGCCGCGAACATCGTGGCCACGATGGACGTGCCGACGACCCACCAGGGGAGGTTGCGCCCGGAGAGGAAGTACTGCGTCACGTCCCGCCCCGCCCGGCGCCGGAACAGCAGGCCGACCCCGAGGGCGAATGCCAGATAGAGACCGACGATGACCCAGTCAATGGGCGCCACGGGGAGAGACTAGCCCGCCTTCCAGACGGGCGCAAACGCCGTCCGGGGTCTTGCTCGACTCCCCCTGTGTTTCCTACCTTGGTACGACCGCCTCCGCGAGATTGCGTGCGCGTATCCGTCGTCTTCGATACTCCCTGGGCACAGTGGACGCCGGACGATCATCGCCGCCAGATGGAGAAGGAGCTGGCGGGCGGGGAGCCGCACGAGCCCGAGATGGAGTACCAGGTCGCGGGCGCGCTCCTCGAAACCGGGCATGAGGTGCACCTCGTCGGCATCCACGCCGATCCCCGGGTCCTGCCGGACCACTGCGAGTCCTGGAAGCCGGACGTCGTGGTCAACTGCGCGGAGTCGTTCCTCGGCAACAGCGCCCTCGACTACGTCTGCGCCACGCTGCTCGAGGCGGGCGGGCATCCCTACACGGGCTCGGCCCCGCTCGCGCTTCAGGTCACGCGCGACAAGGCCATGAGCAAGAAGGTTCTGGCGTATCACGGCGTGCGGGTGCCGGACTTCGTCATGTACCGGACCCGGGAGCGGGTCACCCAGCCGCCGCCGCTGGCCTTTCCCCTGATCGTGAAGCCGCTGGCGGCCGACGCGTCGGCGGGCATCGCGCACGCCTCGGTCGTGGACGACCTCCAGGCGCTCGCCGACCGGGTGGCGTTCGTCCACCAGCGCTTCCAGCAGCCCGCCATCGCGGAGCAGTTCATTGGCGGGCGCGAGCTGTACGCCGGCGTGCTGGGGAACGACGAGCGCCTCGAGGTGCTCCCGCTCACCGAGCTGGTGTTCGACAAGGAGAAGAACGAGCCGGAAGAGCGCATCGCGACGCAGCACGCCAAGTGGACGGAAGCGTACCGCAAGCGGCGCGGGATCCGCACGGTGTTCGCCCGGCCCGTCTCGGCCGTGGCGCGCGAGCGGATCGAGGCGGCCTGCCGGGCGGCGGCGCAGGGGCTCTGGCTGCGCGACTACGCCCGGATTGACATCCGGCTCACCGACGACGACGAGGTCTGGGTGCTGGAGGCCAACGCCAATCCGTACATCAGCAAGGGCCACGAGATGGCCAACGCGGCGGCCAAGGCGGGGTTGCCGTACGCGCAGTTCATTGACCGGATCGTGCAGGAGGCGGCGGCGCGCCACGAGCACCGGGTCTGACGCCTGAGACCGCGGCGCTACTCCAGCTGCCCCGCTACCAGGCGAGGGGCCGTTCCTCCGGCATCCGCCACCCCGGTCCCGAGCTGCCCGCGCGCGTTGCTCCCCCAGCAATAGGCAAGGCCGTCCGTGGCCACGCCGCACGTGTGCGCGCCGCCGTCCCCGCGGCTGGCCGTGAGCGCCCGGAACCGGAGCGTGGTGGCCGCCGCGACGGGACGGCGGCTGCACGGGACCTCACCGCAGGTCTCGACCGGGGCAGCGGTCCCCAGGGCTCCAGACGCGTTGTCGCCCCAGCACCACGCGCCGCCGTCCCGGTCGAGCGCGCACGCGTGGCGGTCGCCCGCGGTGACCAGCGCGAACGGCGGGGCTCCGGCAACGGGCCGCGGCGCGGACGCGCCGTCGGTCGAGCCGTCGCCGAGTTGGCCGGCGTCATTCCGGCCCCAGCAATGGGCCGTGCCGTCCGGCGCGAGCGCGCACGCGTGGTTGGTGCCCACCGCCATCGAGTCGAACGCGAGCGCCGTGGCCACCGGAACCGGCTCGGTGGCGCACGGGTGGGCCACCCCGTCCGGCCAGCCGCAGGTCTCCGGGGCATCCGGCCGGCCGAGCTGCCCGGCGTCGTTCGTGCCCCAGCAGTAGGCGTCGCCCTCCGTCGTGACGCCGCAACTGAACAGCCAGCCCACGTCGAGCGCGCGGAACCGCCGGTCGCCGTTCACCGGACGGGCGCGCGCGCCCGTCGAATCGCCGGCGCCGCGCTGGCCCGTCCAGCCGGCGCCCCAGCACCAGGCCGCCCCTCCCCGGCCGGCAATGCCGCAGGAATGCGTGGTGTGCGTGGCAATGGTCCAGAGCGACGGGTCGTCCGCCACGGGGACGGGAACGAGCGCGTCGCTCTTGGCCGCCGAGCCCAGCTGGCCGGAGCGGTTGCTGCCCCAGCACGAGGCGCCAGCATGCGAGAGGCCGCACGTGATCTCCCAGCCGGCGCTCACCTGCGAGAAGGTCGCCCCCAACGCGACTCGCGTAGGCAGCGTCACGGACGTCATGGTGCCCGTGCCAAGCCGACCCTCGCGGTTCCAGCCCCAGCAATAGAGCGCGCCCATCGTGGTGATCCCGCACGTGTGCGCCGCGCCCGCGCTCAGGGCCTGGAACCGCACGCGCACGCGGACGGCGACCGTATCGGCACGCGTGCCGTCGCCCGCGGCCACGTACCCGGTGCCGAAGCCCACTCCCCACACGACCCCGGCCGCGGAGACCGTAACGATCTCGGCCGGGTACGCGCTCCAGCGGACGCCCCGCTGAACGATGGCGCCGGCCGAGTCGCGCACCGTGGCGGTGAGCGGGGTGGGCTCTCCCTCGAGCACGAGCAGGTCCCGCGGGCTGATGGCCAGCGAGGCCGCGGCGGGCTCCGTTGGGGGGATCGGGGCCGGTCCCGGTGGTGGCTCGCCGCAAGCAAGCAGCAGGGCCGCCACGCACGGAGCGGCGCGCCCCACTCGTGCGCGGGCGGGCGTGACGGATGGCGTGGCCGGCATGGGACCTCCGTCTGGCGGGATACTTGAGCTTACGGCCCGCCGGGGCGGTTGGCCACCCACGCGGCTGCCTACGGCGCTCGCTCTGCGGTCAGGCGCTGAATCCGGCCGCGCACATCCTGGACGACCGGCTGGAGCGCGGGATCCGCGCCCGCCCAGAGGTCCGTAAAACGGCTGTACCACTCCACGGCCTTTTCGCGGTTGCCCCGTTGCTCGTACAACTCGCCCAGCCGCTGGTAGGTGCGAGCCAAGTCCGGGAAATCCCAAAAGAGGAAGCGTTGCATGGACGTGGCGTAGGCCTCCAGCTGGGTCAGGGCCGAATCGGGCCGGCCCGCCCCGTCGTGGATTTGGCCCAGCATCGCGGCGAGACAGGCCTGGCAGAAGAAGCGCGTCCCGAACGCCAGCGCGTCCTTCCGGGCGTCCTCGTACCGGCCGTCGGCCAGGGCGAGCTCCGCGCTCAGGGCCCGGGCCCACCGCCCGTCCATTCCCTGGGCGGTCCGGCCGCTCGCTTCCCAGTCCCGGAGCAGCTGGCGGGCCCGGTCCTGGTCGCCGACGGTGACGTACGCGTACCCCAGCCCGCCGTACGGCCGGTCGAGCACCGCGAGGTCGCTCACCGGGAAGCGACGGAGGGCCGCCTCGAGTCGGGCGCGCCCCTCGCCCGGGGCGCCACGGATCACGTCCGCCGTGACCAGATCGCCGACAATGCCCAGGTACTGCGCCGCGAGCCCCCGGTCGGCGGCCACGGTGAGCGCCGCCTGCGCGACGCGTTCCGCCTCGGCCAGCCGGCCCCGCACGATCAGCGTCTGCGCCAGCGTCTGCGCCGCCCCCACGGCGGCGGACGGCGCGGGCGCGAGGTCCACGGTCTGGCGGGCCAGCCGCTCCGCCTCGTCGTAGTTCCCGCGGGCATACTCCAGGTCACGGCGGTAGTACAACGCGCGCTGGTTCCCGGGGAACCGCGCCTCGAGACGCGCGAGCGTGCTCTCGGCCGCGGCAAACTGCCCGATCTCGGCCAGGGTGCCGGCGAGATTGCCATAGCCCAGCACGCGGGACGAGTCGGCTTCCACGCCCAGCCGGTAGGCTTCGGCGGCGCGCTCCAGATCGCCGATCAGGTAGTACCCGACCCCCATGTTGTTGAGGGCGATGTAGTCGTCCGGGTACAGCTCGAGCAGCGTCCGGTAGGCGGCAATGGACTTGTCCGGATCGCCCACGACGCGGTTGTAGTACATCCCCTCCGCATACGCGCGCTCACGGTCACTGAGCCGGTCGCGCAGCTCGTAGGCTTTGGTGAGCATCGCGGTGGCCCGCTCGGCCTGCTCGAAGTTGTTGCCCAGGATCGTGCCGATCTTGCGGTACCCCATGGCGAACCCGGAGTCGAGCGCCACGGCCCGCTCGAACAGCCCCACGGCCCGCGCGTCGTCGCCGGTGTTCTCCGCCGCGAGCCCCTGGGCGTACAGCCGGAGCGCTTCCAGCGAGCCGGTGGTCACCCGGTCCAGCGGGCCGCTCCGCCGGATGGTCTTCAGGGACTCGCCGATCCGCTCCCGCACCTTGGCCGACAGCGCGTCCACCGCCGCGATGATCCCGGCTTCGTCCGCCGCGGACGCCTGCTGGGCCGTGAGAATATCGCCCGTCGGCGTGAGCAGCCGCGCGGAGACGAGGTACCCCCGTCCCACCGGCGCGATCTCGCCCGCGACGTACGCCTTGAGCCCCTCGCGCTCCACGATCTCGCGCGCCATGGCCTCGTCCACGTCGGCGTCGGTCGGGCGCTGCATGCGCCGGAGAATGTCCGCCATGCCCTGCTCGCTCACGAGCTTCACGACGGGCGATTGATTGATCCCGATCCGGAACAGCTCGGTGACGGTGCGGGCGAGCGTGGTGTCCGTGGTGCGGTTCACGAACTGCGCAATCACCAGCCGGTCCTGCGCGCCCAGCGCGCCGGAGGTGATCAGCGTGCCGGCCGGCCCCACGCCGAGGGCGCGGGTGGCCACCCAGCCGACGCTCAGGACGCCGAGCAGGGCGAACGCCAGACCGCCGCCGAGCAGGGCACGGCGCCACGTGAGCAGCGCCGGGAGTCCCGCGGTGGGGGTCGTGACGTGGACGCCGGTGGCCCGCACCTGCGCGCGGCGTCGCTCGTGCATGCCCGTGGCCAGCATGATGGGGAGCCCGAGGGCCAGGAGTGCGCCCGCGCCGATGACCACCCAATCCGGCAACCCGGCAAGCATCACCACGGCGTAGACCAGGACGAGCACCAGTATCGCGGCGCCGCCGAACAGGAACGCCACGCGCAGGGGGTGGCCGCGGCGCGCCGCGGCCGCGGCCGCCGCCGGCCGGACCACCGACACGGGAGCGGTGTCCATGGGCGTACTCGCCCCGGACGTGGCTACCACGTCCAGCGCCGCGTGCAGCTCGTCCGCCCGCTGCCAGCGGTCGGCCGGCTTCTTCTCGAGGCAGCGCATCACGATGGCCGCGAGCCCGGCCGGGACCGTCGCGCGGTGGCGCTCGACGGGCTCCGGCGCCTCCGTGACGTGCGCGGCCAGCAGGGCTTGCGGCGTCACGCCGCTGAACGGGAGCCGGCCCGTGAGCATCTCGTAGGCCAGCACACCGGTCGCGTACACGTCGGCACGATGGTCGAGGTGCGGATCCCCCACCGCCTGCTCGGGGGCCATGTAGGCGGGGGTGCCCAACGCCAGGCCCAGCGACGTGAGCGTGGAGCCGGCCGACGCGCTCACCGCCTTGGCCACGCCGAAGTCCGTGACGAGCGCGTGCTTGCCGGAGATGAGCACGTTATCCGGCTTGATGTCCCGGTGCACCACACCCTGGGCGTGCGCGTAGGCGAGCGCGTCCGTGATGGCACGCAGATACCGGACCGCTTCGGCCACCGGCAGCTCGCCCTCGCGGCCCAGCTTGGCCCGCAGCGACTCGCCCTCGATGAACGGCATCACGTAGTAGCGGAGGTCGCCGGTGGCGCCCGCCGTGAGCAGCGGAACGATGTGCGGGTGCTGGAGCCGGGCGGCGAGCTGGATCTCGCGCTGGAACCGCTCCTGGTTCACGCCGGCCCCCATCTCGGGCGGCAGCACCTTGATCACGACCTGCCGCCCGAGCGCCGTCTCGGTGGCCAGGAATACGCGGCTCATGCCGCCGCCGCCGAGCTCGCGCGCGATGGCATAGGTCCCGCCGAGGGCGGTCTGGAGCTGGGACTGGAGATCGGTCATGGGCTGGCCATTCAATAGTAGAGGCATCGGGGCGACCGGGCCAGACACCCCGCGGACACTGCGCGGCCGTCCTGGCATGCCGCTCCCGTTAGTGCCATCTTCATGGCGGCCCCGCCCCGGCGCCCCCGTGTACGGAAAGACGACGACTGTCGGAGGCATCCGCCATGAACGACGAAGTGTTCAATCTGGAGCTGCGGAAGTTCCTCAAGCGGTTCGGCATCACGGCGCAACGCGAGATCGAGCACGCGGTGGCGGCCGGCCGCGCCGCCGGGAAGCTCGCGGGCGACGAGACGCTGAAGGCGCGCGTGGTCCTGACGATTGACGGCATGGGAACGCTGGCGACCGTCGAGGGAGAGATCGCCCTACAGTGAGCCCCGTCCAGATGCCGCACCCGGCGCTTGTTGTCCTCGCGGCGCTCGCGACGCCGCTCGCGATACCCGTCCTGCACGCCCAACCGGTGACGGCGCTCGTCGGCGGCACGCTGATTGACGGGTTCGGCGGGCCGCCCCGCCGGCACAGCGTCATCGTGGTCCGCGGCGAGCGGATCGAGGCCGTGGGACAGATGGGCGCGCTGGCCGTGCCGGCGGGCGCCCACGTGATCTCCACCGAAGGGATGAGCATCCTGCCCGGCCTGTGGGACATGCACGTCCATCTCATGATCGTGGGACACGCGGACTACGCGCACTGGGACTCCACGTATCCGGCCATCTTCGCGTCCACGATCATGCCCGCCGCGGCCAAGCAGCTCCTGCTGGCGGGCGTCACGTCCGCGCGCGATCTGGGCGGCCCGCTGGAGGCGAGCATCCAGGTGCGCGACCGGGTGAATCGCGGGGAGATCCCCGGGCCCACGCTCTACGTGTCGGGACCATTCATCCAGCACGCGCCGTATCCGGGTACCGAGGCGTTCCGGTGGGGCGTGAGCGGCGAGACGGACGCCCGTGCCAAGGTGCGGCGCCTGGCCCAGGCGGGGGTGGACGTCATCAAGCTCATTGACCAAGACCAGATGACCGCGGCGGAAGTGGCGGCCGTCGTGGACGAAGCGCACCGGCATGGACTGCCCGTGGTCGCCCATAGCCACCGGCCCGAGGAGATTCGGCGCGGGCTCGCGGCCGGCGTGGACAACTTCGAGCACACCGGCCTGGCCACGGCGCCCGAGTACCCGCCGGACGTGATCGCGCTCATCCGCGAGCGCACGGCCCAGATGAACCGGGGTCCGCTCTGGTGGACGCCCACGGTCGAGGGCCTGTTCAACTACGAGCGGGCGCGCGACAACCCGGAGCGCCTGGATGACCCGTGCTGGGAAGAAGGCCTCCCGAACCACGTCATCGCGGACATCCGGCAGTCGCTCCGGCACTTCGGCCGGCTGCCCTACTTCCAGATCACCCCCGCGCGCCGGCCCACGCTCGAGCGCAAGTTCCGGCAGCTTCGGGAGTCCGGGGTCGTCATGCTCATCGGAACCGACTCGGGCATTCCCGGCAAGTTCCACTGCCAATCCACGTGGAACGAATTGGACGTGTGGGTCAACGCGTTCGGCGTGGACCCCATGGAGGCGATCCGTTCGGCCACCTACTGGCCGGCGGTGATGATGGGCGTGGGCGGCGACGTTGGGACGGTGAGCGAGGGCAAGTACGCGGACATCATCGCGGTGCGGGGCGACGTATTGCGGCACATCGTGCTGCTCCAGGACGTGGACCTGGTGATGAAGCGAGGGGTGCGGGTTCGATAACTGCCGTGCTCCGCACCGCTACTTCGGCCACGGCGCACCCTGATCGCGCGCCGTGACCGGTCCCACCCCCTGGAACACGAACTTCTGCACCCGCTTCCCCTCGTACGTCTCGGTCGTGTAGATGTTGCCGCGGGAATCGGTGGCGATGCTGTGAACGGCAAAGAAGAGCCCCGGCTGGCGGCCGCCGTCCCCGAAGCTCGTGAGGATCTCCAGGCGCCGGCGGTCGAGCACGTACACCTTCATGTTCTTCCCGTCCGCCACGTAGAGATACCGCTGCTCGGGGTCGCGGGAAAACGCGATGTCCCACGTAGACCCGTCGCCCAGCGTGAGCGGCGCGATGCGCGTCTCCGTCACGAAGGTGCCATCGCGCCGGAACACCTGGATCCGGTTGTTCACCCGGTCGCACACGTACACCAGGCCGTCGGCCGACGGCTCGGCGCAGTGCACGGGATTCCGGAAGTGCCCCGCCGGCGGCGCGGCGGGATCGTAGGGGCCCAGGTTCGTGTCCACTGGCGCATGGCCGTACGCCCCCCAGTACCGCTTGAGGGCGCCCGTGGTGGCGTCGAGCACGGCCACCCGCTTGTTGCGGTACCCGTCGGCCACGAACGCCTCCTCGCCCGCGGCGTCGAACGAGATCTTGGCCACCCGGCCAAAATGATCGGTGGCATTGCTGTTGGGATCCCGGCCCGGAATGCCGAACTGCGCCAGGAAGCGCCCGTCCCGGGTGAACTTGAGGATGTGCGAGTCGCCCGCGCCGTTCCCGCCGATCCAGACGTTGTCCCCGGGATCGAGGGTGAGGCCGTGGTTGGAGTTGGGCCAGGTGTAGCCCTCCCCCGGGCCACCCCACGCGTTGACCAGATTGCCCTCGGGATCGAACTCGAGGATGGGCGGCGCCGGCGCGCAGCACTCGCCGGTGGGCGGGGTGGTGGCGGCACCGGCCTCGGTCCGTTCGTTGAGCGTCGCCAGGCCCCGGTGGATGATGTAGACGTGGTCCCGCGAGTCCACACCCACCCCGATCACGGAGCCGAGCACCCAGTGATTGGGCAGCGGCTTGGGCCAGAGCGGATCCACCTCGAACCGGGGCGCCATCGTGCCCTGCCCCACTCGCCGGTCCAGGGCCGCCGCGCCAAGGCCAAGCCCCGCGATGGCACCGAGAAGGGTGACGCCGATTGCCGCGTTGCCGGGTGTGCGCATCGGGGAATCCCTGCCGCCTGAACCTGGGTTGGGTACCAAAGTGGAGCGGCCCCACCGGACGGGCAAGAGCGCGGCGGGTGCGCCGGACCCGAGGCCCGGCGTATCTTGGCCATGGCCCACATCCCGATACCAACCGCCATTCGCTTCCTCACGCCCCCCGCGCGCCGGCTCGCGTTCCTGCTGGCGACCGTTGCCGCCGCCGGCGGCATCGCCGGCGCGCGGGCGCACGAGATCCCGCGCGACGTCACGGTCCGCGCGTTCGTGCGGCCCGACGGCGACCGCCTGATCCTGGTGGTCCGCGTTCCGCTCGAGGCCATGCGCGACATCGAGTTCCCGCTACGCGGCGCGGGGTTCCTGGACCTCGCGGCCGCCGACCCCCATCTCCGGCAGGCGGCGCGGCAGTGGATCGGCGCGTCCGTCCGCCTGTTCGAGGATCGCACGCCCGTGGGCGACGGCCGCCTCACGGCCGTCCGCATCTCCCTGCCGACCGATCGGTCCTTCGCATCCGTCGAGCAGGCGCTGAGCCACGTGGCCGGCCAGCCGCTGCCCCCCTCCACCGAGATCCCCTGGCAGCAGGCGCTGCTCGACGCGGTCTTCGAGTACCCGATCACGTCCGACCGCGCGCGGTTCTCGATCGAGCCCGCCTGGGCGCACCTGGGCCTCGAGACGCTCACCGTCCTCACGTTCGTTCCCCCGACCGGCGCCGAGCGGGTCTATCAATACCGCGGCGACCCGGGCCTGGTCCGACTCGACCCGCGCTGGCACCAGGCCGCCGCCCGGTTCGTCCGCCTCGGCGCCACGCACATCTGGGAAGGGGCGGACCACCTGCTGTTTCTGTTGTGCCTCATCCTCCCCGTCCAGAGCGTGGCGGCGCTCGTGCCGGTGATCACGGCCTTCACCGTGGCGCACTCGATCACCCTCGTGGGCGCGGCACTCGGCCTCGTGCCGGAGGCACTCTGGTTCCCCCCGCTGATCGAGACCTTGATGGCGGTCTCCGTGCTGCTCATGGCCATCGGCAACGCCGTGGGCGTCCAGGCGGACCACCACTGGAAGCTCGCCTTCGGGTTCGGGTTGATTCACGGATTCGGGTTCTCGTTTGCCCTGGCGGAGTCGCTCCAGTTCGCCGGACGCCACCTGCTGTCGTCGCTCTTTGCCTTCAACGTGGGGGTGGAGCTGGGCCAGCTCGCCGTGATCGTCGTGGCCGCGCCCCTCCTGGTCCTCCTCTTCCGCCGCGTCGCGCGGCGTCCCGCCACGATCGTGCTCTCCGTCCTGGTCGGTCACACGGCGTGGCACTGGATGGCCAGCCGGTTCGGCCAGCTCCGCCAGTTCGATCTCCAGTGGCCGGCGCTCGACGCGGCTCAGGGGGCGGACGTGCTCAGATGGGGAATGCTGGCGGCCATCGCGGCGGCGGCAGCCTGGCTACTCCGTCTCGCCTTTGACGCGCACAAGGCGCTGAGACGCCGAGACGCTGAGACGCCGTGAACGAGACGCCGAGACGCCGGGACGCCGAGTGGCCCTGAGTCGTGAGCCGCGAGACGATCCTGCGCCGTCGGCCTCACCGCTCGTTACTCAGAGCCACTACGCGCCTCGGCGTCTGGGCGTCTTATTCACACGACCAGACAACTAGACGTCTATCTCACACGACGGCAGGCCGGCACCCGAGGCCTTGCGTCTCCGGTCTGGTCGTGCCATATGGTCTCACTCATTCGATGGCCCCCGCACGGAGTGCCAATGACCCAGCGTTGGCTCGACCCCGGTCTGTTCCTGGCGCTTGCCCTCGCCGGACCAGCCACCGCACAGATGACCGCGCCGAATCCCTACCGCGCTCAGGACGGCGTGTGGGGCAAGCTGCCGGCCGGCCGGGCGTGGGGGGCCACCAGCGCGGTCTGGCCGTCGGTGGACGGGCGGCGGATCTGGGTGGGCGAGCGGTGCGGCGCCAACACCTGCACCGGCTCCGCGCTCGACCCCATCCTGCTCTTCGACGCCGAGGGCACCCTCGTCCGGACCTTCGGCGCGGGCCTGATCGCCTGGCCCCACGGCCTGTTCGTGGACGCGCAGGACAACGTCTGGGTCACCGACGCCGTTGGCTTCGGCGCCGAGCCGCCCGGGCTCGGTCACGTCGTCCTCAAGTTCAGCCCCACGGGTGAGATCCTCCTGACGTTGGGCCGGAAGGGGCAGTCCGGCCGCGGTCCGGACACCTTCCGGAAGCCGTCGGCGGTGCTGGTGGCACCCGATGGGAGTATGTTCGTGGCCGACGGGCACGACGCCGATGGCAACAACCGCATCGTCAAGTTCTCCGCGGACGGCCGCTACCTGAAGGAATGGGGCGGCACCGGCGCGGAGCCCGGGGAGTTTCGCGATCCCCACGCCCTCGCCATGGACTCCCAGGGCCGCCTCTTCGTGGCGGATCGCGGCAACAGCCGGATCCAGATCTTCGACCAGGAGGGCGCGCACCTCGCCACCTGGACCCAGTTCGGCCGGCCGAGCGGCCTGTACATTGACGGCAACGACGTCCTCTACGCCACCGATTCCGAGTCGAACACGCGCCGGAACCCCGGCTGGCGGCGCGGCATCTACATCGGGAGCGCCCGGACCGGCTGGATCTCGGCCTTCATCCCCGATCCGGAACCCAACCCGGACGGCTCGTCCACGAGCGGCGCGGAAAGCGTGGCCGTGGACGCGGACGGCAACGTCTACGGCGCGGAAGTGGGGCCCAGAATGCTGCGGAAATACCTCCTGATGAACCGATGACACGCACGCCCTGGCTGCTCGCGATGATCCTGGCCGGCCCGCTGGCCGCGCAGGACCGGCCCGCCGGCGACTGGAGCTGGTGGGGGGGCAACCCCCACGCCACGCGCTACTCCCCGCACGCGCAGATCACCGCGGAGAACTTCGCCACCCTGGAAACCGCGTGGGTCTGGAGCGGCGACAACTTCGGGCCCGAGGCCGCCGCGCTGCTGCGCGCCACGCCCATCTACGCCGAGGGCAAGCTCTTCACCGTCGCCGGATTGCGCCGGACCGTCGTGGCCCTTGATCCCGCCACCGGCGAGACCCTGTGGATGTTCCGAGAGCCGCCCACCCGGCGGTGGCGCGACTCGATGCGGAAGGACTACGGCAAGGGCGTGGCCTACGACGTCGTGGACGGCCGCGGCCGGATCTACGTCGTGACGCCCGCGTTCTTCCTCCACGCACTGGACGCCGGGACCGGCCTGCCGGTGGCCGGCTTCGGCGTGAACGGGACGGTGGATCTCCTCGACGATCTCGGGCCCTGGCCCCACGACCGCGACGACGGCTATCCGCCCGAGGTCGGCTACATCACCAGCTCCTCGCCCCCGATCGTGGTCAACGGCGTGGTAGTCGTGGGCAACTCGCACGAGCAGGGCTACTACCAGACCCGCAGGGAAAACGTCCCCGGCAACATCCTCGCCTACGACGCGAAGACGGGGAATCACCTCTGGACGTTCAACGTGATCCCCGGGCCGGGCGAGTTCGGTCACGAGACCTGGAAGTCCGACGTCTGGAAGGTGACCGGCAACGTCTCCTCCTGGGCCCCGCTGTCGGCCGACCCCGAGCGCGGCATCGTCTACGTCCCCACCGATCCGCCCACGATTGACTACTTCGGCGGGCATCGCGCCGGCGACAATCTCTTCGCCACCAGCATCCTGGCGCTCGACGTCCGGACAGGACGACGGATCTGGCATTACCAGACCGTGCATCACGACATCTGGAACTACGACAATCCGCACGCGCCGCAGCTCGTGGACCTCACCGTGGCGGGCCGCCGGATCCCGGCGCTCGTCCAGGTCACCAAGCAGGGCTGGGCCTACGTCTTCAACCGGGAAACGGGCGTGCCGGTCTGGCCCATCGTCGAGCGGGCGGTCCCGCAGTCCGACGTGCCGGGCGAGGTGACGTCGCCCACGCAGCCGTTCCCCACGCGGCCGGCGCCGTTCGAGATGCAGGGCATCACCGAGGACGACCTGATTGACTTCACCCCGGCGCTCCGCGACAAGGCGCGCGCGAGCATGGCCCGGTTCCGCCTGGGACCGCTGTTCAATCCGCCGGCCGTGCGGGGCGCCAAGGGAATCGACGCGGCCGTGCATTGCCCGGGCGCCAACGGCGGCGCCAACATCCCCGGCGGGGCCGCCGTGGATCCGGAGACCGGGATACTCTACGTGGCGTCCACCAAGGGCTGCAGCGCCCCGCGGCTGGTGCCGGGGACGAGCGTGGACTCGGCCTCCAACGTGCAGTGGGTGTCCGTCGGTCCGGGCGGCCTGGGCGGTGTGGAGGGGCTCCCCATCCTCAAGCCGCCGTACGGCAGGATCACCGCCATTGACCTCAACACCGGCGACCACCTCTGGTGGATTCCCAACGGCGACACGCCGGACGACGTGACGAACCACCCCGCGCTGCAAGGCGTCACCGTCCCCCGCACCGGCGCCCGCGCGCACGCCACCGCACTCGTCACGAAGACGCTGCTCGTCTACGGCGAAGGCCGCGGCGGCCGCCCCCTGCTGCACGCCGTGGACAAGGCCACGGGCACGGAGATCGCCACCGTGAGCCTGCCTGGTGCCACCACGACCGCGCCGATGACGTTCCTGCACGAGGGCGCGCAGTACATCCTGAGCGCCATCGGCGGCAGTCCCGGGGGCGCGCTCGTGGCGCTCCGCCTGCCGCGGTAACCGGGCATGCTCCGTTCCGCGGCTCTCGTGCTTGCCGGCCTTGGCCTCCTCACGTCGGGCGCGTGGGCCCAGGACCCGCCACCCCCACCGCCGGACACGACGCCCCTCTACTCCGCCGCCCAGGCGCGGCGCGGACAAGCGCTCTACGACAAGCACTGCGTCACCTGTCACTCGGCCACGACGCACACCGGGGCCGCGTTCCGGATGGCGTGGGACAAGCAGTCGGTCTACGAGATGTGGGAGCAGATTCGCACCACGATGCCGCTGGACGGCCCCGGCAAGCTCTCGCCGCGGGAGTACGCGGACATCGTCGCGTACATCCTCAAGCTGAATCGCCTGCCCGCCGGCCCCGCCGATCTCCCGTCCGAGCCGGATGCCTTGCGGCCGCTCGTGATCCGGGTGCCCAGGCCGGGGGGCTGAGCGTGGACCGTCGCCGGTTCGTCACCCAGACCGCCGCCGAGCTGGCGGCGCTCGCGGTGGCCGGATGCGGATCCGGCCGGTCGAACCGGTCGGCGCCCATCGTGTTCCCCCCGCCCGCGCCCGCGCCGCCGCCTTCGGGCCACGCGGAGCGGTACGACTTCGCCGTGATCGGGGCGGGCGCCTTTGGCGGCTGGACGGCACTCCACCTCCGGCAGCGGGGGGCCGCGGTCGTCCTGATAGACCAGTATGGACCCGGCAACTCGCGGGCGACCTCGGGCGACGAGACCCGCGGCGTCCGGAGCTCCTATGGGGACCGCCCCCACGGCCGCCTGTGGATGCGGTGGGCGCGTCGGGCCATGGGCCGATGGAAGCAGTTCGACGAGGAACAGCGGGACCACATCGGCGGCCAGCTCCTCTTTCCCACCGGTGACATCATCTGTCGGGAGGAGGAAGAGCTGTTCACCACCCGCACGCGCGAATGGTGGAACCTCGAGCGGATTCCCCACGAGGTGGTGCCGGTGGACGAGGCGCGGAAGCGGTGGCCGGTGGTGGATTTCACCGGCATCACCGTCGTGCTCCACGAACCGGACGCCGGGGTCGTGCGGGCCCGGCGCGCGTGCGAGGCCGTGGGGTTCGTGTTCACGCGGCTCGGCGGCCAGGTCCGCATCGGGTACGTCACGCCGGCCGAGGTGGAGGGACGCCGCCTCGGTGCGGTCGCGTTCCCCAACGGCGACCGCATCGTCGCGGACACGTTCTGCTTTGCCCTGGGCCCGTGGATGCCCAAGCAGTTCCCCAGCGTCCTGGGCAAGCTCATGAACCTGCCGGTGGGCCACGTCTGCTATTTCGCCACGCCGCCCGGCGACAGCCGCTTCACCTATCCCAACCTCCCGAGCTGGAACTTCCGCGGCGTCACCGGATGGCCCGCGCTGGTGCCCGACAACCGCGGGTTCCGGGTGCGCAGCGGCGGTGAGCGCGCGTTCGATCCCGACCTGAGCCAGCGCATCGTCCCCCCGGAAAGCATCGAACGGAACCGCGCGGTGCTCCGAGCCCGCTTCCCGCTGCTCGCCAACGCGCCGCTCAGCGAGACGCGCGCCTGCCACTACGAGTCGAGCGCCACCCGGAACTTCCTGATTGACCGGCACCCCGACTTCGACAACGTGTGGCTGGCCGGCGGCGGGTCCGCCGAAGGCTTCAAGTTCGGGCCCGTCGTGGGCGAGTACGTGGCCGGGCGCGTGGTGGGGGAAGAGGGGGACGCGGAGTTGGCGGAGGCGTTCGGGATTCCGGAGGACGGACCGGACCCGGCGGGTGAGGAGGAGTGAGCGAAACTACCGTATAACTACACGTTACACGTTACACTACGGAGCCCCATGACCCACCCCACCGACCGCCTCTCCACCTCCCTCTCCGATCGGTATCGCATCGAGCGCGAGCTTGGTGCGGGGGGGATGGCCACGGTCTATCTCGCCCACGACGTCAAGCACGACCGCAAGGTCGCGCTCAAGGTCCTCCGCCCTGAGCTCTCCGCCATCCTCGGCGCCGCGCGGTTTCTGGCCGAGATCAAGACCACCGCCAACCTCCAGCACCCGCACATCCTCGGGCTGCACGATTCCGGGGAAGCCGACGGCACCGTGTTCTACGTCATGCCATACGTCGAGGGCGAATCCCTGCGGGACCGCCTGAACCGCGAGCGGCAACTGCCGCTGGACGACGCGATCCGGATTGCCCGCGAGGTGGCCGACGCGCTCGACTACGCCCACCGGCACGGCGTGATCCACCGCGACATCAAGCCCGAGAACATCCTGCTGCACGACGGCCGCGCGCTCGTGGCGGACTTCGGGATCGCGCTGGCGGTGAGCCGCTCGGACGGCGGCACCCGCATGACCGAGACGGGCATGAGCCTGGGGACGCCGCACTACATGAGCCCCGAACAGGCCATGGGCGAGCGCGAGATCACCGCCAAGAGCGACGTGTACGCGTTGGGCTGCGTGGTCTACGAGATGCTCACGGGCGAGCCGCCGTTTGCCGGGCCCACCGCGCAGGCCATCATCGCGCGGGTGCTCACGGAGGAGCCGCGGAGTCTCACGCTCCAGCGTCGCACTATTCCGCCCCACGTGGAGGCGGCGGTGGTCCGGGCGCTGGCCAAGCTCCCTGCCGACCGGTTCGGGAGCGCGGCGCAATTCAGCGAGGCGCTGGCCAACCCCGCCTTTGGCGCCACCACCGCGTCCGCCGCCACGGCCATGTCCGCCGTGCCCACCGCCCGCGGCCGCCGTGCGTCCGCCGCAACCGCTGTGATTGCAGGGATTGCCGTGCTTCTGGCCGGGCTGGCCGCCTGGGGTTGGCTTCGCGTCCGCGCCGCCGAACGCCAGCCCGCCGCCTGGCAGTATGTCTCGCTCGGCGACAGCGTGACGCTCGTGACGGACTACCCGGCCATGGCGCTGTCGCCGGACGGCTCCATGCTGGCGTTCAAGGACAACCGCCAGAACGGCCGGCTCTGGGTCAAGCACCGCGGCCAGCTCGACCCCACGCCCGTGCCCGGGACCGAACGGGCGCAGAATCCCACGTTCTCCCCGGACGGCCAGTGGATCGCGTTCGTGGCCGACGGGCGCCTGAAGAAGGTGCGCCCGACGGGCGGCGCCACGGTCACGCTCGCCGACTCCGCGGCCATCGGGTACGGCGGCGCCGCGTGGCTCGACGACGGCACGCTGGTCTACGCCACCGCCAGCCTGGCCGGCCTGCGCCGCGTGAGCGCCACGGGTGGCTCCAGCACCGTCGCGCTGCGGGATACCAACCTGGCGGGCGGCGGCATCGGCATGCCCGTCCCGCTCCCGGGCGCGCGCGGGGTGCTGTTTCAGCTCTGCTCCTCGGGCTGCGTCTCGATGGCCATCCACGTGCTGGACCTGCGGACCGGGCTCCAGAAACCCCTGCTCGAGGACGTGGCCCAGGCTTCGTATCTGCCCATGGGGCGCCTGCTCTACGTCCGGCGCGACGGCGTGGCGGTGGCGGCGCCGTTCGATCTCGAGCAGCTCGAGATCACGGGCGAGGCCGTGCCCGTCCTCGAGGGCGTGGACGTCCGGGCGCTCTCCGGGTTTGCCCTGCTCACCTGGTCGGCCTCCGGCTCCGTCGTCTACGTCCGGGGATCCGGGGCACCGTCCACGGACAACGTCGTGGCGCGAGTGGACCGGGCCGGCGCCATTGCGCCCATCGACACTGCCTGGTACGGGGAGTTCAACTCCCTCGCGCTTTCGCGGGACGGCCGGCGGTTGGCGGTGGGAATGGGGGCGGGCAGCGGCCTCAACATCTGGATCAAGCAACTGGACCGGGGGCCGTCCACTCGGCTCACGTTCGGCAATCGGGACCGGCGCCCGGCCTGGTCCTACGACGGGCGCCTCGTGGCGTTCATCCGCGACAGCGCCAGCACCAGCGCCGTGTACGCGCGCCCGGCGGACGGCAGCGGGCCCGACCGGCTGGTGGCCCAGCTCGACCGCCTGGTCCAGGAAGTCACGTGGTCGCCCGACGGCCGCTGGATCGTGGTGCGCACGGACAACACGATGTCGGGGGCCGGCGACCTCGTCGCGGTGAGCACGGGCGACGACTCCGCGCCGACGCCCGTGGCGGCGAGCCCGTTCACGGAGCTGCATCCCGCCGTCTCCCCCGACGGGCGCTGGCTGGCCTACACCTCCAACGAGTCGGGCGGCAACGAGGTCTACGTGCGCCCGTTCCCGGGGTCGCACGCCGTGCGCTGGCAGGTCTCCAACGGCGGCGGGATGGCCCCGGTCTGGTCGCCCACGGGACGGGAGCTGTTCTTCATCGGCGCCGACGGCCGGCTCGTGGCGGCGCAGGTGCAGGGCGGCACCACGTTCACGGTCACCGGACTGAGGACGCTGTTCGACGCCTCGAACTTCGCCATCGACAATTTTCACCAGTCCTATGACGTGGCGCCGGACGGCCGGTCGTTCGTGTTCCTGAGCCCGCGGCGCCTCACCGAAACGAGGGGCATTCGGATCGTGTGGGGGGAACGGTGGTTTGCGGATGTTGCGGCGAGGGTCCGGCGATGATGACAACCGTGCAGCGTGCAGTGTGCAGGGTGCAGCGGGACCCGCCCTGATTAGCAGGTCCGCTGCACCCTGCACGCTGCACGCTGCGCGCTTCCCTATCGCGCCACGATCGTCTCCGCCAACACCCCCAACCGCTCCCCCCAGTACGCCTTCGACCGTTCCACCGCGGCCCGGTCCTTCAGCTTCATGTGCTGAATGGCCACCGCGGTCTTCGCCTTCCCCTTGGGCGTGAAGTAGGCCTGCACGATCGTGCCGTCGTCCCAGCCAAACCGCACGGTCTTGTCGGGAGTCGCGATCCGGACGGTGACCTTCACATCGAGCCACCGCTTCCGGAGCCGCGCGTCGCGGAACGCCCGGTAGAGGCTCGCCACCGGAACGGCCATCGTCTTGCTCTTGCTGGCCTCGTAGGCGCCGTCGCGGCGCTGGCCGATGGCCCGGAGGCCGCGGATGCGCTCGTAGCCCACGGTCACGGCCTGCGCCCACCAGCCGGGGATCTCGTATTTCTCGCGGACCAGTCTCGCAATCTCGCGGTGCGGCAGCTCGGCGGCGCCCAGCTTGTCCAGCGCGTAGACCCAGCGGTCCCACGCGCACCCGGTTTTGGCTTTGACGGTGTCGTTGCTCATGCCCGCGAGGCGCGCAAAGTCCGCGGGTGCCGGTGACGCCGGGGCGGCCGCCGGACGACTGGCGGGCTGCCTGAGGAGTTGGGCGCGGGCGGAGGTGTAGGATTCGCCCGTCTTCTGCATGCGCGTCCGGATCAGACGCTTGAGGTCCTTGTTGGTCGGCATCGTACGCTCCCTTGGTCAGGCCACACGCCCCCCACCCCCCAGCGGCGGCGCACGCGTGGCGACGCAAGGTTTACCGATGCCGATCCGGGAGTCTGCCCCCCTTTGCCTCACGAGGACCCTTGCTGGGGCAGGGCCGACGAGGTTGGGCGTGGATCACCGCCAGCGGAAATAATGGGGGGCGATTTCGGGGAATGCAAGATGGGCGGGAGCCCACCCTCAAACAGGTTTCCTGACGCCGCGGGACCGGGCCTTACGCGCCTGTTCTGAGTTGGGGAGAGGAGCGCGCGCGCTTCATGTCATAGAGCGCGCGGTCCGCCGTTCCGAGCAGCGCCTCGGCGGAATGGCCGTCGCGCGGGTACACGGCCACGCCCATGCTGGCGCGGACCGGCGGCGGCTCCACGTCCCGCTCAAGGCGCTCCCCCACGCGCCGCACCACCTCCCACGCGGCCGACTCGCCCGACTCGGGGAGCACCACGGCAAACTCGTCCCCGCCGTACCGGGCAACGGTATCCACCCCACGGCACGTCGCGATCAGCGCCTCCGCCAGCCGGCAGAGCGCCCGGCTGCCCACGAGGTGGCCGTGTCGGTCGTTGATGATCTTCAGGTCGTCGAGGTCGAGGAACAGGAGCGCGAAGGACCGCTCCGTACGTCCCGACCGCTCGATCTCTTCCTCGAGCACGCTCACCAGGCGCCGGTGGTTGGCCAGCCCGGTCAGGGGATCGCTCACGGACAGCGAGCGCAACCGTTCCTCGGTGTGGCGGTGATCGCTGATCGCGGCCGCCACGATGAGCCCGATGACCGCCAGCACCCCCATGAACGCCTGGAGCAGGACGAGGGATTCGTTGGGGGTGACCCGCACGAACGGCCCCAGCCCGCTCAGCGTGCCCCGGATGGCCATGGCCGAGAGCAGGAGCACGCCCGTGGCGGTCTCGCGCGGCCCGAAGCGGAAAGCGGCCCAGAGCAGCGGCGGGATGCACAGGAACTCGAGCGGGAGCCGCTCGGCGGCGGCGGGCGACAGCTCGCCGAACACGACCTGACCGGCCAGGATGATGGCGAGCAGCACGCCCACCGCTTCCACCTGCTGATGGATGCGCCACGTCACGCGCGGGTTGGAGATCCAGAGGAGCACCGCGGGGGCCACGATCAGGAGGCCGGTCGCGTCGCCCAGCCACCACGTCAGCCAGATGGGCCAGAAGGCCGGCCACGGCGCCAGGCCGGCCAGTTCGAGGGTCAGCACGCCCACCGTGGCGCTCACGGTGCTGACACCGGCCGCCACCAGCGTGTATTTCCCCACGCGCCGCGCGCGCCCGAAGGCGTCCTGGCCGCCCACCCAGCGCTGGATCAGGTACGCGCCGAGCAGCACCTCGGTGGTGTTGCCAGCGGCAATGGCGACCGAGGTGGCCACGGTGCCAACCGTGGTGAGGTTGACGAGGAACGCGCCGAAGAAGACCGCGGGCCAGACCGCCGGACCGAGGAGGAGCACCGCGGCCAGCCCGATCCCGGCGGCGGGCCACACGGAGGTCGCGCTCGCGTGGAGGAACGCGAGCTGCAGCCCGAGCTTGCCGGCCACGAAATAGATGACGGCGAGCGCGACGAGCAGCGGAAGACGGCGGACCACGATCACTCGAGGCATGGCTCCGAGTCCCTCCCCCCTTTCCTTTGACCTACCCCCGGATCCTTGAATTGAACCGCAATCCGGTGCGGCCGGTTGTGACGCCGGTCACAAAGGGGTGAAACGCGGTTTTTTGCGGAAGGACATCAGGCTGGCGGGGCTTGGCTCTCAGCCTCCGCCTGCGCGCGCCACGGCCGGGTACGCCGCGCGTCGGGGGTAGGCCACGACCGCGTTTCCGGGGCGGTGGCGATGGGCTCCGTGGGCGGCTCCGCATCGGACGCCGGGCCGGCCACCGGGAGCGACACGTGAAAAACGGTGCCGCCCGGCCGGCGGCTTTGCGCCGCGATCAGGCCGCCGTGCGCTTCCACCACCTGGCGGACGATGGCGAGCCCCAGTCCCGTTCCCCCACCGCCGAGGCCGCCATCCACCTGGTAATACTTGGTGAAGACCCACGGCAACTCGTCCGGCGGGATGCCGACGCCGGTGTCCGCGACGGTGAAGTGCACCTGGTCCGATTCGCCCCACACGCGCACGGTGATGCGGCCGCCGGGCGGCGTGAACTTCAGCGCGTTGGACAGCAGGTTGCCTACGATCTCGTGGTTGAGCCCGTCCGGATCGGCGCAAATCACCGCTGGCGTGGATCGCTCGATGCTCATCGCGAGCGTAATTCCCTGGTGGCGCGCCTGCCGGGCGTACGCGGTCCGCAGGGACTCGAACGTGGGCCCGACGGGAATCTCCTCGGGGTGCAGCGGGTAGGCACGCGCCTCGAACCGGCCGAGGCTGAGCAACTGCTCCACGCGCTTGGTGAGCACCTCCACGTGCTCCCGGATGGACCGGAGCAGCTCGTGCCGGTCGCTGCCGCGTCCCTCGCGGTCGCCCTCTTCGATCAGCTCCGCGCAGCCCCGAATCAGGTTGAGCGGCGCCTTGAGGTCGTGGCTCACGACGTTCAGGAACTCGCCGCGCATGCGGTCGAGCTCGGCCAGGCGCTGCGTCATGGAGGCGAACGAGCGGCACAGATCCCCGATCTCGTCGGCCCGGAGATACGGCAGGGGGCCCGCGGCAATCGTTCCGCCGGCCACCGACGCCATGTTGCGCCGCAGGCGGCTGAGGGGGCCGGTGAGCGCCGCGGTCACCCAGAGGGCCACGCCCGCCCCCAGGAGCAGCGCCAGCGCCGACGTGAGCGTGGCGGTGCGCAGCGCGGTGGCGGTGATTTCCTGGGCCGCGGACGCCGCCGCGGTGCTGGCCCGGCCGATCGCGTCATCGAGGGGGCGAACCCGCGACTGCGCCTGGCCGAGCAGCGGCTGCACGGCCTGGCGCAGAAACGCCGTGGCCTCCTCGGCGCGCCCCGCCGCCACCAGGAGGTCGAGGGCCCGCGTGCGGGCGCCGAGCGAATCGAGGTCCGCCCCGAGCGGCTCCGCCTGAGTGTATCCGACACTCGCCAGACGACCGGTCGCCTCCCCGGCGCGCGCCAGCGCCTGGCCGAGCCCGGACCGGAAGGCAGGATCGGGCACGATCACGTAGCTGCGCGCGTGCCGGTCGAATTCCACCAGTCCTTCCCGCAGCGTCCCGAGCGCCGCGTACGCCTCGGCGTGCTCGGTCCGGAGCGCCACGGCAATCCCGCGCACCGCCCGCAGCTGCTGGAGCCCGTACGCCATGGGCAGCATCAGCAGCCCGGCGACGACTGCGAACGACGCGAGCAGCCGCGACCGGATGGTCATCAGGACTTGAGGGTGGCCTGGATCCGCGCCAACTCACCCCGCAACTGCTTGACCGAGAGCTCCAGCTCCTCGAGACGGGACGCGAGGGTCGGCCCCGTGAGCCTCGGCAGCTCGGTCCCCTTGGTCATGCCCCCGACGGGCGCGGCGCCCAGGTCGAGCGCCATGCCATAGAGGAACCGGCCCAGCGCCGCGTCCAGCGGATCGGGGGCCGTGGCGGTATACCGCGCGGCGGCATCCGCCGCCTGGTTGGGCGCCCGCACGGGATTACGCGGATCCAGGCCCACCACGGCGCGCAGCAGCAGCGCGCGGCGCCCGGACGGCGACGTATCCTCGGCGGGGAGCGCCCGCGCGTGCTGGGCCGCCGCGCCGACGTCCCCGAGTTCCAGCGCCGCGAGCGTCATGCCCACGAGGGTCTCGGGACTGGGAGGCGAGGGCTCGCGGGGCGGCACGCAGCCCATCGTCGCGAGCAGGACCGTGACCACCAGCGCGCGTTTCATGCAAGTGCCCTTTCCGTGAGGCGTCCTTCCCGGAACAGCGTGGCAAAGGTGCGGACGACGTCGGGGTCGAACTGGCGACCCGCCTGGTCCTGGATCTCGGTGAGCGCGTCCTTGAACGTCCAGGCGGGCTTGTAGGGGCGAGGGTGCGTCAGCGCATCGAACACGTCCGCCACCGCCACCACCCGTCCGGACAGCGGAATCGCGTCGCCCGCGAGCCCGGCCGGGTAGCCGGTGCCGTCCCAGCGCTCGTGGTGGCTGAGCGCGATCTCCCGGCCCACGGCGAGCAGCGACACGTCGCTGCCCGACAGGATCTGCCCGCCGATGACCGTGTGGGTCTTGATCACGGCGAACTCCTCCTCGTTGAGCCGGCCGGACTTGAGCAGCACCGAGTCGGGAATGCCGATCTTGCCGATGTCGTGGAGCGGAGCCGCCCGCTCGATGGACTCGACCTCGACGGACGACCGTCCGATCGCGTCCATCAGCTGCGCCGCCACGCACCCCACGCGGCGAGTGTGCAGGCCGGTGGCGTCGTCCCGGAACTCGGCCGCCCGCGCCAGCCGCTCGAGGATCTCGATCCGGGCCTGCTCCAGCTGCATCGCCCGCCGCGTCAGCTGCGCCGTGCGCTCGCGCACGCGTTCCTCGAGCTCGGCGTTCTGCGATGCCAGCGCCAGATGGAGCCGGCGCGTCTCCACCAGGTTCTCCACGCGCAGGCGCACTTCCAGCGGACTGAACGGCTTGGTGAGGAAGTCCTGCGCGCCGCCCGCCAGCGCCCGGCGTCTGGCGTCCGGTGTGGCATCCGACGTGAGCACCAGAATCGGCAGATAGGTCTCGGCCGGGATCTCCCGCTTGAACAGCGCCAGCAGCTCGTGCCCGTCGAGATGCGGCATCTTGAGGTCCAGGAGGATCAGGTCGGGATGGTGCTCGCGGAACAGCTCCACGGCCTGCCGGGGATCGGTGGTGGTGACGAGGGCCGGGTACCCGGCTGAGCCCAGGATGTGCTCCAGGATCGCGATGTTCGGCGGCTCATCGTCAATGATGAGGATGCGCGCGTCTCGCCAGGGCTCGTGCCGCATTCGCGGGCCTCGTTTGTGGTTGGCCGGGATCCCGGCATCGGGCGGGCCGGGACGGGGACCCAGGATACAGACGGGACCAACCCGGCCGCTGTGACACGTGACCGTGGTTTTCGGGAGCCGTTCGGGGGTCCGGCCCCGCCGATCGCGGCCTCAGCCCGGATTCAAGGTCGCTGCACGCCGGACATGCCATGTATTTCCGCGGCCCTTGCCGAGCAAACCCCGCCGCGCACAGGTTGCGGGTTCGCCTCAGCCCCGGAGTCCGCGTGTACCACCTCCCGCGCACGATCTGGTTTGCCGTCATGGCGGCGGCCGCTGCCGCCCCGCTCCCCGCCCAGGAGATGGGCGTCGAGGAATACGAGCCCCGCTCCACCCTCAAGGTGCCCGGGCATCCCGTGACGCGGGCCCGGTTCCCGTTCGTGGACATCCACAACCACCTGCGCGGGCCGCTGACGCCCGAGCGCGCAGCCCAGATCGTCCGCGACATGGATGCCATCAACATGGCCGTGTTCGTGAACCTCTCGGGCCGGAGCGGCGCGCAGTTGCGGGAGACCGTCGTGCGGCTCGAGCAGGCGGCGCCCGGCCGGTTCGTCGTGTTCGCCAACCCGTCGTTCGAGGGCATTGACGACCCGGACTACCCCGCGCGCACCGCGGCGCAGCTCGAGGCCGACGTCCGGAACGGCGCCCGCGGCCTCAAGATCTTCAAGAACCTCGGCATGAGCGTCCGCGACCGTGCGGGCCGGCGCGTGCCGGTGGACGACCCGCGCCTCGACCCGCTCTGGAAGAAGGCCGGCGAGCTGGGCATTCCCGTGCTGATCCACACCGCCGACCCGGCCCCGTTCTGGCAGCCGATGGACCGGTACAACGAGCGGTGGCTCGAGTTGAAGGAGTTCCCCAACCGGAAGCAGGACGGCGATCCCTCGTGGGAACAGCTCATCACCGAGCAGCTGCACGTCTTCCGCAAGCACCCAGGGACCACGTTCATCGCGGCCCACTTTCTCTGGATGGCCAACGACCTGGACCGGCTGGGCCGGATCCTCGACTCGCTCCCCAACGTGATGACCGAGCTGGGGGCGGTGATCTACGAACCCGGCCGCCAACCGCGCCACGCGGCCGCGTTCTTCACCAGGTACCAGGACCGGATCCTGATGGGGAAGGACGTGTGGGCGCCCGCGGAGTACGCCGTGTACTTCCGCGTGCTCGAGACCGCGGACGAGTATTTCCCGTACTACCGGAAGCGACACGCCTTCTGGCGGCTCTACGGCCTGGACCTGCCGGACCCGGTGCTCCGAAAGGTGTACTACGAGAATGCGCTGCGGCTCGTGCCGGGCCTGGAGCGACGCCTGTTCCCACGGTGAGGCCGGCGGCGCCCGCGCACCGGTAGCGCACCGCTTCCTGACGGGCTAGCATACCCCGCGCCCCATCCCGGAGCCTTCGGTGCGTCTCCCGCTCGTCGTCGTCCTGTCATCGCTCGCCGCCCCCGCGCTGCTTTCCGCCCAGACCCAGGGCGTCCAGCACGGTGTCCGTCCCCCGCGCCTGGTCATTCGCAACGCCACGGTGGTGGACGGCAACGGCACCCCCGCCCGTGGACCGATTGACATCGTCATCGAGGGCACCACGATCACGGCACTGGTGCCCCTCGACCCGGTGGCGCTCCAGCGGGGGGGCGACACCCGCCGGCCGCAGGGCGACGTGCAGATTGACGCCACGGGCAAGTTCGTGCTCCCCGGGCTCGTCAACGCGCATGCCCACCTCCAGAGCCACCGGTCGGGCCGCTCGCTCGGCGGGTACGACTACGTGCTCAAGCTCTGGCTCGCGAACGGCATCACGTCGGTGCGGGAGGTGGGGCCCGAGTCCGATACGGGGATCGTCCGCCTGCGCGACGAGAGCGCGCAGGGCGCCATCGTGGCCCCGCGGCTGTTCGCGTATCCCGCGTTCGGGCAACGCCCCGCGCCGCGGAACGCCGCGGAGGCGCGCGCCCGCATCCGCCACTTCAAGGCCATCGGCGCCGACGGCGTGAAGTTCGCGGGCGTCGAGCGCGACCTCCTGGACGCGGCACTCGACGAGGCAAGAAAGGCGGGGCTCCGCACCGCGCACCACGTGGGCGTCGAGGAGACCAACGTCTGGGACGACATTCGACTCGGCACCACGTCCATCGAGCACTGGTACGGCATCCCCGACGCCGCGATTCTCGACCTCCGGCAACACTTCCCCAGCGACTACAACTACCTGGACGAGGTGGATCGCTTCCGCTGGGCCGGCCGCCTGTGGCGCGAGGCCGATCCCGCCCGGCTCGATTCGGTGCTCACCGCCATGGTGCGGGCCAACGTGGCGTGGGTGCCCACGATGGACATCTACGAGGCGAGCCGCGACCTCCAGCGCGCGCAGACGCAGCCGTGGTTCGCGGACTACCTCCATCCGTCGCTGGAGTGGTACTTCCGCCCGGATCCCGCCAATCACGGCTCGTACTTCATCGGGTGGAGCACCACGGACGAGGTCTACTGGAAGGAGAACTACCGCATCTGGATGGCGGCGCTGCGGGACTTTGAGCGGAAGGGCGGCGTGATCGGCTGCGGGGACGACGCCGGGTTCATCTATCAGGTCTACGGGTTCGGCCTGATCCGCGAGATGGAGCTGCACGCCGAGGCCGGGTTCCACCCGCTCAAGATCATCGAGCACTGCACGGGGAACGGCGCGAAGATCCTGGGCCAGGAGACCCGCATCGGCCGGGTGCGCGCCGGGTGGCTGGCGGACGTGATCGTGGTGGACGGGAACCCGCTCGAGGACCTCAAGGTGCTCTACGCGGGCGGCACGACGGCCCTGCGCGACGGGCGGGAGGTGCGCACGAACGGCGTGGAGTGGGTGATCAAAGACGGGATTCCCTACGACGGGCCCTTCCTGCTCCGCGAGGTCAAGGCCATCGTGGACTCGGCCCGGTCGCGGTAGAATAGCCGGATGGCACTGGCCGAATGCCCGGAGTGCGGCACCGTCGCCTCCACCGAGGCGACCTTCTGCCCGCGGTGCGGCTACCCGATCAGCAAGGCCGGGGACCCGGAACCGAGCGGCCCGCGGGGGCTCCCGTTCGTGGCGATGAACATGCTGGAGATCACGCGGTCCATCGTCGGCCGCATCCTGGTGGGCGCCGGGATGATGGCCACCGGGATCGTCTTTGACGCGCCGCCCGGCGTCCTCCTCGCGTTGGTGACCTGGGGCTCGGTCGTGCCCCTCTACCTCAAGGCCCGGAAGGCGCACCGGCTCGGCCCGCTGGCGGGGCAGCGCCAGCTGGAGGAAGCGGTGAAGAAACAGCTCACCGCCGCGCGCGACGAGACCGAGCGCCAGCTCGCGAACGTCGAGCACCACACGGGCCGCATCGCGGAGCTGGAAGAACGCGTGGACTTCCTGGAGCGGCTGCTGGCGCGCGAGCGCGGGCGCGAGCGCCCCGCGGGCGGTGAGCGCCAGCTTCCCTGACTGGGGTATCATGACGGATGCCTGACCTCGAGCAGCGCCTCCGCGCGGCCCTCGGCGACCGCTACCGCGTCGAGCGCCTGGTGGGTCAGGGCGGGATGGCCACCGTCTACCTGGCCCGGGACCGCAAGCACGACCGCGACGTCGCCATCAAGGTGCTCTCGCCGGATCTCGCCGCCGTGGTGGGCCACGACCGCTTCCACCGCGAAATCGAGATCGCCGCCCGGCTCCAGCACCCGCACATCCTGCCGGTCTACGATTCGGGCGAAGCGGACGGCCTGCTCTACTACGTGATGCCGTACGTGGACGGCGAGTCCCTGCGGGACCGGCTCCTCCGCGCGGGCCCGCTGGCCGGCACCGAGGCCGCCCGGATCGCCGCCGAGGTGGCGGGCGCGCTGGACTACGCGCACCGGCACGGGATCGTGCACCGCGACATCAAGCCCGCCAACGTGCTGCTCTCAGACGGCCACGCGGTGGTGGCGGATTTCGGGATCGCGCGCGCCATCAGCGTGTCGGGCGGCGTGGGCCTCACGCAGACCGGGATGGCCATCGGGACGCCATCCTACATGAGCCCCGAGCAGGCGCTGGGCGCCGTCGAGCTGGACGGCCGCGCGGACATCTACGCCCTGGGCTGCGTTCTCTACGAGATGCTGGTGGGCGCGCCGCCGTACGAGGGCACGACGCCGCAGTCCATCATCGCCCAGGCCATTTCGGGCGACGTTCCGCGGCTGGCCGGCCAGCCGTCCGGGCTCCAGACCGTGATTGACCGCGCCATGGCGCGCGAGCCCCGCGACCGTTTCCAGACGGCGGCCGAGCTGCGGGACGCGCTCCAGTCCGGCATCACGCCGCCGACGCGAGCGCGGCGCGCCGTGCCCCGCTGGGCCTGGGTGGGCGCGGCCCTCGCGGCGGCGGCGCTCGCGGCGATCGTGTTCCGGCCGCGCGGCTACCGCGTGGACGGCGACCCGCGCCACAGCGTGATCGTCTTCCCGTTCGAGAACCGGACCGGCGACCCCGACCGCGACTACCTGGAAGAGGCCGCGATGAACCTCCTCGGCCTCGCCATCTCGCACTGGGAGGACATGCGCGTCTACGACGACGAGCGCACCGGTTCACTGATGCGGCGGCGGGGCGTGGACGGCCCGCGGGACCTCGACTTCGACGCCGCGCGGGCCATGGCGCGCGAGGCGCGCGTGGGGACGCTGGTGCTGGGCGACATCCGGCGGGAGGGCGACTCGCTGGCCGTCGAGGCCAAGGTCCACGACGTGGCCTCGGGCAACCGCCTGGCCACGGAGATCGTGCGCGCCCCGCTCGACGCCGACCCGCGCCCCCTGCTCGACGCGGTGGCCGCCCGGATCCTCCGGGTGAGCGGCGCGCCCGCGGGCGAGCGGCCCGACCTGGTGGCCCAGACCACGCACTCCCTCGAGGCGTACCGCGCCTACCTCGACGGGGTTGCGGCGCTCCAGCGCTTCGAGATTGACTCGGCCCGTGCCCGGCTCCTGCGGGCCGTGCGTCTCGACTCGACGTTCGCCCTCGCGTACCTGCGGCTCCGCGACGTGGAGGGCTGGTCCGGCATCGAGGGTTCGCCGGCACGCCGCCGGGACTGGGTGGCGCGGGCTCAGGCCCACGCCGACCGGCTGCCGCCACGCCTCCGGACCCTGCTCCAGTTCCACGTGGCGTACGAGGCCGGCAACTACCGGCGGGCCCGCGACCTCGTGCGCCAGCTGCTCGCGCACGACTCGACCGACGTCGAGGCGTGGTACCAGCTCGGGGAGGCGCATTACCACCACCATTCCGGCCGCCTGCCGCACCCGGACACGCTGGGCAACCTGGGCACGGCCCTGCGCGCCTTCCAGCGCACCCTCGCCATTGATTCGTCCTACGTCCTGGCGTATCAGCACATCGTGGACGTGCTCGGCTCCTGCTCGTTCGACAACCCGTGGCTGTGCCTGACCGACTCCGCGGTGTACGCCCCGCAGGACACGCTGGTCGCGCGCTACGGCGCCCAGCGCGTGCGGCAGCTGCGGGCGGACGCCCAGCGCGCGCGCCACGTGACGGCCCGCGCGTGGGTGGAAGCGGTCCCGCGTTCGGCGCGCCCGCGCGACAACCTGATCGGGTTCCTGCTGCTGGACGACCAGCGGGAGGAGGCGCGCGCCCAGATCGCCGCCCTGCGGACGCACGGGCACACGCCCCTCGCGCGGGTGTGGAACGCCCGGATCCTGCTGCGCGATGAGAACTACGGCGCCGCGGCCGACACGCTCGCGACCGCGCTCGCGACCCCCGACGACGTCATGCCCGTGCTGCTCGGCAGCAGTGGCCCCGAGGAAGCGTTCGCGATCCTCACGGGCGGCGGGCGCGCCGCCGAGTCGCGGGCGCTCGTGGACGCCCTCGCCCGCGCCGTGCGGGCCACCGGGGCCGAGACCAGCAACGGACCGGGCGGTGTGACCATGCCCGTCTCCGTGCTCGTCGAGATGATGCGGTTCATGAGCGGCGCCGAGCTGGCGCTCGACACCGCCGCCACGCGGACCGGCGCCCGCGCCTACATGCGCGCCATTGACTCGCTCTTCGCCGATCAGCCGGCGCTGGCGGAGCAGGCGCTCCTGGCCAGCGGCTCGGTGCTCCTGGCCTCGTATCTCACCACCCGTGACACGACCCTGCTCAGTCGCTTCGTCGCCAAGGCCGGCGCGGGCGAGTCGCGTACCTGGCAGACCATGGACGCGCACCTGGCCCTGGCGCGGGGGGACACCGCCGCCGCGGTTCGGGGGGCCGAGGAACGGGCCCTGGGCGGCGACTCCGTGGAATTCCGCGGCGAGTTCGGAACCGTCCGCGCCCTGGCGTGGGCCGATCTGCTGGCCCAGCTCGGCCGCCTGCGCGAGGCCGTGATGCTCTACGACCTGGTGGACGCGCTCGGTCGCCGGACGACCCACCCCGCCCTGCACGTCCGCTCCCTGGCCGAGCGGGGCGCGCTGCTCCAGCAACTCGGCGACACCACGCGGGCCATCGCCATGTACGGGCGGTTCATCGCGGCCTGGGAGAACGCGGACGACGCGCTCCAGCCCACCGTGGACCGCGCGCGGGCGGCCGTGGCGGGCATGCGGGGACAGACGTATCCGCCGGGCGAGCGGTAGGCGGTCGAGGTGAAGGAACGCCTCGTCCGCCTCTTCGAAACCCGCTACGGCCATCGGCCGGACGCCATCCTCGACATGGCGGCCGACGGCTCGATGCGGCAGTACTTCCGCCTCGTGTGGGGCAACGAGCACACGGTCGTGGGCGCCATCGGGCCGGATCGCGAGGAGAACCGCGCGTTCCTCGAGTTCGCGCACGCCTTCCGCACCGCCGGCCTGCCCGTGCCCGAAATCTACGCGGCAGACCGCGAGACCGGCGTCTGGCTCGAGGAGGACCTGGGCGACACGACGCTGTTCCAGGCCCTGAGCGCGGCCCGCGCGGAAGGCGGCGAGGAGGAGTTCCCGGACGAGATCGCGACGCTCTATCGCCGGGCGCTGGCGGTCCTCCCGCGCTTCCAGGTGCTGGGCCACCGGGTGATTGACTACCGCGTGGCCTACCCGCGCCAGGCGTTCGACCAGCAGTCCATCCGGTGGGACCTCAACTACTTCAAGTATCACTTCCTCAAGCTCGCGCTCATTCCATTCAACGAGCAGCGCCTCGAGGACGATTTCTCCCGGCTCACGGCCTTCCTGCTCGAGGCGGACGCCGAGTTCTTTCTGTACCGCGACTTCCAGTCGCGCAACATCATGATCCGCGACGGAGACCCGTGGTTCCTGGATTTCCAGGGCGGGCGGAAGGGCGCGCCGCACTACGACGTCGCCTCGCTGCTCTACGACGCCAAGGCCAGCGTCCCGCCGGCCGCGCGCGCCGCCCTGCTCGAGCACTATCTCGACGCGCTGAGCGAGCACACCCGGGTGGACCGGGCCGCGTTTCACACGCGGTTCCCGGGATTCGTGCTCGTGCGCCTGATGCAGGCCCTGGGGGCGTACGGCTACCGCGGTTTCTTCGAGCGGAAGCGCCGTTTTCTCGAGAGCGTGCCGGGCGCCGCGCGCAACCTGGACCACCTCCTCGCCGCGGGCCTCCCACTGGCGCTCCCGGAACTCGAGGCGGCGTTCCGCCACATCGCCGACCGCTGGGCGGGCGGCACGGCCTCGGCGTCGGCGCCGAGCGGCCTGGGCGTGCTGATCCAGAGCTTCTCGTACCGGGACGGCTACCCGGCCGACCGCGAGGGCCACGGCGGCGGGTTCGTATTCGACTGCCGCGCGCTCCCCAACCCGCATCACGAGCCGGCGCTGCGCGACCTCACCGGCGAGGCGCCGCCCGTGGCCGACTTTCTCGAGCGGTCGGCCGCGGTGCAGGAATTCTGGGAGAACGTGCGCGGGATCGTGGAAGCGCACGTCGAGCGGTACGTGGAGCGCGAGTTCGCGAGCCTCACCGTGTCGTTCGGCTGCACCGGCGGGCGACACCGCTCGGTGTTCCTGGCCGCCAAGCTCGCGGCCCACCTCGCGCGGCGGTACCCGCACGTGTCGGTCACCGTCCGGCACGGCAAGATCTGATGGAGGCCATGATTCTCGCGGCGGGCGGCGGCACCCGTCTGCGGCCGCTCACCGACGCGACGCCCAAGGCGCTGCTCGCGGTGCGCGGGACGCCGCTGCTGGCGCATGTGATGGACCGGCTCGTGGCGGCCGGCGTCACGCGGATCGTCGTGAACGTCCACCATCACGCGGACCAGATCGAGGCGTTTCTTGCCGGGCACGCACCGCGCGGCGTCGAGGTCGCCCTCTCCCCGGAACCGGACGGGCCCTACGACACGGGTGGCGGACTCCTCGCGGCGGCGCCGCTGTTCCGCAGGGAGGGGCCGTTCCTGCTCCACAACGTGGACGTGCTGTCGGCCATTCCGCTCGACCGGCTGCTCGCCGCCCATCACGACGCGCGCGCGCGGGTGGGGGCGCGGCTGATGGCGACCGTGGCCGTCCAGGCGCGCGAGACCAACCGCCGGCTGCTGTTCGACGACGACGGCCTCATGGGCTGGGAGAACCGCGGCGCCGACGGGGCCGTGCGCGGATCCGAGCGCGTGCGCGACCCCGTGGGCCCGGTGCGCCCGTGGTCGTTCACCGGCATCCACGCCATCGAACCAGGGATCCTCGATCACGCGGAGCGCACGGGGCGGTTCTCGATCATCGCGTGGTATCTCGACCTCGCGCGGCGCGGGCACACGGTGCTGCCGTTCGACGCCACCGGGTGGGGATGGATGGACCTCGGCACCCCCGAGCGCCTGGCGGCCGCCCAGACGAAGACGCCGTGACACCGCGGTATCTGGCCAAGACGCCCGCCAGCCCGTATCGTAGCTCCACCCCATGACAACACCCACGGATCGGCTGTCCACCGCGCTCGCCGAGCGCTACCGCCTCGAGCGCCATCTCGGCGAAGGCGGGATGGCCACCGTCTATCTGGCCGAAGATCTCCGCCACAAGCGCAAGGTCGCGGTCAAGGTCCTGCGGCCGGAGCTCGCGGCGGTCCTGGGCGCCGAGCGGTTCGTGCAGGAGATCACCACC
>DASWHL010000063.1:0-3805 GCA_036398175.1 Gemmatimonadales bacterium
GGGGGAATGTAACGCGTCGGTTCAGGCACCCGGCAACGCCGGCTCGACGATGGTCTGGAGGTGCAGGCCGGGAAGCCACCAGGCGGGGACGAACGCCGCGCCGTGAGGCCGGTCGTCGTCTGGACTTGGAACCCGTCGCGCCACGCCGTACTATAATGGCCCATGCGCTATCCGCCCACGCGTTCCTGGCGCGCCGTCTTTGCCCTGTTCCTCCTGCACATGCCCCTCGTGGGCACCTGGGCATCGCACGCCCGGGCGCTGCCGGCGGGCCCGGCCGCCCACGTCGAAGCGGCCACCAGCGAGAGCTGCCCCGGCGCCCACGACGAGGCACGCTGCATGACCTGTCAGGCCATCAGCCTGCGGATCGCCCTGATGGAGGCCGCTCCCTTCCGGTGCCCCGGACTGGTCACGGACGATGGGTGGCGGCAAGCCACGGAGCGGTTTCAGGTGGGTGCCCTCACCTCCCCCGGCTGCCCGCGCGCTCCCCCTCTCCCCATCGGATAAGGCCGGGCTGCCCCGTCGCGGGCGGCTGGCCGGAACGGCGCAGACCGCAACGCGATCGCCAATGGGGGGGACGGCATGTCGGCACCTGGAAACTCGGAGCACCGCGCCATCACTGCACGCGGCACGTGGGGAGCCGCATTGCTCGTCCTGCTGCTCGCGCCGACCGCGCGGCCGGCGCATGCGCAGGCCACGCGCGCCGACTCGCTCGAGGTCGAGCTGCGCCGGCTGCGGGCACAGTTGGACTCGCTCGAGCGGATCGTGGCGCGCCTGCGACCCGCCGAGCGTGACACCGCCCGCGCGGTGGACGCACTGGCGGCGCTCCGCGCGGCGGCTCGGGTGGCCGCCCGGACGGACTCGACCGCGCCACGCGCGGACTCGGTGCCCGGTCCCGGCCAGGACCGGAGCGGAAACCTGAACCGTCTGAATCCCGAGATCAGCGCCACCGGCGACGTGCGGCTTCAGGTGGACCCGGACACGCCCACGGAAAGCAACTTCGACGCCAGGGAGTTCGAGTTCTCGTTCCAGGCGACGCTCGACCCCTATGCGAAGACGAAGATCTTCCTCTCGGCAACCGAAGAAGGTGTCGAGATCGAGGAAGGCTATGCGTACTGGACCGGCTTGCCGGGAGGAGTCCGGCTCGACGTGGGCAGATTCCGCCAGCAGCTCGGCGAGTTGAACCGCTGGCACCGGCATGCCCTGCCGGAAAGCGAATTACCGCTCGTGCTGCGCGAGTACTTCGGCGACGAAGGACTCCCCGGTGACGGCATCGGCCTGTATTGGGCGCTCCCGTTCGGCGGGGGCTCCGCCGGCACGTACGAGGTGTGGGGGCAGGCAACCCTGGCCAACAACGCGGTGCTGTACGGGGGCGGCGGAGGCCTTGCGGGCCTCGGCCATTTCAACGCCTTCTGGCAGGTGAGCCCCGCGACCTTCGTTCAGCTGGGTGGTACGGTCCTGGGCGGCGACAACCCCGACTCGAGCCTGACGTCCACGGTCGTCGGCGCGGATTTCCGCCTGTCCTGGCGGCCCCCCGCCCGCGCCCTCTACCGGTCGTTCACCCTCCGGGGTGAGGGCTACGTCAACCGCCGGACCACGGGTGGCGTGACCCAGCAGTACACCGGTGGCTACGTCGGCGGTCAATACCAGCTGTCGCGCCGGCTGTTCGCGGGTGCGCGATTCGACTGGGTCGAGCCGCTCGCCGTGCCGGGCCAGCACACGTGGGCGATCGTTCCGGCGCTCACCTGGTGGCAGAGCGAGTGGGTGTATCTGCGCCTCGAATGGCGGCATCAGCGCGACGCGCTCGGCGCCGGCACATGGGCCACCGGAGACCGCATCCTCCTGCAGACCGTCTGGGCCATTGGCCCCCACAAGCACGAGATCTATTGATGCGACGCCTTCTTCTTCTCCCGGCAGCCGCCCTCGCCGCCGTGTGGCCCGCGTCCCTGGCCGCCCAGAAGCTCCGGATCGTCACGTCGCTCACGACGTACGCCGCCATCGCGCGGGAGGTGGCAGGCGACCGCGCCGAGGTCAGCTCGATCGCGCGCGGGGACGAGAACCCGCACTTCGTGCAGCCGCGTCCGAGCTACGTCCTCGACCTCAAGCGCGCGGATGCGTTCGTGACCACCGGACTCGATCTCGAGCTCTGGGTCCCGGCCCTGCTCGACAAAGCGGGGAACGCCCGCATCCGCGAAGGGAGCCCCGGCTACGTCACGGCGTACCGGGGCGTGGACCTGCTGGACGTGCCCGCCAGCGTGAGCCGCGCCGGCGGGGACATCCACGTGTTCGGCAACCCGCATCTGTGGACCGATCCGGTCAACGGGGTCCTCATCGCCGAGAACGTGCGCAACGCCCTGCGGCGGCTCGATCCCGAGGGCGCGGCGGAGTACGATCGGCGGACCGCGGATTTCCGCCGCCGCGTCCTCGCGGCCTACGTCGGCGCGGAGCTGCTCGACCTCCTGGGCGAAGACGTGGTGTTCGACCTGGCGCGGCGGCACGGGGTCTGGGACTTCGTGGCGACCCGGCAGTACGAGGGAAGGCCGCTGCGCGATCGCGTCGGCGGGTGGCTCGCGGAGGCGGCGGCGTTCCGAGGCCGGCCGATGGTCTGCTATCACAAGGAGTGGGACTACTTCAGCCGGGCGTTCGGCGTACCGTGCGTGGACTACATCGAGCCCAAACCCGGGATCCCGCCCACGCCGCGCCACGTGAGCGACATCATCACGCTCATGCGCGAGCGGAACATCCGCGTGCTCTTCTCGACCAACTACTACGACGCCAACCAGGTCCGGTCGGTGGCCGCCCGGACGGGCGCGGTGCCGGTCATGGTCCCGTCCAACACGGGCGGTGCCGAGGGCACCGAGACCTACATCGCGCTGATCACGCTCTGGGTCCGCGCGCTGGGGAACGCGTTCGCGGGCCGTCCCGCCCATCCCTGACCCCCCCGAGGCCGCATGTCCGAGATGCTCCCGCTCATGATCCCGCCGTTCGTGGCCTGCATGGTGTTCGTCGCCATGCTGGGCTACCTCGGCGTGCACATCATCGCGCGGGGGGTCATCTTCGTGGACCTCGCGCTCGCGCAGATGGCGGCGCTGGGAGGGACGGCCGCCCTGCTGGTGGGGCTGGACGGGGGATCCGTGGGCGGGTACGCCTTCGCGTTCGGGTTCGCGACGATCGGCGCCCTGCTGTTCGCCGTCACCCGCACGACCGCCGGGAAGCCCCGCGTGCCGCACGAGGCCATCATCGGCATCGTCTACGTGGTGGCGTCGGCGGCCACACTGCTGGTGGCCGACAAGGCGCCCCACGGCGCCGAGACCATCAAGGAAGCCCTGGCCGGAACGATTCTCTGGGTCACGTGGCCGCAGATCGCGCGGCTCGCGCTGGTGTACGTCGTCATCGGCGGCTTCCACTGGCTGCTCCGCCGGCGCTTCTTCACCCTGTCCCTCGAGGAGGCGACGGCGCTCGCGGAAGGCTGGCGCGTCCGCTGGTGGGACTTCCTGTTCTACTTCTCCTTCGGCGTCGCGATCACGTTGGCGGTGCCCATCGCCGGCGTCCTGCTCGTGTTCACGTTTCTCGTGGTGCCGGCGGCCATCGCGTTCCTGTTCACGCGCAACGTGCGGCCGCTGATTGCCGTGAGCTGGCTCTCCGCGGCCGTGGCGTCCGCCGCCGGCCTCGCCGTGTCGTTCCGGTTCGATCTGCCCACCGGTCCGGTGATCGTGTGCGCGTTCGGGATGGTGCTGCTCGCGGCGGGGGTGGCGCGCGGCCTCGTGCGGCCGCGTTCGGCGTAGGGAGGGATGGGGCGACCCAGCGG
>DASWHL010000064.1:0-67782 GCA_036398175.1 Gemmatimonadales bacterium
AGCTGAACACGGGCGCGGAACTGCTGTCGCTCACCTACAGCGACGGCACGTTCTACCGTATTGGCGTGCCTCCCGGCGAGTACGAGATCACCCTCCCCGACGCCGTCGCGGAGGCGCTGGGCGTGTTCGCGCTGCCGCTCCACGTCTTCGTGCCGCCCGGAGCCGGGGACAAGCGCACCGAGAACGTGGCGATCGAGCTGGGACGGATTGGCGGATGAGTCCGGGCCGCGCGGGGCGGGCGTCGCATCGCGTCCCGTTGCGGGCTATAGTGTAACAGCGCAGGGTCGCCGCACGGACACGTGACGGCCGTCGTGTGGAGGAACCGCGGTTGGCAATCCAGGGAAGCCTCGAAGAAGCCCCACTGCCGGACGTGATCCAGCTGCTGTCGCTGGGTCGCAAGACCGGCTGTCTCGCGCTCACCGAGCGGGAGATGCAGGGCGAGATCTGCCTGGAGCAGGGCCGGGTCTGCCACGCCGCGGTGTTCAGCCGCCGGGATCGCCTGGGCGACATGCTGGTGCGCACGGGCCGGATCACCCGGCAGCAGCTCGAGGCCGCCATCGCCCAGCAGCAGGCCGGCGGGAAGCGGGTCTCGCAGGCCCTCGTCGAGTCCGGCCGGCTGGCGCAGACGGAACTCGAGCAGTTCGTCCGCGGGCAGGTGGAGGACGCGGTCTACTTCATGTTCACGTGGCGGACCGGGTCGTTCACCTTCACGAGCAGCGTCCGGGCCAAGCACCAGGACGTCCCCGTCTCGATTGACCCCGAGGGGCTGCTGCTCGAGGGTGCGCGTCGCGTGGACGAGTGGAGTCTCATCGAGAAGAAGATTCCCTCGCTCGACCTCGTGTTCCGTCTCGACCGGGCCCGTCTCGACACCGCGCGCCCGGCGCTGACGCCGGAACAGGAGCAGCTCCTCCCCCTGATAGACGGTTCCCGGGACGTCCACGGCCTCATCGAGATCACGGACCTGGCGGAGTTCTCGGTCGGCAAGGCGCTGTTCGGTCTGATCACGGCCGGCTTCGCCACGCGGGTCGAGCGGCGCACGGCGCTGCGCCATCTCGACTACCGCGAGCTGCTGGCCTATGTCGTCCGGGAGGCGGAGTTCGCCGATGCGGAGAAGCGGCGGATCGCGGCGCGGCACATCGCGGACTGCGCCACGTGCACGCAGCGGCTGAAGACCATTCACGTCCGCCGCACCGGAGCCGTTCCGGCGTTCTCGACCCACGCGGGGCCGGACGGCGCAGCTGCGACCGCGGTCGCGGCAGCCACGCCGGCGCCGGCGGCCGTCGAGCACCGCGCGGGCGACCGCCGGACCAGCGACGATCGGCGCGCCGACGAGCGGCGCCAGGCGGAGCGCCGCCGCGTGCGATCGGAAGAGTGGGAGCGGCCCGGCCGCGACCGGCGCAGCGGGCGTGACCGGCGGGCGGAGAGCCGGCGCGTTTCCGAGCGCCGGCTGGCGGCGGCCGGCGGCCGGCAGCAGGCGGCCGGCGCGGTGGCGGCCCACGCCCTCGCGGTCCCACAACGCTCGCGCGGTCCCGAACGCCGGTCCACCGGCCCCCGTCGCATCCGTCCCCAGAACGCGGGCTCGGCGGCCCCCAAGCGCGATACCGGGGGCAAGATCCGGCTCAGGCCCGTGGACGGGACAGCGGCGCCAGTCGTGGAGCGCGCCGCCGCGAGCCCGCGGCCGGAGAGCGAGGCGACGGAAACCGCGCGCACCCCGCAGCCCAAGCCCGACGTTCCCGAGCCGTCCGCCGAGGTCACGGTCGAGGTCACACCGCAGAAGCCGCGCCGTGCCCCCGCCCCGCGGCCCGACCCCGAAATCCCGGAGCCGTCGGATGCCGCGCCTGCCGCGGTCCCACCCGCCACCCCGGCGCAGCCAGCGTCGGCCCCGGATCCCGCTCCAACGCGGCCGCTCCCCGCCACGGTGATGCCCAGCCCCCGGCCGGAGCCCCAACGGCCGGCGGCGCGCACCACGGACATCGAGTGGCTGGTGAGCCCCGCCGAGGCGGATCATCTCCTGCGCACATCGCGCACAGGACTGGCCGGGCCGGCCCCGGCAAAGCCTGTCCCCGCACCGTCCCCCGCATCCGGCGAACAGGCCGAACCGCAGCGCGGACCCCGCACGCCCGCGCCGGCCGACCCGGTGCGCGTGGAGCCCACGCCCGCGCGGGCGCCGGCGCCGGCCCCTGCGGCGGCGCCCGCCGAACCGGCGCACCGGCCCCGGATAGCGCGTTGGGTGGGCATGGCCGCGGCCGTCGTCGTGCTGGCGGGGGTGGGCTGGATGGCCCGGCCGTTTCTGGGCCTCGGTGGCGCCGACCCGCTGGCGTCCGGGGCTCCGCGGTCACCGGCCGCGGCGCCCGCCGCTGAGACACCGGCCGAGCCCCCGAGCGAGACCGTCACGCAGGTGGGGGGAGAGACCGCCTTGCCGGCGGCGACGCCGCCACCGCCGGCGGCGCGCGAGCCGGTCCAGCAGCCCGTGCCGCAAGCGCCCGCTCCGCGGGTTGACGACGCGCGCGCTTCGCGACCGCCGGCCCGAGAGACGGCGCCGCCCGTCGTGGCGCAGCCCGCGCCCACGCTGGGGACGATCCGCGGCGTGGTGCGGGACCCGCAGGGTGCCGCGCTCACCGGAGTCCGCATCACGATTCCGGGGACCGCGTTCACGGCCACCACCGACGCCGCGGGTGCGTTCACGCTGCCGGACGTTCCCGCGGGACGCGTGGCGCTCACCGCCGCGGGGGACGGGCGCCTGCCGGGGGACCGCGAGGTGGTGCTCGACGCGGGCGCGACGGCGCTCGTGGACTTCACGCTCGCCGAGCCGGAGCCCGTGCGCGCGCCCGAGCCGACACCCGTGCCCGCCGTGGCGGCGCCGCCGGCCCCCGCCGCGGTGGCCCCCATTGCCCGTGAAGCGGATGAAGAGTTGTTGGCCGGCGGATGGATCGTGGGCGATGCCGCGGCGGCGTCCGCCCAGCTCCGCGACCGCCTCGCGACGATCCCCGAGCTGTGGGTCGAGAGCATCGCGACCTCGGAGACCGGCTCGCGGCCGCGCGCGCGGGTGGCGCTGCTCACGCCGTCCGGCGAGCGGATCGTGCTCACCCAGACCCGGTCCGGGGCGCCCGCCCTGGGCGGCACCCCGCGGGTCACGGCGCTCCGCATCATCCCCGCGACGGAGGCCTACCCGGTCACGACGGGGACCGCGAGCTTCGGCAGCCTCCTCGTGACGGCCAAGACCGCCTTGCCGGGAGACACGCTGCGGGCGTTGCTCGCGAAGCTCGCCCCGCTGGAGTAGCGCCTACTCCTTCATCAACGCCTGGATCTCCGGCGGAAGCACGAACACCGAGTCCGGCACGGTCGTCACCTCCACCTGCGTGATCGTGACGACCTGCTCGATGCCCATCGTCCGCTGAACCGACTTGAACGGCACCCGCATTCCCTCGACCGTCCGCCAGTCCGAGACCATGGTCAGGATCTCGATGTTGCCCATCTGGGTCGCCCCGTGCCGCTGTGAGCCGAGGATCAGGCCGCTCTCCCGGTCGAAGAACTCGTGGTAGGACTCGCCCCACGCGGTCGTCACCTTGACCTGGTAGCTTCGCGTGCCTTCGAAGGTCGTGTCGGCCACGGTCTCGAGGGACGTGATCTGGTCGTCCGGATACAGGCTGGCATAGAAATCCGCCTGCTGCCGCGTTTGCTGGGCCTGGAGGCTGTCGAGGATCATCGGGCCCATCATGGGATTGACGGCCCAGGCCGTGGTCCCGTCGAACCCGCTGACGATCTCGCCGATCCCCTGGAGCGTGACCCGCGCCAGCATCTTGTTCGGCGGCTGCGCGTACACGTCCAGCGCTCCGCTCATGCCCTGCGACGGGATGTCGAATGACCCGGTCGTGTGGCGGCCGCTCTGCGCCAGCACGACCTGCCGTCCGCCCATGGCCTCGATGAACTTGTTCACGACCTCCCGGCCGGACGGCAGCGGGCCCTGCGCGTGCACGGGCAGGGCGGCCGGCAGCGTGAGCAGCCAGCCCAGCAGCGCGATCGGCAGACGGCGAGACATAGGTACGGCTCCTGTTCAGTGGTTGTGGTGCGTGTCTATCCAGGCGAGCGCCGCGTCCAGCACCGGGTCGCGGCCCGCCAGCAGGTCCGCGCGGGTGGGGCGGACGGGCTCGTCCGGCACTACCCCACGGCCCTCCAGCACGATCCCGTCGGGCGTCGCGAAGTCGGCGATGGCGTGATACAGCACGTCTCCGTTGGGCAGCCGGTCGAAGACCGCCGGCAGGACGCCGCCGAGCGACGTGGCGCCGAACACGCGGACGCGGCCGAGCGCCTGCATGCCGCCGGCGAAGACCTCCGAGGCGCTGCCGCTGGTTTCGTCAATGAGAATGGCCACCGGCCCGCCGAACGGCTCCACGCGCTCGCCGCCGGGACTGACGAGCCGCGGGTTGGCGCGGAACTGGAGGGTGCTGCGGCGGGTCCGAAAATCACCGAGCGAGACGCGCTCGGTCAGGAAGTGCCCGGCCACCCCCATCACCATCCCGCCGGCGCCGCCCCGGTTGCCCCGCAGATCCACGACGATGCCGTCGTAGGCGCGGAACGCCTCGACCGCGTCGTCCACCTGCCGGATGAGCGGCGGCATCCAGAAATTGAACCAGATGCGGCCTGCGCGGCGGCCGGCCGGCGTGGTGTACTCGTCCCGGGCGAAGCGCGCGAAAAAGGTGGGCATGTTGCCGAACTTGATGGGCTCGCTCGGGACCGCGCGGCGCGCCAGGGTCCGGCGCTGGGGCCGGTCGGTTCCGTCGAGGAACGCCAGCGCCACGGGGCTGCCCACCGCGCCCCCCATCCGGCGTTCGGCCACGGTCCAGAGCAGGAAGCCGTCCGGGTATCGCACCTGCTCCTTGCGCACGCGCCGGAGCACGGGGGCCAGGGAGTCGTCGTCCGTTGCGGTCAGCACCCAACCCGGCCGGATGCCGGCCGAGTCCGCGGGGCTGTCCGGCTCCACCCGGGTGACGACCAGCTCGTCGCCAAGCAGGCGTACGTCCAGACCCACGTCGCCGGTCACGGCGTCCCCGTCCCCGCCGTCCGGGACGGGCGCCAGCGTGTCCGCACCCACGTCGCCGGTCACGGCGTCCCCGTCCCCGCCGTCCGGGACGGGCGCCAGCGTGTCCGCGAGCTCTTCGGGAATGAGGGAGAAGTGCGACTGCCGGAGGCGGCCGACCATCTCGCCGATCGTCGCGCGTAGCGCCGCCGTGGAGGTGGCCTGCTCCGCGCGCGGCCGCAGCTCCTCCCGCAGCGCGAGCCAGTCCACGCCGTTGAACGTGGTGTCGAAGTGGGTCTCGTGCACGATCTGCCAGGCGCGATCGAACGTCCGGAGGCCGACGGCCGCGTCGTAGGGAGGAGCGGGTGGCACGGCCGGGCGCGGCGCACAGGCCGCAACCGCAGCCGCAAGGCCAACAACGAGCGTCGGGCGCGGGGGCGGCAGGTGGATGCGGTTCACCCTGGTGATATTAGCCGACCCGGCCACGGCCGGCCATGTGGCAGGCACGTCAGACGGTGGAGTCCGCCCTGGATGGCAGCAGCAGGGCTCGCACCATGGCTTCGTCGGAGTCGGCCCGGGCAAGGGCCTCGATGCGCACCTTGTCGGCCACGAGACGCGCCACGTCCGCGAGGCTCGCGAGATGGGTCGCGGGTTCGTCGGCAGGGCTGAGCAGCAGGAACACCAGCCGGGCGGGGGTGGCGCAGCCCGGAAACGCCACGCCCTCATGACTTCGCCCGAGGAACAGGCGCGGCTCGTCCACGAACGCGAGCCGCGCATGCGCAATGACGACGCCCGCCGTCAGTTCGATGACCGCCCCGCGATCGCCGTGGAGCAGCAGCCGGAGAATGTCGCGCCGCCGCCCGCCATCGTGCGGGAACTCCATCGCGAGCAGGGCATCGAGGGCATTATGGGCGGACTTCCCCGGGAGGGCCGCGGTCAGCCGCTTCCGCTCGAAGGCGCTCGGTGCCTCGAGTTCCGTCCCCGCCGGCGGCACGTCCGTGCGCTCGGGCGGATACAGCATCAGGAAGCTCTCGGGAACCAGCTTCGCGAGTCGGGCGGGGAGCCGCTGGAGGGACGGATCCCACGATACCGTCCCGCGCCGGGCACTGAGCACCACGACCAGGTCCTCCGGCTTCAGCAGCTGACGCAGCGTGCCCAGGGCCGCGTTCCACCGCTCGGTCCGCTCGCCTTTGAGTGGCGCGTCCGGCTTGACGCGACGGAACGCGTCGAGGTAACCCTCGAGCGAGTCGCCGATCGTCAGCAGGTGTAGCGTCGCGCCGAGGCCGTTGGCCAGGCGTTTGATCGCGCCCACCGCATCCCGGAAGCCGGGGTGGTGATCGGACCCCGTGGCGATCACGGTCACGATCCGCCGGGTCGTGTTGAGCGGGTGCCCGAGCTTGGCCACGATCACCTGCTGAGCGCTCTGATCGAGGAGTTGGTCCAGTACGCTGCCGAACACGCGCTGCCGCGACGTCCGCCCGTCCCACCCGATCACGATCGTCGCCGTGCGGGTTTCCACCGCTCCCCGCACGATGCCGCTGGCGAAGTTCTGGTCCACGCGGGTCAGGGGCTGCACCTGGACCCCGGCGCCGGCGGCGTAGGCCACCGCCTTGCTCAGCATCTGCTCAGCGTTCGCAACGTAGGACTCCGCGCTTTCCCATTCGTCCGGCACCACGGTCAGGGCATAGATCGGCTCGCCCGAGCGCGCATCCCGGAGCACCAGGGCGAGGTCGAGCAGGGCCGGCGCCGTGCGGGGGTTCGACATGGGGATCAGGATGCGCGCCGGCGCTTCGCCGCCCGTCACCGGCGCCTGCTCCTCCGCGAGCGCGAGTGCGCGTCCGTGCCGCTCGACCATCCATGGTCCCAGGAAGCACGTCACCGCCATCAGGACGACCACGCCGTTCTCCACGAACTCGTCGAACAGGCCGATTTCATGACCGATCAGCGCGATCGCGAGCGCCGCCGACGCGCGGGACACGGACAACCCGAAGATGGACCCGGTCTCCGCCCGGGAGAACCGGAACAGGAGGCGTGTGCCCTCGGCCGCGAGCCACTTGCCCAGCACGCCGGCCCCGAGCAGCACGAGGAGGACCATCCAGGCCCGTGGCCCGCTCAGGAACACCCGCACGTCCACCAACATCCCGATGGACAGCAGGAAGAACGGGATGAGGAACGCCTCCCCGACGAAGTGGATGCGGTTGCTGAGCAGCCCGTTGTGGGGAATCAGGCGGTTGAGCGCGAGTCCCACGAGGAAGGCGCCGATGATCGCTTCCACGCCCGCGACCTGAGCGAGGAACGCCCCGGCGAAGAGCGCGGTCATGACGAACAGAAACGTCGCGGCCGTCCCTGTCGTCTCACGCCGGAAGTACCACCGCGCGAGGCGCGGCAGACCGAGCGTGATGAGTGCCACGAACGCGGTGAGCGACAGGACCATCCGCACCCAGAACTCCGCGTCGAGCGCGCCGCGGGTGGCCGACGCCACCACCGCGAGCACGAGCAGGGCCGCGGTGTCCGCGACCATCGTCCCCCCGACGGCGGCGGTGACCGCGCCATTGCGCACGATCCCCATGCTGATGGCGAGCGGGTACGCCACCAGCGTGTGCGAGGCGAGCAGCGCCCCGAGCAGGAGGGCGCTCCGGGCCTCGAAGCCGAGAAGATTCCCTCCGCCCCAGCCGAGGAGGAGCGGGAGCCCGAACGTCAGGGCGCCAAACGCGAGGCTCTCCCAGCGATACCGGCGGAACCCGTGGAGATCAATCCCCACGCCGGCGAGGAACATCAGGTAGATCAGGCCCACCGTCCCGAGGAGTACGATGGTGGACCCGCGCTCGAGCAGGTGCAGCCCGTGCGGGCCAACGAGCGCGCCCGCGACGATGACGCCCACCATTCCGGGGACGCGGTACCGCTCCACGATGAGCGGCGCCACGAGGAAGATCACCATGGCCAGCGCGAACACCAGCACCGGATTGGTGAACGGGAGCGTCAGGGAAAAGCCGGTCGCGAACATGGGCATGCAATATGGCGCGGGCAGGAGCCGGCCGACAGCGTTCGCGCCACCCGTGGCGGATCGCTATCCTACCGGGGACGAACCACGGCTATGGGAGCGCGCATGCTGACCACCACGACCCCGTCCATCGAAGGCTACGAGATCGTCGAGTACCTGGGCCTCGTGACCGGCGAGGCCATTCTCGGCGCCAACATCTTCAAGGACTTCTTCGCCAGCATCCGCGACATCGTGGGCGGCCGCTCGGCCGCGTACGAGCAGGAGCTGCGCAAGGCCCGCGACATCGCGCTCCAGGAGATGACCGCGGACGCCGAGCGCATGGGCGCGAACGCCGTGGTGGCCGTGGACCTCGACTACGAGACGCTTCAGGTGGGCCAGACCGGCGGCATGCTGATGGTGAGTGTCTCAGGGACGGCGGTGCGGGTGGCGTGGTGAGCGATGGCCGATAGCCGATAGCCGACACCGCCGGGAGCCATCGGCTCTCGGCCATCGGCCATCGGCCATCCCTCAGAATTCGTACGCTTGCCCGAAACTCACCACCCACCGCTTTCCGGACCACCCTTCGCCGAAGCGGTAGGCGAAGTCCAGGCGGCCGACGTTGGGCCCGGTGGACGTCGTGCCGCCGACGCGGAGCCCGAGGCCCACGTTGCCGCCCACGCGCGGCGACTGGTCCGCATACCAGGCGCCGCCGTAGTCCACGAAGCCCGCCACGCCGAACCCGAACAGATCCAGCAGGGCGTCGGCCAGGAAGACGCGGTGCTCCAGCACGCCCCACGCGGTCCGCGTGCCGGTGAACGCGTGCGGCTCGAAACCGCGCGGCCCGATTCCGTGCCCGATGTCGAATTCCGCCCCGGGTGCGGGATTCCGCTGCGCCCCCGCCTGGACGTGCAGCACCGTGGCCTGGCGGGGGATGACCCGTGACGCCACGGTGAGGCCGCCCCAGACGAGACCGGAGTCCAGGCCGCTCGCCGTGAGCATGCCGTGCGCGTGCGCCCGCAGCCGGGCGAACACCTGGGGCACGCCCACGCCCGCCTGCACCTCGGCCAGCGGCGCCACGCCGCCTTCGTTGTAACCGAAGGCCCGCGGCGCCACCCACACCTGGAGGGCCGCTCGGAGACCGAGGTCCACGTCTTCCTCGCGCGCAAACCCGTTGTAGTGGGTCACCTCGAGAAATCGGGCGCGGGTGAGGTCGGCAAAGACGCCGACCGCGGCGGTCACGGTATCCGGAACCGCCAGCCCGGTGTCCGCGATGCCCACGAAGCGCTCCTGCCGGATCTGCCCGAGCAGGCCGACCCGCACGTAGCCGCTCGGGCTCGCGCTGGGCGCCCAGCCCACCGCCGCGCGCTGCACGAACGCCCGCCGCCACTTCACGGCCAGCGTGTCGCCGTTCCGCCACTGAATGATGCGCCGGCTCGCGGCCTCGCCGGGCAACTCGACGCCGACGCGGTGCTCCGTGGCCAGGAACGGCACGCCGCCCGCCCAGCCCCCGGCCCGCCCGTCGCTCAGCTCGTCGTAGTAGCCCGACAGCAGCGCCCGCGTCCCGAAGGGGCGGTTGATCCGGGTGAGCAGCCGGAGCGCGTGCCGGTCCGGCTCGTCCCGGTAGACGATGCCCAGCGCGTGGCCCGTGCCGAGCACGTTCTGCTCGATGGCGCCCGCCCGCCAGGTCAGCGTGTTGCCCGTAAAGCTGAGCCCGAAGTCCACGTTGGTGGTCCAGCCGTCCGACGTGAAGACGCGCGCCACCAGCTTGCCGTCCACCCGTATCGTATCAATCGCGACCCGCCGGAAGATGCCCCGGCGCCGCAGGTTCCGTTCGGTTTCCTCGAGGCGGCGCGGGTCGAGTGGATCGCCCGCCCGGAACAGCAGCTCCTGCCGCACCACCGACGGACGCGTCTTCACGTGGAGCGCGTTCATGATCGCGGCCAGGACGTTGCCTTCGATTTCTTCCGGGAGAAAGATGTCGAACGTCTCCACCGACACGGAGTCAATGACGGCCTGTTGGGCGGGCACCGCGCCGGGCGACAGGGCGAGTGCGGCAAACGGCCAGACCCAGGCACGCCGTCCGGCAAAGGGACGCGGCACGAGGAGCCGGCTCAGCGCCGGACCAGGTGAAGTCCGATGTTCGGCCCGTGGCCCATGCGATAGGCGAGGTGGATCCACAGCATGGCCAGGGGCTCGAGATAGCGGGCCGCCTGGAGGCCTCCCGCATCCACCGGCGTGAAGCCGAGACTCACGATCAGTTGCTCCACGGTGCGTTTGGCCTCGGCGTCGTCGCCACAGTAGCACATCGTGAGCCGCTCGGCGCCGAATCGGGGATTTGCCATGTTCCCCGCCCCGGTGGTATTGAACGCCTTGACCACCCGGCAGCGCGGCACCAGCGCGGCGATCCGCTCCGCCGCCGATTCGGTCGTGCCGAGCGAGAGTCCCGCCATTCCCGGCAGGATCGGGTTCGTGCAATCCACCAGAATCCTGCCGTCGAGCGGCCCGGCCGCGGCCAGCGCCGAGTCCACCGCGGCCCACGGCGTCGCCAGCACGACGACCTCGGCATCCCGCACCGCCTCCGCGATGCCCGCCGCCCGCCCGATGAGCACCTCCCGGCCCGCGGGATTCCGCACGCCGAACACGATGTCGTGCCCCTCGCGGGCCCACCCATGCCCGAGCGCCATGCCGACCTTGCCGGCCCCGATGATCGCGATGCGCATGGCCGGGAAGCTAGACGGGTGGGAGGTGGAATTGCAGAGTGCAGAGTGGAGGGTCCTCCACTCTGCACTCTGCATTCTGCACTCGTGGTCTAGTACTTCCCCAGGTACCGATCCAGCTCCCACTGATGCACCTGGGCCGAGTAGTCCAGCCACTCCTGGCGCTTGGCCTCCACGAACCGCTCGATGATGTGCGGGCCGAGGGCCCCCGTGATGACCGGGTCCTTCTCGAGCGTGTCGAGCGCTTCGTGCATGTCGCGCGGCAGCTCGGTGATCTTGTAGCGCCGCTTCTCCCGCTCGCTCATCGTGAAGATGTTCTTGTTCACGGGCTCGGGCGGCGTGAGCTTGCGCTCGATGCCGTCGAGGCCGGACGCCAGCATCACCGCCAGCGCCAGGTACGAGTTCGCGGCCGGATCCGGCATGCGCAGCTCACAGCGGGTCCCCTGGCCGCGCCGCTCCGGAATCCGCACCAGCGGCGACCGGTTGCGCATGCTCCACGCCACGTTGGTGGGCGCCTCGTAGCCCGGCACGAGCCGCTTGTAGCTGTTCACCAACGGGTTCGTGATGGCGCAGAACCCACGCGCGTGATCCAGCAGGCCCGCGATGTACTGGAGACCCACCTTCGAGATCTGCCACTCGGCCTTTTCGTCGTAGAACGCGTTCTTCGAGCCCTTGAACAGCGACTGGTGCGTGTGCATCCCGGAACCGTTCTGCCCGAAGATCGGCTTCGGCATGAAGGTGGCCAGGAACCCGTTCCGATACGCGACGTTGCGGACGATGAACCGGAACGTCGCGATGTTGTCGGCCGTCTCGAGCGCCTCGGCGTAGCGGAAGTCAATCTCGTGCTGCCCCACCGCCACCTCGTGGTGCCCGGCCTCCACCTCGAAGCCCATGTGCACAAGGTCCTCGATGATCAGCCGCCGGATGGGCTCCGCCTTGTCCACCGGGGCCAGGTCGAAGTAGCCGCCCGTGTCGTGCGTCTGGAGGGTCGGGTGGCCATTCGGGCCGAGATGGAAGATGAAGAACTCGGCCTCGCAGCCCGCCATCATCTGGTAGCCCAGCTTCCTGGCCCGCTCGATCTGCTTCTTCAGCGTGAGCCGCGGGCACCCGGTGAACGGCGTCCCGTCCGGCAGGTGGATGTCGCTGATGAGCCGCGCGACCCGCCCGCCCTCGTCCTCGTAGGGCAGGACCTTGAACGTGTCGAGGTCCGGCTTGAGGAGCATGTCGCTCTCCTCGATCCGGACGAAGCCCTCGATGGACGACCCGTCGAACATCACCTCGCCGGACAGCGCCTTCTCGAACTGGGACCGCGGCACCTCGACGTTCTTGTTGATGCCCGTCACGTCCGTGAAGTGGAGGCGGAGGAAATCCACCTGCAACTCCTTGCAGAGCTTCAGGATGTCGGCTTTCCCGGCGCCGCGGGTATCAATCACGCGACCTGAGAGCGAGGTCTTTCCGGCAGAGGCGGGCTTGGGCGGCACGGCACTTCTCCTTGGGCGGCGAAGGGGCGGATTCCGGGACGCGGGAACGTATCCGGGATGATTCGTGGTGTCAAGCAAAACGTCGTCAGTCTGCACAGAAATGGGGCCTAAAACAGTCGAATTTCCGCTCCACGTGCCCTACTGCCGCGAAAATCGTGCCGAAACCGCCAATTCCTTGTGACACCGTCGAAGTCCGGAATCGCGGCCCGTTCGCTCGGGGTTGCTGGGGGGGGCGCTCAGGCCAGCGAGTCGAGCAGGTTCCAGAGTTCCTGGGCGGAGAACTCGTTGAACCGCGTCTCGATGTCCCGGGCCGACCACTCGAGGAAGATCCACCCGGACAGGCGGTGGAGCACGCCGGAGATGAAGTGGATCCGGCCGCGCAACGCGCCGACCTCCTCGTCGCGTGCGCATTCGATGAGCACGACCCAATGACTCGCGCCACGCTGTAGCTCACCCATCTGGCGGGCCTGGATCTCACTCAACGGCGGATCGAAGCGCTTGCTCTTCCGGGGCTCCTGGGCCATGGCGGCTACGTTAACGTGGCGGGGGGATAACGACAACGGGATGGGCGGGATACGCCGGGTGGTAGACGGGGGCTGGCCGCCTGCGCAGCCCCCTATCCCGCCCATCCCGCGCATCCCGGTACATTTCCGTCCCGAACCCACCCGATCCTGACGGAGCCTGCATGACCTGCCCCACCTGTGGCGCCACTGCCACCGGCAAGTTCTGCCACAACTGCGGCGCGGCCCTGGGCGCGCGTGTCTGCGCCAAGTGCGGAGCGGCGCTTTCGGGCGGCGCCAGGTTCTGTCACGCCTGCGGGGCGCCGGCGGCGGGGGTCGGCGGCGCGACCGCTGCCCGGACCGGCGGCGGTATCCCGTGGTTTCTGGTTGGCGGCGCGGTGGTCGTGCTGCTCGTCATCGTGGCCGTGGTGCAGCTCACGCCGGGTGCCCCACCTCCGGCCCCGGGCGCGCCGGCCGCCCCGGCGTCCGGCCCGGTGGACCTCTCGCAGCTCACGCCCCGCGAGGCCGCGGACCGGCTGTTCGACCGGGTCATGATCTCGCGCGAGGCGGGGAAGCTCGACACCGCCGCCTTCTTCGCACCGATGGCGCTCCGCGCCTACGCCATGCTCGACGAGGTGGACGCGGACGCACGCTTTCACATCGGGCTCCTGGAGATCGCCGCGGGAGATCCGACGGGGGCCGAAGCGCAGGCCGACACGCTGGCACAGGCCGTCCCGACCCATCTCTACGCGTCCATGCTGCGCGCGGATGCCGCGCGCGCGCGCGGCGACACCGCCGCCGCCGAGCGTGCCGACCAGGCCTTCCTCCGGAACTACGAGGCCGAGACGGCCGCGAACCGGCCGGAGTACGCGCCGCACGCGCCGTGGCTGGCGACGTATCGGGAGGGAATCGGGCGGTAGCGAGGGCGGGTGCTCACCACCGCCTGATCCTCCCCAACCGCGACGTCGTCAGCGTATCCGCGGACGCCCCACGCCGCAGCACGAGGCGCGTATTGGCGGCGCCGAAGCCGAGCCCGTCGGGGCCAATGCGGATGACCGCGCGGGATGCTTCCAGCGTGACCCCGTGCCGATCCGGCCCCGGCCGCTCCAGAAACGTCGAGTCCGTCGGGCTTTCGTACGTCGCGCGGAGGCTGGCGGCGGCGAACTCCAGCCGTACCGGGCGCGCCCGCAGGATGGCGCCATAGCGCGCCGCGTGATAGAAGGTGGCGACCTCGGTGGCCGCGCGATGGACGGCCAGCCGGTCCCGCTGCCCGGACCAGCGGGGCGCGAACACGGCCAGCAGGATGCCGAACATGACCAGCACGACGAGCAACTCGAGGAGCGTGAAACCGCGGCGCATGCCGCTACGATACGGGGCGCGGGCGCGCCCGCCGTCACCGGTTCATTGCGGCGCGGGGCCTGCGAGCGCGGGGGCACCTTGCCGACCGCTCCGCGGGCGGACATACTGCCCGCGTGCATCCGGATCCGCTGCTCGCGCTCCGCGAGTTCCGCCAGCTCGCCCCGTGGAACCTCCGCGACCTCGCCGCCACGGCCACGGCCATTCTGGAGCGGACGCGCGTGCGCCCCGTGAGCGCCTCCGCGCGGGACGACGTGTCCGAGCGCGCCGTGCGCTTCTACGTCACCCGCGGACTTCTGCACGCGCCCGACGGGCGCGGGACGTCGGCCACCTACTCCTACCGGCACATGCTCCAGCTGCTCTCGATCAAGCTGCGGCAGATGGAGGGCGCCACGCTCGACACCATCAGCCGCGAGCTGGAGGAAGCGACGGGCGACGTGCTCGAGCGGCGGGTCGCCGCGACGTTGGGCGACCGCCTGCCGCATCCGCACGAGCTGGGCGTGGCCGATGCCGGCCGGGCCTTCCATGTGGAGTCCGCGCCCGTCCAGGCCGGCGGCGGCGATACGTGGCGCCGCATCGCGGTGGACGCCGGCGTCGAGGTGCACCTCCGCGCCGGCCACCCCGCGGTCGGCCTGCCCAGCCAGGCCGTGGCCACCGAGGTGCGGGCGGCCCTCGAGCGTCTGGCCGCCGCTCGGCGTCCGGCCTAGGTCGCGGCCGCCCGCTTGCGGCGGGCGCGCGAAGCCCCACTTTTCCCCATGCCGGGCCGACGCGCCCTCGAGCGCGTCCGAGAACCTCCAGCCGGAGAACGCGCCATGCAGTGGCTTCTTCTGATCCTCCTGATCGTCGTCGTGGGCTTCGTCATCAGCGCGTACAACCGCCTGATCGCGCTCAAGGGGGAGACGCTCAACGCCTGGAAGCAGATTGACGTGCAGCTCAAGCGGCGCCACGACCTGATCCCGAATCTGGTGAACGCGGTGAAGGGCGCGATGGACTTCGAGAAGGACACGCTCGAGGCCGTCATCCAGGCACGCAACCAGGCCGTGAAGATCCAGGCCGGCGCGTCGCCAACGGGCGGGATCCAGGCCCTGGCCGGCGCCGAAGCCGCGCTCGGCGCCGCGCTCTCGCGGCTCAACGTCGTGGTCGAGCGGTATCCCGACCTCAAGGCCACGGGGAACATCGGTCAGCTGCAGGAGGAGCTGACCTCGACCGAGAACCGCGTCGCGTTCGCGCGGCAGCTCTACAACGACACGGCCACCAGCTATAACGTCAAGCAGCAGCAGTTCCCGTGGAACTTCGTCGCCGGCCTCGCGAAGGCCGAAACGGTGGAGCTGTACGAGATCGAGGAGCCACGCGAGCGCGAGGTGCCGGTCGTGGATCTGTCCATGAAGCCGAAGGCGTGAGCGCGACCAACCTCTTCGAGCAGCAGCGGCAGAACCGGCGCCGCTCGGCGGTGCTGGTGACGGTGTTCGTGCTGTTCTTCGCGTGGATCGGGTTCGGCGGCGACCTGATCCTCTATCTCCAGTCGCGTGGCGGCGAGCCCGGGCAGTACCGGCACACCTTCCCGTTCATCGGCATCGCGGCCACCCTGCTCGCCGCGGGCATGACGGGGTTCGCCTGGAAGAGCGGCGCCAAGCAGGTGTTGAGCGCCACGGGGGCATGGGAGCTGATTTCCGCCGCGACCGACGAAGAGCGGCAGTACGTGAACGTGGTCGAGGAGATGGCCATCGCCTCCGGGCTTCCCAAACCCAGGGTGTGGATCGTCCCGGACGACGATCCCAACGCGTTCGCCACCGGCAGCGAACCCAAGACCGCGCACGTCGCGGTCACGCGCGGCCTGCTCACGACCCTGAACCGGGACGAGCTGCAGGCCGTCGTCGCGCACGAGATGGCGCACATCCGGAACCTCGATGTGCGGCTCATGACCCTGCTCGCGGCGCTCGTGGGCGTGATCGCCATCATCTCGGACGTCACCATGCGCGGCATGCGGTTCGGCGGCGGGCGCGGGCGCTCCGGAGGGGGCAAGAAGGGCGGCGGGGGCGGCGCCCTGGTCGTCGTGCTGATCGTCCTCTGGCTCGTGGCCGTGATCCTCGCGCCCATCATCTCGCGCATGCTGGCGCTCGCGGTGAGCCGGAAGCGCGAGTACCTGGCGGACGCCACGGCGGCGCAGTTCACGCGGAACCCCGCGGCGCTCGCGTCGGCGCTGGGAAAGATCGAGCACGCCGCTGGCGCCACGAAATCCATCAGGCACGGCACGGCGCATCTCTGCATCGCCGACCCGCTGGGTCGCCGCGTGACCAACAAGCAGGGGTTCGTGGCCGATCTGCTCGCGACGCATCCCCCCATGGCCGTGCGGATCGCCAGGCTCAAGCGGATGGCGTATCAGTACGAGCAGACGGGGGAGATCGTCGAGCCGGCGCTCTGACCCGGACCCGTGGGAGCACGACTGGCGGCGGAGCCGCCGCACGTGGCCGACCCAGGCAAGCACTGACCGATCGCGCTTGACAAGGATGCCGTCCTTACTAGAGTAAGGACATGGCCAAGGTCACCAGTAAACGCCAGGTCACGATTCCCAAGGCGATCGCCGACCAGTACCGCATTCGCGAGGGCGACGACCTAGAATTCGTCGCCGCCGGCGACGCGATTCGGGTGCTGCCGCCGGGCACCGGGGTCGCGCCCCGGCCGGTCGCGGCGCGGCTCGCCTTGTTCGACGCGGCCACCGCGCGGCAGCGTGCCCGGCAGCGCGCCCGCCCGGCCAGCCGGCGGAAAGGCAAGGGTCGGGGCTGGACCCGTGCGGAGCTCTACGACCGTGGCCACGCTGGTTGACACCAACGTCCTGGTGTACCGGTACGACGGGCGCTTTCCGGCAAAGCAGCGGATCGCGACGGCGCTGCTGCGACGGGGCATCGCCGACGATTCCGTGCGGATCCCACATCAGGCGATCGTGGAGTTCGTGGCGGCGGTCACCCGTCCGCTCGCCAGGGCCGAGCCCCTCCTGTCCGCGGCGGAGGCGCGCCGCGAGGCCGAAGAGCTGCTGGGGCAGTTCACCGTCCTCTACCCCACGGACGCCGTGCTGCGGCTCGCGTTGCGCGGCGCCGCGGCCTATCAGCTGGCCTGGTTCGACGCGCACCTCTGGGCCTACGCCGAACATTTCGGCCTCCACGAGCTGGTCTCGGAGGACTTCCAGCACGGCCGCCTGTACGGCAGCGTGCGGGCGCGTAACCCGTTCGAGGAGCCGGGCGGGACGGGAGAAGCGGGATAGCGCTGCCGATGCATCCCGCTACCTCGGGCCAACCTCTGGTCCGATCCCTATCGTAGATCCCGCGGGAGGCTAGCCAGGGGCCGTACCGTCAATCCGATTCTCGAGCCCAACAGGATGGGGCTATCGGGCCGAGGCCGTCACCATCCGATGGCACGCCGGTACGATTCCGCGCCGCCCCCATCCCGCCTATCCCGCGGTCGCTTGCCCCGATCCCGATCCAGCCCCACACTATCCCGCGTGACTCCCTTCATCTGGGCCGCCCTCGCCGCCGCACTCCTCCTCACCGGCGCCATCACCCTCTGGACCGTCCGCCGCACCCGCGAGGCCACCCGCGCCTGGTTCCGCCGCGCCGTGCTGCGCGCCATCCACCAGTTCCGTACCCGCGTGGATCGCTACAAGCTCGTCCGCCGCAGCGTCATCCGGGACGAGCTGCTGCTGGACGACACGGTCCACGCCGCCATCCGCACCCACTGCCGGGAGCACAACCTCCCCGAGCCGGAAGTGCGCGCCCTGGTCGAGGCCTACATCCGGGAGATCGTCCCGTTCTTCAACGTCCTGTCGTACTACAAGCTGGGCTACAACCTCTCCCGCCTCCTGATCAACCTGCTCTACCGCGTCTCCATCACGTACGCCGACCGCGCGCGGCTGGACGCGATCCCCCGCCGCGCCGTGGTGGTGTACCTGATGAACCACCGCTCCAACGCTGACTACGTGGTGGTGGCCTATGTGCTCGCCCAGCAGGTGTCCATCAGCTACGCCGTGGGCGAGTGGGCGCGCGTCTGGCCGCTCGAGTACGTGTTCAAGTCGTTCGGGTCGTACTTCATCCGCCGGCGCTACCGTGAGCCGCTCTACCACACGGTGCTCGAGCGCTACCTCCAGCTCATCACGCGGAACGGGGTCACCCAGGGGATCTTCCTCGAGGGCGGGCTCAGCCGCGACGGCGCGCTCCGGCCCGCCAAGATCGGCCTGCTCGACTACCTCGCCCGCACGCTGCGGGAACCGGCCTTCGACCGCGACATCTGGCTCGTTCCCGTCGGCCTCAATTACGACCGCGTGCTTGAGGACCGGACCCTGATCCACGAGCTGGAGGAGGGGGTCGCGCGGAAGAGCCGGGCGCAGCGGCTGGCAAGGGTCTCGCACTACACCGGCTGGAACACGCTGCGTCTGCTCACGGGCCGGCTGCGCCGCTACGGGCGCGTGGGGGTGAACTTCGGGACACCGCTCTCCGTCCGATCGTGGATCGCGGACCACCCGGGCGTCCTGGACCTCCCGCGCGAGCAGCGGCTCCCCCGCATGCAGGAACTCGCCGACACGATGCTCGCGCGCATCGCGGACGTCATCCCGGTCACCCCGGTCCCGCTCGTCGCGGCGGCCCTGCTGTCGTTCGGAGAGACGCTGGTGCGCCGCGTGGACCTCCTGGATGGGGTCACCGCGTACCGGGAGCACCTGCTGGAGCGGGACGCGAAGCTCGTCCACGCCGAGCACGACGCGGCGGCGGTTCTGGAGCGCGCATGGCGCACGTTCCGCATGCGCCGACTCGTGGCGCGGGAGGGCGACGCCTTCGTCATCCTGCCGTCGCAGCGGCCACTGCTGGAGTACTACGCCAACTCAATCCGGCACCTCCTGCCGGCCTCGGAGCCACAGGTCGAGATGCATCCAGCGAGGGAGCGGGACGGAGGCTTGCCGAGATTGAAAAAAAGAGACGGGATGACGGGATGACAGGATAACGGGATGACGGGATGCGTCAGCGGCGGGCAGAGCGCAGAAGGCCGAACAGGCCACGTGTGATGTGGTAGCGAATCCCGCCCGCGAACGCGGGTACCATTCCCTTGCACGCCGTCATCCCGTCATCCCGTCATCCCACCATCCCAAAATCGAAACGGCGGGCCGATCCTCTCGGACCGCCCGCCGTCTCCGCACCGGTTACCCGGAGCCAGGGGATTGACTCCCTCTGTTCTTCTTCCTGCCGCCGCCGCATGGACTGAACCGTCCGCGGGAGGGCGACGAGGAGCTCCGGCTTCCATCCCCAAGCGGCCTGGCCAGGCCGCGAGGTTCGCCGGCGCGAGCGCTGCGAGTCGGATCGCGTCGCGGAGCGACCCTTCGCACGGCACGCCGAGGCGCTACGTCGGCGTGGATGAGGCGCGCGAACTGGCCTCACCTGCCCGAGTCGGAGTACGTACCCGGATCGTCAGACGCCTGAGCCCTTGATTGTCGGCGCCTTCCCCGGAATTCCCGCTCGAACCGGTCACTCGAGGCGTAATCGAGACAGCTCGTCCCGAGCCTTCCCCCGAAGACCACGGTGCCAATCTAGGGGGGCTCAAAAACCGCGCAAGCGCCGATTTCTCTTCGGTTTACACACTCGATGTGCAGAGCGTGTGGAGGGCCAACCGGCTACCCCCAAACGCGTTTCGCGCTTTCTCCACGCAATGTGGAATTGTCGAAAGGAAAACTCCGCCTTCGGTCCACAGCCTGGCGTGGACAAGTAGGGCGGTTGCGGCCGTCAGCGGCGGGTGATGTCGGCGCCCAGCCGGCGGGCGAACCGCGCGGCGGCGCCGTGGTAGGCGGTCACGACCTGGGCCAGCACGGCCGTACGATGCGGTCCCCAGGCCCGGAGCGTGTCGGCGCGGCTTCCGGGTCCGGCCGGCCCGAGCCCACGCTCGCAGTCCTGCTGGAGGCTCGCGGTGAGGCGGCCGATGGCGGTGACGAGCGAATCCCGCGCGCTCGCCTGATGGGGCGCGAGCCGCGCCGCAGCGAGTTGCGAGCGGGCGTCGGCCAGGGCCGTGCGCGTCGCGCGGCAGGTCTCGTCCAAACGGGCGGCCCGCGACAGGACGGTCGTCTCGCCGATGGTCTTCAGGTCACGCCGGAACTCGTTGGCCCGGGCGGAAACCCGATCCACCGCGTCGCGGAGACCCACCAGCATCGCCTGATATCGCGCCACGGCCGTGGAATCCGGGGCGGCCTGTGCCCGCACCGCGGCCGGGCTCCCCCCGAGGATCAGCGCGCCCAGCAGCAATGGCATCCTCATGACTCGAGGCCGACCTCTTCGTAGACGAACGGGTCCCCCGGCCGCGGCGGCGCGAACAGGATCCCCGATCCGCCGGCCGAGAACCAGCCGGCCAGGAGGTGATTCGACACGTCCGCGCGAGGTCCCTGGAACAGCACCCCGAGCCAGCGGCGGACGTGCCGCAGCTCCGGCGCGCGCTTCGAGAGGGCGGAGATCACGGCGCCCGCGCCCTGCGTGGCGCGGAGGAAATGGGCGAGGGCGTGGACGCGCTGCCCGAACTCGAACGCGCGCACGCCCGGCTCGTCGTAGAGCAGCATGCCCTCGTAGGGATCCGCGGGAGGCGCGTCCATCCGGGGCCCCATGTAGACGAACACGCGGCGATCGTCCCGCCGGCGCTCGACCATGGCCGCGGCACTCTCGCTGCCCAGCCGGGCGGCGTGGACGAGATCCGTCTCGTGCAGAATGCCGATCGCGATGGTCCACTCGAGCGCGGCCAGCACGTTGTGCAGCGGGCACCCGACCTCGTCCTCGTACGCGAGGATCCGCGGCGCCTCGCCGGCGCGCAGGAAAAACTGCCCGAGCGCCTCACCACGATCGGTGAACGTGCGGGTCGCCCGCATCTCGCCAGGAGTGGACGTGGACATAGGAGGAGTCAACATAACTACCCCGGACACGGCCCCATAGGCACGCCGCGTGGACGGTGGGGCCGGTGCTGGATACCTTGCAGCCATGCGGCTTTTCGTCGTGTTGCTGGCCGTCGGCCTGGCGCCGGCGCCACCGGTGGCGGCCCAGCGGGATTCCGTGCTGGCGCACCGCTGGGTGGGCGTTCACCACGGGCGCGGGCTGCAGCTCGAGTTCTACGGCGACACGATGCTGGTGGTGAACGACCAGCACGTGCTCGACTTCCGGCTCACGCGCGACTCGCTCCTCGCCTTCGGCGACACGTCGGTCGTCGGCAGCTACCGTCTCGTGCTCCAGCGTCTGCTGCTCGGGACGCCGGACGGCGTCGTGACGATGGCGTTCCAGAGTCCGCTTGCCCGGCCGCTCACGGGACGGTGGCGCGGCACCCTCGGGACGTCCGACGGTGCGGAGACCGAACTGGTCATCACGCCCGACGGCACGGCGCGCTGGCGGCGCCTGCCGGCGGGTGCCTGGACCTACGGAGAATGGGACCGCGAGATGCGGGTCATCACGTTCACGTGGTCGGACGAGACCGAATGGCAGGCGCAGTACGACCCCGTCGGCAACGCCATGCTGTTCGAGACCACGGTCGCCGGCGCCGAGGCGACGATCCTCCGCCGCATCTTCCGCTGACCGCCTAGAGAACCGCCACCGGCCGCAGCACGTGCCGGTCCGCCTCGTACTGGGCCTCCGCGCGGTCGAGCCAGGCCACCGCCGTCGGCTCGTCCTCCGGGAACTTGCTGTTGACCGGCACCTCGCCGGTGAGACGCCGGAGCATCACGAGCGCGTGGCTCACCTCGCACCGCGCCGGATCGGCGGCCGTGTGACCGGCCGCGGCCAGTTGCTGGTAGAGCGGCACGGCCACCGGGTCGGCGAGCACGAACAGCGATTCGAGCAGCCGGGGGCCCAGGAACGCCCGCAATTGCAGGTCCCCGCGCACGGCGTCGAACAGCGCCACGAGCGAGCGGGCCGGTCGGGCCGACGGGTAGTATCGCGCCGCCTCCGCGGCGACGCCCAGGAACGCGTGATGGGCTTCCGGCACGAGGTAGCGCCGGAACAGGGGCCACGTGGCGCGCGCATGCAGCCGGGCCAGCAGGAGAAACGCGTGGTACCGGCGGGGGGTCGGGGCCCGCAGGTCCGTGGCCACCGTGGCCAGGCCCGCCGTGCCGTATCGGTGTGCCACCAGGGCCGCGGCGGTGGCGTGCTGGAGGCGCTCGAGCGCGGGGAGGCGGAACGTCCGGAGCCGGGCCCCGCCGACGCCGCGGGCCAGCAGGGGCAGGCGGTCGAGCAGGCGGAGCAGGAGGCCGTCCGTCTCGTCGAGGATCGGCACCACGCCCGGATCGGTGGATCGCTCGACCGCGGCCAGGGCGTCCCAGCCACGCTCCTCCAGGCGGTCGTGCCGCCAGCGGGCGTCCACCTGGACGGCGCTGTGCGTGTCGAGCAACGCACGGAGAGCCTCGGCGAAGCCGTGCATGGAGGTGAGCATGGGCGAGGATTCAAGTTAGCGCATTGCCTCGGACAGGAGCGACCGCTAATCTTGCGACCGCATTCCCTTTGGAGACCCCCCGGGTGCCACGCTCGCGCGTACTGCGCTTCCTGAGCCTCTCGATGCTGCTGGCGGCCTGCGGCCGCGAGGCGCCGGTCCGGATCGGCCTGGCCGGCCCGTTCAGTGAAGCGCGCGGCGTGTCCATGCGCGTCGCCGCGGAACTGGCCCTTCAGGAGATCAACGCCGCGGGCGGCGTGCGCGGGCGGCCGGCGGAACTCGTCATACTCGATGATGGGGGAACGGCCGAAGGCGCGGTGGCCGCGGCACACCAACTCGCCGCCGATCCGTCGGTCGTGGCGGTCGTGGGGCACCTGACCAGCGGGGCCACGCTCGCCGCGGCCCCTGTCTACGGCGGCGCCACGCCGGTGGCCGTGATTTCGCCGTCGGCGTCGAGCCCCCTCGTGACGGAAGCCGGCCCGTGGGTATTCCGCGTCTGCCCGACGGACGCGCTCCATGGCGCGCGCCTCGCCGCCTGGGCGCGCGAGCGGCTCGGGGCCACGCGGGCCGGCGTCCTCTACATCAACGACGACTACGGCCGGGGAGTCCGCGACGTCTTCGTGGCCGCTTTCACCCGGGCGGGAGGCGAGGTCGTCACGTCCGACCCGTACCTCGACGACCTGCCCAGTTTCCGCCCGTACCTGGAGCGCCTGCAACGTCGGGGCGGCGCCGACATCCTCCTCATCGCCGGCACCCGGCCCGGTGGCACCCGGATTCTCGCGACGCGTGATTCGCTCGGACTCTCGTTGCCGATGCTCGGCGGCGACGGTCTCGCGGGCATCGAGGAGCTGGGACCCGCGGCGGACGGCATCATCATCTCGACCGCCTATCTGCCGGATGAGGCGGGCGCGGCCAACGCGGCCTTCGTCGAGGCGTATCGCCGCGTGTCGGGCGATCGGCCGCCGGATCACCGTGGTGCCGGCGCGTACGACGCGGTGCACCTGATCGCGCGCGCGGTGGGAGCGGCCGGCGCGGATCGGCAGCGCGTCCGGGACTACCTGGCCGGGGTCGGCACCACCCATCCCGCCTTCGATGGCGTCACCGGTCGGATCGCGTTCGACGAGCACGGTGACGTCCCGGACAAGTCCATCGCCGTCGGCGTCGTCCGGGGAGGCGCGCTGCAGGCGGCCGTCGGGTCATGACGCTGGGCAGGTTGCTCGGGAGCCTGCGCGGGCGGATCCTCATGGCCGGCGGCGTCGTCGCCGCGGGATTCATCGCGGTGGCCGTGATCGGCATCGGCGCGCTCACGACGATCGAGCAGGCCGTCACCCAGCAGCTGACGCTGCTCCAGCGGGTCTCGAACCTGAGCGGCGCGCTCACGGCCGCCGTCACGGACGAGATCCGGCACGCGGAACAGTACCTCAACAGCCGGAACCTCGAGGACGTCCGCCGGTTCCAGGGCGCGGCGGCGGAGGTGATCCGCCTCCAGCGCGCCCTGGCCGGCGTGGTCGAGCTGGACCGGATCGAGCAGCAGGCCGCGACGCGGCTCGGCAGCCTCCAGGCCCGCGTCGAGGTCACGTACCACTACGCGCACGCCCTGGCCGACCTCGGTCGCCCCGATGCGGCGCTCGCGGCGGCCGTGACGGCCCGGGCCCCCGCCGACGAGCTGATCGCGGAGGCCCGCACCATCAGCGCGGCGCAGGGGCAGCGGTCCGAAGCGACCGCCGCCCGTCTTGCCAGCGAGGCGCGGCGCAGGCTGCTCGTCGTGCTGCTCGTGTTTGGCGCCACGGCCCTGGTGGGCGGGGGCAGCGGCGTCGCCCTGTATCGCTCCATTGATCGCCCGATTCGCGGCCTGCTCGACGTCGCGGAACGGATGGGCCATGGGGACCTCAGGCCGGCCACGATTGACTCTGCGCGGATGCCGCGGGAGCTGGCGGAACTCGGCACGGCCCTGGTCGGGGTCGGGGCGCGCCTGCGCGAGATGGTCGCCCGGATCGGCGAGGAGAGCACCCGGATGACCGACACGGCCCAGGACCTCTCGGCCGTGAGCGAGGAGCTGGCGGCCACCTCGAACGAGATCACGACCGCGATGGTCGAGATTTCCACGGGCGCGGAACGGCAGGCGACGGGTCTGGAGGGGGGTCTCAAGCGGATGGACGGCGTCGGCGCCACGGCCGCGTCCAACGCCGAGGTGGCCCGCCGGGTCGCCGCGCTGGGACGCGACATTCATCGCCTCGCGGCGGCGCACGAGCGCGACATGAGCGTGGCCGCCGGCACCCTGGGCCACGTGCAGGGCATCGTCGAGCAGAGCGCGTCGCAGGTGGAAGAGCTCGCCCGGTTGTCCGTGCAGATTGACGACTTCGTGGACCTGATCAAGCGGATCGCGTCGCAGACCAACCTGCTCGCGCTCAACGCGGCCATCGAGGCCGCGCGCGCCGGCGAGCGGGGCATGGGCTTCGCCGTCGTCGCCGACGAGGTGCGTCAGCTCGCCGACTCGAGCGCCCAGGCCGCGGGCGAAGTCACCGAGACGATCCGCGCCATCCGCGAGCGAACCGGCGCGGTCGTCGAGACCATGGCCGCGGCCCGCGCCAAGGTGGCGGGCATCGCCACCGCGACCACCGGGGCCGGGAACGCGCTCGCCAAGATCGTCCACGGGGTGGAGGAGATCGAGTTGGCCGCCGGCAAGGTGCTCGACAAGGCCGAGGAGAACCTCACCGAGGTCCGGGACCTCTCCGCGATCCTCCGGGAAGTGGCCGGCGCCGCCGCCCAGCATGCCTCGTCCGCCGAGGGCGTGACAGCGGCGGCGGAGGAGCAGGGCGCCTCCACCGAGGAGATGGCCGCGCAGGCCACGACGCTCAATGAAGCCGCCGAACGCCTGCGGCGGCTGGTGGACGGCCTGACCGTCTGAGCTAGCGCTTCTTGACGGGGCGCCGGGCGGACGTGGCCGGCTTGCTCTTGGCCGGTCCCTGAGTCCGCCCCGGCTTCGCGGCCAGTGCTTTCCTAGGAGGCGGCCTCCGGGCGGGCGGTTTCTTCGCCACGGCGGGCTTCCGGCCGCCACCCGCGGCGGCCTTGGGCGACCTCCCCGCGGGTGTCCCGCGCACGTCCTGGATGACCTGATCACCCTCCGACTGGTTGATCAGGCCGCGCCGCACCGCGTACTGGATCAGTTCCTCGGCGTCGGCAAACGCAAAGGGCCGCAGGCCCACGGCCGCGCGGATCGTGTTGACGAGCGCGTCCGCTACCGGGCTTCGGAGGACGTTCCGAATGCCCGGAACGCTCTCCAGGAGGGCCGATATCTGCGATCCGCCGAGGTCTGCCGCCATGCAAACTCCTTCACGCGACCGATACGGCCGCGAATTCGAGGCGCCAACCTAGCGGGTCACCGGCCCGGAGTCAAGCCGGCATCCGATGTGCCGATTTCAGTTAATCAATTACCGTACAACGAGTTAGACACTGTCGTACTGGCACGCTACTCCCGTTTGCGGGCGCGCTCGCGCCGCATGGCCGCAAGCGGTCTGTCCGGGGCCTTTCGGGAGACCTTCAGCTCGGATTGCGACAGCAGCTCCGCCAACACCCGCTGCGTGCGCTGATCCACCGGCAGGTCGAGATGCAGTTCCAACTGATATTCCGCGCCGTCGGCACCCCGCCCGTCCAGGCGGAACCCGGACTTCGTGGGCAGGACCGCCTCGAGTTCGATATCCGCGACGGGGATGTAGCGCGCGCCGGGGCCCGGGGCCGCCATGCGCCCTCCAGCGAAGAGGTTATGGCCCCAGAGTGCCGGTTTTGGTGACCGCCGTCAAGGGTGCGGGGCCTCGTTTGCCAGCCCGCCCGTGGCGGGATACCTTTCGCGCGGGCCACACATCCAGGAGTTGATCCGTGGGACGTCGTGGGACCAAGGAATACCGCGCCCCCGAGGCGCTGCAACTCATTCTCGCCGACCGTGACCGGCAGCGGCTCGTCTGCCCGTCCTGCGGTTCCCGCACCATCCTTCGCACGCCACGTCGCCGCCTGAGCGGCTCCGAGTGGGAAGCCGATCGCTCCGTCTCACTCCGGTGTTCGGAGTGCGGGCGTCAGGCCGCCTACGTGCCGAAGGCGCTGACACAGCCCTCCGAGGTGCCGGCGGGCGTGTAGCGGCGGGCGGGCGCCTCCGGTTGGAAGCGCCCGATGGTCAGCGGGGAATCGAGAGAATCCGCCCCCACCTGATGGCGGTCAGGATGGGGAGCGGTAAGGGACCGTCGCGGTCGTAGCTGAAGTAGACCAGAAACGGCGCGCCCCGGATCCGATCCCGCCCCAGAAACCCCCAGTACCGGCTGTCGTAGGAATCGTCCCGGTTGTCGCCCATCACGAAGAACGAGTCGGCCGGGACGGCCACGGGCCCCCAATTCCATGACGTGGGCCGGTAGGTGGCGGGATTCTCTCCCACGTAATGCGGCAGCTGGGCGTCCCGCATCCGCGGGTCGCGCTGGTCGGAACCGAACGGGACGTGCTGGACGTACGGCTCATCGGCTTTTGAGCCGTTCCGGTACAGGACGTTGTCGCGCATGGCCAGCGTGTCGCCCGGAACCCCCACGATCCGCTTGACCACGGTGAGCCCGGGCTCCTCCACCGACTCGAAGATCACGAGGTCGCGGCGTTCGGGTTCGCGCAGGGCGGGCAGCCGGCGGTGCAGCACCGGAACCTCGGCCCCGTAGAGCGCCTTGTTCACGAACAGGAAGTCGCCGATGAGCAGCGTGCGCTCCATGCTCCCCGACGGCCAGATGTGGAACGCCTCGACGACGAACGTTCGCAGCACCAGGAAGAGCGCCACGGGGACGATCAGCGACCGCAGGAACGCGACGACGCGGCCGTGGGCGGGCGGGCGGGACGGGCGATTCATCGGGGCATCGTGAGCAGGCGGCTCCAGCGGATGCCCGTCAGGATGGGGAGCGGGAGGATGCCGCCCGGATCGTAGCTGAAGTAGACCACCAGCGGGCGGCCGCGGATGCGGTCGCGACCGAGAAAGCCCCAGTAGCGGCTGTCATAGGAGTTGTCCCGGTTGTCCCCCATCACGAAGAAGGAATCCGCCGGCACGATGATCGGTCCCCAGTTCTTCAGGGTCGGCCGGTACGTCGTGGGGGAGCGGTCCGCGGGCAGGTGGCGAGACTGCCACCCCCGCATCTTGGGATCCTCGTGGTCGGTCAGCGGGTCGGTCCGGATGACCCACGGCTCCTCCGCCCGGGCGCCGTTCACGACCAGGCGGTTGTCCTCCATCGCGAGGGTGTCGCCCGGCATGCCCACCAGGCGCTTGACCACCGTGAGCCGCTGCTCCTCGACCGACTTGAAGATGACCAGGTCGTTTCGCCTGGGCTCGCGGAACGCCGGCAGCCGGACCCCCGTCAGCGGGATCTGCGCGCCGTAGAGGGCCTTGTTGACGAAGAGGAAGTCCCCGATGAGGAGCGTGTTCTCCATGCTGCCCGACGGGATCCGGAACGCCTCGATGAGAAACGTCTTCAAGACCAGGAAGATCGCGATGGCGATCGTGAGGGACTTGATCCATTCCCAGGTCTTCGAGGGCCTCCGGCCAGCGGCGGCATCGGCCGCGCCGGGCGCCGTGGCATCCTCCGGGCCCGTCCGGACGTTGTCGGCCATCCGCGATCGCCCTCCCGTCACGGCGTTTCTACCCAGTCGGCGATGAAGATGTTCGTCTCGCCCGGCACGGAACCGTGACGGTTGGACGCGAACACCAGCCGGCGCCCGTCCGGTGAGAACATGGGGAAGCCGTCGAAGTCGCCGTCGGTCGTGACCTGGACCAGGCCGCTGCCGTCGAGGTGCACCATGAACAGATCGAAGTTCCGGCCGCGCGGATTGTGGTGGTTGGACGAGAATATCACGCGCCGCCCGTCCGGGTGGAAGAACGGCGCGAAGTTGGCGCCTCCCAGGGACGTGACCTGCGTCTGCCCGGAGCCGTCCGCGTTCATCACCCAGATCTCGAGGGCGCTTGGGCGCACCAGGCCCTCGGCCAACAGGGCGGTGTACTCCGCCGCTTCGGCCGACGCCGGCCGCGACGCCCGGTAGACGATGCGCGTCCCGTCGGGCGAGAAGAACGGCCCGCCGTCATAGCCGAGCGTGCTGGTGAGCCGCCGGACGTTCGTCCCGTCGAGATTCATCGCGTAGATGTCGAGGTCGCCGTCCCGGGTGGACGTGAACACGATAGTGGAGCCGTCGGGGGAGATCGTGGCTTCGGCGTCGTAGCCCGGCGACGTCGTGAGGCGGCGCAGATCGCCGCCGTCCGCGTTGGACGTGTAGAGATCGAAGTCGGGGATGGGCCAGACGTATCCCTGGGACATGTCGGGGTTGGGGGGGCACGCGTCGCCGAGGTGGATCGTGCTCGCGTAGACGATGCGCGCGTCCCCGGCGTAGAAATACCCGCACGTGGTCCGTCCGAGGCCGTTCGAGACCCGCCGCAGGTCGGACCCGTCAATGTGCATCACGTACTGCTGATCGCAGCCGCCATCCGGCTCGGTGCGCTGGAAGATGAGCCGGCGCCCGTCCGCCGAGAAATAGGCCTCGGCGTTCTGGCCGCCGAAGGTGAGCTGTCGGAGATTCACGAGATGCGTTTCGCCGGCGGTGGGGGCCCGCGCAACCGCCGGGGCGGTCTCGGCCGCCGCGGCGTCCGTCTCTCCCCGCCCGCACGCCATCCCTCCCAGTACGCCGATCAGTGCGGTCCGGCGGATGCCGGCCGCTGCCGCGGTCAGTGCCCGTGCCATGCCTCGTTCCACCCTGGAAGCTCCCGGATTTCAGCCATGAAGGCGCTAAACATAACTACGGCGCGCCGGGATTCAGCGCAGGGCCTTGTCCAGGGACAGCAGGCCGAGCAGGCCGGGAAGATAGGCGATCGAGACCAGGAACAGGCGGCGGGCGGCGGGCATGGTCCGCCGCCGGACGGCGACGGCCGCCGTGGCGACGAACCAGCCGCCCAGGATCAGCGCGCCCAGGAAGTAGAGGGGTCCCGAGAGGCCCACGACGGTCGGCAGCAAGCTCACGGGCACGAGTGCCGCCGCGTACAGCAGGGCCTGGCCGAACGTCCGGCGGCCGTCAAGGTCGCCGACGCTCAGCATCCGCAGGCCGGCGCGCGCGTAGTCGTCCCGAAAGAGCCAGGCGAGGGCCAGGAAGTGCGGGAGTTGCCACAGGAACATGATCCCGAAGAGGGACCAGGCCGGCGCGCCGAGCCCGGTTCCGGTGGCGGTCCATCCGCCGACGATGGGCAGGGCCCCGGGCACGGCCCCGACCAGCGTGGACAGCGACGTGCGGCGCTTGAGTGGGGTGTAGACCAGCACGTAGGAGCCGAGCGTGGCGGCGGCGAGACCCGCCGTGAGCGGGTTCACGAACGCCGCGAGGTAGCCCGTCCCCAGCGCGCCGAGCGTGGCGGCAAACGCCGCGCCGGCGGAGCGGGTCACGTGCCCCGCCGGCAGCGGGCGTGTGGCCGTGCGCACCATGAGCGCGTCCACGTCGGACTCCGCCACCTCGTTCAGGGCGCTGGATCCCGCGGCCACCAGCGCGGTGCCGACGAGCGTATGGGCGAACAGCACCATGCCGACGTCGGGCGGCGCCGCGACATAGAACCCGACCGCCGCCGTGAGCAGGACGAGCAGCACGATGCGGGGCTTCGTCAGCGCGAAGAAGGCGGACGCCCGTGGAAGGGCGCGGGTCGAGGCCTGCACGCGCCGCCGGCCGCTACTCGGCGTCCATGTAGGGGTACCGGTAGTCGGTGGCGGGGACGAAGGTCTCCTTGATGGATCGAGCCGAGATCCAGCGGACCAGGTTGAGCATCGAGCCGGCCTTGTCGTTGGTCCCGCTCGCGCGCGCGCCCCCGAACGGCTGCTGACCCACGACCGCGCCGGTGGGCTTGTCGTTCACGTAGAAGTTCCCGGCCGCATGACGCAGCACCCGCGTGGCCTGCGTCACGGCCGCCCGGTCCTCCGCGAAGACCGCGCCGGTGAGCGCGTACGGCGACGTCGCGTCCACGGTGTCCAGGAGCCGGTCCCACTCCTTGTCCGGGTAGACGTACAGCGTGAGGACCGGGCCGAAGATCTCCTCGCACATGGACTGGTAGTCGGGTTTCTTCGCCTGGATCAGGGTCGGGCGGATGAAGTACCCCTCGCGGGCATCGCACTCGCCGCCCACCAGGATGGCCGCGTCGGCGGACGCCTTCGCGTGGTCCACGTATTCCTTGATGGCGTCGTACGCGGCCTGGTCAATCACCGCCCCCATGAACGTCCGGAAATCGGCGATATCGCCCATCCGGAGGCCGGCGATGGTGTCGAGCACGTTCGCCTTCATGGTGCGCCACATCGTCTCGGGGACGTAGGCCCGCGACGCCGCGCTGCACTTCTGTCCCTGGTACTCGAACGCGCCGCGCACGATGGCGGCGGTCAGCGCCGCGGGATCGGCGCTGGGGTGCGCGACGATGAAGTTCTTGCCGCCGGTCTCCCCCACGAGGCGTGGATAGGCGCGGTACTGCGCGATGTTCTCACCCACCGTCCGCCACAGCTGCTGGAAGACGCCCGTGGAGCCCGTGAAGTGGATCCCGGCCAGATCGGGGTGCGCCAGCACGGTGCCGGAAATGGCGCTGGCATCACCCGGCAGGAAGTTGATGACGCCGGGCGGCAGGCCGGCCGCCTCGAGCAGGCGGTAGATGTAGTAGCCGCTGTACACCGCGGTGGACGCGGGCTTCCAGACCACCGTGTTGCCCACCACGGCCGGCGACGTCGGGAGGTTGGCGCCGATCGAGGTGAAGTTGAACGGGGTCACCGCGAACACGAACCCCTCGAGCGGCCGGTACTCGGTCCGGTTCCACACCCCGCGTTCTGACAGGGGCTGCTCCGCGTACAGCCGGTCGGCGAAGTGGACGTTGAACCGCCAGAAGTCCACGATCTCGCACGCCGCGTCAATCTCGGACTGGTGCGGCGTCTTGCTCTGGCAGAGCATGGTGGCGGCGACGAACGTGTCGCGCCAGGTCGTCGCCAGGAGGTCCGCGGCCCGCAGGAACACCGCGGCGCGGTCCTCCCAGCGCCACGTGGACCAGTCGCGCCAGGCCGCGCGCGCGGCCGCGATGGCCTGCGCCGCTTCCTCTTTGCCGGCGCGGTGCCACGTCGCCAGCACGTGACCGTGCCGGTGCGGCATCACCGCCTGCGTGGTCCGGCCGGTGCGGATCTCCTTGCCGCCGATGATGAGGGGGATGTCAATCTGCGTGCCCGCCATCTCGGCCAGGCGCGCCTTGAGGGACGCGCGCTCCGGTGAGCCCGGAGCGTAATCCAGCACCGGTTCGTTGACCGGAGGTGGTATCGGAATGTGCCGCGACATGATGGACCTCGTTGTTGGCCGCCGGAGTCTACGATGCCGGCACGGGGAAGCCAACCCGGCGCGCGCGCGGTCCGGACCCGTCGCCGCACGGGTCGTTGCGGCCGGCGTTTTGGGGCCGGTCAGCCCCGCGCGTCGTCCAGCAGCCGCATCTCCAGGGCAAAGCGCGTCAGCTCGGCCACCGACCGCACGCCGAGCTTCTTGAGGATGTTCTCCCGGTGGGTTTCGACGGTCCGGTGGCTGATGCCGAGCGCGGACGCGGTTTCCTTGTTCGTCCGGCCGGCCGCGACGTGGCGCAGCACGTCCAGCTCGCGCGCCGTCAGGCTGGCCACCCGCTCGGCCCGTTCGCGGTTGGCCTCTTCCTCGCGGAGCGCGGTGCTGAGCTGGCGCGCCGCCGCCGCGCTGAAGGCGCTTTCGCCCGCCACGACCTTGCGGATGGCGGCCCGCAGCTCGGACGGCGAGGAGTCCTTGAGCAGATAGCCGTCGGCGCCCGCCCGGACGGCTTCGAGCACGAACTCCGTGTTGTCGTAGACGCTGAGCATCAGCACGCGGGTCGCCGGCAGCGCCCGCTTCAGGCGCTTCGCGACCTCGAGCCCCGATTCGCCGGGCATGGACACGTCGAGCACGACGACGTCCGGGACCACCGCCTGGGCGCGCTCGAACGCCTCCGGTCCCGTCGCCGCCTCACCCACGACGGTGATGCCCTCGGTGCCGTCCAGTACCTGGCGAATGCCCTCGCGGACGATGGCGTGATCGTCCGCCACGACCACCCGGATGGGCAGCCTAGCGCCCTCGTTCATCGGATCCCCCTTTCCCCGATTCGGCCGCGGGGATGCGCGCCACGAGGCGGACGCCGCCCGTTGGCGCCGTGCCCACGACGACGGTGCCGCCCAGGCTCAGAATCCGCTCCCGCATCCCTGCCAGCCCCATGTGCCCATCCCGCTCAAACTGCTCCAGCCGCGCGCCCGCCGGCAGGCCCGCGCCATCGTCGGTGACTTCGAGCTCCACCTGACCGTCGCGCACGGTGAGCCGGGCATCCACGCGCGAGGCGTTCGCGTGCCGGATCACGTTCACGAGGGCCTCCTGCAGCGTGCGGAAGATCGCCAGTTCCGCTTCCCGGGAAAGCGCCGGGAGCGCCGCCGGGGCGTCGAACCCGATGGCGAGATCCCTCCGGGCATCCAGGTCCCGCACGAGCGCCCGGAGCGCCGGGAGGAGGCCCAGCTCGTCGAGCAGGGACGGGCGGAGATCGTTGGTGAGGCTCCGGATGCTCCGGATGCCCGCGTCAATCAGGTGGAGCGCCCGGTCGAGCCGGGGCTGCAGATCCGTCCCGGCAGCCTCGCGCGCGAGACCCATTTCCAGCTTCACCGCCGAGAAGACCTGGGCGGTCTCGTCGTGCAGCTCGCGCGACAGGCGCCGCCGCTCGTCCTCGTGCTGGTGGATCATCCGCGCGGCGAGGCGTTCCAGCTCCGACGTGCGCGCAGCCAGGCGCCGGTCCAGGTCGGCATTCTCCAGGGCGGCGCCCACCTGCTGTCCCAGCGCCACCAGGAACCGGCTGTCGAGCGCCGCGAACGGATCGCGCGCGTCGCCCACGATGAGGAGCGCGCCGGTCACCACGTCGCCCTGCAGCACGGGCAGCGCCGCCGCGAGCGCATAGTCCGCGCTCCCCGGCGTGCGATGCGCCAGCTCCGGCCGCCCCGACGCGAGCGCGCGCCGGATGGCCTCGCGCGCGGCACCGGACGGCGCCTCGCCGGCCCAGGCCGCGCACGCGCCCACGCCGTCCGTGAACCGGTGTCCCGCGACCGTGAACATCGCGCTCCCCCGAACGCCGGCGAGCCGGAGCGTCCCCTCCAGGAGGGGACGGACGACCTCGTGCTCGCTGCCCCCGCGCTGCAACTGCCCCGACAGGCCCGACAGCGCCTCGAGCCCGCGCTCCAGGTCCTCGAGGACCAGCAGCAGCGTCCCCGCGCCCATGGCCAGCACGAAGAGCAGGTCGAGATAGTACCCCCACGGATTCCAGGCGCCGCGCGCGCGCAGGAAGGGGTAGTCGAGATGGTGGAGGCCCCAGAGGAACAGGGCCGCCGCCAATGCGAGCGCCGCCACCGACCGCACGCGCCGGTGGTGGCTCAGGAAGGTCCAGCCCGTCCAGAGGGTCGCCACGCTCAGGAACACGACCGTCGGCGCCGCGGCCAGCAGGAAGTTGTCCATCCGGTAGATGGCGACGTACGACCAGAGAGGCGGAAACAGCACCACGGCCAGGTAGGCCGGGCGCCAGGCCAACTGCTGCGAGAACACGAGCGCCGCCCAGAGGAGCGCGAGCGCCGTCCAGCCCGTGACCACCTGGTGCCAGTAGAGCCAGAGCCACTCCCTGGTCAGCAGAAAGCTGATGATCGCCCCGAGTCGCAGGACATACAGCAGCCACGCCAGGGCGAACCACCCGAAGTAGGGTTTGCGATACCGGCGATGGAGAAAGAAGAACAGCCCGGCCAATCCCAGCGTCACCGCGGCCTGGAGGAACGCCGCGGCAAGCTCCATGATGGTGGGGGCCTGGGTCTCGAGCTGCATACGGGAGCAAACAAAGCGCGGGACCGTGATGCGGGCAACCGTCGCTTGCGGCGCGCGCGCCGCGCGAGTAAGAAGGAGGGCGTCTCTCCACACCCGTCCCGAGGCATGCCGATGCGTCCCGTTCCATCCGCGATCCTCTGTGTCACGCTGGCGCTGCTGCCGGCCTGCGGCCCCCACTACGATGTGATCATTCGTCACGGCACCGTCTACGACGGGACCGGGAGTCCGGGTGTCGTGGCCGACGTGGCCATCGCCGGGGACTCGATCGCCGCGATCGGCGACCTGGCCGCGGCGCGCGGCAGGCTCGAGGTGGACGCGACCGGCCTGGCCGTGGCCCCGGGCTTCATCAACATGCTGAGCTGGGCCACCGAGAGCCTGCTGGCGGACGGCCGCTCGCAGAGCGACATCCGCCAGGGCGTGACGCTCGAGGTCTTTGGCGAAGGGTGGTCCATGGGACCGCTCACCGACGCCATGAAGGCCGAAATGCGGGAGCAGCAGGGCGACATCACGTTCGAGGTCGCGTGGACGACGCTGGGCGAATACCTCGAGCACCTCGAGCGGCGGGGCGTAGCCACGAATGTCGCCTCGTTCGTGGGCGCCACGACGGTGCGGATTCACGAGCTGGGCTACGCCAACCGCCCGCCGACGGACGCCGAGCTGGCGCGGATGGAGGCCCTCGTCGGGCAGGCCATGGAGGAAGGCGCGCTGGGCGTGGGCTCGTCGCTCATCTACGCCCCGGCGTTCTACGCCGGCACACCGGAGCTGATCGCGCTGACCCGCGCCGCCGGCGCGCACGGCGGGTCGTACATCTCGCACATCCGGAGCGAGGGCAACCGCCTCCTCGAGTCCGTGAACGAGTTCCTCACGATCGCCCGCGAGGCCGGCGTGCCCGCCGAGATCTACCATCTGAAGGCGGCCGGCGAAGCCAACTGGCCCAAGATGGACTCGGTGATCGCCATGGTCGAGCGCGCCCGGGCCGCGGGCATGGCCATCACCGCGGACATGTACACGTACCCGGCCGGCGCCACGGGGCTCGACGCGGCCATGCCGCCCGCGGTCCAGGAGGGAGGACTCGACGCGTGGGTGGCCCGGCTCACGGACCCGGCCGTCCGGCGCCGCGTGGGCCGCGAGATGCGCACGCCCACCGATGCCTGGGAGAACCTCTTCATGGCCGCCGGATCCCCCGACCGTGTATTGCTCGTCGAATTCCGGCAGGATTCCCTCAAGTACCTCACCGGCAAGACGCTGGCCGAGGTGGCGGCGCTGCGCGGCACCACCCCTGAAGAGACCGCGATGGACCTCGTGGTGGCCGACCACAGTCGCGTCGGGACCGTGTACTTCCTGATGTCGGAGGACAATATCCGGAAGCAGCTGCGCCTGCCGTGGGTGAGCCTGGGATCGGACGCGGGCTCGCTCGCCACGGAGGGCGTGTTCCTGGAATCCAACCCGCACCCGCGGGCGTACGGGAACTTCGCACGCGTGCTGGGCCGCTACGTGCGCGACGAGCGGCTGCTGTCGCTCGAGGAGGCCGTCCGGCGCATGACGTCCCTCCCCGCCACGAATCTCGGGCTGCGGCGCCGCGGCCGCCTGGAGCCGGGGTATTTCGCGGACGTGGTGGTATTCGAGCCGGCCACAGTGCAAGATCATGCGACGTTCGAGCGGCCGCACCAGTACGCCACCGGCGTTCTCCACGTGTTCGTGAACGGCGCGCGCGTGCTGGCCGACGGCGAGCACACCGGGGCGCTGCCCGGCCGCGTCGTCCGCGGGCCGGGTTGGACAGGGTGGACCACGGAAGGAGCGCAATCGGATGAGTAAACCAGAGGATCGCCGCCGCGGCGGTGACCGCCGCAAGTCCCCCGTGCGGCAAGTTGATCGGCGTCAGCGGGACGTGCCGGTCACGGTGGATCGCCGTTCCGGCAAGGACCGGCGGGCCACCGACCGTCGCGGCGGGCCGGACCGGCGGCGTAAGGGCGGGCCGTAGTCGGGTCACGCGCAGGGGACGACCGGATCACGGAGGTCGGCTACGTTCCGCCCCGTGGTTACCGTCCCCTTCCGACACGGAGAGTCCATGCGGGCACGAGTGCTGGCGGTTGGTCTCGTGGCGCTTCTCACGGCGGCGGCGCCGAAGCCCGCCGCCGCTCAGCAAACTCGCGCCGATACGGCGGAAGTGCTCGTGGCGGCCGCGCGGCGGCTCGCCGCCGAGGGCGAGCGAGACATCGCCGCCCACCTGCTCCGCTACATCATCCGGTGGTACGGCGACACGCCCATCGCGCAGGAGGCCGCCCGCGAGCTGACCCGCACGGACCGCGCGCGCGCGGCGGGCGGCGGACGCATCGGGTTTGTCGTCACCAACACGCTGTTCGGGACCTGGCTGGGAGTGGCGCTTCCCGCCGCGTTCGAAGCGAATGATCCCACGCCCTACGGCGTGGGGCTCATCGCGGGACCGGGCCTCGGGCTGCTCGGGTCCCTGATGTACACCAAGTCCTACCCCATCACCAGCGGCCAGACCGCCGCGTACCGGTGGAGCCTGATCTGGCTGTCGTGGCAGGCGTATCTCCTGCGGGAGCTGACCGGGATCGGCACACGAGAGACGTGCTTTTCGGACGGCGCTGGAGGAGAGTACTGCTATGACGAGACGTCCACCGGCGCGCGCTTCGGGGCCCTCGTGGCCGGTGGCGCGGCGGGCATCGGGGCCGGTCTCGCGCTCACCCGCCTCAACCTGCCGGCGGGCGACGTTGCCCTCGTGCAGGACGCCTCCGCCTGGGGAACCGCCCTCGGGGGCGCGCTTTCCATTCTCACCGCGCCGAATGGGGATCCGAGCGACAACGCGGTGTTCGGGTGGATGGCGGCCGCCGGCAACGGCATGCTGCTCGGCGCGATTCCCCTCGCGCGCGCCTGGCGCCCCTCGGTCGGCCGGGTGCGTCTGATCACGATTTCCGGAATCGCGGGGAGCCTCGTTGGCCTCGGGATTGATCTGATCGGCGACGTGGATGACGAGAAGGCGGTCGTGGCCATCCCCACCGTGGGAGCCGCGATTGGGCTCGTCGCCGGCACCCTTCTGACGGCGCGCCGCACCTTCGACCGCACCGAGGCGTCCGTACCGGTGGACGGGGGCGCGCTGGTCCAGCTCGGGCGCGACGCCGGCATCGGGGTGCCACTCCCGGAACCCCGCATCCTGCCCACGCTGACGCCGGACGGGCGGGTCGGCCGGCGACCCGCCATGGGATTCCGGATTGCCGAGTTGCGATTCTAGGGGGTGCCGGGCGACGGCCCGCACGGGGAGGATTCAGCGAGTGGCCAGGGACGGAATCGAACCGCCGACACGCGGATTTTCAGTCCGCTGCTCTACCATCTGAGCTACCTGGCCGGGGGTGCGAAAGTATAACCGCGGAGCGATGGGACTGGCAGTCTCCCGGGGGTGGGGCGCGCCGCCTTACGCGGGGGCCGGCGGATCCGACGCCTCCGGCACCGCCAGCCGGGCCGCGAGTTCCGGCGCGTCCGGGTAGCGCGCCAGGGCGTCGTCGAGGACGGCGCGGGCTCGCGCGGGGTCTTTGCGGATCGTGCGGTAGATCTCCTCGAGGCGCAGGGCCGCCTGGATGTGCACGGAGCGGGACGTGGTTCGCGCCAGGTGGCTCTCGAGCAACCGGATCGTGTCGTCGAGTGTCGGCCGGATGTTGGGCGGCGCCTCGCCCGTGCCCTCGGTGAGCGTCCGGAATCCCCACGCCGCACCCGGGCCGATGATCCGGTTCCAGAGCACGTCCCAGAACGTCCACAGGATGCCGAACGTCCCGGCCGCGACCAGGAACCGTCCCTCGCGGGTCAGGAGCCCCAGCGCGCCGAACACGACGGTCGCGGTGGCAAACACGCCCCGGACGATGGCTTCAGGTTGGGTCCAGCGGTCAGAGGAAGACATCCCGGCCTCGTCCTCGCGGCGTGAGGGCTGACGCGTTTATTTACGGGCGGAATGACGGACATGCAACAGCGCTTGCCGGCGCGGGCCCCCGCGTGCGGGTAGTCGTCGTGGGCGGAGGTCTGGCTGGACTGGCCGCGGCCCTCGATCTCGCCGAGGCCGGGGCCGACGTCGTCCTCCTCGAGGCCGGCGACCGGTTCGGCGGGCAGGTACGCACGACGCGCGAGCGCGGGTTCCTCATCGAGGAGGGGGCCGACGGGTTCACCTCGGAGCAGCCCGGAGTCCTGGCGCTGCTGCGCCACCTGCGCCTGGACGACGAGATCATCGCGCCCGAGTCGCTCCCGAGCCTGGTGCTCGACGTTCCGGGTCGTCTCCGCGACGGTGCGTCCCCGGCGCCTACGGTCTCGCCGCGGACGCTCCGCCACGGCATGGCGACGCTCGTCCAGCGCATGACCAGGCGGCTCGAGCGCAAGGCGGATCTGCGGGTCGGGAGCGCGGCCGTGGCCGTGACGCGGACGCGCCCCGGGTGGACCATCTACCCGGAGCTGGGCGCGGCGCTGGTCGTGGACGCGGTGGTGCTGGCCCTGCCCGCGCGGCCCGCCGCGTGGCTGGTGCACCCGGTGTCGCCCGACGCGGGTCGGGCGCTGGCGGGGCTCGGTACGCGACCCGTCGTCACGGTCTCCGCGGCGTACCCGCGCGCCACCGTCAGTCATCCGCTCTCCGCCTCGGGGTTCTCGGTCCCGCAGGAGCAGGGCGGCTTTGGCATCGAGCGGTGCGCGTTCGTGTCGTCCGTGCTGCGGGGCCGGGCGCCCGCGGATTGGGTGCTGCTGCGGACCGTCATGCGGCCGGGGCGGGGCGAGCTGATCGGGACGACGGACGAGGGGTGGGCCGAGCTCGTGCACGAGATCCTGAGCCCCGCCCTTGGACTCGGGGAGCCGCCGGCCGCCGTCTGGGTGGCGCGGTGGGCGGACGCCATCCCGGTGCTCGGCGACCGCTACGCGTCCCTGGTGGCCGAAGCGCGCACGGGCCTCCGGGCGCTGGGCCGGATCGAGCTGGCCAGCACCGCGTATCACGGCCAGGGTCTCGATGCCGCCCTGGACTCCGGCCGCGGCGCGGCGCGGCGACTGCTCGCTGAATGACGACCTTCCCCACCTTCCGCGGCTGCGTCCTTGGGCTCCTCTCGGCGCTGGCGCCGGCCGCGCCCGCCCGCGCGCAGGCGCTGGCCGACGTGTGTCGGCCGGTCGAGCAGCCCGCCGCCGGCGGTTGGGCCCGGTACCGCCTGCGGGGCGCGGGTGATTCCACGGAAACGCGGCTGGCCATCGTGGGGGCCGCCTCGTGGAGCGGTGCCGCGCACGTGTGGCAGGAGGCGCTCATCCCCACGCCCGCCGGGGAAGCCGTCATCCAGACCCTGGTCCCGGCCAATCCCTACGACCCCACGACGGTCCGTCGCGCCATCCTGCGGGCGCCGGGCGGGGATCCCGTGGAGGTGCCGGCCTCGGCGCTCGCGGCCATGCGGCAACGCGCCCAGGCCACGGCGGTGCTCGACGCCTGCCGGACCGGTCAGGCCGTCGAGTGGGAAACCCTGGACGTGCCCGCGGGCCGTCTGCGGGCCATGCACGTCCGGTACGAGCGCGATGGACGCACGGCAGATGTCTGGCTGGCCCCGGCCGTGCCGTTCGCCCTGGTCCGCTCGGTCGTCGTGGGCGCGGGCGGCACCGATTCGATCGAGCTGGTACTGATCGCGCACGGCCGCGACGCCGTGCCCACGGTCCCCCTCCCTCCGGGGTCGCGGCCATGAGCGCGCACGACTTCGCCAACCTGCACGTGGTCCATCACCCGCTCGTGCGCCACAAGCTGACGCGCCTCCGGGACCGGCACACGGGCACGCGGGACTTCAAAGCGCTCGTGAGCGAGTTGTCCATGCTCATGGCGTACGAGGCCACGAAGGACCTCGAGCTGGACGCCGTGGAGGTGGAGACTCCCCTCGAGCGCACCGTCGGCGCGCACCTGGCCGGGAAGAAGCTGGCCCTCGTGCCGATCCTTCGCGCCGGCCTCGGCATGGTTGACGGCATCACCCAACTCGTGCCACACGCCCGCGTCGGGCACATCGGCATGTACCGGGACGAGCGCACGCTCGAGCCGGTGGACTACTACTTCAAGATCCCCGGCGCCGAAGACGGCCGGCTCTTCCTCGTGCTCGACCCGATGCTCGCCACCGGCGGCTCGGCCGTCCAAGCCATGTCCGCGCTCAAGCACGCCGGCGTCACCCGTGTCCGGCTGATCTGCCTCATCGCGGCGCCCGAAGGCGTGCGCCGCATGCTCGAAACCCATCCCGACGTGCCCATCCACACCGCCGCCCTCGACCGGGGCCTCGACGAACGCGGCTTCATCCGTCCGGGCCTTGGCGACGCCGGTGACCGGCTGTTCGGCACCCTGTGAGTTCTCTCATGCGACAGTACGACGTGGTGGTTCTCCGGCTCACGACGCGCGCCCGCTCCGACGAAGAGGCGCTGGCCGATCTGCTCAACGAGCGCGCGCGCGGCGGCTGGCTTTTCCACTCGATCACCGCCCTCGCCCCCACCCGCGCCGTCGTCGTGTTCTCGCGGGATGCCGCGTGACGGATACCAGGACGCTCGCCACGCGGCGGGCCTGGACCGGACGTCTCCTGCAGGTAGACATTGACCGCATCCGGACCCCGAACGGCACCGAGCTCGAGCTGGAGATGATCCGGCACCCGGGGGCGGCCGCCGTCGTGCCGCTGCTGTCCGGCGAGGATGCCGCCGACCCCACCGTGCTCCTGATCCGGCAGTACCGCCATGCGGCCGGGGGCATGGTGTGGGAGGTCCCGGCCGGCGTCCTCGAACCCGGGGAAGGACCGGAAGCCTGTGCCCGGCGCGAGCTGCGAGAGGAAACCGGTGCCGAGGCCGATCGGATCGAGCACTTGACCACGGTCTTCACCACCCCCGGGTTTACCGACGAGCAGATCCACATCTTCCTGGCCACGGGAATTCGCGGTGGGACTGCCACCCCCAACGCCGATGAGTTGATCGAGACCGCCGCCGTCCCGATGTCCCAAGCCCTCGGGATGGTCCGCGATGGGGCGATTCGGGATGGCAAGACGGTGGTGGCGCTGCTTTTCGTGGCAGGGTTCCGGCTCAACCGGTAGACCAACGCGTCCCCGAAAGGGGACACCGCGGAACCCCTGGAGAGGTCATCGGGTTTCCCAGAAGAGACGGTCGTCCCCGAGAGGCGGCCAGGCAAAGCCCCGGACCGTGAAACGTTTAGCCGGGCCCGGGCGTCCATCCAGTAGGAGCAGGGCGCAGGGTATGGTTGTTGCCCCGTTGCGGGGTCAGGGCGGTTCCTAGCGCCGGCCCTGAAGTCGAACCGCCATGGGGGGAAATGCGGGTCCCCGAGGAGCCATGATGACGGTTGCCGCCGCTGCCTCACTCCGGCTCGCGCCGGATACCACCCGGTCGGATTCCGAGGTGGTTGCCGCGTATCTCGCGGGCGACCGCCGGGCGTTCGACGTCCTGGTGGACCGATACCAGCGCCGGCTGCTCAACTTCGTCTACCGGACCATCGGCGACCGGGAGCGCGGCGAGGACCTCGTGCAGGAGGTCTTCATCCGGGTGCACCGCCATCTACACCGCTTCGATCAGTCCAAGAAGTTCTCGACCTGGATCTATACGATCGCCTCCAACCTGGCCAAGAACGAGCTGCGCAACCGCAGCCGGAACCCGCTCGTCCTGTTCCAGGCCATCCGGAAGGACGACGACGCGGACCAGCGGCCGCTCCAGTTCGAGGATAAGCACTCGCGGCCGGACGACCTCTTCCGCAAGCGGCATCTGCGGGAGCTGGTGGAGTGGGCCGTGGCCCAGCTGCCCGAGCATCACCGCATCGTGTTCGTGCTGCGGGAGCTGGAAGGAAAGACGTACGAGGAGATCGCCGAGATCACGGACTGCAACCTGGGAACGGTGAAAAGCCGTCTCAACCGGGCCCGCGCGCGGTTCGCCCAGATCATGGGCCCGTACGTGGATTAGGGTCTCCCCCGCAAATCGGGCTGGAACTCCCCCCCACCCCGGCGGTACAACTGCCCGGTGCCTTCCGACCGACGCATGACCTGTGCTGAATTCCTGGAGTCGTACGCGGACTTCCGCGACGGGCTCGTGGGGGCCGCGGGCGTAGACCGGGCCGTGGAGGCCCACCTGGGCGAGTGCCTCCGCTGCCGGCGGCTGGCGCAGACCCTGACCCGGGGGCTCGCCCTGCTGCGCACCATGGAAGACGTGGAGCTGTCGGAACGGTTCCGGGACCGGCTCGCCGGCCGGCTGCGGGCCGAGGTGGCCATCGGGGATCCACTGGCACCCACGCACGCGGGGCTCGCGGCGGCGTTGCTCGTGGCCACGGCGCTGGGGCTGTTGGTGGTCGAAGGGGTGGTTCGCGACGCCGATGGGGCCGAGACACCCGTAGCGGCCGCGCCGGCCCCCGCCTTCCATCCGGCCCTCTCCAACGTCACCCTGCCCGCCTTTGCCCACTCCACCCTGGAGTTCCACGGCGTGCACGCTCCGCTCGGCAGCTACGTGCTGTTCGGGCGCTAGGGCGCGCGGCAGACTCACTTTCTCTGGTCCCCGGCGACGGGTAACTTCCACAGACATGCCTCCCGTCACGCTCGAGCGGGCGTACGGCGGTCTCCGGAAGGGGGAGATCGCCGCCGCGTACTGCCTGTCCGGCCCGGCCGACGTGCTCAAGGACGAGCTCGTTGACGCCATCGTTGACGCGGTCCTGGAGCCCGGCAGCCGCGATTTCAACCTGGACGTGCGGTCGGCCGGCGACCTCGACGGCGAGGCCCTGCATGCCCTGGTCGAGACGCCGCCGATGCTCGCGGAGCGCCGGGTGGTGGTGGTCCGCGGGCTCGAGCAGTGGCGGAAGAACGCGAAGGGCTGGGCGGTGCTGACCCGCTACCTCGAGCGGCCATCGCCCTCGACGGTCCTGGTCCTGGTCCATGCGGGCGACGACGCCCCGGACGCGCGGGCGACCCGGAGCACGGTTCACGTGGACGTCGGGCCGCTCAAGCCGGAGCTGGCGGCGCGGTGGATCCAGCACCAGGCCGGCCGGCTCGGTCTCACGTTCGAGGCCGACGCGGCGGAACACCTGCTGGCGTGCGTGCGCGGCGACCTGGGCGTCCTCCGGCAGGAGCTGGCCAAGCTCGCGGCCGCGCTGCCGGAAAGCGCGACGGTCACCGTGACCGACGTCGGCACCCTGGTGGGGGTGCGCCGCGGCGAAACGGTCCACGACTGGGTGGAGGCGGTGCTCGGCCGGGAGCCGGTCCGTGCGATCGAGCTGCTCGACGTAGTGCTGCGTCAGGGCGGCATCACCGGGGTACAGCTGGTCATGACGCTCGGCACCGCGCTGGTCGGTGTCCGTCTGGCGCGCGGGCTCGCCGACAGCGGGACGGGATGGAACCGGCTCAAGGGTGCCGTGTTCGAGCGGATCCGGGCCGCCCGGCCCGCGGGCCTGCGCGCGTGGGGGGACGAAGCCCAGCGCTGGGCGGACGCCGCCCGCTCCTGGCCCCCCGACGCGCTGGACCAAGCCATCGCGGCCGCGGCGGAGGCGGACCGGCGTTTGAAATCCACGACGATCAGCGATGAGCGCGGCATCCTCGTCACGATGCTCCTCACGCTGGCTGAGCCGAGGGCTGCCGCATGATGCGAGTGCTGCTGGGAGTGGCCGTCGCCGCGCTGGTTCCGGGCCCACGCGCCGTAGCGCAGCAATTCACGGATTCGACGCTCCGGAAGGCCGTGCAGTTCGTCACCGAGGGTCAGGGCGACTCGGCACGGGCGCTGGTGCGGGCCCGGCTCGCGGCGACGCCGCGGACCGATAGCCTCTATCCGGAAATCCTGTTCACCGCGGGACTCGTCGCCGAGCACCTCGACAGCGCGCTCGCGGCGTTCCGGCGCGTCGGCATCGAGTACTCGGACTCCCGGTGGGCCGACGACGCGCTGCTGCGCACCGCCCAGCTCGCGTTTGCCTCCCGCGATCTCGCGTCTTCCCGGCGGGCCGCCGACCGACTGCTCAGCGACTACCCGCTGAGCGACGTCCGGGCGGCTGCCGCCTATTGGGCGGCCCGGGTCCGGATCGAGCAGGGTGAGGTGACCGAGGCCTGTACCTACCTCCGCCAGACGGAGGCCGAGGCCGGGGAAGACCTCGAGCTGGCCAACCGCGCCCGGTACTACCTGCAGCGCTGCACGGGCACGCCCCAGCCCGCCGACGTCGCCCCCGCCCCACCGCCGGCCACGCGCCCCCGGTTTGCGGTCCAGATCGCCGCCGTCGGCTCGGCCGAGGCGGCGGACGAGGTCATGCGCCAGGCGCACGCGGCCGGATTCGCGTCGCGGGTGACGCGCGATGGGGCGCTGTTCAAGGTGCGCGTGGGGCGGTACGGGTCGCGTCAGGAGGCGCAGCAGGCGCAGGCGGAGCTGCGGCGCAAGCTCGGCGGCTCGCCGTTCATCGTCGAGGAAACCCCGTGAGCCGCAGAACGGGAGGGGAGACGGACACCCCTCTCATGCAGCAGTATCTGGAGATCAAGCGGCGCCACGCCGATGCGATCCTGTTTTTCCGCATGGGCGATTTCTACGAGATGTTCCACGACGACGCCCGGGTGGCCGCGCGGGAGCTGGGCCTGACGCTGACGGCCCGGAACAACGGCGGGGCCGCGGACGTCCCGCTGGCCGGCGTGCCGGTGAAGGCCGCGACCGCATACGTCCGACGCCTGGTGAGCCGCGGGTACCGCGTCGCGATCTGCGAACAGGTCGAAGACCCGCGTCTGGCCAAGGGCATCGTGCGCCGGGAAGTCGTGGAGACCGTCACGCCGGGGGCGGTGCTCGCCGAGGATCTCCTCGAGGGCGCCGGGAACAATTTCCTCGTCGCGGTCGCGGGCGGGCGGACCGCCGGCCTCGCCGCCATTGACATCTCGACGGGCGAGTTCGTGCTCGAAACCGGCGCGGAGGCCGACCTCGGGGCCGCAGTCGCGCGGTACAACCCTCGCGAGATCGTCGCCGCCGCCGGCGCGGTCGGGCCCGCGCTCCCCGAGGGCGCCACGCGGACCGAGCGCGAGGCGTGGGAGTTCGACGCGCGGCTCGGGAGCGACGAGATCTGCAACTGGTTCGGCCTCCAGGGCCTGGCCGGGCTCGACATCACCGACGCCGACGGCCCCGCGTTGGCTGCCGCCGCCGCGCTGCTCCACTACCTGCGCGAGCTGCAACCCGCGGGCCTGCCGCAACTGGCCCGGCCAAGCGTCCGGCGCGCCGCCAGCACGATGGTGATTGACGAGATGACGCGCCGCAATCTGGAACTCGTCGAGCCGATGCGCGCGGGCGACCCGGACGCGACCCTGCTCGCGGTCGTGGACCGGACGCGGACGCCCATGGGCATGCGGCTATTGCGACAGTGGCTGCTCGCCCCGTTGCGCGACCTCGCCCGCATCCGGGCGCGGCACGACGCGGTGGCCGTGCTCGTGGACGACGCGCGGGGCCGCGACCGGCTGCGCGATGCCCTGGACGGCATCCGCGACCTGGAGCGCCTGGCGGGCCGCGCGGCCACGCGGCGGGCCACGCCCCGGGACCTCGCCGCACTGCGGGATTCGCTGGGTCGGCTGCCAGACGTCCTCAACGCGCTCACCGCGCTCGCCGGGCGGGAGCGCAGCGCCCACCTCGAGCACGCGGTGGCGGACTTCGACCTGCTGGCGGATCTCACGGACGCGCTGGGCGCGGCCCTGGTGGACCGCCCGCCTGCCGTCCTCGGCGACGGCGACACGATCCGGCCGGGCGTGGACCCCACGCTCGACGAGCAGCGCGACCTGCGGGACGGCGGAAAAGCGTTCATTGCCGGCTTGCAGGCCCGGGAGCGCCAGCAGACGGGGATCGGGTCGCTCAAGGTCGGCTACAACCGCGTGTTCGGCTACTACCTGGAAGTCAGCAAGACCAACCGGCATCACGTGCCGGCCCACTACGAGCGCCGCCAGACGCTCACCGGCGCGGAGCGGTACGTGACGCCGGAGCTGAAGGAGTACGAGGCCCGGGTCCTCGGGGCGGAGGACCTGGCGCTTGCGCGCGAACGCGAGCTGGTCGAAGCGTTGTGCGCCGACATCCAGCGGCGCCTCGATCGGCTCCAGGGCATGGCGCGGGCCCTCGCCACGCTCGACGTCCTCGGGAGCTTCGCGGACACCGCGGCACGCGACGGCTACGTGCGCCCGGACCTCGTGGACGAACCGCTGCTGAACCTGTGCGCGTCCCGCCATCCGGTGGTGGAGCGCCGCCTGCCCGCCGGCAAGTTCATCCCCAACGACGTGCTGCTGGATGCGCGGCAGCGCGTGATACTCCTGACGGGACCCAACATGGCGGGCAAGTCCACGATCCTCCGGCAGCTCGGCCTGTGCGTGGTGCTCGCGCAGGCGGGCGCCTTCGTGCCCGCGTCCGCCGCCACCATCGGGATCGTGGACCGCGTCTTCACGCGCGTGGGAGCCAGCGACAACCTGGGGCTTGGCCAATCCACGTTCATGGTGGAAATGAGCGAGACCAGCGCCATTCTCCACGCGGCGACCGGGCGGAGCCTGGTCCTGCTGGACGAGATCGGCCGCGGGACGGCCACCTACGACGGCGTCGCCATCGCGTGGGCGGTCACGGAGCATCTCCACGACCGGGTGGGGTGCCAGACCGTGTTCGCGACGCACTACCACGAGCTCACCCAACTCAGCGAAACCCTGGCGCACGTACGCAACGTCAACGTCGCCGTGCGGGAAGACGGCCACGCGATCGTTTTCCTCTACCACCTGGAGCCTGGCGGGGCCGACCGCTCCTACGGCATCCACGTGGGCCGCCTGGCGGGCCTGCCGCCGCGGGTCGTGGCCCGGGCCGAGGAGGTGCTCGCCATGCTGGAGGCCGGGCACCACGTAGCCGGGCGCACGCCGCCCGCGCGGCCCGACGGTTCGCAGCTCCCACTCTTCACGCCGGGTCCGCATCCGGTGCTGGAGGCGTTGCGCCACCTGGACCCAGACCGCATGACGCCGCTCGACGCGCTGGCCCGACTGGCCGAGCTCAAGCGGCGCGCGGAGGACGCATGACGAACTGGCAGACCGCCGTCGTGGCCGCCGTGCTGGCCGCCGCCTGCGCCACCTCGGACCAGTCGGCGGGCAGCGGCGGGCCGGACGCGGCCACCAGCTTCGAGCCGCCGGTGCTCACAAACCCGGACGTGCCGGTGCGCTACCCGCCCGCGGCGTTCACCGCGGGCGTGGAAGGAACCGTGATTCTGCGTCTGTACGTGGACGCGACGGGGGCGCTGCTCGCGGACTCGACGCGGGTGGCCGAGGGCAGCGGCAGCCCGGCGCTCGATTCGGCCGCCGTCGCGGGCGTCACCACGATGCGGTTCGCGCCGGCGCGGCGCGAGGGCGTTCCGGTCGCGACCGCGTTCCTGCAGCCCGTGCAGTTCCGGCATCCCGCGGTGGGGACGCCCGGCGGGGGATTGTGATGCCCGCCCACGCGCGGCCCTATGACACCGTGCTCGAGACGATCGGCTGGACGCCGCTCATCCGGCTCCATCGGGTTACCCAGGGAATCCGGACGCCGGTCTACGGGAAGGCGGAGTTCTTCAATCCGGGCGGATCGGTCAAGGACCGGATCGGGATCGCGATCATCGAGGACGCCGAGCGGCGCGGCGCGCTGAAACCCGGGGGCGTGATCGTGGAGGGCACGTCCGGCAACACGGGCGTCGGTCTCGCGATCGCCGCGGCCGTGAAGGGGTACCGGTGCATCTTCACCCTGCCCGACAAGATGTCGAGCGAGAAGGTGCGCCTGCTGAAGGCGTTCGGGGCCGAGGTGATCATCACGCCTACCGCGGTGCCGCCCGACCACCCCGAGAACTACGTCATGAAGGCCAAGGCCATTGCCCGCGACACGCCGGGCGCGGTGCTCGCCAACCAGTTCTACAACCAGGTGAACCCCGACGCCCATTACCGGACGACGGGGCCGGAGCTGTGGGAGCAGACCGAAGGCCGGATCACCCACTTCGTGGCCGCCCCCGGCACCGGCGGGACGCTCTCCGGCGTCGGCCGATACCTGAAGGAGAAGAATCCCCGCGTTCGCGTGGTCTCGGGAGATCCGGAGGGATCCGTCCTCGCGGGATACTTCCACCACCGCACTGTGGGTGGGGGACATCCCTACAAGGTGGAGGGAATCGGCAACGACAAGGTCCCGGAGACGCTCCACGTGGACGTGATTGACGAGTTCCACACCGTGGGCGACGCCGAGGCGTTCCAGATGACGCGCCGGCTGGTGCGGGAAGAGGGATTGTTCGTCGGCGGCTCCACGGGCCTGAACGTCGCGGTCGCGCTCAAGGTGGCCCGCGACGTGGACGATCCCGACGCCTGTGTCGTCGCGCTCCTGTGCGATACCGGCGAGCGGTACCTGTCCAAGCTGTTCAACGACGAGTGGCTCCGGGAGCACCAGTTGTTGCCGTCCGACCGGCTCGTGGCCCGGACCCTGATCGAGCACAAGCCGCCGGGCGCGCCGCCGCTCGTGACGGTGGAGGTGTCCCACACCGCGCGCCAGGCGCTCAACCTCATGACGACGTACAACGTGTCACAGCTGCCGGTGGTCGCGAACGGCACGTGCGTGGGTTCGGTGTCCGAGGCCGGCCTGATGGCGAAGGCCATCGGCGCGCCCGCGTCACTCGACCGGCCGGTGCGCGAGCAGATGGAGGCACCCTACCCGGTGTTCGATCTGGAGGTCCCGTTGGACCGGATCAGCGCGTCGCTCTCGCGTGAGACGCCCGCGGTGCTCGTCGAGGAGGGCGGGGCGCTGCGCGGGATCGTGACGCGGTACGACGTGCTGCACCACATGCAGGGCATCCGATGACCGCCACCTTCCTGGTCTCCGCGGAAGCCGCCTTCGCGGCCGCGCACACGCTCCCGGGCGTGGACATGTGCGCGCGCATGCACGGCCACAACTGGCGCGTCCGCGTCACCGTCCAGATCGCGCCGGAGCGGCTCGACGCGCACGGGATGGGGGTGGATTTCCGCGACCTCGAGCGCTACGCGCGCGCGGCGGTGGGGGAGTTCGAGCACCGGTATCTGAACGAGTTGCCGGCCTTCCAGGACCGCGCGCCCACCGCGGAGACGATCGCCCGGGTGGTGGCCGAGCGGGTGGCGGCGGCGCTGGCGGGGCATCCGTCCGGCGCGACGCTCACCGAAGTGGAGCTGTGGGAGATGGCGCAGTACAAGGTGTCGTACCGTCCGTGACGCGGATCGCCGTGGTGACCGGCGGGTCCACGCCGGAGCGGGACGTGGCCTTCGCCGGGGCCGCCCAGGTCGTGACGGCGCTGCGGGAGCTGGGCTATACGGTGACGGTCGTGGACACCACGGCCGGGGTGCTCGACCCCGCGGCCGAGGCGCGCCTGCTCCAGCCGGCGGTCGGGCGCGAGCCGCCGTCGCCCGCGCGACTGGCGGAGCTGGCCCGGCTCGAGCTGGGACCGCGCCTCGTCCAGCTCCCGGCCGTTCGCGACGCGGACCTCGTCTTCCCGGTGCTCCACGGGGCTCAGGGGGAAGGCGGCTCCTTCCAGGCCCTGCTCGATCTCGCCGGGATCCCGTACGCCGGCAGCGGTCCGCTGGGAAGCGCGCTGGCCATGGACAAGGACGTGGCCAAGCGCCTGTTCCGGGACGCGGGCGTCCCGACCCCGAACTGGGTCATGTGGCCCGCGGCGCCGGCGGCGCTCGCCGCGCTCGGCCGGCCCTGTGTCGTGAAGCCCGTGAAGGTCGGTTCCACGGTCGGGCTCACGGTCGTCCGGCGGGACGCGGACCTGCCGGCCGCGGCGGACCTCGCGGCGACGTTCGACGACGAGGTGATGGTCGAGGCGTTCGTGCCGGGCCGGGAGTTCACGGTCGGCATTCTGGGCGACGGCGCGCTGGCGGTGGGCGAGATCATCCCGGACCACGAGGTCTTCGACTACGAATGCAAGTACACCCCGGGACTCACGCGCGAGGTGTTTCCGGCCGAGATCCCGGGATCGCTCACCGCGACGCTCCAGGAGCTTGCCCTTCGAGCCCACCGCGTCCTCAAGCTCCGGGATTTCTCGCGCGTGGATTTCCGCGTGGCGCCGGACGGGACCGCATGGTGCCTGGAAGCCAACACGCTTCCGGGCGTCACCCGTACCAGCCTGCTGCCGCAGTCGGCCGCGGCGGCCGGGATCGCGTTTCCGGCGCTGTGCGATGCCATCTGCCGGCGGGGTCTGGCGCGGCGGGCGGGAGGGAACAAACTTGCCGGGTGACGCGGTAGATCTTCTGGGACAGCCACGCAGGCCGATGAACTCGCCGACACCCTTCCCGCTCACCCCCTGGGTGCGCCGTCTCCTGACGGCGAACGTCGCCGTGTACGTGCTGGCCAGCGCGATCGCGACCGGTCCCTGGCTGGTCCGGACGTTCGGCTTCACGCCCACGGGCGCGGCCGAGCGCCCGTGGACGTTCGTGACCTACCTGTTCGCGCACGCGAGCCTGCTCCATCTGGCCGTGAGCGGCCTGTTGCTCCTGCTGTTCGGCCCGGCCGTAGAGCGGCGGATGGGATCCGGCGCCTTCATCCGCTACTACCTCCTGTGCGGCCTCGGCGCCCCGCTTGCCGCATTCGGGCTCGCGCTCGCGTTGCCCCGGATGAGTCCGTTCGTCGGCGCGTCCGCGGCCGTGTTCGGCGTGGCGCTGGCGTTCGCGCTGGCCTGGCCGCGCGCGCGGGTGTTCGTGTTCCCCCTGCCCTGGTCCGTCCCCGCGCCGGCGCTCGTCGGCGTGCTCGCGGTCGTCGCGTTGCTGCCGTTCCTGCTGGACACGGTGGGCGGGGTCGCCCACCTGGCGCATCTCGGCGGATTCGTGCTCGGGTTCCTGTACCTCAAGGGGGGCGAGCTCCTCGATCGTCGGAGCGCCCCGCCGATGGATGCGGCCCCGGCGGAGCCGGTGCTCGTCGCACACCAGTCCGGGGCGGCCGAGGCCGAAGGGCCGCCGGAGCGGCCGGCCCGGCCGGCGCGCGACGACGCCGCCCGGGAAATGAACCGCGTGCTGGACAAGATCTCGCGCCAGGGGCTCGGCAGCCTCACCGCGGCGGAACGGCGGTTCCTGGACGAGGTCAGCCGCCGTCTGCGGCGGGAGTGACGCCGGGTGTCGCCCCGCATTCGCGTCCGGCAGGGTGACCTAACGACGTTCGAGGGCGACGCGATCGTGAACGCCGCTAACGCGCAGCTCCAGCTCGAGACCGGCGTGGCGGGGGCGATCCGGCAGGCGGGCGGGCCCGCGATCCAGGAGGAATGCGACCGGCACGGGCCCATTCGCCTGGGCGAGGCGGCGATCACCGGCGCCGGCAAGCTCCCCGTACGGCACGTGATCCACGCCGCGATCATCGGCGACGAGCCCACGACCCTGGCCGTCGTCCGGAGCGCCACTGCCGCGGCCCTGCGCGTGGCCGCTGAGCACGGGGTGGCGCGCCTGGGCATGCCGGTGCTCGGTTCGGGTGTGGGCCGCATCCCCATGCGCGACGCGGCGTCCACCCTGCTGGACACCATCCGCACGTCCGCCGACGCGGAGGCCATTGACGTCATCGTGCTGTTCGGGTATCGGGCCGAAGACGCGGACGTTCTGGAAGAACTGACATGATTCCGGCGGCGCTGGCCGTCGGCATCGCCCTCGCCGGAACTCCCGACACCGGCCTCGTTGCCCGCGTCGAGTCGCTGCTCGGCGCGGGACAGCTCACCCAGGCGCGCCAGGTGGCGCAGGCGGCCTTCCGGCGCTCCCCCGACGAGCCCGACGCGCTCCTCGCGCTCGGCCGCACGTACCTCGCCTGGCCGGTCGTGGGCCGGTTCCGGGCGTGGCGGCTGTTCGAGGAGGCCGCCCGCCAGGCACCCACCGATCCCGAGCCGCGCTACTGGCAGATGCGGACCGGTGAACGCCTCGGCGGCGTGGACGGCGAGCGGCTCACGCGGGACGCCTTCTTCAAGCTGCTCGACCTCACCGCGACCCACCGCGACATGTGGGCGATCTGGGACCGTCTCTATCGTGGCGAAGGGCACCGGCGCCGCGCCGTGCGCATCCTCGAGGCACACGCGGACGCCGCCTCGCTGCTGCGGCGGGCCATCCTGCTGATCGAACTCGAGCGGTACGCGGCCGCGGACTCCGTGCTGGCCAACCTGACGGCCCAGGCCGGCGACCACGTCCACACGCTCGCCCTCCGCGCCCAGGTCGCGTTCGAAGCCGGCCGGGCCGCCGAGGGCGAGCGCCTCTACTGGCACGCGGTGGATCGGGCGCATGCCGACACCGCCGACCTCCTCTGGCGCCAGGTCGTGGCCATCGCCACGCCCGACGAGGAAGTGGCGTACGCGGTCACCGCCCCCGAGCGGCGCGCGGCGTTCTACCGCGGCTTCTGGGCGCGGCGCGAGCCTGACCTCGCGACCCCGGCCAACGAGCGGCTCGCGGAACACTTCCAGCGGCTGCGCGGGGCGCGCCGCGACTTCGCGCTGCTGTTCCCCTCGTCCCGCTTCCACCGCTCACCGGAGGCCCGTGCCCTCACCGCCGACCTCGCCCCCGAGATCCTCGCCCGGATCGGCGGCTTCCGCCCCAACGGCCGGCTTCCCGGCCATTCCCGGCTGGAAGATGAGGTCCAGGCGGCCGGCCTGGGTGTGGACGTTCGCGACCTGCCCGAGCCGGACTCGGTCACGCGGTACCTCCGGCACGGCTTCGACGGCCGTGGGCTCCTGTACCTGCGCTTCGGCGCGCCGGAAGAGCGGCTGGTGACGGTCGGGCCGGGCATTGACGTCGAGGCGTGGCGCTACTCGGTGGACGGCGAGCCCGTCACGTTCGCGTTCGCGCGGGCCACCGCCGGGAACCGTCGCGCCGAGGTCGCGGGGGGCGATTTCGTGCTCGTCCCCACGAGCCACAATGAGGTGCACAACGCCGCCATCATGCTCGAGCGCGACGCGAGCGCTCTGGTGGCCGAGATCGCCGTGGAGGCCTGGGTGGCGTTCTTCCGCGCCGCCGATCCGTCACTCGCGCGCCTCGGCTTCCTCGACATCGTCGTACGTCCGAACGCGGATTCGGCGGCCGTGGCCGTCTGGGACCTCGGCGACCAGGAGATCGTGCGCGCGCGGGGCGCGGCACCTCTCACGGTCGCCGTGCGGGAGGGCGTGTACCGGATCGGCGCCGACATCCGGAGCGGCCCCCGCCGCGGGCGCCTCCGCGCTCACCTCGAGACGCCGAGCCTCCGTCCGGGATGGCTCGCCGTGTCGAGCCTGCTCGCCGGGATCACGACGGACTCCGCCCCGGACCGCCGCACGATGGCCGCGCTGATGCCGGCGGACCGCGTGATCGTGCGCGCCGGCCGGCCGCTCACGCTCTACGCCGAGGTGTACGATCTCCCCGAGGAGCGGGGCATCACGCGGTACGACGTGACGTACGTGTTCGAGCCGCGTCGCGGCGGCGACCGCGTGTCCTTCACCTTCCCCCGGACGCGGCCGGCCGAGACGACGCTGATCGAGCGGCTCGTGGTGCAGCCCGGCCTCGTGCCCGCGGGGGACTACCGCCTCACGCTGTCCATCCGGGATCGCCTGCTCGGCATCACCTCGCGCGGCGTGGCGCTCGACCTCACGCTGCGCTGAGCGGTCTTGTCAGCGGTCGGCACGCGCGGCAGATTCGAACCGCCGCCGATGCTGATCAACCTCGTCCCCGATTTCCTGGCCGCGCTCGCCGCGCGTGATCCGGTCGCCGGCTACCATCGCTATCTCGAGACGCATCGTCCCGTCCTGAGCGCCTACTGGCGGAACTACGTGCTGGAGCTGGAGAGCCCGCACGCGGAGGATGTGATCCGCCGGACCACCGCCGCCGACCGGCGCGATCTCCAGCGCCTCCTGCAGACCGTGGACGTGGTGCGCGTGGCGGAGGAAGCGCTGCGCGCCTGCGAGGCGACGTTCGAGGCCGACGTTCCCATTGACCTGTATCTCATGGTGGGCGTGGGCGCCGCGAACGCGGGGGAACTGGTGGTCGGGGGCCGGGGGATGGCGTTCGTCTGCCTCGAGCATTTCACGGGCCGCCCGAATCCCGAGTCCTTCGGTCTGGGGCTGGATCCCCGGCTGCTCCCGCTGTGGATCGCGCACGAGGTGGCGCACGCGGTGCGCTACACGTCGCCGCGCAGCGAGGCCGAGCTGGCCCGGATCGTAGCCGATGCCGGTGGCACGTACGACTACTGGGAGAGCGGCTCGCGCGCCACGCTCCGGGAGTTGCTCGTCAACGAGGGACTGGCGGTCCTGGGCGCGCAGGCCGTGGCCCCGGGCCGCGAGCCGTGGGACTACCTCGGGTACACGCGCCGCCAGTACCGGCGGCTGCGCGAACTCGACACGTTTCTCCAGCGCGCCATCACGATCGAACTGGACCAGCGCGCCCTGGGACTGCGTCTGCGCTACCTCACCGGCGGCATGGCGCCCGCCCAGCGGCTGGTGGGCGGCCGGGTCATCCCCGAGCGGGCCGGGTACTACGTGGGCCGCCGTCTGGCGGAAGCGGCGGTGGCGGCGCACGGGATCGCGGCGGCGTTGCGGCTGTCCGCGGAGGCCGTGCTCGCCGCGGACGACCAGGCGACCGGAGCGCAGTCCGCATGACCACCCCGCGCCGCCCGTCGTCCGGCGGCGAGCGCCGCGAGCACCGTGTGCTCCGCGAGGCGCTGGACGAGCTGGTGCAGCACGTCCGCGTGGTCCGGCGCACGCTGCCCAGCATGGCCCCGCACGAGATCGCGCACGCCCAGGAGCGGCTGGAATGGCTGGCCGACGAGGTCTGGCGGCTGGCGCTCGGCGAGGACGCCGAGCAGACCTGAATCTCGGGCCCGTTACTTCCCGACGCAGAACGTGGCGAACACGCGCGCCAGCACGTCGGCGGGCGTCACCAGGCCGATCACGCTCTCGAGCGCCGTGACCGCCGCGCGCAGATGCGTCGCGGCCACCGCGGCGTCGAGCCCCGCCGCCCGCGCCTCGCCGAACGTCTCCAGCTCACGGCGCGCGTGCGTCAGCGCCGCGCGATGCCGTTCGCGGGAGAGCACCGGGGCAGCGCTGCCGCCGCTCGTGAGCCCCTGGAACGCAAGGGCCGCCAGATCCTCGCGCACCCGGGCAATGCCGCTCCCCGTGTGCGCGGACACGACCAGCCCGCTCTCTCCCGCCGGAGACGGCTGGGCCCGGTCGCCCTTGGTCCGCACGACCAGCACCGGCACTTCCAGCGACGCCAGGAACGCATGCTCGGCCGGCTCCATGCCGGCGCCCGCGTCGGCGCAGTAGAGCACCAGGTCCGCGGCCGTCAGAAACCGCCGGCTTACCTCGATCCCGAGCCGTTCGATGCGGTCGCCGCCGTCCCGGAGGCCCGCCGTGTCCACCAGCCGGAACGGGAATCCGCCGAATACCGCCGGCACCTCGATGGCGTCCCGGGTGGTCCCGGGCAGGTCCGTCACGATAGCCCGGTCTTCCCCGAGCAGCGCGTTGAAGAGCGACGATTTCCCGGCGTTCGGCCGGCCCGCGATCACGCAGAGCGCCCCGGTCCGCAGCCGGGCCCCTTCGGCCGCGGTCGCCAGCAGCGCATCCACGGCGGCCACGGTGTCCGCGAGGGCACCCGCGACCCGCTCCGGGCGGACGGGACCGTCGTCTTCCTCGGGGAAATCAATGTCGTAGCTCACCAGGGCTTCAACGGCCAGCACCCGATCCCGCAGCGCCGCGATGCGGACCGACGTGCCGCGATCGAGTTGATGGAGCGCGGCCCGGCGCTGCGCCGGCGCGGTGGCGTCCACCAGGTCCCCGATCGCTTCGGCCTGGAGCAGGTCGAGCTTCCCGTGGAGCACCGCCCGCCGCGTGAACTCTCCGGGTTCCGCCGGACGCGCACCCGCCGCATACAGCGCCGCGAGCACCTCCGCCGGCGCGAGCAGCCCGCCGTGACACCAGATCTCGACGAGCGCCTCCCCGGTGTAGGAGGCGCCGTCGCCGTAGGCCACGTACAGCACGTCGTCCAGCACCTCGCCGGAGTCCGGGTGGCGCGCCCGCGCGCGCCGCACGTGCCGGAGTTCGGCCGGCCGGAACGGCGTCAGCACGCGGCCGGCGACAGCCGGCGCGTCCCGCCCCGACACGCGGACCAGCGCCACGGCCGCGCGGCCCGGCGCCGTCGAGATCGCGGCTATGGCGTCATGCAGCATGCGCGGAACATGCGGACGAACCTACGCTGGTTTGCGCTCGCCCAGCCGCCTGCGCCGCTCCCGGGAGATGAGCCACTGCTGCGGCAGGCTCGCCACGTTGCTCACCGCGTAGTAGAGGTTGAGGCCGGACGAGAAGTTCAGGAACAGGAACGTGAACATCACCGGCATCACGTACATCATCATCTTGGTCTGCGGATTGGGCGGCAGGCCGCGCTGCCCGAGCCACGTGAGGGCGAACATCGAGACGCCCATGAACAGCGGAATGATGTAGAGCGGGTCGGCACGGGACAGATCCGGGAGCCACAGGAACGCGACACCCCGGAACTCGATGGTATTGGCGAACACGAAGAAGAGCGCGAACAGCACCGGCATCGGGATCAGCAGGGGCAGGCACCCGCCGAGGGGATTCACGCCGTGCTCCTTGTAGAGCTTCATCATCTCCTGCTGGAGCTTCTGGGGATCGCCCTTGAACCGTTCCTGAATGGCCTTCAGCTCGGGCTGGATGGCCTGCATGGCCGTGGACGACCGCATGGCCTTCTGGTTGAGCGGCCACAGCAGCAGCCGCACCAGGATGCCGAACAGGATCAGCACCCAGCCGTACGAGAGCTTCATCGTCTCGTGCATCCAGAGGAGGATGCGCACGATGAAGTTCGCGAACGGCCGGATGATCGGCCGCAGGATCCAGCCGTACGGGTTCACGTCCTCGAGGTCGTGCCCGATCCGGGCAAGGCGGCGAAACTCCTGCGGTCCCACGTAGACGCTGTGTCCGAACCGGCCGTCGGGCACCGGCAGCGAGGTCAGGAGCGCCACGTCGGTCTCGAACCGGCCGGGCTTGGGCCCGCCCACCGCGAGCGCCCCGCCGAAGCGCGGCGCGCTCGTCTCGAGCGCCAGCACCGCCTGCACGAAGTACTTCGACTTGATCGCGACCCACTCGAACGGTCCGGGCAGCTCCCGCATTTCCCCCGGGTCCAGGCTGCGGAAATCCACCCGCTCGGTCCGGTTGGCCTTGGTGACGACGCCATACGACCGGATGTCCGCCGCCGAGTCGGCATCCACGGACCGGAGGCGGGGCCCCAGCCCGATCATCAGGACGCCCTCCTGCCCCCCACCGATCTCGCCCTGGACGTCGAAGACGTACTGGTCCGGCCGGAAGCGATACACCAGCCGCACGTCGCGGCCGCCCACGCGCCCGGCCCAGGTCAGGGTGGCGCCCCCGGAGCCGACCTTGATCGAATCCCGATCGGGCTCGAACCGATGCGCCGTAAAGTCCAGCGTATCCCGACCCGTCACGAACGCGTACGCGAGCAACCGGGACGACTCCGGGAGCAGCTGCGCCGGTCCCGAGTCGGTGGGCGTGAACGCGCGGTACTGGCGGAGCGTGACGCCCAGCAGCCGGGCTCCACGGGAGGAGAACTCGTAGCGATAGAGGTCGGATTCCACCACCACGGTCCGCTCCGGACCGCTGTCCCCTGGCGGTACCGCCGGCGCCGTGGGAACCGGAGCGTCCGGCACCGGGCCGGGGACGATGGCCGGCGGGGCCGGCGCACCGACCGGTGGACGTTCCCGATCCGCCGTGCTCACCGAGTCCGCCGGCACAGCCGGACGCTCCGGCGGCCAGATCAACGACGGCAGGAGGGTCACGGCGAGCATGAGGGCGATGGCGAGCAGGAGGCGGCGATCCATCAGGTACTCACGGTACCGGATCCAGGCCGCTGCCGCCGAACGGATGGCAGCGCGCGAGCCGGCGCACGGCCAGCCAACCGCCGCGCACGATGCCATGGCGCTCGAGCGCCTCGATGGCGTAGGTCGAGCACGTCGGCGAGAAGCGGCATGGGGATGGGAACGGGGACGCGGCCACCTGGTAGACCCGGATCAGGCCCACCATGATCCGCCGCGGCCACGTGGTCAGGAGTCCAGCTGCGCGCACCAGCGGTCGAGGTCGTTCGCCAACTCCGCGGTCCGGGAACCGTAGGCCGGCGGCCGGGCGCGGATCAGGATGTCCAGTGGAGGCACCCGCGGCAGGAGCCGCCGGCGCGCATGCTCCCGCAGCCGCCGCCGCAGGCGATTGCGGTCCACGGCCGAGCGCCCAAAGCGGGGCGTGATGACGCCCAGCCGCGGGTGATCGTGAGGGTTTGAGCACCAGATGATCTCGAGCCGGGGGGTGCGCCGGCGTTTCCCGCCGGCCAGAACCGCCTGGATCTCCGAGGCGCGCGTGAGACGGCAACGCCGAGGGAGCCCCTCGGCCGTCAGGCCGCCCCGTGCTTGGAAGGAAGCTGGACGCTGAGCCGCCGACGCCCCTTCTTCCGGCGCCGGTTCAGGACCTCACGCCCCCAGCGCGTCTTCATCCGCGCCCGAAAGCCATGCTTGCGAATACGCCGCTTATTTCGCGGCCGGTACGTGGGTTGCATCGGTCGTCCTCAAATGAGCCGTAAAACGTACCAATGCCAGAGGATGCGGTCAAGGTTGACTTTTCCACATTGGCGCGGTAACATCGTTCGCCCTGTCGTACCCCCACCTGATGCACCGGCGCGGATGGACCTTTCACCAAAAGAAGCGTGGTCACGCCTGCTGCTCGAGGCGCGCCGCGAGTTTCCCGATGCGACGGTGCGGACGTGGCTCGAACCCGCCCATGCTATCTCGTTGGGTGAAGGCAAGTTAGTAGTTGCCGCACCCGATCAGTTCGCCGTCGAATGGAACGCCTCGAAGCACGCCGCGCCGCTGTCCCATCTGGCCGCGACGGTCTTCGGCGAGGCCGTCGAGGTGATCTTCCAGGTCCAGGAAGAGCGGGCCTCTCGACCGCAGATGGACTTCTTCGTTCCGTCTCCGGTCACGGCCACGCCCGACACGCTCTCGCGCAAAGCCACGCCGCTCAACGAACGCTACCTGTTCGAGACGTTCGTGATCGGCAAGTCGAACGAGCTGGCGGCGGCCGCGGCCCATGCGGTGGCCGAAGCCCCTGGCAAGACTTACAACCCGCTCTTCATCTACGGCGCCACCGGCCTCGGCAAAACCCACCTGATGCAGGCCATTGCCCATGCGGTCGTGGCGCGGCATCCGGAGACCCGGGTCGCCTACATGGGGGCCGAGCAGTTCATCAACGAGGTGATCGAGGGCATCCACGGCCGCAACATGCCCGAGTTCCGGAAGCAGTACCGGAGCGAGATGGACATGTTCCTGGTGGACGACGTGCACTTCCTGGAAGGCAAGGAGATGACCCAGGAAGAGTTCTTTCACACGTTCAATGCCCTGCACGAGGCGGGCAAGCAGATCGTCCTGACCTCCGATCGGCCGCCCAAGGAAATCCCCGGCCTCGAATCGCGGCTCGTGAGCCGGTTCGAATGGGGCATGGTGGCGGACATCGGGCAACCCGATCTCGAGCATCGGATTGCCATTCTCCGCAAGAAGGCCGAGCAGGACCACCTGGAGCTGACCATCCCGGATGACGTGCTCCGGTTCATCGCCGAACATGTGCGCAGCTCCGTGCGCGAGCTGGAGGGATGCATCATCAAGCTCCTGCTCTTCGCTTCGCTCAAGCACAAGGAGATCTCCATCGAGCTGGCGCGGGATGCCCTGTCGGACAAGATCAAGCAGGCGGAAGGGCTCATGGCCGCGGCCAAGTCGGTCCCGAGCGTGGCCCGGGTTCAGGAGGTGGTGGCGCGGCGCTGGGGCGTGACGCCGGAAGGACTCCGCTCGAAGGCACGGACCAAGTCCCTCACGGTGCCCCGGCAGGTGGCCATGTTCCTGGCCCGGGATCTCCTCGGGATGCAGCTCGTCGAAATCGGCCAGGCGTTTGGCGGCCGCGATCACTCCACGGTGATCCACAGCGTCAGCAAAGTGGAGCGTGAGATGGTCAGCGACAGACAGTTTCGCGATCGCGTTGAAATGGCACGGCGGGAACTGTCCGCACCATGAACATTTCACCCACACCGGACCGCCTGCTGTTGATGACGGGTCCAGACCCGGGATCTGGAGCGTCATCTTCCACAGCCGCCCACAGGTCTCCACACGCCGCCGACCACGTAGACGCATGCGGCATCAGGGAGTTGCGGCGGGCTTCCAGATATCCAGACCCTCTACTGCCACTACTAGAGTAGTACTATAGGGATTAGTTGTAGTTTAGATATCCACCTGGGCAAGGGACGCCATGAAGTTCACGATCACACGGGAACGGTTGCAGGAAGGCCTCCTCGCGGTAGCGAACGCGGTGCCGAGCAAGACGACCCTGCCGGTACTCGCCAATATCCTGGTGGAAGCGGTTGATGGCGGGATCCGGCTCTCCGGTACCGACCTCGATATCGCCGTGAGCACGGTGGTCCCGGCCGAAGTGGACGCGGAGGGGGCGGTGACGCTTCCGGCCCGCAAGCTCGTCGAGATCGTCCGTGAGCTCCCCAGCGCGGCCATCCGGATCACGGCCGCCGGCGAGCAGCGGGTCAACCTCGAGTGTGGACGGTCACGGTTCAAGCTGCTCGGGATCCCACGTGACGAGTTCCCCTCCTTTCCGGGCGTCAAGTTCGAGGGTGGCTGGAAGGTCGCCTCCGGTGACCTCCAGAAGCTCATCGGGCACGTGGCGTTTGCGGCATCCACGGAAGAGAGCCGGCCCATCCTGAACGGTGTGCTGTGGGAGTTGCGGAAGGAGCAGATGCGCATGGTGGCTACGAACGGCCACCGGCTGGCACGAATGGACGTGGCGGTAAGCGGGAGCACCGAGTCCGGAGACTTCATCGTTCCACCCAAGGCGCTGGACCAGATCCGGCGGCTGTTCGGGGCGGCGGACGAGATCGAGATTGCCCGGAGCGAGAATCACCTGGGCTTCCGCTGCGGCCGTACGTACGTGTATACGCGCCTCATCGAGGGACCCTATCCCAACTACGAGCAGGTCATCCCGCGGGACAACGATCGGGTGGCGGTAATAGACAAGCAGGCGCTGGCATCCACGTTGCGGCGTGTGGGCGTCGTGGCGAGCGATCAGACGCATCGCGTTCGGCTGGGCTTCGCGGCGGGCAACCTCAAATTCACCGTCAGCACGCCGGACCTGGGTGAAGCCCACGACGAGATGGCGGTCAGCTACGACGGCGAACCGCTCGAGATCGGCTTCAACGCCAACTATCTGCTCGAGATTCTGAAGTACATCCCCACGGATGAGGTGCGGCTGACGATGAAGGCGCCCGAGCGTGCGGCGACGCTGGAGCCGGCCGGGTGGGACGACCCCGCTTCCTACCTCTGCCTGGTGATGCCGCTGCGCCTCGTGGACTGAGGAGCGCCGTCAGCGGAAGCGCCTGCTGGCCTGCGCCAGCAGGCTGGCCGTGGTGAGGGTGTTGGAGCCGTTCTCCCGCCCACCCACGACGAGACTCGCGAGGTAGTCGGCGCCCACCGCCAGGCCGAGTAACACGCGGCGGACGTCGAACCCGTCGTCCAGTTCGATGGCACCCGTGGCGGCAATGGGCACCGTTCCCGGCGTGCGGATGCGGAGCCCGCCACGGTACCTCATCAGGTATCCGCTTCCGATCTCCTGATTCTGGGCTCTGATCTCCGCGTCGAGGCCCACGATTCCCTGCAGCGTTGTCCAGGACAGGCCCGCCGCTCCGGTGAAGCGGAGCGACGAGTCTCGCACTGTCGGTTGGCCGAGGTGCTCGACCCCGATCGCGAGGTCGAGGCCCCGCGCGAGCATGTAGCGCAGCCCCAGATCCACGTCCTGTTTGCGCTCGGCTCCGCTGTAGAGGCTGACGGCCGCGCCGATGGCGAGCCGGCCGCGACCACGCCCGAACCCGAGGCGCCAGGTGTTCCCGCCGAGCGAAATCAGGCTATCGCCGTCCGCGTCCGGGATATGGAAGCCATCGTGCCGGAAGGCGAATCCGAAGCCGCGGCTGTTGAAGCCGATGGTGTACTGGGCCAGGGGGTAGCTGGCGTCGGGATCCCGCTCCAGCATGGCCTCGAGCATGAGGGAGGCCTCGTTGACGATCCCGAGCGCGGCGGGGTTCACCCACAGCGCACGGGCGCCCCACACGGACGCGGAGTAGAGATGGTCCGCGGATCGCGGGCCGCGATACTGCGCGGCGGCGGAGCCCGCCCACGTGGTGATGGCGAGGAGCAGGAGCGGGAATCGAATCATCAGTCCACTCGGCGAAGAGTATCGGTGCGAACCTGGGTGAGCGGAATGCGCAGCCCCGTCCCCGGCAGCTCGATGGCGAGCCGCAGCGTGTCCTCGCGGAGCCCGAGGGCAACCACGCCGTCCGGCGTGACATACTGCCGGACGTGGCTGGTGCCGGTACCCGCCATCGTGATCCACTGGCCGGCCCGCTCGCCTTCGCCCGAGAGGGTGTAGTCGGTCTCGCTCGTGAGCGGCAGGACCTGCCGGCCGTCGAACTCGATCCAGGCCGCCGCACCGTGGTGCCGTCCGCGCGCCTCGATCGTGATCGGGATCCCGGCGGTGCGGCCGGTGGCGAGCGTCGTGTCCAGCCAGGTCGCGCCCGGGGTGGCGCCAGCGGTGGGTGTGCGCGGCAGCAGCTCGTGCATCCGCAGCCCGAGCTGATCGAGCAGCGGGTTCTCGTCCGCCGGCCCGGTCACGTCCCGGACCGCGCCGTTCCACGAGACGTCGGCCCGAAACCGCGCGCCGGCCGCCGAGGCCACGGCCGCGGGCGACACGCCGGCATCGCCGGAGACGGCCACCGAATCCACGGCCGCGTCGAGGGCGAAGCCCGTGGGCGTCGAATCCAGCGCGACGGTGAAACGCGTGCGGGTCACGGCGTCCGTGACGATCAAGTGGCCGTGATAGCCCTGTTCGACGTGGCGGTGCTCGACCAGCCGAAACCGGGCCAGGACGGGCGTGATCCGCACGGCGGCCGGTGGTGCGGGGGCCGGCGGGCCGGCCCGTGGCCCGCAGGCCGCCAGGGCGAGGAGCGCGATGAGCGGCGCGGGCGGCGTCCGGGGGATCTGCGTGGGAAACATGGGCACCGTGGGAAGCGGACGTGGCGGGGCTGTAAGCCGAGTTCTGTGGTCCGTTGCCGGACCGACGGTCATCTCTCTCGGATGGCGGTCGCCCGCCACCTCTAGCAGCCTACCCGCGGCTCAGGCGGTCCGGGCCGGACCATCGCCGCCTATTTGGCCTTGCTCCGACTGGGGGTTGCCGTGCCACGCGCTGTTACCAGGCGTGCGGTGGGCTCTTACCCCACCGTTTCACCCTTACCTGCGTGAGCAGGCGGTTTGTTTTCTGTGGCCCTGTCCGTCGCCTCGCGGCGCCCAGGCGTTACCTGGCAGTCTGCCCTGTGGAGCTCGGACTTTCCTCGACCAGCGCCGAAGCCCTGGACGCGACCGTCCACCCCACCACTCCGCTTCCATCCGCAAGATAGCCGACCCGTGCCCGGCAGTGCACCCGTCCGGCGCTCGAACGGTCCGCTTCGCAATCCGACCGCCCGCTCGTTGGGAAGCTGCGGGTGGGCGGTGATGCGGTGTTGAGCCTCCCCCCCGAGACTCGTGGCGAACGCTCGCCGGAGTCGCGCATGCTGGGTGGGAAGGTTGGTCAGGCCCGTCCGATGGTCGCTACCGTCCTGGATCCGCGGGAGCGGCCCCGGCTGGACGCCGCGGCCGGCGGCCGATTCACGACGATCCACGCGGACACCATCCCGGACGTCATCCGGGCGGTGCGGGAGCGGCCCGTGGCCGCAGTGCTGCTCTCCGCGTGCTACCTGTCGCGGGAGCAGGTCCCCACCGTCGCGAGGCTGGTCAAGGCGTTCCCGACCGTCCACACCGTCGCCGTCGTATCCCGGCATGAGGCGCGGGCCTCGGAGCGGCTGCTCGAGCTGGGCGCGTCGGGCGTGCGGACCATGGTGGACCTCAGCCAGCGCGACGGGTGGGTGCGCCTGCGCGACCGGCTGACGCACCCCACCTCACCGGCGTCCGCCCGCATCCTGGGCCGGATCGTGCCGGAGCTGGCGGAGACTCCCGACGACTGCCGGCTCTGCTTCGAGGTCATGATCCGGCTGGCGCCGTCGGTCGCGACGGTGCGGGGGCTGTGCCGTCATTTTCGGCTCCCGCCCTCGACGCTGGTCTCCCGGTTCTTTCGGGCCGGGCTCCCGTCGCCCAAGCGGTACCTCGCGCAGGTGCGGCTGCTCTACGTGGCGGGCCTGCTGGAGACACGCGGCCTCTCCATCGCGGACGTCGTCTACCGGATGGAGTACTCCTCACCCCAGAGCTTTGGGCGCCACCTGCGCGCCCTCGCCGGGCTCACCGCCAGCGAGTTCCGGCGCCGGATGACGTTGGATCGGGCCCTGGAGATGTTTCTTGAAGAGCTGATGAATCCGTTCCGAGCGGTCCTGCGCGCGTTTCATCCCCTCGAAACCCAGGGGCATACGGTACCCGGACATGGCGCGTGGGACCGCGCGGGCGGAGCGCCCGCGGATCACCCGGTGAGCTCGGCCAGCCGGACGAGCGCGGTCACGGAGTAGCCGGCCGCCGCCAGCGTCTCCCGGCCGCCCTCCTCGCGATCCACGACGGCGAGCACGCCGAGCACCCGCCCGCCCGCCGCCTGGACCGCTTCGGCGGCCCGCAGGGCGGAGCCGCCGGTGGTGATTACGTCCTCGACCACCACGATGGTCGCACCGGCGTGGAACGGCCCCTCGATGCGACGGCCGGTTCCGTGGTCCTTGGGTTCCTTGCGGACGGTGAAGCCGTCAATGACGGGTGGGTCGCGGTCGCTGGCCGCCGCGATCGCGTACGCCACCGGGTCGGCGCCGAGGGTGAGGCCCCCGACGAGGCTGGGACGCCAGCCGGCCGCGCGAATCGCGTGGAGTCCCTGGTGTCCCACCAGGGCCAGGCCACGGGCGGACATCGTGGTGGGACGCGCGTCCACGTAGTACGGTGACTGCCGGCCCGAAGCGAGCGTGAACTGGCCGCGCCGGAACGAACGGGTACGGAGCAGCGCGACGAGTTCCGCGTGCGCGTCCGCGCTCATCCCTCCCGCTTCCGCTGGAACAGGGACTTGAGGCTCCCGAGCAGCCCGCCACCGGCCCCTTCCTCAGGGGCCGCCGGGCCGCCGCGGGGTACGGTTGGGGCGCCCTCCGCGGACGCGCGCTGTAGATCGTCCGCGAACGCCCGGATCGCGGGATGACGGTCCACCGGCTCCCGGGACAGGGCCCGCATGATGGTCGCTTCGAGCGCGGGGGACAGGCGGCGGCCGACCGCGGTCTCGCGCATCGGTCGCGGAGGCTGCGTCAGCAGCTGCTGGAAGATCTCGCGGGGCGATCGGCCGCCATACGGATGCTCGCCGGTGAGCACGTAATAGGCGATCGTGGCCAAACTGTAGGTGTCAGCCGCCTCGCCGACCAGCGCCCCGGAGAGCGCTTCGGGCGCCACGTAGTTCAGGCTCCCCACGAAGAACCCGCTCCGCGTCAGACGCTCGGCCGGATCCTCCTGCTGATCCCGGGCGATGCCGAAGTCGAGCAACTTGGCGGTACGCGTCGTGGGATCGAACATGATGTTCTCGGGCTTCAGATCCCGATGGACGATCCCCGCCTCGTGCGCCACCGACAGCGCGCCGGCCAGCTGCGCGATGATGTGGGCCACGAGCCGCGGCTCCAGCGGGCCCGACCGCTCGGCGTAGGACGCCAGGGGCTCGCCCTCCGCCCACTCCAGCGCGAGGTAGTAGAGGCCGTCCGCCTCGCCGTAGTCGTACGTCTGTACGACGTTCTCGTGCGACACGCGCGATCCGTAGTCCGCCTCCCGCAGGAAGCGTTTGACCGCGACCTTGTCGGCGCGCATCCGCTCGCGGAGGACCTTCACCGCGCACGTACCGCGGTCGGCATGCTCGGCGCGGTACACGGTGGCCGTCCCGCCTTCCCCGATGCGCTCGAGAAGGCGATACGACGCAATCGCGCGGCCAGCGAGGTTCTCGGCGGGCATGATGGTGGCGCAAGCTAAGGGCCGTACTTGAAGTACGGCAAGTCGCTGCGTTAGTTAGGTATATGGGCCGCGTGCGCAGGACCCGCTTCCGGGTGGCCTCGATGGTGGCGCTCGTGGCGGCGGCCGGCTGCCAGTGGCAGCGCGTCGGCAGCGAGGCAACGCCCGATCCGTCGGTCGTGGTACCGGAGCTCTTCGATCCCACGGGCCTCTACCGGCGGATGGGCTTCCTCGCCAGCGGCCCGCCCCTGTCGTACGTGGGCGGCCTCCGCTACCTGGCAACGGGCACCCCGGACACCACGCTCGCGGTGTTCGCGCTTTCGCTCGCGAACAGCGCACTCTCGTTCCGGCGCACCGCGGAGGGCTTCGAGGCGCGGTACACGCCCGAGTTCACGCTGCGCCGCGAGGGACGCATCATCACGCGCCTCGCTTCGGAAGAGCGGGTTCGCGTGGCCACGCGCGAGGAGGCCCGCCGCGCCGACGAGAGCATCGTGTTCCAGAAGATCCTCCGGGTGGTGCCCGGTACGTACGACGCCGTCGTTTCCGTGCGCGACGAAGAGAGCGGGGCCGTTGGACGTGCCGAGCAGTCCATCACGGTCCCGCGCTTCGGGCCCGTGGCCGTGGCTCCCCTGGCGCCGGTTTACCAGGCGGACGGGCGCGGCTCGGCGCAGGACGCCCCGCCGCTCCTGCTGAACCCGCGCGCCACGGTGCCGTTCGGCCTGGATTCGCTCCTGCTCTATCTCGAGGCCTACGGGACGGCGGCCGGGGCCCGCGCGCACGTGACGCTGTTCGGCGCCACCGGCGATTCCGTCCTGGCGCGCGAGGTGCATCTGACGGGAGGCCCCGCCCTGGCGTGGGCCGTCATCGCCCTGCCCCCCGAGGAACTCCCGGTGGGGGAGATCCTCGCCGTGGCGCGCGTGGATGGGCTGCCCGATACCGTCCGGCTGCGCGCGCTCGTCAGCTTCTCCGACCAGTGGGCCATCACCAACTTCGACCAGATCCTGTCGCTGCTCCGGTTCCTCGGGCAGGACCGCGCGATCGGTGAGATGCGCGACGCCGCGCCGGCCGACCGGTCCGCGCTGTGGCGCGCGTTCTGGCGGGCCACCGACCCGAACCCGCTCACCCCGCAGAACGAGAGCCTCGAGCTGTACTTCCGCCGGGTGCAGGAAGCGAACGTGCGCTTCCGGGAGGCGGGCGAGCCGGGCTGGCTAACCGAGCGGGGCGAGGTCTTCATCGGGCTCGGCGAGCCCGACGAGATCTTCGACTCCAGCTCGGACCTCCAGGGCCCGGCCCGCATCATCCGGTGGACCTATCTCGGTGAGCGCCTCCTGCTCGACTTCGTGGACGACACCGGGTTCGGACGATTCCGGCTCAC
>DASWHL010000065.1:0-16297 GCA_036398175.1 Gemmatimonadales bacterium
CGACATCCCCGGGAGCAGAAGGGCCACGGCCGGCGCGGGCATAGCGGAAAATAGTCGGGCGCCCGGTCCTGACGGGATCGGCAATCGGTTGATGAAACCGGGGGGCACTTGCGTCCGTAGGATTAACATCGTTAGGTTAACGCCGTTTACTTAACACGGTTAACTACGGATACTCGCTGGGTTGTCTAGTCTATGACTGAGACAGATGTTGGACGAACGGCCGAATCGGCTATCCTCGCGGCCACCAGGGACCTGCTCGTGGCCGGCGGCATCGAGGCGCTCTCCATGCGGGCGGTCGCCGAGCGCGTCGGCCTCTCGGCCACCGCGATCTACCACCACTTCGCCAACAAGCAGGCGCTCGTGGATCGCGTGGTGCACGACGCCTTCGAGCGGTTCGGGACCGAGATGACCCAGGCCGCCGCCCGGCATCCCCAGGGCTCGCTCGAGCGGGTGCAGGCGCTCGGCCAGGCCTACGTGCGGTTCGCGGTCGAGAACGAAACCTATTTCCGGGTGATCTTCAGCATCGCCGCCCCCCATCCCCGGGATCCCGCGGAGTTGCCGCACGAGGGTGGCTATCCCGTGCTGCGGCAGTCCATCGTGGATGCCATGGCTTCGGGCGCCATGCGCGAGGCCGATCCGGACGTCATGGCGTACTACCTCTGGACGCACGTGCACGGCATCGTGACCCTCGCGCTCTCGTGCAAGCTGAGCGAGTGTGGGGCGTGCACCGGCGTCGAGGTGCCCGTGGCCCTCGAGCTGCTGCATGCGTTCGGTCCTCTGCTCCGGGACGGCATCGCCGGCCCGCGCGCGGGGCGGGAGGGCGGCGCATGATCGCCCGATGGTGCGTGGCACTGGTGGGTCTCGCGACCGCGGCGGCAATGCCGCGCGTGGCGGCTGCCCAGCGGCCGGACACGGTGAGCCTGGCGGACGCCATTGCCGAGGCGCTCGAGCGCAACCCCACCGTGCGCCAGGCGGGCGCGGCGGTGCGGGCCGCCGACGGCCGCGTCCGCGAGGCGTGGGCCATGGCGCTGCCTGACGTCAACGCGTCGGCCAGCTACCAGCGGAACTTCATGGTGCAGGAGCAGATCTTCGAGTTCAACGGCGAGGTGATCCGGGCCCGGTTCGGCTTCGAGAACAACTGGGTGGCCGGCGTCACCGTGAGCCAGCCGCTGTTTCAGGCGGACGTGCTCATCGGGGTCGGCGCCGCGGGACGGTACCGCGCCTGGGAGCGCGAGCGGGCGCGCGGCACCGCGCAGCGCGTGGTGACCGACGTGCGCCAGGCCTACTTCGCCGCCCTCGCGCAGCTCGAGCTGGCGCGCTTGAACGAAACCGCGGTCGAGCGGATCCGGGCGACGCTCGAGGAGACGCGCGGCCGCTTTCGCGCGGGGCTCACGAGCGAGTACGACGTGCTCCGCTTCGAGGTCGAGCTCGCGAACCTCGAGCCGCAGCTGCGCCGCGCGCGCGACGGGTTCGCCGCGGCCAAGCGGGCGCTGCTGATCGCGATGGGGCGGCCGGCGGACGGGGACATCGAGGTCGAGGGGCGGCTGTCGGAGGTCAACGTGCTCGAGCCCGACCGCAACACGCCCGACAACGCGCGGCTCCTCGCGCTCTCGGGGCCGATGCTGGATGCGGGGGCCCTCGACACCGCCTACGTGTCGGCCCTGGCGGCGCGCTCGGACGTGCGGCAGGCGCAGCTCGGGATCACGGTGGAGGAAGCGCGCCTCAAGGTGGAGCGGGCGCAGCTCTTTCCCACGATCTCGCTGTTCGGTGCCTACACCCTGTACGCGCAGGATCCCGGATCGCCGAGCTTCTTCGGTGGGAGCCCGGACTACCGCTCCTCGGCCGCCTGGGGCGGGGTGCGGATCGAGGTGCCCGTGTTCCGCGGGTTCCGCGAGTCGGCCCGCATGCAGCAGGCGCGCGCGTCCATCGCGCAGAACCAGGCACAGCTCGATTTCGCGCGGGAGCAGACGGCCAGCGACCTCCGAACCCTGGGGGCGGCGCTCGACGAGACGCGGTCCCGCGTCGCGAGCCAGGCGCGGGCGGTGGCGCAGGCCCGGCGGGGGTACGAGATCGCCACCGTCGAGTATCGCGAAGGCCTGGGGTCTCAGCTCCAGGTCACGGACGCCGAGCTGGCGCTGCGGGAGTCCGAGTACAACTACGCTCTGGCGGTTTTCGATCACTTGACGGCGCGCGCGAATCTGGACGCCGCACTGGGCACCGTGCCCGACGCGACGGACATGGCCGCGGCGTGGGCCGTGAACAATTGAGGATACGAACGATGCGACGACGAAGTGTGGGCGCGCTGGCGGCGGTGATGATCGGCGGGGGGCTGGCCGGATGTCAGGCGACGCAGGGCGCCTCGAGCGGGACGGCCGACGACGCGGTGCGCGTGATCAACGTGGAAGTGGCGCGCGTCGCCGCGAGCGGCTTCGACGACTTCATCCGGATCACCGGGGAAGTCGAGGCCATGCACGACATCACCCTCTCCGCCGAGGAGACCGGGCGCATCGTGGCGTTCCCCGTCCCGAAGGGGACGTGGGTGGAGGCGGGCGCCGTGGTGGCCGCGCTGGACGACGAGATCCTGGGGGCCCAGGTCCGCGAGGCCCGGGAGGCCGCCCAGCTTGCGGACGAGACGTTCGAGCGGCAACGCCGCCTCTGGGAGGACGAGAAGATCGGCAGCGAGATTTCCTTCCTGCAGGCCCGCACCAACGCGGCCGTGGCGCGCGCCCGGCTCGAGACGTTCGAGGCGCGGCTGGCCCGCACGAAGATCCGCGCCCCCGTGGCCGGGATCTTCGACGAGAAGTATGCGGAGGTGGGCGAGATGGCCATGCCGGGCGTCCGGATCGCGCGGATCGTGGCCTCCCGCCAGCTGAAGGTGACGGGCGGCGTGCCGGAGCGTTATGCCCTGGATCTCCGGCCAGGGGCGCGGGCGGACGTGACGTTCGACGTCCTGCCGGGGGAGCGGTTCGCCGGTCGCATCCGCTACGTCGGCGCCGCCGTGGATCCCCTGAATCGCACGGTCCCCATCGAGCTGGTGCTCGACAACCCCGGCGGACGGATCAAGCCGCGCATGGTGGCCAACGTCCAGGTGGCGCGGGCGCGCCTCTCGGACGTCGTCGTGGTGCCGCAGCAGGTGGTGCTGCGCACGGAAGCCGGCTTCGAGGTGTTCGTCGTCGCGGATGAGGACGGGCGGCCGGTGGCCCGCCGCCGCGCGGTGACGGTCGGGGCCTCCGCCGAGAATCGCGTCGTGATCACCGGCGGGCTCGCCCCCGGCGAGCTGTTGGTCACGCTTGGCCAGCAGCTCGTGGACGACGGCAGCCGGGTCCGGATCGTGAACGCCGGGACGCTCGACACGGTCCCGGCCGGGACGGACGGCGCCCGATGACCGCGCCGCTCGACCGCAGCAAGTTCCGGGAGTTCCCCCCGTCGTCGTTTGCCGTGGACCATCCGACGATGATCCTGGTGCTGACCGTCATCATCCTCGTGATGGGCCTCGGCGCGTACCTCCGCATTCCGAAGGAATCGTCGCCGGAGGTCGTCGTCCCGAACATCATCGTCAACACGTTCTATCCCGGCGTCGCGCCCAAGGACATGGAGACGCTCGTGACGCGGCCCCTCGAGGAGGAGCTGAACACGATCGGCAACGTCAAGGAGATCACCTCCGTGTCCACGGAGGGCGTGTCCAGCATCAACGTGGAGTTCAACGCCGGCGTGGACATGGAGGACGCGCTCGCCCGCGTCCGGGAGAAGGTGGACATCGCGAAGCCCGAGATCCCGGCCGCGGCCGAGGAGCCGCAGATCTTCGAGATCAACTTCGCGCAGTTCCCCATCATGCAGGTGAACGTGTCGGGGCCCTACAGCCTCGTGCGCCTCCGCGAGGTGGCGGAAGACCTCCAGGATGAGCTGGAGCAGATCCCGAGCGTGCTGGAGGTGCAGCTGTCGGGCGGGCTGGAGCGCGAGGTCAGGGTGGAAGTGGATCTCGCCAAGCTCAAGTTCTACGACCTTGCGTTCGACGACGTGGTGGAGGCCATCCAGCAGGAGAACGTCACGACCCCGGGCGGCGGGATTGACGTGGGCGAGCTCAAGTACCTGGTGCGCGTGCCGGGCGAGTTCGACCAGGCGGAGCCGATCGCCGACATCGTGATCACGACGCGGGGCGGGCGCGCCGTCTACGTGCGCGACGTGGCGACGGTGGACTTCGGGTTCAAGGACCGGGACTCCTTCGCCCGGCTCGACGCGGACGCCGTGGTGTCGCTCGCCGTCAAGAAACGGACCGGCGAGAACATCATCGAGACCGCCGCGCAGGTCCGGGCCACGATCGCGCGCATCGAGCCGCGGTTCCCGCCGGGCACGGTCGTGAAGATCACCTCCGATCAGTCGGAGGACATCGCCAGCATGGTGGCGAGCCTCGAGAACAACATCATCTCGGGGCTCATCCTCGTCGTGGCGGTGCTGCTGTTCTTCCTCGGCCTCCGCACGGCGTGGTTCGTGGGGCTCGCCATTCCCCTGTCCATGCTGGTGTCGTTCCTCGTGATGCAGGCGGCCGGCTTCTCGATGAACATGGTGGTCCTGTTCAGCCTCATCCTGGCCCTCGGGATGCTGGTGGACAACGCGATCGTCATCACGGAGAACATCTACCGGTTCCGCGAGCAGGGCTGGGACCGGCGGAGCGCGGCCAAGTTCGCCGTGGGCGAGGTCGCCGTCCCCATCATCGCCTCCACGGCCACGACGCTGGCGGCGTTCCTCCCCATGGCCTTCTGGCCGGGCATCGTGGGCGAGTTCATGAAGTACCTGCCGCTCACCCTGATCATCACGCTGAGCGCCTCGCTGTTCGTGGCCCTCGTGATCATCCCGAGCCTGTGCGGCCAGTTCCTGGAGCTGGAGACCGCGCCGTCGCGCCCGCTCACAAAGCCGGCCCGCGGGTTGCTGATCGGCGTGGCGACCCTGGCCGCGGTGCTGCTCCTTGCCGCCAACTGGCTCAGCGCCCTCCTGCTGGCGCTGACCGCCCTGGCCGTCTACGGGTTCCACGAGTTCGTCGCCACGCCCCTCAGCCGGTGGTTCATGGGGCACGCCCTGCCCGCGGTCATAGACGCCTACGAGCGGCGGCTCCGCTGGGCGCTCGATCACCGCGGCCTGGTGCTCGCCGGGGCGTTCGGCTTTCTCGTGCTGACCGTCACGGCCTTCGCGATGTTCAGCCTGGGCGTGGAGTTCTTCCCGGAGGACATCCCGCCGAAGACGGTCTACGTCCAGATCGAGGGCCCCGTCGGGACGCGGGTCGAGCAGACCGACCGGGTGGCGCAGCGCATCGAGGAGGAACTGGCGGGGATCCCGGGCCAGGAGGACGTGGAATCCGTCGTCGCCACGGTCGGCTCGCGGGTGGCGAACGACTTCGGGCCGACCAACGGCACCCATCTGGGGACGATCGCGGTCAACTTCGTGGACTACCAGCGTCGGGCGACCGACGCGTTCGTCACCATGGAGCGGATGCGCCAGACGGTGGGCACCGAGATCGCCGGGGCGGACGTGTCGGTGGAGAAGCCGCAGGACGGCCCGCCCACCGGGGCGCCGATCACGCTGGAGATCATCGGGAACGACGCCGACACGCTCCGGGTGCTGGCGAACCGGGTCGTGGCGCTGCTCGAGTCGTCGCCGGTCTTCGGCCGGCTCGACGGCCTCGAAAGCGATCTCGCCGCCGGCCGGCCGGAACTCATCGTGGACGTGGACCGGGAGCGGGCCGCCCTGTACGGACTGAATACCGCGCAGGTGGGCCGCGTCGTTCGCGCCGCCATCAACGGCGTCGAAGCCTCGAAATTCCGGTACGGCAAGGACGAGTACGACATCACGGTGCGGCTCGCGCCGGCGTACCGGGAGAACCTGAGCGCGCTGGACGACCTCACGCTGGTGCCGGAGGACGGCGGACAGGTGCCGCTCTCGTCGGTGGCCCGGCTCCGCGTCGGCACGGGCTTCAGCGACGTCCGGCGCAAGGACCTCGACCGCGTGGCCACGGTGAGCTCGGACGTGCGGGCCGGCCACAACCAGAACGCCGTCCTCGCGGAAGTGCAGGACGTCGTGGCCGGCTTCGAGGACCAGCTCCCACCGGGATACACCCTGCGGTGGGGCGGCGCGCAGGCGGAGCAGCAGGAAGCCGAGGAGTTTCTCGGCGGCGCGTTCATCGTGGCGCTCCTGCTGATCGGGTTCATTCTGGTCTGGCAGTTCGATTCGATCACGAAGCCGCTCATCATCCTCACGTCGGTGCTGCTGTCCACGGTCGGGGTGCTGGTAGGGCTGCTCGTGTTCCGGATGCCGTTCGGCATCATCATGTCCGGCGTCGGGGTGATCAGCCTGGCGGGGATCGCGGTGAACAACGCCATCGTGCTCATTGACTACACGGACCTGCTCCGGGTCCGCGACGGCCTCACGCGGCGGGAAGCCGTGGTCCTGGCCGGCCGAACGCGGTTCCGGCCCGTGATCCTCACGGCCATGACCACGGTGCTGGGGCTCGTGCCGTTGGGCATCGGCATGAATCTCGACTTCATCGGGCTCTACTCGGCCCTGCGCCCCGATTTCTACTGGGGCGGGGAACAGGCCGCCTGGTGGGGCCAGATGGCGGTGGCCGTGATCGTCGGCCTGTCGTTCGCCACCGTCCTGACGTTGTTGGTGGTTCCGGTCACGTATTCATTGCTCGACGATTTCGAGCGCGCCGTGGCGCGGCTGCTCACCGGGCGGCGGACGGGCAGGACCGGCGAATTCGCGGTGGTGACGGACGCGCCGGCCCTTGCGTCCCCCGTTCCGGAGTTGCAGGCGGTGGGGGATGGAGCCGGGTCCGCCGCCCTCCACACTCCGCCGCCCTCCACTTGGTCCTCGGGTTAGATTTGAGGTCGCAACACTCTCTTTGTCATCCGAGGCGTCCGTGCCGCACATATCCGTCCAGACCGACCGCGTCTTCCCGATCCTCCGCGAGAACATCCTCGTGGACGGCTTCCACTTGGTCGTGGACCTCGAGCGGTCTCACGGCTGCTTCATGGTGGATGCCCTGGAGGGGCGGGAATTCCTCGACTGCTATACGTACTTCTCGACGCTCCCCATCGGCCACAACCATCCCAAGATGGCCGACGAAGGTTTCCGGCGGTCGCTGATGCTCGCCGCGCTCGCCAATCCCGCCAACAGCGACGTGTACTCGCGCGAGTACGCGGCGTTCGTGGAGATCTTCCGGCAGTACGCCGCACCGCCCGAGTTCCCGCACCTGTTCTTCGTGGCCGGCGGGTCGGTGGCCGTGGCGAACGCCCTGAAGGCGGCGTTCGACTGGAAGGTGCAGTGGAACCGGGCGCGCGGTGTCGCGGGCGGCGGGGACAAGATCCTGCACTTCCGGAACGCGTTCCACGGGCGCACGGGCTATGCGCTCTCCGTCACGAACACCGATCCGGCCAAGACCGCGGACTACCCCAAGTTCGCGTGGCCGCGGGTGAGCGCGCCGGCGCTGCACTTCCCGGTGGACCTGGAGGCCGTGACGACCGCCGAGGCGCAGGCCTGCGCCGAAATCGAAGCCGCGTTCGCCGCGGACCCCCACGGCATTGCCGCCATCCTGATCGAGCCGATCCAGGGCGAGGGTGGAGACAACCACTTCCGGCGGGAGTTCCTGCAGCGGCTCCGGGAGTACGCCGACCACTACCACGCACTGCTGATCTTCGACGAGGTGCAGACCGGCTGCGGGACGACGGGCGCCATGTGGGCCTACGAGCACTTCGGCGTGCTGCCCGACCTCGTGGCGTTCGGCAAGAAGACCCAGGTCTGCGGCGTCATGGCCGGCCACCGCCTCGATGCGGTGGAGCGGAACGTGTTCCGGGTGTCGTCGCGCATCAACTCGACCTGGGGCGGCAACCTCGTGGACATGGTGCGGGGCGCGCGCTACCTCCAGATCATGGTTGAGGACGCCCTGGTGGCCAACGCGGCGCGCGTGGGTGAGCTGTTCCGGCTCGGTCTCGAGGATCTGGCCCAGCGCGTGCCCGACGTGACCAACCCGCGCGGTCGCGGCTTCATGCTGGCGTTCGATCTGCCGGACCGCGCGGCCCGCGACGGGGTGCGCGCGGACCTCTGGCAGGAAGGCCTGGCGGTGCTGGCCTGCGGCGACCGCTCCATCCGGTTCCGGCCGGCGCTCACGTTCGGGGAGGCGGAGACGGAGCGGGCGCTCGACATGCTCGACCGGGTCCTGGTGGGCAGGCACGCCTCCGTCTGACGCCCTGCCCACCAGCGGGTCGGGTTACTGCGTCTTGCGCGTTCCCTGCAGCCGGCCGGTCAGCACCGAGTCGGCGGCGTCCGTGGCATAGCGGGCCATGAACGTCCCCGTCAGCAGGTCTCCCTGCAGGCGTGACACGGCCCGCGTCGTCACCATGACGCCCGGGCGCAGGACGCTCTCGAACGGCCCCAGCTCCGAGACCACGCTGTCGCCGTCCACCAGGACCACGGTTACGGGAATCGGATCGCGGCCGGGGAAGGTGATCGTCCAGCCGTCGGTGGTTCCGGTGGCGACCAGCTCGTACGTGACGATCACGGAGTCGCTCGACTCCGGCATGCCGTTGACCGTCCACGTCCCGGCAACGTCGGCCAGTGACAGGGTCGCCGCTGCTTCCGTCTCGACGGCCGGCTGTTCCTCGGCCGGGGCACAGGCGACGGCAAGCGCCACGACGCACAACAGGGTACCGCTACGCATGGGATCTCCTTAAGGGTGAGGTCGGGGGCGTCACCATGCCGCTCCCGCGGCTAGGAGTCTGCACTCGCGTCCCACGCCTGGCAACTCCGCACGGTTCGGACCGGCGCTAAGACAGGCCCCAGTCTGCGTATGCGTCCGGGCGGCGGTGGCGCCAGAACAGCGTCCGCGCCGGCGAGGTGGCGCAGGCGCGAAAGTCCACGTCCACCACGACCAGATCCTCCTCCAACCGGCGGCCCCGCGCCAGGACGGCGCCGTCCGGCCCCACCACGAACGACTCGCCGGCGAAGGTCAGCCGCTCCTCTGCGCCCACCCGGTTGCACAGCGCCGCGAAGTAGCCGTTCTGAAACGCGGCCGTCCGCACTTCCGCCTCGTACATCCCGCCGGGCCATTCGTCGAGCGCTCCCGCCTGCGGGATCACGACCAGCTCCGCCCCGCCGACGCCCAGCGCCCGCATGTACTCCGGGTAATGGCGGTCGTAGCAGATGGCGACGCCGACCTTCCCGACCGCGGTGTCGTAGACCGGCGCCCCGCGGTTGCCCGGATGGTAGTACCGCTGCTCGTGGAAACACGCGTACTCGGTGATGTGGACCATGCGGGTGACACCCAGCAGTGCTCCGTCCGCGTCGAACACGGGCGAGCTGTCGTAGTGCCGGTCGCCGTCCCGCTCGTACAGATTGAACACGGTCACGAGGCCGTGCTCCGCCGCCCTGGCGGCGATCCGGTCGCACGTAGGCCCGGGGATGGGCTCGGCCAGGTCGCGCGCCTCGGGATGCCGCTCCCACTGCGGGAAGAACGGGAGCAGCGCGAGCTCGGGGAACACGATCAGCCCGGCGCCCGCGGCGGCCGCGCGGTCCATGGCTGCGAGCGCGCGCGCGAGGTTCGCGGCCGGGTCCGAGTCTGCCCGCAACTGGGCCAGTGCGAGTCGCGGCATCAGCGCCGGGCGGTCATGCGCCGCGCGCGCCGATGAGCTGGCCGAGCCACCGCCACGGGCTGCCGCGCCACTGCCGCAGGGCGCGATCCAGTTCCTGCTGATACGCGACCGCGGACGGGAACCGGTCGGCCGGGTCGCGGGCGGCGCCCCGGCGGAGCACGCGGCACAGCGCCTCCGGCAGATCGGGCCGCTGGCTCCGGATGTCGGGCAGCGCGCCCGCCGAATGCTGCGCGAGGATGGCGGGGAGCGAGGCGCCGCCGAACGGCGACCGGCCGGTGAGGCCGAACATCACGGTGAGGCTCAACGAGTAGAGATCCGCGCGCTGGTCCACGCGCTCGCCCAGCATCTGCTCGGGGGCGGCATACTCCGGCGTGCCCGACCGGGACTCGCGCTTCTCGTCCGACACGCCCTGGAACGCGAGCGCCAGGCCGAAGTCCGTGAGCTGGACGGTCCACTCGGGCTCGGTCTCGATCAGGATGTTCTCGGGCTTGAGGTCGCGGTGCACCAGGCCCTGCTCGTGCGCGTGCGTGAGCGCGGACAGGGACTGGGCCAGCAGGCGGACGCCCAGGTCGAGCGTCAGGGGGCCGCGCAACTCGACCCATTGGGCCAGGTTCGCGCCCGCGATGTAGGCCATCGTGTACCACAGGAGTCCGGACCGCCCGCCCGTGTCGAACACGTCCACGATGTGCGGATGGCGCACCTGGGCGGCGAGTTGGGCCTCCCGCCGGAACCGCTCGACCACGCCCGCGTCCGACGTGAGCGTGGGGTGCAGCACCTTGAGCGCCACCTCGCGCTCCAGGGCGAGGTCGCGCACCCGGTACACGCGCCCGAACGCGCCGGCGCCCAGCGGGTTCAGCAGCTCGTACTCGTCGCCCAACGCCCGCCGAAGGTACTTCTCCCACACCTCGGGATCCGCGTCGGCGGACATGGGGACGGTGCTGGTCTCGAGGCCCACGTCACCGAGGTCGGACAGCAGGTCTTCGCCCATCTCCGCCGCGGTGAGATACCGCTTGCTCGAGTCCATCTGGAGGGCGTGCAGGATGACCCGCTCCATGGCCTTCGGGCAGACCGGACGCAGCTCGGTGGGCGGACGGACGGCCACGGGATTGGTGGCCGGCGGCTCACCGGTGAGCGCGTAGTACATCAGGGCCGCGGCGGCATACACGTCGCTGCCGGGATCGCCCGGGTGACCCTCGCGGGTTTCGGGCGCCAGGAACGCCTCCGCCAGGGGGTCCACGTCCGGCCCGGCGTACTCGAGCAGAGCGTTGGCCCACCGGAGATCGGTGATGATGGCCCGGCCGGCGCGCGTCACCATCACGGAACTCGGCGCCATGCGCCGGATGACGATCTGCTCCGCGTGGACGTAATCGAGCGCGCTGAGCAGGTCCCGCGCGAGCTGCACCACCTCGGGAATGGGCCGCGGCCCACGGGCCACGGCTTCGTCCAGGCTCTCCCCGTCAATCCACTTGCTGACCCGGTAGGCCCACTCGCCGCGGAAGCCCGCCGAGTAGATGGGGCGGATGCCGGGGTGATCCACGCGCGCCAGCAGCACCGTCTCCCGCTCGAACCAGCGGCGTCCCGGCGTGCCCGGCCGGAGGTGCACGCGCAGCGCCGCGCGGCGGTCGAGCACCAGGTGCCGGACGACGAACAGCGCCCGGTTCTCGTTGGCGGCGACCAGCTGCTCGAGCTGGAACAGGCCGCTGAAGACCGCCTCGGCCGCGCGAAACAGCGCCGCGGCGTCCACCGACGGGTCAATCTGGGGCAGGGAGGCGCGCACCGGGACCGACATGCGCTCAAAGCTAACGCCCCCCGGAACGGGCGTCGGGGTGGTCGGCCACGCGGCGGACGCTAGTATTCGGCGTTTCCCCTGGTGGGACGCGGAGGAGTCGGGATGGCGCTTGGGGCAGGACGACGCACGGAGTGGCGGTGACCAGGGTCCGGCTGCGGGACCTCAGGGATGGCCAGGCGCACGAGTTCGCCCACGGCCCCGTGGTCATCGGGCGGTCCGCGGACTGCGACCTCGTGGTCGGCGGCTCGGGGCGGGAGCTGGTGTCGGGCCACCACGCCCGCCTCATCCTCCGCGAGGATCACTGGGAAGTCGAGGACGCCGGCGGGCGCAACGGCACGTTCGTGGATGGCCGGCGCGTCCGCGAGGGCGCGCCGCTCACGCTCACGTCCGGCCAAACGCTCGGCCTGGGCGAGCTGGGGCCCAAGTTTACCGTGGACCTGGTGGCCGAGCGCCCGGCAACCGTTCCTGTCGCCGCGGGGCCGGACGACGCCACGCTGCCGCTCTCGGTCTACCAGCCGCCGGCCGAGCAGGCCATGGTCGCCGTGTCGCTCATCCGCGTTCCCTCGGGCGACCGGCTCGAGGCCCAGGGGGCGGTGCTCCGCGTGGGGCGCGGCGAGGAATGCGAGCTGCGGCTTCCCGGGGAGAAGATCGTCTCCCGCGTCCATTGCGAGATCGCCGTCGGGCTGGACGGCGCGGCCGTCCTGCGGGATGCGCAGTCCCGCAACGGCACGCTGCTCGACGGCGTTCCGGTGCAGGGCGAGGCGTCCCTGTCCCGGCGCGGACGGATCCGGCTCGGTCCGCAGGGACCGGAACTGATGGTCGCGGAGCTGGCCGTAACCGGTGGAGCCATCGAGCGGCCGGTCCCGTCGGGAGGCGCCGCCGCGGCATCCCGAGCCGCCTCCGCGCCCCCCAGGCCGGCGGCCCCGCCGGCGCCGCCACCGCGCACGCCCGCTTCAGCCCGGCCCGCCGCTCCCGAGCCCGTCGCGGCAGCCCCGGCCCCCGCCGCCACCGAGCGGCGGTCGTTCGGCGGCGTCGGCCGCACGGTGTTCGTCCGTCAGCTGATCCAGGAAACCGAGCAGAAGCACGCCTCCCGCGTCCGGACGGTCGTCTGGGCGTTCGTGGCGCTGCTCGTGACCGGAATCGGCGCGGTGTACGTCGTATCGGAGCAGCGGGTCCGCCAGACCGAGATGGAATTGGCCGAGCAGCGCGGGGCCCTGGCCGCGGCGCGCGCCGCCTCGGACTCCGTGCGCGCCGCCGGCGTGGCGGAGTTTCAGCAGCTCTCGATGGCACTGGAAGCGGCGCGGGCGGGTGCCGCGCCCGCGGCGGTGGTGGACAGCCTGCGCACGGCGCTCAACGAGGCGCGGTCGAAGACGGCCTCGCTCGAGATGGCGCTCAACCGGGCGCGCGACGAGCTGGGCCAGCAGCTGTCCGCGGCCGACTCGCTGCGCCGCGCGACCGAGGCGGAGACCCGGCGCCTGCGCCAGGTGCTGGCGACCTCGCAGGCCGGGGGGGTATCCGCGGCCCAGCTCGACAGTCTACGGCGGGCCGTGCGCGAAGCGGAAGAGCGCTCGAGCACTATCGCCGCGGGGCTGCGGGCGGTACGGGGCGCGGACTTGGCCAAGATCGCCGAGGCCAACCAGGCGGCCGTGGGGCTCGTGTCCGTGTTCGCGGGCGGCGACATCTACGACGGCTCCGGGTTCGTGATCACCAAGTCGGGGTACTTCGTGACCAATCGGCATGTCGCGGTGCCGGAGGGACGCACGGCCGACTCCATTCACATCACCATGGCCGACCAGAAGACCGGACACCGCGCCCAGCTGGTCAAGGCGCAACCGCCCGGTGGGCCGGACGTGGCCGTGCTGCGGATCCCGCGGTACGTCGGACCCTTCATCGCGCGCGCGGACTGGGACGGCACCCACGTCCGTCAGGGCGAGCCGGCGGCCCTGATCGGGTTCCCGGCCGGCGTCGCCGCGGCTCTCGACGTGACGCGGACGGTCCGCACGTCCATGAGCGCGGGCATCTTCTCCAAGGTCACGGCCGAGCAGATCCAGTTCGACGGCTTCACGGTGGGCGGGTCGAGCGGGAGCCCCGTGTTCAACGCGGACGGCGAGGTCGTGGCGATCCACGCGTCCGGGCTGCGGGAGGCCGCCGGCCTGGGCTTTGCCGTGCCGGTCCGCCTGATCCTTCCCCTCCTCCCCGAGGAGGCGCAGCGCGAGGTGCGTCGCTGAGACGTATCATCATCGTCCCCCACACGCACTGGGACCGCGAGTGGTACCTCCCGCTCAGCCGGTTCCGGCAGCGGCTGGTCGCCCTGCTCGATGACGTGCTCGACCGGCTCACCCGCGACCGGTCCCTGCGATTCCATCTCGACGGTCAGGCCATCCTCGCGGACGACTACCTGGACGTCCGCCCGGACCGGCGCACGCGGTTCCAGCGGCTCGTCGCGTCCGGTCGCCTGACGATCGGTCCGTGGTACGTCCTGGCCGACGAGTTGCTGGCCGGCGACGAGCCGCTCGTCCGCAACCTGCTCGTGGGGCGGAAGCGGTCCGCCGCGCTCGGCGGGTGGCTTCCGGTGGGATACAGTCCCGACGCCTTCGGGCACCCGGATGCGCTTCCCGCCATCCTGCGCGGCTTCGGGATCGAGACGGCGCTCGTGTGGCGCGGCCACGGGGGGTGCGGTGCGGGGGACCGGGACCTGTTCCGGTGGCGCGCCCCGGACGGCGCCGAGGTGCTCACGCACCACCTTCCGCCCGCGGGCTACGAGCATGGCGCGGAGCTGACCGCCGAGCCCGCCGCCATGCGCGAGCGGTGGTGGGCGCTGGCGGCGGTGCTCGAGCCGCGGGCCGCCACACCCGTGCTCCTCGTGATGAACGGCGCGGATCACCACGCCCTCCAGCCCGATCTCGGCCTCGCGGTCCGCGGCCTGCGCCAGGTGGTGCGGGACGCCCGGGTCGAGGTCGCGACCCTCGACACGTACTTCGACGCCGTGCGGGAGGCGCTGGGCTCCGGTACGGCCCGTATCCCCGTGGTCGAGGGGGAGTTGCGCGCGTCGTGCGGGCACACGTGGGTGCTGCAGGGCGTCGCCGCCACCCGCACCGCCCTCAAGCAGCGCATTGCCGAGGGCGCGGCGCTGCTCACCCGCTGGGCGGAGCCGCAGGTGGCCCTCGCGACCAACGGGGTGGATCGGCGGCCCCTGCTCGAGCGCGCGTGGCGCACCCACCTCGCGAACCTGTCGCACGACGTGCTGGCGGGCTGTGTCAGTGACGACGTGGCGGACGACGCGGCCACGCGGGCACGCCACGTGATGGAGGAAGCCCGCGGCCTGCTGGTGGACGCGCTCGACGCGCGACTGGGCCAGGACGCCCGGGTTCGGCGTCGGGAGCGCGAGCGCCGCCGGCCGTCGCTGGTGGTCGTGAATCCGAGCCCCCGGGCGCGCAACGGGGTGGTCGAAGCGACCGTGACCCTCGAGCGGCAGCCCGTCGTGGTCGGCCGGCCGACACGCGGGTCCCGCCCGTCGCCGCTCGAGCCGTTTCATCTCGCGGATGCCGGCGGGCGCGCGGTGCCGATGCAGGTCCTGAGCGTGAGCGACGCGTACGAGCGTCTCGACAGCCCGCGTGACTACCCGGAGAGCGCACGCGTGTGGGCGGTGCGCGTGGCGCTGCGCGCAGCGGCCGTTCCCGCGTTCGGTCTGGTGCGGCTCGATCGGCGACCCGGCGCCGCCCGGGCCGCGGCCGTGCCGGATGGCGTTGGGGCGACACCGCATCGGCTGCGCGCGCTCTGGGGGGAGGTCCGCCGGAGCGCCGGCGGCTTCCGCGTGCGTCTGCCGCGGCGCGTGCTGGCGCTCGAGCCCCTGCTCACGAGCGAGCGGGACGAGGGCGACACGTACACCATCGAGCCGGTGCCGGGCGACCGGCCCATGCCCGCCCGCTGGGGGCGCCCGCGCGTGGTCTGGAACGGGCCGCTCACCGCCGCGGTCGCGCGGCCGTTCCGTCTGGGTCGGCGGGCCCGCGGCACGGTGTTCGTGCGGCTCGATGCCGGCTCCCCGCTGGTGCGCGTGACGGTCGAGGGCGTGAACGAGGCGGGGAATCACCGGGTGCGCCTGCGCCTGCCGGTGCGCGCGCCGGAGGCGAGCGCGGACCTGGCGTACGGCGCCGTGACGCGACCGTATGGGTCGCCCGACGAACCGCCCTTCCCACGGGAGCACCCGCCCACGACCGCGCCGATGCACCGCTACGTGAGCGCGGGCGGCTGGACCGTCTTCGCGCGCGGCCTGCACGAGTACGAGCTGCTGCCGGATGGGTCGCTCGCCGTCACCCTGCTTCGCGCTGTGGGCGACCTCTCGCGCGGATCACTCCGCGCCCGGCCGGGCCACGCGGGCTGGCCCACCGCCACGCCGGGCGCGCAGGGGATTGGCCCCTTCCGCGCCGAGCTGGCGCTGGCGCCGCTCGGCGTCACCACGAGCTCGGGGGCGGAGGACTGGGATGCGGTCGAGCGCCTGGCGGAGGCGTTCCACGCCCCGCTGGCGGGCTACATGTGTCGCGCGGGCATCGAGCTCCCGCCCCAGGTGCCGGGTCCTATGCTGGAAGGCCAGGGGCTCGCGTTCAAGGCACTCAAACCCAGGGATGAGGGGATGGGGGTCGTGCTCCGGTGCGTCAACCTGACGCGGCGCTCGCGACACGGTCGCTGGATGTGGCCCGCTCCCGTGAGCCGAGCCTACCGCGCGCGGTTGGACGAGACCGTGGAGTCCGAGCTGCGGCTGTCGCCGGACCGGCGGGTGGTGGCGTTCACGGCGAAGCCGCGGGAGGTGGTGACGATCGTGGTGGAGACGTAGCGGACGGGGGCGCGGCCGCGGCCGCGCCCCCAGCACAGC
>DASWHL010000066.1:0-10128 GCA_036398175.1 Gemmatimonadales bacterium
GCCATGGTGGCGGGCACGATCATCGGGGCATCCATCTTCGTCCAGCCGTCCGTCATCAGCGCGCAGGTGCCGTCGCCGGGAGCCGTGGCCGCGGTCTGGGTCGTGGCGGGCGCGCTCACGCTGATCGGCGCGCTCGTCTGCGCCGAGCTGGCCTCCGCGTTTCCACGCACGGGCGGCGTGTACGTGTTCCTCCGGGAGTCGTACTCGCCGGCGCTGGGGTTTCTCTGGGGCTGGGCGATGTTCTGGAGCATGCACTCCGGCATCATCGCCGCCATCGCCATGGTCTTCGCGACCTATGTGGCCCATTTCGTCGCGCTGGGCACGGCGGGCGTCAAGGCGGTCGCGGTGGCGGGTGTCCTCGTGCTGTCGGCCGTCAACTACGTGGGCGTGCGGCACGGCAGCCGGCTCCAGACCGCGTTCACGATCGGGAAGGTGCTGGGCATCGTCGCGATCATCGCGGTCGGGCTGGCGGCCGTCCCGGCGGCCGCGGCTCCCACCGCGGGCCCCACGTCCTCGCCGTTCCCCCCGGCTCGCGACTTTGCCCTGGCGCTCGTGGCCGGCCTGTTCGCGTTCGGGGGCTGGCACATGGTGACGTACGCCGCCGGCGAAACGCTGCGCCCCGAGCGGACCATCCCGCGCGCGCTGCTCTTCGGCACGCTTCTCGTGACCGCCTGCTACGTGGCGCTCAACGCGGTGTACTTCCGGGTGCTGCCGCTCGAGACCGTGGTGACCTCGCAGCGCGTCGCGGCGGACGCGGCGGCGGCCGCGGTGGGACCGCGCGGCGCGGCAGCCGTGTCGGCGCTGGTGGTGTTCTCGACGTTCGGCGCGTTGAGCGGCATCATCCTGGCGGGACCCCGGGTCTATTACTCGATGGCGCGCGACGGGCTGCTGTTCCACTGGGCGGGCGCCGTCCACCCCCGCTACCAGACGCCGCACCGGGCCATCGCGCTCCAGGCGCTCTGGGCCTCCGTGCTCGTGGTGACCGGCACCTACCGCGCGTTGTTCACCCGCGTCATCTATACCGAATGGATCTTCTTCGGGTTGATGGCCGTGGGACTGCTCCTGCTGCGGCGCCGGACAGCGTACGCGCCGAGCTACCGGATGTGGGGCTATCCCGTGTTGCCCGTGGTGTTCGCCGTCGCCTCCGCGCTGATCGTCGTCAACCAAGTCGTGGCCGAGCCGCGCGAGGCCGCGTTCGGGCTCGCGGTGGTCGCGGCCGGCATTCCCATCTATCGCTATTGGATCCGCCATGCGCATCGTTGACTTCCACAATCACTTCTATCCCCCCGCGTACATAGACGCCCTGCGGGATGACCCGCACGGCGCCGTCACCGTGTCCACGGACGTCAACGGCAATCCGGTCTTGCACTCGCCGGGGGACGCCAACTTCGCGGTGCCGCCGCACCGGGACATCGAGATCCGCCAGCACGTGCTGGAACAGGAGGGCATTGATACCCAGGTGCTGACGTTCACGTCGCCCGGGGTCCACGTGCATCCGCCGGACAAGGCGATCGCGTACGCCCGGCTCGTGAACGACGCGTTCGCCGCCATTGTGGGGGAACGGCGCGGCCGATTCACCTCCCTCGCCACGCTGCCGCTCAACGATCCCGCGGCGTCCGTGGCGGAGCTGCGGCGGGTGATGGACACGCTCGGGTTCCGCGGCGTGATGCTGTTCGGCAACGTCAACGGCACGCCCCTCTCCGACCACCGGCTCTGGCCCCTGTACCAGGCGGCGGACGAGCGCGACGCCGTCTGCTACATCCACCCCACGCATCCGCTGGGCGTGGAGGCGATGAGCGAGTACTGGCTGATGCCGCTAGTGGGGTTTCCATTCGACACGACGCTGGCCGCGGCATCGCTGGTCTTCAGCGGGGTCGTGGAGCGGTTCCCGCGGATCCGCTGGGTGCTGGGGCACCTGGGCGGCGCCATCCCGTATCTCGCGGAGCGCCTCGATCGGGGATATCGCGCGTTCCCGAGCTGCCGCGCCAACATCACCAAGGCGCCCAGCGAGCACCTGCGGACCTTCTACTACGACACCGTCAACTTCGACACGCGCGCGCTGCGCTTCGCGATTGACTTTGCCGGCGTGAGCCAGATCCTGGCGGGGAGCGACTTCCCCCACCAGATCGGCAGCCTGCGCCTGATGGTGGAGAGCATCGAGGCGCTCGGTCTGCCGGTTTCGGATCGGGAGCAGATCCTCGGGGGCAACGCGGCCCGGTTGCTTCAGTTGGGCTGACGTCGCGATCCAACGGTCGCCTGGGCGGTAAGATGATGTCAGTGTCTTCGCGGCCGGCGTATATCATGGCCTTGCGGCGCGGCAGCGCTTGTCGGGTCACGCGTCTCAGCCTTCGGGTTACCAGGGTTCGCAGCCGAAGAGGTGCCGGTGTGGCGAAACTGGTAAACGCGGAGACCTCACAAGCCTCTGGGCGCAAGCCCTTGCGGGTTCGATTCCCGCCGCCGGCACCCGTCGCCTCGATACTTGTCTGGAGGCCTCCGACCTCGTAGCTTCCGCATACTTGTGAGGTCTCAGCGTGGCCGGTTCGCCACGCCAACAGGGCCGCCGGAATCACCTCGGCGGCCCGTGTCGTTGTGGCAATGCGACTGACAGGACCGGGAACACGTCCCAGGCGAGCAGGTCGTTTTCGGGCAGGCCGTTTTCGAGTAGCTCGTTTGAGGGAATGGGTCCCGGGCTGAAGCCCGGGCTCGGCCGAGCACCACGTCCTGAAGGACGCCCCGCTGGGTAGGATCACGCTTCAGCGTCTGGGGCTTGGCCGAGCCCGCCCTTCAGGGCGGGACTGCCCCCGACGGGCGGAACCAGGCCGACGCCCGCCCCGTAAGGCCCTGCGCCCGCACAGGCGAGCAGGTTGTTTTCGAGCAGGTCGTTGGGGGGGATGGTCCCGGGCTGAAGCCCGGGCGATGAGGTATTGGACACTCGGGGGGGCTCGAAGGTTGCGGCGGGCGGTCCCGGCTGGACATTCCCTGTTGGACGTTTCGTGTTCGACCTTGCCGGAGGATCCCCGTCATGCGACTCGCCGCGGTTGCCGCCCTGCTGTGCGTGCTCACGCCCCTTCCCGTGGTCGCTCAGCGTTCCGTCACGCAGGCTTCGCCGGCGAGTCAGCCGGCGGCCGAGGTACCGCCCGAGGACTCGTCGGTCACCGAGCACACCATCCGCCTGGGCGGTGCGGTGGTCCCGTACCGCGCGACGGCGGCGACCATGCTGCTGGAAAACAACGACGGGAAGCCCATCGGAAGCCTCTACTACACGGCGTACACGCGCACCGACACACGGGACCCGAGCACGCGCCCGCTCGCATTCATCTACAACGGCGGCCCGGGTGCCGCGTCGGCGTGGCTGCACATGGGCGCCTTTGGCCCGCGGCGCATCGTGGTGATGGACCCCGAGCCCAACCCGCCCGCGCCCTACCGGCTCGCGGACAACGCGGGCAGCCTGATTGACGTCGCGGACCTGGTGTTCGTTGATCCGATCGGCACCGGCTTCAGCCGCGTGGTGGGCGAGGGCAAGGGAACCGATTTCTGGGGCGTGGATGAAGACGCGCGGTCACTGGCGCAGTTCGTCCGGCGGTACGTGAGCCGTACCGGCCGCTGGAACTCTCCCAAGTACCTGATTGGTGAGAGTTACGGCACCACGCGCTCCGCCGTGCTGGGCAACGTCCTCCAGCGCCGCGAGGGCATGGATCTGAACGGCATCGTCCTCATCTCGGCGGTGCTGGACTTCGAGACCCTGCTGTTCGCGCCCGGGCACGATCTCTCGTACGTCCTGTACCTGCCGAGCTACGCCATCACGGCGGCCTATCACGGTCTGATCCCGAAGCCCGCCGATCAGGCGGCGTTCCTCGACGGGGTGCGGGCGTATGCGCTGGGACCGTATGCCGCGGCGCTGGCCAAAGGCGCGGCCCTGCCCGCGGCCGAGCGCGCGAGCGTGCTACGCCAGCTCGCCACCTACACCGGACTGTCGGAGGAGTACCTCGAGCGCGCCAACCTGCGTGTGGAGGCGGGGCAGTTCCGCGCGGAGCTGCAGCGTGCCCGCGGCGCGGTGACCGCGCGGCTCGACGCCCGCTACGACGGGCTCATGGGCGACCTGCTGACCGAGTCCGCGGAATACGATCCGCAGTCCACCGCCATCACCGGCGCCTACACGGCGGCCATCAACATGTACCTCCGCGACGAGCTGCGATACGCGGCCGACCGGCGCTACAGTCTGGGCGGCGGCCTCGGCGGGAATTGGAACTGGAGCCGCGAAGGGGCGCGGGGCTGGGCCGGAGCCACGTACGTGGGCACGGATCTGGCCCAGGCCCTGATCACCAACCCGCATCTCCACGTGGAGGTCGAGAACGGTTTGTACGACCTCGCGACGCCGTTTTTTGCCATGGAGTACACCGTGGATCACCTGCCGCTGCCCGCCGAGGCGCGGTCGCGGATTACGCACAAGTACTACGATGCCGGCCACATGATGTACACGCTGGAGTCAGGGCTGCTGGCGCTGAAGGCCAACGTGGCGGCGTTCATTCGATCCACGGCAGGAGAGCGGTAGGGCTCCGGCCGGCGCGTCAGCGGTCGGCGGCGCCCGTCAGGCCTCCGAGCACGGCGCCAATCAACCCGCCTGCCACCCCGGCGGCGAGGTCCACCAGATCGCCGCTGCGATAGGGCAGCAGCAGCTGGAGCACCTCGACGAGCGCGGCAAAGGCCACCGTGGAGCCGAACGCCACGAGGGTGCGGCGCTCGCGCAGCCCTTGGGCCGTCCACGCCAGGAGCAGCGCGAACCCCAGGAACAACCCCACGTGCACCAGCTTGTCGAAACCGCCGGGGAGGTAGGCGGGTGTGGCCGGGACCGGCATGAGCAGTGCCGCCAGCATCGCGGCGACATAGCCGCCGAGCACGGCGGGACGAGGGGCGGGAACGGCGGGCATGGGCCCGGAAGGTCGCGGGTTCCGGGCGCGGGACGCAACCGTGTGCCTCTTGCGCCCTCCCGGAGCGGCGTGGAGCATTGGCGCATGGCCGCGACCCGCGAGCTTCGGCGGCAGCTCGGTCTGCTGGACGCGACCGCGATCAACCTGGGCACCATGATCGGCAGCGGGATCTTCATCGTTCCCGCCGCCATCGCGCTGGCGCTCCCCGCCACCGGGCCGATTCTCGCCGTGTGGATCGTCGGAGGCCTCGTGTCGCTGCTGGGCGCGCTGTGCCTCGCGGAGCTGGGCGGCGCGTATCCCGCCGCGGGCGGGATGTTCGTGTACCTGCGCGAGGCCTTCGGCCCGGCCCTGGGCTACCTGTACGGCTGGACGACCGCCATCGTCATCAACCCGGCCTCCATTGCCGCGATCGCGGTGGCGTTCGCGACCTACGCGGGCTTCTTCGTGCCGCTCTCGCCGTGGGGCGTCAAGGCGGTGGCGGTGGGCTCGATCGTCCTGCTGACCGCTCTCAACGCCGTCGGCGTCCGGGCGGGCGCCACCACGCAAAACGCCTTCACGCTCCTCAAGGTGGCGCTGCTCGTGGGCCTCGTGGGGGCGGTGGTGTTCCTGCCGGGGGGCGGGACGTCCAACTTCCTCCCGCTCTGGGCCGCGGAGGGTCACTCCCTGGCCGCGTTCGGTGTGGCCACGGTGGCGGTGCTGTGGGCCTACGACGGCTGGATCGAGATCACGTACGTGGGAAGCGAGGTGCGGGATCCGGGACGGATCGTCCCGCGGTCCATCCTGCTGGCCACGGCCCTCGCCATCGGGCTCTACACGCTGGTGACGCTCGCCTTCCTCTACGTGCTGTCCCCCGCCCGCACGGCCGCGTCGGTGCTGCCGGCATCCGACGCGGCCCGCGTGACCATGGGCCCGGTCGGCGCGGGCCTCGTGGCGATCGCGATCATGATCTCGACGCTGGGCGCCAACAACGGCATTATCCTCACCTCGGCGCGCATCCCCTACGCCATGGCGCGCGGCGGGTTGTTCATTCCGTCGGTCGGCAGGATTCACCCGCGGTACGGAACCCCCGTCGTCTCGCTTGTCCACCAGGCCTTCGTGGCGTCCGCCCTGGCCGTGAGCGGCACCTACGATCAGCTCTTCACGTACGTCGTGTTTGCGAGCTGGGTGTTCTACGCGCTCGGCGCCGGGGCCGTGCTTCGCCTGCGACGCGCGGCCCCGGCCCTCGAGCGGCCGTACCGGGCGTGGGGCTACCCGGTGACGCCGCTCGTCTTCATTGCCTTCGCGATCTACCTCGTGACGACCACGATCGTCCAGGCACCGCGCGACGCCGCGGTGGGGGTGGCACTCATCGCGGCGGGGCTCGTGCCGTATGCCCACTGGCGCCGCCGTGGCTCGGACACGGAGCGCGTGTCGCCATGACGGGCCGGCTCGTGGCGCTCGTGCGGCGGCCCACGGACGCGCTGGCCCGCTGCGAGCTGACCCACCTCGCCCGCGAGCCACTGGACGTGGGGCTCGCCCGGGACCAGCATGCCGGCTACGTGGCGGTGCTCCGGGACCTCGGGGTTGAGGTCGTCGAGCTGCCGGGAGAGCCGGCGCTGCCGGATGCCGTGTTCGTCGAGGACGCGGCCGTCGTGCTCGACGAGGTGGCCGTGCTGACCAACCCCGGGGCGGCATCCCGCCGGCCGGAGGTGCCGTCGGTGGCCGCGGCGCTCGCGCCGTTCCGCCCGCTGCGACACCTGGAGCCGCCCGCCACGCTGGACGGCGGGGACGTCGTCCGGGTGGATCGCACGCTCTTCGTGGGCCGGTCCTCGCGCACCAACGACGCCGGCACGGACCGGCTGGCGGAGGTCGTGGCCCCGCACGGCTACGCCGTGCGCCCGGTGCGCCTCGGCGGCTGCCTGCACCTCAAGTCCGCGTGCACCTACCTCGGCGACGGCGTGGTGCTGGCCAACCCGGCATGGGTGGACGTACGCCGGTTCGAGGACTGCCGCGTACTGGAGGTTACGGCCGGAGAGCCGCGCGCCGCCAACACGTTCCGGGTGGGCAACACCCTGGTCATGGCCGCGGGGTTCCCCCACACCACCGCGCTGATCGAGGACGCCGGCTTCGCCGTGCGCACCGTGCCGCTGACAGAGCTCCAGAAGGCCGAGGCCGGGGGCAGCTGCATGAGCCTCGTGTTCCCGGTGTTCGGCTTCACACGGTCTTCACGGCCACTTTAGCCTCGCGGGTCTTCCTTCACTCCGTCAGCCCGTTCGCTGCACGGGAGTCCCACGGAGACCGCCGAGGTACCCATGGCTGGGATTGTCGGATATGGTGCCTTCATCCCCCGCAACCGGATCAAGTCCGAAGAGATCGCACGGCAGTGGGGGAAAGATCCCGCCGCCATCAAGCGCGGCCTCCTGCTCGAGGAGAAGTCGGTTCCCGGCATTGACGAGGACACGATCACCATCTCCGTCGAGGCCGGGCGCGCGGCCATCGAGCGCGCGGGGATTGACCCGCGGCTGATCGGCGCGTTGTACATCGGTTCCGAGTCGCATCCCTACGCGGTGAAGCCGAGCGGCACGGTCGTGGTGGAGGCGCTCGGCATCGGGCCGGACGTGCACGTTGCCGACTTCGAGTTCGCGTGCAAGGCCGGCACCGAGGCCATGTTCGTGGCCCTCAGCGTGGTCGAGTCGGGGCGCGCGCGGTTCGCGATGGGAATCGGGGCGGACACATCGCAGGGCGCGCCCAACGACGCGCTCGAGTTCTCCGCGTCGGCGGGCGGGGCGGCGTACCTGTTCGGCAAGGACCACCTCCTGGCCGAGGTGCTCGAGACCTACAGCTTCACGAGCGACACGCCCGATTTCTGGCGGCGGGAAGGACAGTTCTACCCCCGGCACGGCGGCCGGTTCACGGGCGAGCCGGCGTACTTCCGGCACGTGACCAGCGCCACGCGGGCCATCCTCGAGCGGACAGGGCTCAAGCCGTCGGATTTCCGGTACGCCGTGTTCCACATGCCGAACGGGAAGTTCCCGCTCGCGGTCGGCAAGGAGCTGGGGTTCACGAAGCGGCAGCTCGAGACGGGCTGGATCGTGAACACGATGGGCAATACCTACTCGGGATCGTCGCCCACCGGGCTCGCGGCGGTGCTGGACCAGGCCGCCCCGGACGACCTGATCCTGCTCACGTCGTTCGGATCCGGCGCCGGGAGTGACTCGTTCGTCCTCCGGGCCACCAAACTGCTGCCCGAGCGGCGGGGCCGCGCGCCCACGGTGCGCTCCATGCTGGACGGGCGCCGCCGGTACCTCACGTACGGCGAGTATGCCAGCTACCGCGAGAAGATCCTCGTCAACGACTAGGGTGGGAGGGGCAGATGCGTGAAGTAGCGATCGTTGGCGCGGGAATGACGCCGTTCGGCGAGCTGTGGCACTCGAGCCTGCGCGACCTGTTCGTCGAGGCGGCGCTCGGTGCCCTGCGCGACGCCGGCGCCGACCGGCTCGACGCCATCTACGTCGGCAACATGTCCGGCGGCCAGTTCGTGGGCCAGGAGCATCTGGGGCCGCTCATGGCGGACCACCTCGGCATGGCCGGCGTGCCGAGCATGCGGGTCGAGTCCGCGTGCGCCTCGGGCGGCGCCGCGCTCCGCGCCGCGTACTTCGAGGTCGCGTCCGGCGCGAGCGATCTCGTGCTGGCGTCGGGCGTGGAGAAAATGAACGACGGCGCCGACGTCACGGCCGTCCTCGCCAGCGCCGCGGACCAGGAGAGCGAGGTCTACCACGGTATCACGTTCCCCGGCCTGTACGCGCTGATCGCGCGGGCCCACATGGAAGCGCACGGCACCACGCTCGAGGACATCTCGGCGGTGTCGGTCAAGAACCACCGGCACGGCGCGCTCAACCCCAAGGCGCAGTTCCGCGGCGAAGTGACCCTGGAGCAGGTGATGACGTCGTCGCTCGTGGCGGACCCGCTGCGCCTGCTGCACTGCTCGCCGGTGAGCGACGGCGCGGCCGCCGTCCTGCTGTGTCCCCTGGAGCGCGCCCGCGAGTTCACCGACCGGCCGATCCGGATCCGCGCCAGCGGCATGGCCACGTCCGCCATGGCGCTCGCCGACCGGAAGGACCCCGCGTTCCTGGACGCCGTGAGCCTGTCCGCCACCCGCGCCTACGAGATGGCCAAACTGGGCCCGCAGGACATTCACGTGGCCGAGGTCCACGACTGCTTTGCCATCGCGGAGCTGTGCGTCCTCGAGGCGCTCTGTTTCACCGAGCGCGGCCGGGCCGGCGAGGCCACCCGGGCCGGTGAGACGACGCTGGGCGGGCGAATCCCGGTGAACACGAGTGGTGGTCTCAAGTCGAAGGGGCACCCGGTGGGCGCCACCGGCGTGGCCCAGGTCATCGAGATCGTCGAGCAGCTCCGCGGCGACGCGGGCCACCGCCAGGTGAAGAACGCGCGGGTCGGCCTGACCCAGAACATGGGTGGGTCCGGCGCCAGCTCCGTCGTCCACATCTTCGAGAGGGTCTGACCCATGCCGAGTCCCCGATACTGGCGCGAGATCCCCGCGCGTTACCGGCTGGAGGCCGGACGGTGCCCCGGGTGCGAGAAGGTCGTGTACCCCGCGCGGCGCGTCTGTCCCGGCTGCGGGCACGAGGGCATGGACCCCGTGCCGCTGTCGCGGCGGGGCCGCGTGGTCACGTGCACGACCATTCACGTCGCCCCCACCGAGTTCCAGATGGAAGCCCCCTACCCGATGGCCCTCATCGAGACGCCGGAGGGAGCGCGGCTGATGGTCCAGGTGGCCGACAGCGCGCCCGACGAGGTGCAACCGGGGATGGAGGTGGCACTCGAGTTCCGGCGCATCCGGCGCGAGGGACGAGGCGGGATCCTCTGCTACGGCCACAAGGCAGTGCCGGTCCAGCAGGCGACGTCGTGAGGGAGAACCCCATGCACATGGTGCGCGTCTGGGCGGAGCTGACCGACGAGATGTTCGAGTCCTACGAGGCGGAGGCGCGGCGGCAGGGGGTGCCGGTCGAGACCCTCGTCCAGCATACCGTGAACTGCCTCATCAAGGAGCTGGACGCCGAGGAGCACGACGGGCCCTGCTACGTGCCGCCGTCCTAGGGAAGCAGTGAGGGCAGGGCCCACCCTACCCTCCCACCAGCGCATTGAACACCACCTTAAACGTCCCGTGCGTCTGCGCCCGGTGCTGCGGCTGGAAGCCGAT
>DASWHL010000067.1:0-65818 GCA_036398175.1 Gemmatimonadales bacterium
TGGTAGTTCCTGGTATAGGCAATGAAGGCGTCGCTTGCCCAGTCCGCCCCACCCCAGGCGGCTTCGGCGAGCTCGATCGGCGACCCCTCTCCGCCGAGCGGGCGTTTCCACAGTTTCCCCTCGGCGCTGTACACGACCCAGGCCCCATCGGGTGACACCGCGGGGCGCTCGCCCTGCCGCGGAGGGAATTCCTCGACGAGCCGGATGCCCGACTCGTCGAGCCGGCGCATGACGAGGCCGTTCGCCGAGCCCCGGCGCACCGGGAGCACGATCGTCCGGCCGTCGTCGGAGACGCGCGGCACCAGAAGGGCCAGCCACTGGTCTGCCGGCAGCCGGACGGTGAAGCGGGTGACCGGTTCCGCACCGGCCGGGCCGGTCGGTCTCAGGAGGAGCGCGGTCACGAAACCGACGGCGAGGACCGCCGCGGCGGTCCACGCGACCGCGGGGCGCCGCAGCGCCACGCTCGCGCGGCGGACCATCAGCTCGAGCGCGGTGGGTCCCTCGGCTGCGGCCGCGGGCGTGGCGTGGCCGGCGCGACCGAGCGCCTCGACGAACTCGTGCGGCGTCGCGAACCGGTCGGCCGGCACCTTGGACAGCGCCTTCTGGATCGCGCTCTCAACCTGGGGCGGCACCGTGCTTCGATAGGCGGTCACCGATGGAGGCCGTTCGGTGATGACCTTGGCGATGATGGCCTGTGCCGTGGGGCCGGTGAACGGGGGCTCGCCGACCAGCATCTCGAACGTCATGCAGGCCAGCGCGTACACGTCGCTCCGCGCGTCCACGTGCTTGTCACCCGTGGCCTGCTCCGGACTCATGTAGTGCGGCGTGCCGAGGGAGAGCCCGGTTTCCGTGAGCCGCGTGCTGCCCGCTTCACTGACCGCGAGCGCGATCCCGAAGTCCGCGACGATCGGCTGATCGTCCACGAGCAGGATGTTCTCGGGCTTGATGTCGCGGTGGATCACGCCGCGTTTGTGCGCGTAGTCGAGCGCGCTCGCGATGGCGCGGGTGAGGTCGAGCGTCTCTTCCAGGGACAGCTGCCGCTCGCGGTTGAGCTTGTCGCGCAGCGACTCCCCCTCGACGTAGGGCATCACGTAGAACAGCACCCCGTCGGCCTCGCCGGAGTCGTACAGCTGGAGGATGTGCGGGTGCTGGAGGTTGGCGGTGACGGTGATCTCCTGGAGGAACCGCTCGGCGCCGATCACGGCGGCGAGTTCCGGGCGCAGGACCTTGAGGGCGACCGTGCGGGCGTGCCTGAGGTCGGCGGCGAGATAGACGGTGGCCATGCCGCCCTGGCCCAGCTCCCGCTCGATGCGGTAGCGGTCGGCCAGGGCGGTCGTGAGGCGTTCGATGGGCGTGGGCATGCGGAGCTTTCAGCGGCTGGTGAGCGTCACGCGCGTCCCGTCAGCTCAGGACGCGCCCAAGGAAGCGCAGGAGCCGGTTCCACGCGTCCGTGGCCGGCGCCTCCCGCGTCGCCCGATCCTCGTCCACGCGGAGCCAGAACCCGTGGCCCACGGCATCGTAGATGTGGATGTCGCTGGCGATGCCGATCGAGTCGAGCGCCGCGGCGAACCGCTCGACCTGCTCCGGCGGGATGCCCTGGTCCATCTCCGCGAACGTGCCGTACACCGGGTGATCGAGCCGAGCCAGCTCGGCGGGATCGGTGACGAGCGACCCGTAGAAGATGGCCGTGGCGTCGTGGTGCTCGCCGCCCAGCGCGTAGCTCAGCGCCACGCCGCCGCCAAAGCACCAGCCCATGACGCCGATCCTGCCGGTCACGTCGGGCCGCTGGCGCAGATACGCCTGGGCGGCGTCGAGATTGGCGATGAGCGCCGCCGGGTTGGCGCGCGTTTCCTGGACGAGCGCCATGTTCTCCTCGCGGCCGCCGCCCGTGCGGCCGCGGAACACGTCCGCCGCGAGCGCCACGTAGCCCTGGTCCGCGAAGGCGTCCGCCACCTGCCGCACGCGGTCGCTGAGCCCGTTCCACTCGTGAATCAGGATCAGGGCGGGGAAGGGGCCGGTGCCGTCCGGCACCGCCAGATAGCCCGTCGTGAGGGTGTCGCCGGGCACGTACTGGAGCGCCTGCCCCTGGGGAGGTGGTGCCGTGCCGAGGATGGCGTCGGGAATGGAGCTGGCAGCCTGCTCTTCGGTGTCGCGGGCATCCCCCCCGGCGCAGCCGGCCAGGCCGGCGGCAATGGCGAACACCAGGACGCGCACGGTGTGCAAGGGTAACGTCACGGTTCCTCCGCTGGGCAATGCGGTCGGCCAAGCATCCGACCTTCTCGTTCAGTTCCTGGAACCAGTTCAGCGCGACGATCAGGTCGCCGGACACGTCGGTGGCGCCGGCGCGCTGGACCATCGGCGAGGGCAGTTTTCGGTTGATCGGTCACATGGGCCATACGGGTTCCTGGAATCGTGCAGCGTGCAGCGGACCTGCTCGGCAGGTCCCCTAACGCGCGCCGCGTTCCAGCCGGTCCCGTTCGCGTGCGAACCAGTTGGTCATCACCGTCATCTGGACTTCCTGATCCTGCATCTGGAGGACCACGAGCCCCCGGCCGTCCGGGCTGAAGTCGTACTGTCGCTGCCACGGATAGGCGTAGTAGCGGCCCTCGAGCACGACCTCGGGACGGCTCAGGACGCGGAAGCTCCCGGTCGTCTCCACCAGCACCCGCTCGAAGCGTTCCCCCCGGCGGTAGACCAGAGCGCGCCCATCCCGCGACCATGACGGTTCCGTGCCCCCCGCGACGGAGACCTGGATGCGTCCGCCGGGGCCGGGGAACGGGCGGACGTACACGTCGTCCCGACCGGACTCGTCCGAGGTGTACGCCACCCACCGGCCGTTGGGCGAGAACGTGGGCGCACGCTCCAGGAACCCGGTCTGGAGCCACGGCGTCACCGTGCCGCTGTCCAGCGACAGCGACCACAGGTCGTACTGTCCGCCGGTGAAGCCCATCCGGGTGTCGGCGCCGGTGGGCAGGGCCCGCGCGCTGGTGTCCGCGCCGTTGGCCGTGACGTTGTTGACGCGGATCAGGAGATGCCGACCGTCCGGGCTCAGGTCCTGGGTCCGATGCTGGCCCGCCGCGCGGAAGACGACGGCGGCCTCCTGGGCGCGGTCCGCCGGCATCGCGTAAATGTCGATCGTGGGTCCGTCGGAACGGGAGAAGAACAGGCGGTGTCCGTCCGGTGACCAGACGGGGTAGAACCCGCCGCCGGACGTGACCGGCCCGAACGTGCCGAGGGTCAGGTCGTACACCCAGATGTCCGCGCCCCGGCCGATCGCGAAGGACCGCCCGTCGGGGGCGAATCGCGGCGCCTGATAGTCTCCGAACGGCAGGTCGAGCTCCGACACGCGTCCATCGAGCCCCACGAGCACGGGCCGATTGGCCCCGAGGGACGCGAGAGATGCCAGCGTGCCCTGCTGGGAGAGCGCGATCAGCGGCGACCCATCGCCGCGCAGCGCGATCGAATCGAGCACGGCCACCGGCGCTCCGCGCACCTCGCCGCGCGCCAGGTCGAACGGGACGACCTGCAGCGATCCCGCACTCGACGCGAACGTGAGGTAGCCGTCCACGTACCGGGGATAGGTCCCCTCTGTCAGGGGCCGCACCTCGCCCGTCGAGAGGGAGGCGAGGCCGATCTGCGCGTAGTCGGTGGCGCCCCGCCAGATGGTGAACGCCACGTATTTCCCTCCGGGCAGCACGTGGGGCCACCGGTGATCCACCTCCCCGCGCGCGGCGTCCGGCGTCGTGAGGACGCGCGCCTCACCGCCGAGCGCGGGGATCACCATGAGTCCCTGCCCGAAATCCGGCTGATAGACGACGCGGTCGCCGTCGCCCCACGAGATGCCGCCGCTCGTGGGCGACATGCGCGTGACGACGCGGCTGGTGCCGCCGCCCAGGGAGACGATGCGGAGCTGCTGGTCGGCGTAGAACGCCAGCTCGCGGCCGTCCGGTGAGAACGTGGGCGACATCACCAGGCTGCCCTCGGTGCCGCGGATGGGGGTGACGTCAATCGCGTCGAGTGCGCGGTGGTACAGCTGCTGGTTGCCGCTCGGTCCGGGGCCGACGAAGACAATGCTGCGCCCGTCGCGGGAGATCTCGACGATCGGGCCGATGCTGCCGGCGTCGCCGGCGCGGACCGCCACGGTGAACCGGGCCACGGGGGCCGGCGCGGCGGGTGGCGGCCGGCGCAGGAGCCACCCGGCCGCGGCGCCGAGGACCGCCGACCCGGCGACCGCGGCGGTCACGATCGGGATGCCGAGGCGTGGCCGGCTCCCGGACGCGACGCCGTCGCGAAACGACCGGGCGTGTCCCGGAACCGTCGTCAGTGTTCCCGGGGCCGTCAGCGCGGCCGCAAACTGCGCCGCCGTGGCGAACCGATCCGCGGGGAGCTTGGCGAGCGCCTTGCGGACCGCGGCGTCCATCTGCGGCGGCACGGTCCGGCGGCGCGACGTGAGCGCGCGGGCGTCTTCCGTGAGGATCTGGGCAATGATGGCCTGGACGGTGCTCCCGGTGTGGGGTGGATCGCCGGTGAGCATCTCATAGACCATCGCGCCGAGCGAGTAGACATCGCTCCGGGCATCGAGCTCGCGGTCGCCCGTGGCCTGCTCGGGGCTCATGTAGTGCGGCGTGCCGAGCGACAGGCCGGTCTCGGTGAGCCGCTGTCCGCCCGCGTGACTGATGGCGAGGGCAATGCCGAAGTCCGCAACGAGCGCCTGGCCGCTCTGGAGCAGGATATTCTCGGGCTTCACGTCGCGATGGATGATCTTTCGCTCGTGCGCATACTGGAGCGCCGCGGCGACGCCCTTGGTGATCTCGATCGTGTCCTCGACGGAGAGCTGCTTCTCGCGCTCCAGCTTGTCCCGCAGGGTCTCGCCTTCGACGTACGGCATCACGTAGTAGAGAAACGTCGCGGCTTCCCCCGAGTCGTACAGCGGGAGAATGTTGGGGTGCTGGAGGTTGGCGGTGACCTCGATCTCCTGGAGGAACCGCTCGGCGCCGATCACGGCGGCCAGTTCGGGGCGCAGGACCTTGAGGGCGACCTTGCGGTGGTGCTTCTGGTCTTCCGCCAGATAGACCGTGGCCATGCCACCCTGGCCCAGCTCGCGCTCGATGGCGTAGCGGCCGGCAAGCGCGGTGTTCAATTGCTCAGTGACGTGGGCCATGCATGCTCCTGGAATCGTGCAGCGTGTAGCGTGCAGCGGAACGGCTCGGCAGGTCAGCCATCGGCCCGCCCGCCGCGGCGCTCACCGCCAGCGCGATCCCGAAGTCCGCCACCACCGGCCGGCCGTCGTGCAGGAGGATGTTCTCGGGCTTGATGTCGCGGTGGATCACGTTGTGCCGGTGCGCGTAGTCCAGGGCCCCGGCCACCTCGGTGGCGATCCGGACGGACTCCTCGATCCCCATCTGCCGCTCGCGGTTCAGCTTGTCCCGCAGGGTCTCGCCCTCGACGTACGGCATCACGTAGTAGAGGAAGCGGTCCGCGTCCCCGGAATCGAACAGCGGCAGGATGTTGGGATGCTGGAGATGCGCGGTGGTCTTGATCTCCTGCACGAACCGCTCGGCGCCCAGCACGGCCGCCAGCTCGGGCCGGAGCACCTTGATGGCGACCTTGCGGTCGTGCTTGAGGTCGTTGGCAAGGTAGACCGTGGCCATGCCCCCCTGACCCAGCTCACGCTCGATCACGTAGCGCCGCGCCAGGGCGACGTTCAACCGATCGGTCACCTGCGCCATACCGTCCTCACGTCCTCCCGTCCTCCCGTTTCACGTTCTCTCCCGTCCCGCCGCCTGCCGCGCCAGGTCTTCCGCCCAGTTGAGCACCACCACCGGCATCATCGCCGTGCGGCCGCGCTTGATGAAGGCGAACCGGTCGCCGTCGGGGTGGACGTCGTACTCCGGCCAGCGGACGTTCTCGAGGTACGGGCCCGAGAACAGGGAGTCGCGCCGCGCCACGCCCACGCGGTCGCCGAGCGTGAGCGTGGCCTGCAGGAGCGCGCCGCCGCGGCGGTAGTACAGCCGGCGTCCGTCCGGATCCCACGCGGGCTCGGTCCCGCCGCCCGCCGAGACCTGGTAATCGCTCGTGCCGTCCGGGAACGCGCGCGCGTACACCTCGTTCCGGCCCGACTGGTCGGAGACGAACGCCAGCCACCGGCCGTCGGGCGACAGCATGGGCGAGCTTTCGTTGAACGGCGTCACCACCACCCGCCGAGGCGTGCGCTCCCCGGTGACCGGGAGGGCGTAGATGTCGAACCCCGAGGTGGGAGCGGTCTCGCGGTACAGGAGGGTCTGGCCGTCGGGCGTGAACGCGCCGGGGAACCGGATCTCCGTGCCGCCGATCAACTCTTCGGCGTGGCCGCTGCCATCGGCGGCTGTCCACCACAGGCCGGCGATCCCGGTGCGCCGGGACGTGAACGCCACGCGGCGGCCGTCCGGGGTCCAGACCGGGTAGAGATTCTCGCTGCCGAACGTGAGCCGGGCCGCGGTGGCCCGGTCGAACTCGTGGATCCAGATGTCGCCTTCGTTGCCCTCGAGGATCTCGTACGCCAGCCGCCGGCCGTCGGGCGAGAAGCGCGGGTCCTTGTAGTCACGGGGCTGCGACAGGATGGGCGTCTCGCGGCCGGCGCGGTCCACGAAGACGATCGTGTTCTCCGCGGAGCCGCCTCGCAGGAACACGGCGGTGCCGTTGCGGGCCACGGACAGGTGCGGCGTGTTGCTGGCGGTCCGGGCAATCGTCTCGACGGCGGGCGTCCGTTCCGTGGCGGGACGCGGGTCGGCGGGCTCGAGCGGGGCCGTGACCGGCGTGCCGTCCGGCAGGAAGAAGACCATCCGGCCACCGGGGAGGAACTCGGCCCCCTGGGCTCCTTCCACGAGGTGGCGCACTTCGCCGGTCTCGATGGACACGGCGGCCACGATGGACACGAGCCCCTGGCCGGGGGGCGACAACGACACGAGAGCCCACTTGTCACCCGGCAGCAGCGCGGCGCCCCAGAAGAGACTGAGGGTATCGCTCGTCGGCATGCGCTCCAGCTTCCCGCCGTCCGCCGGGACCCGGAACAGCCCGCCGATGGCTTCGAGCGCCACGTAGACGGTGTCGCTCTCGCTCCACGCGGCACCGGTGATCAGGCTCGAGCGGTCGAGCGTGGCGAGCGTCACGATGGCGCCGCTGGCGAGGTCCACCTTCCGGAGCCGGCTCCCCTGGCGGAACCCCAGCCAGCGGCCGTCCGGCGAGAAGAACGGGCTGTCCGCGTCGTTCGTGCCGGGGATGGGCTCCCAGGCGAGCCGGTCGAGGCGGCGCCGGTAGAGCTGGGTCTCCGGATCCCCGCGGCCGACGTAGATGATCGTGCGGCCGTCCGGGGAGATCACGATCCCCGACATCAGCCCGCCCGCGCCCACCGCCTGCACCCCCGCCTGCTCGGAGATGTCGAGGGAGAACCGGACCGGGTCGCGTGTGGGCACCGGCGTGGGCCGGAGCCAGCCGACCACGGCGGCCGCGGCCAGGACGGCGGCCAGCCCCCACCCGGCCCACGGGAGCAGCGTGCGGCGGCCGCGCCGCGGGGCGGCCATGCCTGTCGTCGTTCGTGCGGCGCGCGTGGCACCCGGGTCCGTGAGCGCGTCGCGGAACGCGGCCGCAGTCGGAAACCGGTCCGCCGGCAGCTTCTGGAGGGCCTGGTGCACCGCGTCCACCACGTGGGGCGGCGTCGTCTTGCGGTACGTAGTGACCGGCTCGGGCGCCGACGTCACGAGCTTGGCGACGATGGCCTGCGCGGTGGGCCCGGTGAACGGCGGCTCGCCCGTCAGCATCTCGTAGAGCGTGGCGCCGAGGGCGTACACGTCGCTCCGCGCGTCCACGTCGCGGTCGCCCATGGCCTGCTCGGGACTCATGTAGTGCGGGGTCCCCAGCGACAGGCCCGTCTCGGTCATCCGCGTCCCGCCCGCCGTGCTCACGGCGAGGGCGATCCCGAAGTCCGAAACCGCCGCGCGGCCGTCGTGGAGCAGGATGTTCTCGGGCTTGATGTCCCGGTGCACCACCGCGTGCCGGTGCGCGTAGTCGAGCGCGTCGGCCACCTCGGCCGCGATCCGGACGGCGTGCTGGATGGGGAGCTGCTTCTCGCGCAGCAGCAGGTCACGCAGGGATTCGCCCTCGACGTAGGGCATGACGTAATAGAGGGCCTCGCTGCCGGCCTCACCCCCTGGCCCCCTCTCCGCCCTGCGGAGAGGGGGAGCTTCCGCACGGCCTGAGTCGAACAGGGGCAGGATGTGCGGGTGCTGGAGGTTGGCGGTGACCCTGATCTCCTGAAGGAACCGCTCGGCCCCGATCACGGCGGCCAGCTCGGGGCGCAGCACCTTGAGAGCGACCTTGCGGTCGTGCCGGACGTCGTGGGCGAGGTAGACGGTGGCCATGCCGCCCTGGCCCAGCTCCCGCTCGATCACGTAGCGGCCCGACAGGGCGACGTTCAGCTGGTCGGTCTGGGGCATGGCTCTCCGGGACTGCCGTGCAGCGTGCAGCGTGTAGCGCGCAGCGGGTTGTGGGGGCGCGCACCGGTCCTTCCCGGTTGAGATCAAGGGGAAGAAGGCACGGAGGACGCTGGGGTGACCGCGCAAGATGCGTCCTGATCGGCGTTTCCGCGAGCCCCTGAAGGTCCCCGAGCCTTGATGTGGCCTTCAGGGAGGGCGGGGGAGGGGGAGCTACGGGCGCCGGATCGAGTTGTCGATGTCCGCGGCGATCAGCCAGCGGCCGTCGGGTCCGCGCCGGAGCGCCAGCACGAACTTGCCGGTGTCCCGGGCGGCGTCACCGTAGCGGTAGGCGCCCACGACGTAGCCGACCGTATCGGCGGTGGCGTACCCCAGGGCGCGGAGCCGCAGAGAACCGCCGGCGTTGGCGTATTTGCGCCGGATGGCGTCGCGGCCGCGGATGGGCTCGGCGCCGTTGGAGAGGACGAAGCCGTGCTCCCCCGCTCGCCGCCGCGCTCGCGGACCATGAGGAAGCGGCGGTCGTCCGGGGGGAAGCGCTCGCCGTCCACGAACGGCGTCACGTAGAAGACGAGCCCGTCGGCATCGCTGGAGTCGAACAGCGAGAAGATATGCGGGTGCTGAAGCTTCGCGGTGGTCGTGATCTCGGTCAGGAACCGTTCGCCGCCAGGGATGGCGCTGAGCGAGGCGATCGGGTGTTGCGCTCATCGTCCCGTCCGCAGCGCCCGTTCAAGCTCGGCGCGCCAGTTGAGGACGAGGCTGAGGCTCGTGCCGTCGGCCCCGCCGAACGACGTCATGAGGAAACGGCGACCGTCCGCCGTGACGTCGTAGCTCCGGTGGAACCGATCGACTCCCAGGCCCAGGCCGTCGAAGAGCAGCGTCGGCGCCCCGCTCGTGAAGGAGCCGGCGGTCGCCACCGGAACGGCGAACATCTCCCCGCGCGGGCCCCGGAAGAAGAGCTCGCGCCCGACGTGGCTCCACAACGGCTCCGCGCCGCCGCCTGCGGAGATCACGTACCGTGCCGAGTCCACTGCCGGGAACGGCCGGACGTAGATCTCCGGCGCTCCCGACTCCGTGGACACATAGGCGAGCCAACGCCCGTTGGGGGACAGGGCCATCGCGAAGTTGTCGACGCCGGACTGCACGAGCGTCCGGGGGATCGTGTCGCGCCCGCGCTCCATCACCAGCAGCCGCCTGGTCCCGACCGTCCCGTCCGAGCGCAGCAGCGTGTAGCGGCCGAGCCGGTCGAACTCGATCTCGTCGAGCCGCACCCCCGGCGCAACGGCTCTGGCGCTGTCGCTCCCGTCGGCCCGCCGCAGCCACGCCGTCCGCACCCCGTCCCCTGTGGCGAGGAAGGCAACCTGACGGCCGTCGGGCGTCCACGCGGGGCGGCCCGCGCCCGCCAGGCCGGTCGACAGGCGGAACGCGGCGCCCGTAGCCAGGTGGCGAACCCACACTTCGGTCCCCGACGCGGCGCCACGGCTGAACGCGATCCGGCTTCCGTCGGGGGACAGCGCCGCCGGGCCCACCTCCTTCAGCGCGGGGTCGACCGGCGTGCGTGTCCCGTCGCGATCCACCCACACGAGGTCCGTACCCGACCCGTCGGTCGGCTGGAACACGAGCGTGCCCGTCGCCGACACGGCGAACTGGACGGTGGCGTTGTCCTGCTCCGCCGCCGCGTCCTGGAGCATCAGGACGGGCGCGCCGGTCATGCGGCCCCGCCGCGCATCGAACGGGGATGCCAGTACCCGGCCGTCGGACCTCCCGATGGCCAGGTACCCCGGAGCGACATACCGCGGGAAGGATCCATCGGCGAGCACGGTGACGGCGCCCGACGCGAGGTCCACCAGGCCGATGCGGTTCGCCGCAGGCGAGCCACCCCAGATCATGATGACCGCATGGCGGCAGCCCGGGAGCACGTCCGGGTAGTCATGCTCGATCTCGTTCTTTGAGGGATCGGGGCGGGAGATCGGGGTCACGGCGCCGCCCAGGGCCGACACGCGCGCCAGGCCGCGGCTCGCGGTCGTAAAGTAGATCCGGCCGTCCTCGCACCAGTCCCCACCGCCGAACCGCGCCACCGAATCATCCACGATGGTGTTCACGACGCCGCCGCCGACGCCCACGACCTTCAGCTGCATGTGCCCGCCGGCATCGGAGAAGAACCCGATGGATTCGCCGTCGGGAGAGAAGAACGGCGCGACGGCGTTCTTCGTATCGCGCAGCAGGCGGGCCGAGGGATCGTCCAGATCACGCACCCATAGCGCGCGGTCCGTCCCGTCCGCACCCACGTAGGCAACGCGCTTCCCGTCGGGCGAGATCGCCAGGCGCAGGTTGGCGACGGGCCGGATGAGGGCACTGTCGCCGAGCGCCAGTGCCACCCGGACCACGTCCGAGGGCCCCACGCTGCCGACCTCGCCACCGCGACGGCCGAGCAGCATGCCCGCTGCCAGGGCGGCGACGACCAGTGCCGCGGACGTGAGCCAGCGACGGGCCGCCGGCCGCACCTGCGTCGTGAGCGCCGTGGTGGCGCGGGTGTAGCCGGGATTGGCCAGCGCCGCGGCGAAGGCGGAGGCGCTCTCGAACCGGTCGGCCGCCAGCTTCTCGAGCGCCTTGGCCACCGCCGCCGCCACGTTCGGCGGGACGGCCCGGCGCAGTTCCGTCACCGGCCGCGCCTGGTCGGTGACGATCTTCATGATGATCTGCTGCGCCGAGCCGCCCAGGTGCGGCGGCTGGCCCGCCAGCATCTCGTACAGCACCGACGCGAGACTGTAGACGTCGCTGCGGGCCGTGATCTCCTTCTCCGCCGTCGCCTGCTCGGGGCTCATGTAGTGCGGCGTGCCGAGCGAGAGCCCCGTCTCCGTCATCCGCCCGCCCGCCGCCGCCGAGACCGCCAGCGCAATGCCGAAATCCGCCACCATCGGCCGGCCGTCGTGCAGCAGGATGTTCTCCGGCTTGATGTCGCGGTGGATCACCCCGTTGCGGTGCGCGTAGTCCAGCGCGTCGGCCACCTCGCGGGTGATCCGCACCGCCTCCTCCACCCCGAGCTGCTTCTCACGGTCGAGCTTGTTGCGGAGCGTCTCGCCCTGAATGGAGGGCATCACGTAGTAAAGGAAGCCGTCGGCGGTGCCGGAGTCGAACAGCGGCAGGATGTGCGGGTGCTGGAGCTGCGCGGTGGTGGTGATCTCCTGCACGAAGCGCTCGGCACCCAGCACGGCGGCCAGCTCTGGCCGCAGCACCTTGATGGCGACCCGGCGCTGGTGCTTCAGATCTTCTGCGAGGTAGACGGTGGCCATGCCGCCGGTGCCGAGCTCGCGCTCGATGCGGTAGCGGTCGGCGATCGCGACCTTCAGACGCTCGGTGACTTCGGTCATACCCACCTTGGGCCGAGCGGCGCACGCCCGTGCCTGTTTCCAGGTCGGGGTCGTCCGCCACCCGTCACGCTGGGGTCTCCGGGACGTGGGCAACGCACAACATGCGGCTCGCCGCTGCCGTCGGCCAGGGCAGCACTCGGCCACGTGCCCGCGCGGCCCGGTGGCGCTAGAACGAGTAGCCGGTCCCGACGGTGACGGGCCCCGTGCCGTCGCTGGCCTCGCCGCGGCCCTCGAGGGCAACCGAACGTCGGGACGCCGCGTCAAGCATGTGACCCGTCCGCCGTCCCCCGCAGGGGATGGCGCCAGCGCAAGGCGGGGAAGCGCGCGTAGTCGCGGTCGGAGGTGATGAACTCGCAGCCGGACTCGATGGCGAGCGCCGCGAGCCAGGCATCGGGCACGAGGTTCCCCCGCGCCTCCGTGTCCCGGCACAGCCGGGTGAAGATGTCCCAGTGGCGGCCACGCGGGGCGACCGGGACGGCGGAGGGGTGGTGCCGGAACGCGTCCACGAACGCGAGCGCGGGCTCCAGGGGCGTGGGCGGATGGAAGACCCGCGGGTGCGTCACGACCCGCAGAAACCGGCTCAACACCTGGTCCGCCACCGCATAGGCCTCGTCGGAGCCCACCAGCGCATCGAGCCAGGACTTGTACGCGGGGTGGCCGGGCGTGTCTTCGCGGAACGCGTAGACCAGCACGTTCACGTCAACGAGCCGCATCCCGCGCGTCCATGAGGTCCAGGAGACTCGCCGTGTCGTCGAGATCCACGCCCGGCTGCAATCCCCGGCCCGCGAACGTCGGCAGCGGGCGGGCGGCCGCATGCTCCGGGGTGGCGTGCCGCGTCTGCGCCTCCAGTGCCGCCAGGCCCTGACGCAGCACGTCCGACTTCGTGGCGTCCAGCGCCTCGGCCAGCCGCTCCAGGCGCTCCCGATCCGGGGCGTCGAGGTAGACCTGCACCGGTTCGGCGACCCGACGCCGCCGTGGGTGCTTCTCATGACCACTGTTCATGAATTCATGATACTGCGAACATCCCGCACCGGCAAGGCCGATCGCGCCGCGACCGACGGCCGCCGGTCACCGGCCCACCTTGGCCACGAGTTCCTGAAACCAGTTGTCCACCAGCACCAGGCTCCCCCGCTCCCCACCGCGTTCGCGGATCATGAGGAACCGGCGGTCATCCTGGGACACATCGTACTGGCGATGCGTGTCGTCCTGGGCATAGGCGGCGCCGGCAAACAGGACGGTCTGCCGCCCGGCCGCGAAGGTCGGCTGGGTCGTGATCTCAACCGCCACCATGTCCCCGGCCGGATTCCGGTAGAACAGCTCCCGCCCGCTGTGGGCCCACAGCGGCTCGCTGCCGCCGTCCAAAGACACCTGTCGCTTGGCCCGCCCCGTTTCCGGGAACGGGCGCACGTAGATCTCGTTGATGCCGGACTCGTCCGAGGTGTAGGCCAGCCATTCCCCATCGGGCGACAGCGTGGGCGACCGTTCGTTGAAGACCGTCGCCACGAGGGTCACCGGCGTCGAATCGCCGTCGGTGCGCACCGCCATCAGGTCCGCGCTCGGGGCGGACCCTTCGCGGTACACGAGCCACCGCCCGTCCCGCGACCACGTTCCCTCCCACAGTTCCCGTGGGCGGGTGAGCAGCACCTCGGGCGGCGCGCTTCCGTCGGTGCGGGTGACGAACAGGCTCCGGACGGACGTCTGCGTGGTGTAGTATGCCACCGAGCGCCCATCGGGCGCGAAGAACGGCCGGCCGCTGTCGTTGCCATCGAACGTCAGCTTGGACGACGGGCCGTCCGGCAGCTGGCGAATCCAGATCTGCTGGTCGCCCTGCGTGGTCACGGCGACCGCGATGCGACGCCCATCCGGCGCGATCACCGGGGAGTCATACGCGTTGGAATCGATCAGTTCGGCCTCGCCGTCGCGGCTCACCCACACCAGGTCGGTCAGGGCCGCACTCGCGCCGCCGGCGGAGTACAGCAGGGTGCCCGTACGCGACAGGTCGAGGTCGACGTAGCCCTGCCCACGCATGCCGATGCCTTCCGCCAGTGCCGTGGGCTCACCCCGCAGCTGGAGGCGTGCCTGATCGAACGGCACCGCCATCAGGGTGCCGCCCGCGGTGACATACACGAGGTAGCCGGGCTCGGCGTACCGGGCGTAAACGCCCGCGGTGAGCACGTGGTGCGCCCCCGTAGCGAGATCGACAGCCGCAATCTCGTACTCGCCGGGGCCGCCGCGCAGGATGGTGAACAGCAGCCCCCGCAGGTTGGGGAGCATGTCCGGGTAGTTGTGCGCCGCCTCGGCCCGCGCGGTGTCCAGCCGCGTGACCCGCTCGACACGGCCGCTGCCCTGGGCCACGCGGACCAGGCCGTCGGGACTGTCCGCGTAGATGTACCCATCGCGCCCCCACGTACCGCCGTCCCAGTCGATCCCCGAATCGGCTACCGTCACGGGCGGTTCCCCGCCGAGCGAGACGGTCTTGAGCCGCATCGGCGCGATGGTGAAGTAGCCGACGCGCCGTCCATCCGGGGAGAAGAAGGGGGAGATGGCTCCATTGGTGCCCGCGAGCGGCCTGGCCACGAGCTGGTCGCGGTCGCGAACCCACAGCTGTGCACCCCCGTCACCCGGCCCCACGTACACGAACCGCAGGCCGTCCGGGGACACCGCGACGCGTGGTCCGCGCCCGGGCTGCATCGCCTGCGTCTCGGCAAGCGCGATGTTAAAGCGTCCGAGGGGCGGCCGCGGGGTCGGGCGCAGCCAGCCCCAGGCGGCGAGGAGGCTGGCGAGCACGGCGACGGCGGCGAGCGTGATGATGGCGGGCCGGCGGGCGGGCGGGCCGCCGGGCCATGCGGTCGGGCCTGTGGTCCCGGTGGTGAACGCGGGATTCTCGAGGGCGGCGGCGAACTCGGCCGCGCTCGCGAACCGGTCGGCCGGGAGCTTCTCCAGCGCCTTGGCCACCGCGGCGGCCACGTTCGGCGCCACCGCCTTGCGCAGCTCGGTGACCGGTCGGGCGTCCTCCGCGATGATCTTCATAATGATCTGCTGCGCGGAACCCCCGAGGTGGGGCGGCTGGCCCGCCAGCATCTCGTAGAGCACGCTGGCGAGCGAGTACACGTCCGACCGGGCCGAGATCTCCTTCTCGGCGGTCGCCTGTTCGGGACTCATGTAGTGCGGCGTGCCGAGCGACAATCCCGTTTCCGTCATCCGCCCGCCCGCCGCCGCACTCACCGCCAGGGCGATCCCGAAATCCGCCACCATCGGCCGGCCGTCGTGCAGCAGGATGTTCTCCGGCTTGATGTCCCGGTGGATCACCCCGTGGCGGTGCGCGTAGTCGAGGGCGTCGGCGACGGCGGTGGTGAGCGTCACCGCCTCCTCGACGCCCAGCTGCGTCTCGCGGTCGAGCTTGTCCCGCAGCGTCTCGCCAGCGATGAACGGCATGACGTAGTACAGGAAGCCGTCGGCGGTGCCCGAGTCGAACAGGGGGAGGATGTGGGGATGCTGGAGCGCGGCGGTGGTCTTGATCTCGACAACGAAGCGCTCGGCGCCGAGCACGGCGGCGAGCTCGGGCCGCAGGACCTTGAGGGCGACCTTGCGGTCGTGCTTGATGTCGTGGGCGAGGTACACGGTGGCCATGCCGCCCTGGCCCAGCTCGCGGTCGATCGCGTAGCGGTCGGCGATGGCCACCTTCAGGCGTTCGGCAAGGTCCGTCATCAATCTCCGCGCGTGGACGTCCAGTCAGGGTCCAGGAGCACATGCCATCGTATGAGGCTCCGTGTGCCGAGGATCCCGCTGAAGCGGGCCCTCGGCGCGTCTCTGTCGCCCAGGCGACCAGAGCGCACGCCCGTCATTACGGGCCGATGGTTGCCGAGGGCCCGCTTCAGCGGGATCCACCCGTTCCCGGCACCAGCCGCTCGAGCTCCCGGAACCAGTTGGCCAGGGCGGCGCGGAGTCGGTCAGGTGTCACGGGTTCCCCGGGTGTCGGGGATACTGAACCCCTCGCGCTGGGCGGCCTCGCGCAGGCGATCATCGAAGGTCACGAACCCGCCTTCCGGCGGGCTGCCCGCCCACTCGAGCGCCGCCGCGAGTTGCAGGGCATCGGCGGCGCGGAGCGGATGCAGTCGCAGCAGGCGCAGCGCCTGCTCGCGCACCGCGTCGCCCGGCTGGACCTCGAACCATGTCCCCCGCACCGTGTCGAACAGTCCGCGGGCATCCTGCTCCGCCAGCGCGGTGAGGTGCCCATCGCGCCGCAACCGGGCGATCGCGGAGGCGCACTCGATGGCGCTACCCCACCAGACCACCATCTCACTGTCCTGCTCCATGAGCCGGCGGGCCGCTGGGGTCTGGGGCTGGCGCAGGACGAGGGGAACCAGCGCCGAGGAATCCCAAAATCTCACCAGCCGGACTCCCGCTCGGCCAGCAGGGCGGCCAACCCCCGCCCCGCCGGATCCTCCGGCCGGGGCCGGTCCCAGAAGTCTGCCGGCAGGGCGTCGCGCGGGGGTCGCAGTCGGCCCGTCCGAAGGAGCAGCTCGCGGCGGCCCTCTTCCGACTGCTCCCCGGTGACCGGCCCCAGCCGGGCGATGAGCCGGCCGCGGTCGGTGACCAGCACCTCGTCGCCCTGTCGGACGATGTCCAGAAAGGCGCTGAGCTTGGCCTTCAGTTCAGACACTGATGCGGTCCTTATCATATGACCATAATAGTCATTATAAAATGACCCGTCAACACATCTTTCTTCCGCGAGACACGATCACCCGACTCCCGTCCCCTTCGATCTTCTCGCGGCTCATCCGGTCGCGGAGGGAGATCCCCTCCACCGGCCGAGAGGTCGCGACGTGCCTCCATCTAGCGGCCCGTCCTCCCCCGCAGCGACGCGGCCCAGTGGTGCACGGCGACCAGGCCGGAGGAGACATTCCCGGACTGGCGGAGCATGAGAAAGGTGCCATCCCGCGCCACGTCGTAGTTGCGATTGAAGAAACCGTAGAGCGCGTAGGTGGCGACGGAGAAGAGGCGCTGCTGGGCGGCCACCGAGAACTCCGCACCCGGCTCCACGGTCGCGGCCATCAGGTAGCCGTCGTCGGCGACGTAGAACAACTCCCGCCCGTCGTGCGACCAGGCCGGCGCCGAGCCGCCCGCGGTCGAGATCCGCCACCGTTCGCGCGCATCGGGGAACGACGTCACGCGCACCTCGTACCGCCCGTCCTCGTTCGACACGTACGCAAGCCAGCGCGCATCCGGCGAGAGCATGGGCGTGTACTCGGAGATCTCGGGCATCGCGAGGACCGGCCGGGCGACCGAATCGACGCCCGGGCGAACCGCCAGGATGTCCGCCCTGCCGGGCGCCTGGTCGTCGGTGCGCAGCAGCAGCCAGCGCCCATCGCGCGACCACTCGGCGGCGAACACCGGCCGGGGATCGTAGCGCGGCAACGGTTCCGTCACGTCGTCCGCCATCCGCCACGCGTACGGGCGCGCCGTGCCATCGCGGTCGGAGATGAGTGTGAGCCCGAGCCCGTCCGGCGTCCAGACCCCCCGGCCCGTGAGCGCGCCGGTCGCCCCGATGACCCGGGTCGCGCCGGAGGCGAGGCTGCGCACGACCGTGCGCGACATCCCCACCTCGTTCAGCTCGAGCGCGAGCCGCGAGCCGTCAGGGGACAGTCGTGGGATCAGGTTGAGCCCCGTCCATGCGTCGGGGAGGGGCCGCTCCACGCCCTGCCGATCCACCAGCACCGGCCGGCTCTCGCCACTCAGGACCGATCGCCAGTAGAGGAGGGTGCCATCGGCCCCGACGTCGATCAATCCCTGCCAGAATACGGCTGTTGTTGCGGGTGACTGATCGGCGCGGCCGATGCCCAGGCTGTCCGGCAGCATGACCGGCGGCCCGCGCGGTCGCCGCGTCCGCGGGTCCACCGGGACCTCGATGATCGTGCCGTCACGCCGCACCACCAGCAGGTGTCCCGGATCAACGTACCGCCCCACGACGCCGGGTGTGATCGGCGCGATGGTGCCGGCCCGGAGGTCCATGATCCCGACCTGGAGGTTGGGGTCGTCGGCGGGAGCGGTCACCACCACCGCGTGGCGCGCACCGGGCAGCACGTCCACGCCGTAGAACGCGAGCGCCGTGTCGGCGACCGCCACGCGTTCCGCGCTCCCGTCCAGCGGCGAGATGCGGCTCAGGCCGTTGCGGCCCGTCAGGTACAGGTGGTCGTCGCTGCCCCAGTCGAGGCCGCCACCGTAGACCGCGACATCGTCCAGGCCGCCCACGGGGAGCTGGCGCGGCAGGGCGCCGCTCTCCAGCGGGAGGATGGACAGCGCGGTCGGGATGCCGATGATCGCCAGGGAGGCGCCGTCGGGCGAGTACGCGACCGCGGCGCAGCCACTCGTCAATCCGGGCACCGGCGTGGGGGCGAGATCCTCCCAGCGCCGGATGGCGACCGCCCCGGCCGACGTACAGTACGCATACGACCGGCCGTCGGGTGCGCCCGCGATGCGCATGGGGTACGGGCCGGAGCTCGTGCCCGGCTGCATCTCCACGCGGATCGCGCGGGGCTCGGGCGTCCGGCGCGACACGACGACCAGGGCGGCGGTGAGGCCCAGGACGAGCGCGGCGAGGACGCCCGCGACGATCTGCCAGCGCCGTCCGTGCCCGGCGCGCTCCGTCGCCCCCGCAGTCGTGCGCACGCCGGTGGCGCGGGGTGCCGCGCTGGCGGCGGCGAGTGCCGCGCCGAACTCGCCGGCGGTCCCGAAGCGATCGGCCGGCAGCTTCTCCAGCGCGGTGAGCACCGCGTCTTCGACCGGTGGCGGGACCCGGTCCCGGCGGGACGCGATGGGTGCGGGCTTCTCGGTCATCACCCTCGCGACGATCGCCTGCGCCGTCGGCCCGGTGAACGGCGGCTCGCCGAGCAGCATCTCGTACAGCACGCAGCCCAACGCGTAGACGTCGCTCCGGGCGGTGATCTCGCGCTCCCCCATTGCCTGCTCGGGGCTCATGTAGTGCGGCGTGCCCAGGCTCATGCCGGTCTCGGTCATCCGGCTGCCGCCCGCCCGGCTCGCGGCCAGCGCGATCCCGAAGTCCGCAACCAGCGCGCTGCCGTCGTGCAGGAGGATGTTGTCGGGTTTGATGTCCCGATGGATGACGCCCCGGCGGTGCGCGTAATCGAGCGCCGCGGCGACCTCGATGGCAATCCGTACCGCCTCGACGATCGGCAACTGCTTCTCGCGGGTGAGCCGGTCGCGTACCGTCTCCCCCTCGATGTACGGCATCACGTAGAAGAGGAAGCGGTCGGCCTCGCCGCTGTCGAACAGCGGGAGGATATGCGGGTGCTGGAGGTTGGCGGTGGTCTTGATCTCGGCCAGGAACCGCTCGGCGCCGATCACGGCGGCGAGCTCCGGCCGCAGCACCTTGAGGGCGACCTTGCGGTCGTGCTTGACGTCGTGGGCCAGGTAGACGATGGCCATGCCACCCTGGCCAAGTTCGCGCTCGAGGCGGTAGCGGTCGGCGAGGGCCGCAGTGAGCCGCTCCAGCGGTGCGGTCACTGGTCCACCTTCCGCTTCAGTTCCTCGAACCAGTTGAGCGTGACCACCAGCTGGCTGTCCATGTCCAGCAGGTCGGGGGACTTGACGAACACGAACGAGCGGCCATCCGCGGAGACGCTGTAGGTGCGATGCCGGTTGTCGGCCACGTACCCGCGGGTGGAGAACAGCACCCGGGTTGACATGACCCGAAACTCGTTGCCCGGGGCCACGCCGACCGCCACGAGGGCGTCGTTCCCGTCGCGGTAGAACAGCTCACCGCCGGCGGGGTTCCAGAGTGGCTCACTGCCACCGTTGCGGGAGACGGTGAACTTGGCGGCTCCCGCGTCGGGAAACGGGCGGACATAGACCTCCGTCCGACCGGTCTCGTCGGAGGCGTACGCCAGCCAACGTCCGTCGGGTGATAGCGTCGGGGAGAACTCCTCCGCCCGGGAATTCACCAGCGCAAGGTCGGTGGTGTCGCCGGCGGTGCGCCGGGCGAAAATGTCCCGGCCGCCACCCGACCCCCCGCGATAGATGAGCCATTCGCCGTCGCGCGAGTAGACCGCCTCGTCCACGGAGGGGGTCACGGCCAGCAGCGGCTCGGGCCGCGCGCTGCCATCGGCGCGCACCCGGTAGGTGGTGATCTTACCCCGCTGGTCCGATGTGAAGACCACCTCGCGCCCATCCGGCGACCAGCTCGGCCGGTAGTTCCAGGTGCCGCCCGACGACAGCCGCGTCATGGCGCCGGTCTCGAGCGACCGGACCCACAGTTCGGTACGCCCCGCCCGCTCCACGGCGATCGCCAGTCGGGACCCATCCGGCGCCAGCGACACCGAGGCGAACCGATCCTGCCATCCCGCGTCGAGGGCCTCCTCCTGGCTGCCGTCCCGCGGCACGCGAACCACCTGGTGGGGAGTGGGGGTCCTCTGGTAGCCGAGGGTGCCTTCCTCGGAGAGGGTGAACACCCCGGTGCCGGAGAACAAAGAGACGGCGAGACCCTCAGCGACTGGTGTGAAGCTACCCCGCAGCGTGCCTGCCGGGGCGTCAAACCGGGCCGCCTGCAGCGTGCCGTCCACCCCCGCCACGATCAGGTGCCCGGTCGGGGCATAGCGGCTGAGTACCCCGTCCGCCAGGGTGGTCAGGGCACCCGTGCCCGGATCGAGGATGCCGGCCTTGGGATCCCCGTCCTTCATCTGGAGCGTCAGGAGAATGCGTCCCCCGGGCAGGACCTGGGGATACAGGAACATCAGGATGGCGGAAGCGGAGTCGGGACGGGCCACGAACTCCGGAGAGCCGCCGGTGGCACGGATGCGCATCAGGTCACGGCCATAGTGCTCCCCATGCAGGTAGTAGATCCAGTCGTCCGTGCTCCAGTCCAGTCCCTGACCGAAGGTCGAGTCCGCCACCAGCGTCCGCACGGCGCCGCCGGCAAGCGGAAGGATCTTGATTGCCCCGGGAAAGCCGGTGTTGATTGCGAGTGCCCGGCTGTCCGGCGAAAACACCGGGGACCACGCCGATTCCGACCCCGGGATCGGGCGGGCGTCGAGTGCATCGGCGTCCCGAAGCTGGAGCGCGCCCTCAAGGCTGGCGTAGATGAGCCGGCTCCCATCGGGCGAGAAGAGCGGGCTGGCAAAGTTTGGGTAGGTCCCGGTCAGAGCCACATCGAACCGGCGCACCATCCCGGGCGGGGGCTGGCGCATCCAGCCCACGACGGCAGCAATCGCCGTCGCCAGCAGCGCCATCGCAAGCGCCGCCGCGACCAGCCGCCAGCGGCGGCCTTCCGAAGAGCCGCCCGCCACCACCGCCATGGTGGTGCTGGTGTACCCGCGGTCGGCCAGTGCCGCGGCAAACTCCGCGGCGGTGGCAAACCGATCCGCAGGGAGCTTCTCCAGGGCGGTCAATACCGCCGCCTCGACATGCGGGGGGATGGTGTGCCGCTGCGAGCGGAGAGCGTGGGGCCGTTCGGTCACCACCTTCGCCACGATCGCCTGGGCGGTGGACCCGGTGAACGGGGGGTCGCCGGTGAGCATCTCGTAACTGATGCAGCCCAGGGCGTAGACATCGCTCCGGGCGGTGATCTCCCGCTCCCCCATCGCCTGCTCGGGGCTCATGTAGTGCGGTGTGCCGAGGCTCATCCCGGTCTCGGTCATCCGGGTGCCCGCCGAACTGGCGGCCAGCGCGATGCCGAAGTCCGCCACCAGGGCGCTGCCGTCGTGCAGCAGGATGTTCTCGGGCTTGATGTCGCGATGGATGACCCCGTGGCGGTGGGCGTAGTCGAGGGCCCCGGCCACCTCGGTGGCGAGCCGCACCGCCTCGGGAATCGGCAGCTGCTTCTCGCGCTGCAGCCGGTCGCGGAGCGACTCCCCCTCCACGAACGGCATCGCATACCAGAGCAGCCCGTCCACCTCGCCGGAGTCGATCAGCCCGAGGATGTGCGGGTGCTGCAGGTTCGCGGTGACCTTGATCTCCTTGAGGAAGCGCTCGGCGCCGATCACGGCGGCCAGCTCCGGCCGCAGGACCTTGAGGGCGACCCTGCGGTCGTGCTTGAGGTCCTCGGCGAGATAGACCGTGGCCATGCCGCCCTGGCCGAGTTCGCGGTCGAGGCGGTAGCGGTCGGCGAGGCTTGCCCGGAGGCGCTCCATGCTCATGCGAGCACCGCTGGGGCGAGGTGCGCCGAAGGGGCGGCGGCGAGCCGCACGAGCGCATCGGTCACGTCATTCCTTTCCCACCGTCGTTCTCAGCTCGGCGGCCCAGTTGCGGATCACCCGCAGTTCGGGCGCGGCGGCGGGATTGGCCTCGAACATCAGGAAATGCGCGCCGTCCGGCATGACGTCGTAGCTGCGGTCGCCGAAGGAGTCGTCGAGGAACGGTTGGCGGAACAGTTCGCGCGGGGTACCTACCTCGAGCGCCGGCGTCGTGCGGATGGTTACCGCCATCATGCTCGGCCCGTTGCGGAAATAGAGCTCCCCGCCCTCCGGACGCCACGCGGGCTCGGTGCCTCCGTCGACCGACACGGCGCGCTTCTGGCCGAGGGCCGGAAACGACACCACATAGATCTGCATCTTGCCGGTCTCGTTGGATTGATAGGCCAGCCAGCGGCCATCCGGCGAGAATCGGGCGTTCCGCGCGGTGGCACTGATCCGGGTGACCGGAATGAGGCTATCCGGACGCTCGATGTCCACCACCGACACGTTCATGCCGACCCTGCCCCCGTAGACGGCAAGATAGCGCCCGTCCGGCGACCAGTCGCTGGTCCAGTCGTCCCCCGCCCCGATCCGGATCCGGTGGGCGTCGCCGCTGCCGTCGGCGTTGCGCCAGACGGGCCCGTTGTATTGGGCGGCGGTGTCGAAGACCGTGTGCACGACGCGGGCGCCGTCCGCGGACCATTGCGGCTCGGTGATGTCCTCACTGGTCGTGATCCGGGACCAGGCCGCGTTGCGGAGGTCGAGGATCCAGACGTCCGCGTCACGGTTGACGGCCAGGCGCGACCCGTCCGGCGAGAGCCGGGGATGGCGGAACTCCCCCGGCGCGACAGGGAGACGCGTGCCGGTCCCGGCGCGGTCGACCATCACGAGGTACTTGGGCGGAGCCTCGGGATAGGCGAAGTAGGCGACATCGCCGCGGGCATTCACTGTCACGGCCGGAACTTCCGCGGTGCGACGCGCGCCGGGTAGTACCGCTACGGGACTCCCGCTGGTGGCGCCGCGCTCCAGGTCGAATCGCCAGGCCACCACCTCATTGCCGGGCACCGCGACCAGATGGCCAGGCGGGACATATCGGCCCGACGCATTGCCGGGCACGCGTTGCCACCCGGTCTCCTCGGAGGCGAGGAGCACTAGCCCGCGCTCGCCCCGAGCATTGCCCGAGCCAAGGGTCCGCATCGCGAGCAGCCGACCGTCCTCCAGTTCCTGGGGGGCCATAAGCCGCAGGTTGCCGACCACCGTATCCGACTCCGCCAGCGGCACCAGTGCGCCGCCATGGTCCGGGACGACAAAGAGCCCGCGCGAATCACTCATGACCACAATGGTGCCGTTGTGGCGCCACGCCGCGTCCGAGCTCCAGAATGGAATGTCGGCCAGGGTGGTGGCGGTGCCGCCCGCGAGCGGAACCTTGCGCAGTTGCCGGGAACCGGTGAAGAAACCGACCCAGGCCCCGTCGGGGGAGAAGAACGGGAAGGTGGCGTCTTCCGAGCCCTCGATCGCCTCGACCCGGAAGCCGTTCACCGGCCGCCGGTACAGTCGACTGGTGCCATTGCTGGTGGCGGCGAAGACCACCATCTCCCCATCGGGCGAGAGCGCCGGCCACCCGGGGCTGGAGAGAAACGCCGTGCCCGCGAGGGGAGGGATGCTCACGTGGAGCACCGGCTCGGGCACCGGACGCAGCCAGCCCCAGGCGGCCAGCAGCAGGAGGAGCGCCGCGCCCCCGGTCAGCGTCGCCGTCACCCGCCGCGAGACGCCCACGGAGGCCGTCGAGGCTCCTGCCCTGGTGCCCGACAGCGTGTGGAATAAGGGATCGCGGAGTGCGGCAGCAAACTCGGCCGCGGTGGCGAAGCGATCTGCCGGAAGGCGTTCCACCGACTTGGCCACCGCCGCCGCCACGTTGGGCGGCACCGACTTGCGGAGCTTCGTGACCGGCTCGGCCACCTCAGTCACGATCTTCATGATGATCTGCTGCGCCGAGGCGCCGGTATGCGGAGGGTTGCCGGTCAGCATCTCGTACAGGACGCTGCCCAGCGAATAGACGTCGCTGCGGGCCGAGATCTCCTTCTCGGCGGTGGCCTGTTCGGGGCTCATGTAGTGCGGGGTGCCGAGTGAGAGCCCGGTCTCGGTCATCCGACCGCCGGCCGCGGCGCTCACCGCCAGCGCAATCCCGAAGTCGGCCACCACGGGGCGACCATCATGCAGCAGGATATTCTCCGGCTTGATGTCGCGGTGAATCACGCCATGCTGGTGGGCATAGTGCAGCGCGCTGGCCACGTCCCGGGCAATCTGGACCGACTCCTCGACCCCCAGCTGGGTTTCGCGGTCGAGCTTGCCGCGGAGGGTCTCGCCGTCGATGAACGGCATGACGTAATACAGGAACCCGCCGGCCTCGCCGGAATCGAACAGCGGCAGGATGTGCGGGTGCTGGAGCGCGGCGGTAGTCTTGATTTCCACCACGAACCGCTCAGCGCCGAGCACGGCGGCGAGTTCCGGCTTGAGGATCTTGATGGCGACCTGGCGGTCGTGCTTGAGGTCGTGCGCGAGATACACGGTCGCCATGCCGCCCTGGCCGAGCTCGCGGTCGAGGCGGTAGCGGTCGGCGAGGGCGGCAGACAAGCGCTCAGTCGCGGCGCTCATGACCGTTCCCCCCCCTCACTTCGGCACCAGGCGCTCGAGTTCCCGGAACCAGTTGGTCACGACCACCACCTGTCGCGGCTCCGTACCGGGGGCGCGCCGCAGCATCAGGAAGCGTTCCCCGTCAGGCGTGACGGCGTAGGCGGACCCGAATGTGCTCGTGCTGAACGCCCCGCGGAACAGCTCGGTCGGCGCGCCAAGCTCACCCGTCGCGGGGTCCACGGCCACGGCCATCATGCGCTGCCCGCTGCGGTACACGAGCTCCTGACCACCGCGGGTCCAGAACGGGTCGTCTCCGCCATCCGCCGACACCTGCTGGCGGCTGCCGGCGACGTCGGGATAGGGACTCAGATGGACTTCACGGCGGCCGGACTCTTCGGACACATAGGCCAGCCAGCGGCCGGTGGGCGCCACGCGGGGTGTCCGCAGATGGCCCGTGCCGGATGCGAGCAGCAATCGCGCGCTGCCGCTGTCGGCGAGCTCGACGGTCCAGAGCTGGGATGGCAGCAGGTTGTAGGAGAACAGCAGGGTTGACCCGTCCGGCGTGATGCTGCCGGGGCTCTTGTCGTGCGGGGAAACGAGGAGCGGCGTCGGCGGGGCGCTGGCATCGGCCGGCCGCACGTAGAGGTCGAACGCCGGGCGCTCCGACTCGTAGATGATCCGGCGGCCGTCGGGCGTGAACAGCGGCGCAAAGTCGTTGGCGCCCCCGCTCGTGATCGGCGTGCGCGTGCCGCGCACGAGGTCCAGCACCCAGACGTCGCGGGTCTCTCCCGGCAGGGCGATCGCGATCGCCACCTGGCGGCCGTTCGGGGACAGGGCGGGGTTGTCAAACCGGGCGGAGGAGGTGACCGGCGTGCTCACGACGCCGCGGCCGGTGACCCACACCAGCTCGAGGTCGGCCGTGAACGACGAGGCCGTGATGTACGCCAGCGTGCCGTTGTCGGACACCGCGAACCCGGCCCGGCCATCCTCGGCCTGCAACGCGAGGTCCTGAATCACGGGCACCGGCTGGCCGGTTACGGCGAGCCGGCCGAGGTCGAAGGGCACCGCGAACAGTGCCTCGTTGCGGGCGTAGAGCAGGTAGCCCGCGCGCACGTAGCGCCCGGAGACCGCGCCGTCCAGGACCACGGTCCGCTCGCCGGTCTTCAGGGACAGCACTTCGAGACGCGCGCGCTCGATCGGGGTGCTGAAGGCGGTGAAGAGCACGTGCTCCCCGTCCGGGAGCACCTGGGGCCACCAGTGCGCCAGCTCGCCCCGCGCCGAATCGGGCGCCGTGAGTCGCTCCGGCGTGCCGCCGCTGGCGGCCACCTTCCAGAGTCCACTCACGTAGTTGGGCGTGTAGACGATGGTCCCGTCTTCGGTCCAGTCGCCGCCGGCCCAGTCGCCCCTGGCCACCTCCACCGCCGGCCCTCCCGCGATCGGGACCTTCAGCATGCGCTCACCGGCGCCGAACGCCACCCATGCGCCGTCGGGCGAGAGAAACTGCCGGGCCCCGTCCTCGCTGCCGGGGACGGCCGTGAAGTGCAGCTCGTCGAGCTGGCGCTGGAACAACCGGTTGCGCCCATCCCCCTCGCCGGCGACGACGATATGGCTCCCGTCACGCGAGAGGGCGAGCGACGGGTAACTGAGCGACGTACCCCGCGGCAGCTCGAGGATGGCCCGCACCACGTCGCCTGTGGCGGTCGCGGGTCGCTTCAGGACGAGGAGTCCCAGCACACCGATCGCCACGCTGGCGGCCGCAACGAGGCTCCACGGCAGGACGGCGGGCCGGCGGGCTGGGCCGACGGGCCGCGGTGCTGGCCCGCCCGACGGCCCCTCCGCCCGTCCACCGGCATCGAGCGCCCGCGCAAACTCGGCCGCCGTCGCAACCCGGTCCGCGGGCAGCTTCTCGAGCGCCTGGTGCACCGCGGCGGCCACGTGCGGCGGGACCGAGCGGCGCTGCCCCGTGACCGGCGGTGCCTCCTCGGTCACCAGCTTCGTGATCACGGCCTGCGCGGTCGGGCCGGTGTAGGGCGGAGCGCCCGTCAGCATCTCGTACAGCACGCAGCCCACGGCGTACACGTCCGTGCGGGCGTCCAGCTCGCGGTCGCCCGTGGCCTGCTCCGGGCTCATGTAATGCGGTGTGCCGAGGGAGAGCCCCGTCTCGGTGAGCCGGGAGCCGCCGGCGTTCCTGACGGCGAGCGCGATGCCGAAATCGGCCACGAGCGCGCGGTTGTCGTGGAGCAGGATGTTCTCGGGTTTGATGTCCCGGTGGATCACGCCGTGCCGGTGCGCGTAATCGAGCGCGCTCGCCACCTCGCTCGCGATCCGGACGGCCTCCGCCACCGGGAGCTGCTTCTCCCGGTCGAGCCGGTCGCGGAGGGTCTCGCCCTCCACGAACGGCATGACGTAGAACAGCAGGCCGTCGGCGCTCCCGGAGTCGAACAGCGGGAGGATGTGTGGGTGCTGGAGGTTGGCGGTGACCTTGATCTCCTGGAGAAACCGGTCGCCGCCGAGGATGGCGCCGAGCTCGGGGCGGAGGAGCTTGAGGGCCACCTGCCGGTCGTGGCGGAGATCGTGCGCCAGGTAGACGGTGGCCATGCCCCCCGCGCCGAGTTCTCGCTCGATGCTGTAGCGGTCGGCGAGCGCCGCCGCGAGCCGGTCGGTGATCGCGGTCATGGCCGTACCATGGCCCGGACCTCGTCCAGCCAGTGCTCGATCACCACCAGGGTGGCGCCCAGATTATCGTCGCTGGCGATCGAGCGGGTCATGATGAACCGTCCGTCCGCCGCCACGTCCCACGGGGTGTAGTACCAGGCGTTGAGCGCGGTGAGCGCGCCGGTCCGGCGGAACAGCTCCCGCTGCTCGGCCACCCGCGGCGTCCCGTCCGCCGACACGGGCACCGCCATCATCATCTCGTCCGGGCGCAGATAGAACAGCTCCCGGCCGTCCCGCGACCAGAGCGGTCCGGTGCCGCCGTCGCTCGACACCTGCACCTTGCCGCTGGTGGCGTCGGGGAACGGGCGCACGAACACCTCGGGCCGGCCGGTTTCGTCCGACTGGTAGGCGATCCAGCGATCGTCGGGAGACAGCCGCATGGACAGCTCGTCATAGGGTGTAGCCAGAAGGGGACGGGGCGCGGTGTCTTCGCCGATCCGGATCACGTACAGGTCGCGGCCGCCCGCGGCGGCGGAGGTGGCTCCCCGCCGCAGGACGATCCAGCGCCCGTCGTGCGAGACCAGCCCCTCGTCCGCGCGCCCGGCCCAGAGAATCGAGTCGCGTCCCGTGCCGTCCGCGCGCCGCATGGAGAAACTGGTGTCCGTGAGGAACGTGACCCAGCGTCCGTCAGGACGCCAATACGGGCGCCGGTCCGGACCGGCGCCGTACGTCACACGCGACACCGGACCGCGCGGCAGCTGCTTGAGCCAGACGTCGTCCCCGGCGCTCGTGTTGAGCCCGATCACCAGACGCGTCTCGTCGGGCGACAGCGACCACCCGTAGTCGGCCGCGAACAGGGTGACACGGAACCGCCAGGCGGGGTCCACGGCCGTGGCCCGCCCCGCGCGATCCACCCAGACGAGCTCGTGCTCCCCGGCGGTGCCCGTCCCGCCGCGCATCATGATGCCGGTCCCGGATGCCGAGATGTCGAAGTAGGGCTGGCCGCTGGGCGCCTGGACGCTGTCGGCCACCTGCACCGGTTCCCCTCGCACCCTGAATGTCTTCCGGTCGAACGCGACGGCGTACACGGGCGTGGCCCCGCCGCCGGGGCCCCGCGCGGCATAGAACAGCAGGTCGCCCACGACCTGGCCCCGTGCGGCGGCGGAAACGATGAGCCGCGCCGAGTCCCTTCCGAAGGGACGGACGTACACCCCCCCTTCCGCGCAGGGTGCCGGACAGGCCTGAAACAGGACGCCGCGGCCGTCCGGCAGGGGGACCAGGTTCTGCGGGAAGAGGGAATCCGACTCCCACAGCGTGACGGGGGCGCGTCCACCGCCTTCGGGGATCTGCTCGACCGCGAACCGGTCTCTGGTCACGTACACGAAGGAACCGTCTCCGGCCCAGGCAAGGCTCCCGCTCGCGCCGCTGACCCCGCGCGCGACCGTCCGCACCTGACCGCCGTCCAGGGTCACGACGCGGATCTCGTTGAGGATCACGACGCCGAGCCGCTGGCCGTCGGGTGCGATGGCCACGGCACTGGCCCCCTCCGTGGCGGGGATGGGGCGCGCGGCCAGGCGATCGCGGTCCTTGACCCAGAGCTGGTTGAGACCGGGGATCGTGGACGGGCCGCTGTAGATGATGCGGGATCCGTCGGCCGCGATCGCCCCGAACCCTCGCTCGCCGGCGGCCTGCTCCGGCGGGAGGGCCAGTCCGTAGCGGGTCACGGGCATCGAGGGCGCGGGGCGGGTCAGCGCCCACGCGAGGGCCAGCGCGAGCAGCACCGTCGTGGTACCCAGCGCGGCGGAGAGGCGGCTGGGCCGGGTGGCCGAACGCGCGGCGGTCCCGACGGTCGCGAGGGTCGCGAAGGCCGGGTTTCGCAGGGCGTCGGCGAACGCCTTCGCGCTGTCGAACCGGTCGGCCGGCAGTTTCTCCAATGCCTTGGCCACGGCGGCCGCGACGTTGGGCGGCACGCTCTTCCGCACGGCGGTAACCGGCTGGGCCTCCTCGGTCACGATCTTCATGATGATCTGCTGCGCCGAGGCCCCCACGTGCGGCGGGCTGCCGGCGAGCATCTCGTACAGCACGCTCCCCAGGGAATAGACGTCCGACCGATTCGTCAGGTCCTTCTCGGCCGTGGCCTGCTCGGGACTCATGTAGTGTGGTGTGCCGAGACTGAGGCCCGTTTCGGTCATGCGGCCGCCCGCCGCCGCGCTCACCGCCAGCGCGATCCCGAAGTCGGCGACCATGGGCCTGCCGTCGTGCAGCAGGATGTTCTCGGGCTTGATGTCGCGGTGGATCACCCCGTGGCGATGGGCGTAGTCGAGCGCGTCGGCCACCTCGGTCGTGATCCGTACCGCCTCCGCGATGCCAAGCTGCGTCTCGCGGTCGAGCGTGTCGCGCAGGGTCTCGCCCTCGATGTACGGCATCACGTAGTAGAGGAAGCCGTCGGCGGTGCCCGAGTCGAAGAGCGGGAGGATGTGGGGATGCTGGAGGCCGGCGGTGGTCTTGATCTCGACCACGAAGCGATCGGCGCCGAGCACGGCGGCCAGCTCGGGCCGGAGGACCTTGAGGGCGACCTTGCGGTCGTGCTTGAGATCCGCCGCGAGGTAGACGGTGGCCATGCCACCCTGGCCCAGCTCCCGCTCGATGCGGTAGCGGTCGGCCAGGGCGACGTTGAGCTGATCCGTCTGGGGCATGGTTCTCCGGGACTGCCGTGCAGCGTGCAGCGTGCAGCGTGTAGCGGGTTGTGGGGGCACGCACCGTCCTTCCCGGCTGAGATCGGGTGGGAGAACGGTTGCGAGGGACGCTGGAGTGACCGCGCAAGATGCGTCCTGATCGGCGTTTCCGCGAGCCCCTGGAGGTCCGCGAGCCTTGATGTGGCCTTCAGGGAGGGCGGGGGAGGGGGGGCTACGGGCGCCGGATGGAGTTGTCGATGTCGGCGGCGATCAGCCAGCGGCCGTCGGGTCCGCGCCGGAGCGCCAGCACGAACTTGCCGGTGTCCTCGGCGGCGTTGCCGTAGCGGTAGGCGCCCACGATGTAGCCGACCGTATCGGCGGTGGCGTACCCCAAGGCGCGAAGGCGCAGGGGGCCGCCGGCGTTGGCGTACTTGCGGCGGATGGCGTCACGGCCGCGGATGGGCTCGGCGCCGTTCGAGAGGACGAAGCCGTCCTCGGTGAAGAGGGTCGCGAGGCCCGCGGCGTCCCCGGCCGCCCAGGCGCGTTCGTAGTCACGCAGGACCCGTTCGAGTGTGGGCGGGAGGTCCACGGAGGGAAGGGCACGGGGAGCGTCCTGGGCGGCGGCGACGGCGGGCAGCAGCAGGGCAAGAAGGGCGGTGGCGGGGCGCATGAGGCCTGCTCCGGGCGGGCGACCCGGGTTGGACGCTTCGAGCGCGGGAAAGTTCCGCCCTGAACCTCGGACCCGACCAGCGCTAGACGTCGAAGCCGTCAGCGCCGCCCCGCCTGCCCTGGCCGCCCTGTCAGCAGCCCACGATCTCGATCTTGTCTTCCCTGTTCGGCACGACGCACAGGAACTCGAAAGGCTCCTCTCCGTGTGCCTGGTACCAGTGCGGCGTGCCCGCCGGAATGAACACCACGTGACCGGCGCCCACCTCGATGGTCTCGTCCCCGATGCCGATGGTCGCCGTCCCGCGCAGCACGTACTGCTCGTGCTCCACCGTGTTGGTGTGGGCAGGCATCCCGCCGCCCGGCTGCATGATGAACCGCCGCAGCGCGAAGTTGGGTCCCTCGTCCGGCCCGATCAGCACCTGGCGCGTCGTCCCCGTGCCCGCCGAAACCGCCTGAGCCGCCACCTGGTCCGCGTGTTTGACTGACATATGTCCTCGACCTTTCATCCCCGGGCCGACCGCGCCACCCGCGGTCCCCCGGCCGTCATGACACGGGCTGCTTCCTGATCCGCCCGTCCGCCAGAATCCGCTCGACCATCCGCCGGGCGGTGACGGCCGGCGACTCCGCGCGCGACCGCGCCTCGGCGAAGATCGTGTCCAGGCGGCCCTCGATCGCGCGGACCCGCTCGAGCACGTCCGCCTCGTCCGCGCCGGCCGAGAGCGAGGGCAGGGCGGCCGCGCCGCCGCCGTTGATCACGTAGTCCGGAGCGTACAGGATCCCACGCCGGTGCAGGCGGTCCGCGTCCGCCGCCTCGCCGAGCTGGTTGTTGGCCGACCCGGCCACGATCCGGCAGGCGAGCCGGGGGATGGTCTCCGCGTTCACGGTCGCCCCGACGGCGCACGGCGCGAACACGTCGCACGGATGCGTGGGCACGGCATCCGGCGCCACGACCGCCGCGCCCAGGTCCTTGGCGAGGCGTCGCGCCCGATTGTCGTCCACGTCCGCGATGGCGAGCGTCGCGCCCGCCTCGTGGAGCCGCCGCGCCAGCGGCAGGCCGACGTCGCCCACCCCCTGAATGAGCACGGACCGGCCGGCGAACGCGTCGCCGCCGAACACCTGGCGCAGCGCCGAGCGCATGCCGACGAACACGCCGAGCGCGGTGAACGGGCCGGGGTCGAGCGGCTGGTTGCGGGCGCGGTCCCATCCGTGGGCGTGCTCGGTCACGTCGTTGATGGTGCGCATGTCCTCCGGCGTGCTGCCCAGGTCGGGGCCGCAGGCGTACGTCCCGCGGAGCGACGCGACGATCCGTCCGTAGCGATGCAGCACGTCGCGCCGCGCGTCGCCCGTCAGGGGACGCGTCACCGCGATCACGCTCTTGCCGCCGCCGCGCGGCAGGCCGAGGGCCGCCCACTTGTGCGTCATGCCCTCGGCCAGCCGCATGGCGTCGCGCAGCGCGTCCGCGTGGCTCGGGTACGCCCGCATGCGCAAGCCGCCGAGGGCCGGGCCGAGCGTCGTGTCGTGGATGGCCACGAAGATCCAGGAGCCCGAATCGGCGTCGAAGGCCGTGATCACGAACTCGCCGTTCCACTCCGCGATCAGCTGCTGGACTGCGTCCATCCCTGCCTGCCTTCCGCGTGCCTGTGGGTGCCGTCGTGTGAGGGGGAACGTCCACCCGCCCTGGACGCCGGACAAGATGCGGTCTGAGAAAGGATCGCGCGAGGGGAGCCCGGCATCGTACTTTCCCCGTCGCGGCCGGCGCCGACGCCGGCCCCCGGGTCCACCGAGATTCCCAGGAGCCAGCCGATGTCGTCGCTTCGCCCCGCCGTCCTCTCCTCGCTGCTGTGCCTTTTCGCGGCCGGTGCGACCGCCGCGCAGGACCTGCCGGTGCTCGACCGGGGGGTTGCCCGGTACATCCTCCAGGAGGTTTCGGGGGACGCGGCGTATGAACACATCCGCCACATGACGCAGTTCCACCGTCCCGGTGGCGGCGCGGACGGCCTCTGGAAGGTAGCGCAGTACTACGAGGCCAAGGCCCGCGAGCTGGGCCTGCAGGACGTCCGGCTCATCAAGCAGGCCGACGACAGCCGCCCCTGGAACGCGACGTTCGCGGACCTCTGGATCGTCGAGCCCGCCCCCGAGCGGATCGCGAGCACGCTCCAGTCGGCGCTGCACCTGGCCGACTACTCGCGCGCCGCGGACGTCACCGCGCCGCTCGTGGACCTCGGGCCCGCCGACAGCGCGGACCTGGCGCGTGTGGATGTGCGGGGCAAGATCGTGCTGACCCACGGTCCCATCAGCCGGGTGATGCGGCAGGCCGTGGGCGAGCGGGGCGCGCTGGGGCTCGTCTGGTATCCCGACCCGCGGGGTGGGGAGAGCGTGTCCGTGCCCGCGCCCGTGTCCGCCCCGGATCAGCTGCGCTGGAGCCGCGTCCCGGGCCAGGGTGACGGCTACGAGCCGACCTTTGCGTTCGTGCTGTCGGCTCGGCAGGGCATCGAGCTGACCGTGCGGCTCGCCGCGAGCCAGACGCCGGTCGTGGTGCGGGCCGTGGTGGAGGCCGCCTTCACGTCCGGACAGGGCAGCGAGCCGTGGCAGGTGATGGTGGAGGCGACGCTCCCGGGCAGCGAGCCGGGTCTGGGCCAGGACATCGTGCTCACCGGGCATCTCCAGGAAGAAGGCGCCTCGGCCAACGACGACGCGAGCGGCACGGCGAGCGTGCTCGAGGTGGGCCGTGCCCTGGCCAGGCTGGTGCGCGAAGGCGCCATTCCGCGGCCGCGCCGCACGATCCGCTTCTGGTGGGTCACGGAGATCTCGAGCCAGCGGCAGTACTTTGCCGACCATCCGGACGCGCACCGACGGATGTGGGTGAACGTGAATCAGGACATGGTGGGCGCGAACCAGGCGCAGGGTGTCATGCGCAAGCAGAACGTGACGCGGCTCCCGGCCACGCGATTCCACTTCCTGAACGACGTGGCCGAGTCGGTGATCGAGTTCATGGTCAAGGGCAATACGTCGGAGCTGGCGGTGGCGCAGAACGGGATCCCGTTCTATCCGATCCCGCACCTCGCGCACCTGGGCACGCGGCATCGGTTCAACGCCGAGATGATCTGGTTCCACAACAACACGGACCACATGCCGTTCAACGAGGCGCCGATCGGGGTTCCGGCCCTCACGTTCACGAACATGCCGGACCACTACATCCATTCGAGTGACGACGACCTCTGGAACGTGGACCGTACGCAGCTGGGACGCAGCGCCGCGAGCGTGGCGCTGATCGCCTACGCCATGGCGAGCGCGGACGCGGACGCGGCGCCGGTCCTGGCCGCGAACACGGTGGGCCGCGGGCTGGAGCGCCTCTCCCGGAACCTGCGGCTGGGCCTCACGTGGATCGCCGAGCGGGATGACGCGGCGGCGGCATACGGCATGGCGGCGGACCAGGTGTGGTACGCGGCCGAACGCGAGCGGCAGGCGGTGCGCTCGCTGAGCGAGATGGCCTCCGGGCTGGGGGAGCAGGTCACCGCGCGGCTCCAGGACGTGACGCGTTGGGAGCAGGAAGCGCTCCGGCAGCTGGGGAGCGCGTACCGACAGCGGACGGGACGGTCGGCGCCACGTGCGGCGGCCCCGTCCGGCGTCCTGGCCCAGCTCGCGGCGCTGAAGCCGGTGCTGACCGGTGGGCCGAAGGAGTTCCTTGTGAGCCGCGGTGAGATTGGCGGCGTGCGCGGCCTGCACGCGCTCATGGCCTTCGAGGTGCTCAACGCCGTGAACGGCGAGCGATCGGGACTCGACATCTATCGCTACGTCGCGGCCGAGGCGCGGGAGGCGGGCGAGTATTACTACGGGACCGTGCTGCCCGAGGCGGTGCTCGAGTACCTGGGGAAGGTCGAGGCGGCGGGGCTGGCGCGGACGCGATAGGAGACGGCACGAGTCCGTAGATTCCCCCGCCGTGATCTCCGCGTCCAGCCTCGCGAAGTCGTTCGGCGACCGGAGCCTGTTTGCCGGGGCGTCGTTCCAGCTCAATGCGGGCGAACGGTACGGCCTGGTCGGCGCCAACGGGTCCGGCAAGACCACGCTGCTCCGGATCCTGAGCGGGGATCTCGCTCCGGACGACGGCACCGTGTCCGTGGCCAAGCGGCTCCGGCTGGGCGTGCTTCGCCAGGATCAGTTCGCGTACGACGATCAGGACATTCTGAGCGTGGCGCTCCAGGGCAATCCGGAACTCTGGAACGCGCTGGTCGAGCACGAGCGGCTGCTCGCGAATGCCGGGGAGTCGTTCGACGCCGCGCGGTACGCCACGGTCGAGGAGACCATCCGGCGGCACGACGGCTATGCCGCCGAAGCGTGGGCCGCCACGATCCTCGAGGGGCTGGGCATCCCGACGGCCAGGCATCGTGACCCGATGGCGACCCTGTCGGGCGGGTTCCGGCTCCGGGTGTTGCTGGCGCAGGTGCTGGCGAGCGGTCCCGACGTGCTGCTCCTGGACGAGCCGAGCAACCATCTCGACATCCTGTCCATCCGGTGGCTCGAGAAGTTCCTCCGGGACTTCCCCGGGACGGTGCTGGTCATCTCCCACGACCATCGCTTTCTGGACAACGTGGTCACGTCCATCGTGGACGTTGACTACGAGACCGTGACGTCCTATCCCGGGAATTACACGGCGTTCCTCGAGGCCAAGCAGGCGGAGCGGGAACGCCGCGTGGCCGACATCGCGGCGCGGGAGCGGGAGATTGCGCACCACCAGAAATTCGTGGACCGCTTCCGCGCCAAGGCCAGTAAGGCGCGCCAGGCGCAGAGCAAGGTGCGGATGATCGAGAAGAAGGCGGAAGCGCTCGAGGAGCTGCCGCAGAGCTCGCGGCGCTACCCCGCGTTCCGTTTCGAGCCGCGGCGCGACAGCGGACGCGAGGTGCTGACCGTGAAGGGCGTCCGGAAGGCGTTCGGAGACCTCGAGGTGCTGCACGGCGTGGACCTCGCGGTGGTCCGCGGGGACCGCCTGGCCATCCTCGGGCCGAACGGCATCGGCAAGTCCACCCTCCTCAGGATCGTGATGGGACGGCTCGAGGCCGACGCCGGCCAGGTGGAGTGGGGCTACGAGACCCATCCCGGCTACTTCGCGCAGGACCACCGGGAGGAATTCGCGGACGCCCGCGGCACCGCGGAGCAATGGGCCTGGCACTTCTGTCCCGACCGCGACTTCGGATACGTGCGCGGCGCCATGGGTCTGATGCTCTTCTCGGGTGACGACGGCAAGAAGGCGCTGAGCGCGCTGTCCGGCGGCGAAACCACCCGGCTCGTCTTCACCCGCCTGGCCATCGAGCGCCCCAACGTGCTGGTGCTCGACGAGCCGACCAACCACCTCGATCTCGAGTCCATCGAGGCGCTGGTCGAGGGGCTCAAGGCGTTCCCGGGCACCCTGATTCTCGTCTCCCACGACCGGTGGTTCGTGAGTCAGCTGGCCACGCGGGTGCTCGAGATCCGGGCGGACGGCGTCACCGATTATCCCGGCCCCTATGACGAATACGTCCATGCCTGCGGGGACGACCATCTGGACGTGGACCGGGTCGTGCTCCGGGCCAGGAAGGAGCGCAAGCGGTTGGAAAGCCCCCTCCGGTCGAAGCCGGTGGAGCGGCGGCCCGATGCCGCCATTCCACGGCGGGAGGTCGCGAAGCTCCGGCGGCGGCTGGCCGAGGTCACCGACCGCATTCAGGCCGCGGAAGTCCGGGTGCAGGAGATAGACGGCCTGTTCTGCGAGCCGGACTACTTCGCCCGCACGCCGGCCGACGAGGTGCGGGCGCGCGAGGCGGAGCGGAAGGAGCTGGCAACCGCGCTTGCCGATCTGATGGGCGAGTGGGAGAACCTCGAGCGCGAGGTCGCCGCGCTGGAACGGCTGCTCGACGACGCTGGCTGAGGGCCCCGCCTCCGACCGCCGGCCCGCGAACCACGTCACCCCTTTCGCTCCGGGCCGGTTCGCCTACAAATTGCACCCTCCCCAGTCTCCAACTCTCGAGGCACGTATGAACCTGCCGGCACCGCTGGATGGCCTGGCCATCGAGGAGCGTACCGTCCTGGAGCAGTATCTGGAGCCGGTCGAATTCCCCGCCGGAACGTTGCTGTTCGAGGAAGGCAGCGCCGGCGACGGCTGCTACATCATTGACGGCGGAGAGGTTCGCCTGGAGCTTGCCCGTCCCGAAGTGGACTCCGACGGGGTGCTCGGATTCCTGGAGCCCGGGTCGGTGGTGGGCGAGCTGAGTCTGCTCGACTCGCTGCCGCGGTCAGCCAGCGCCTGGAGCCACACGGACGTCAAGGCGCGGCGGCTGTCGGCGGATTCGATCGAGCGCCTCCTGGAGGCCCACCCCCGCATCGGCGTGCAGGTGTACCGCGCACTTGGCCGGGACGCGGCCCGCAAGCTGCGCGCGACGACGCGGCGGCTTGCCGAGTTCGCCGTGACCGATCCCGACCCGGATGTGCATGAGACGGTTGCCCGGGCACAGCAGGCCATCCGCGCGTTCGAGGACTGGACGGACGAGCGCGTGGACGAACTGCTGGGGCAGGTGGCCCAGGCGGTGGCGGCGCGGGCCGGGGAGCTGGCCGCGGCCACCGTCAAGGAGACGCACCTCGGCAACGTGCCGGACAAGACGCTGAAGAACCAGATGGCAAGCGTCGGCGTGTACCGGTCGCTGGTGGGGCGCCCGGGGCGGGGACCGCTCCAGGCACACGCCCACCGCGGCGTGACGGAACTGGCGAGCCCGGCGGGCGTGATCTTCGCGCTGATCCCGATGACCAATCCGGTGGCGACCGCGGTCTTCAAGACGCTGATCGCGCTCAAGGGCGGGAACGCGCTGATCCTGAGCTTTCATCGGGCCGCTTTGGGCGTCGGCAACGCCACGGGTGAGCTGATCCGCGGCGTGCTCGCGCAGGCGGGGGCCCCGCCGGACCTCGTGCAATGGATTCACAAGCGCAGCAGCCGCAAGAAGACCGCGATGTATCTGGGACATCCCGGGGTGTCCCTGGTGCTCGCGACGGGTGGGGCGGGGATGGTGCGCGCGGCGTACAGCTCCGGGACGCCCGCCATTGGCGTGGGGCCCGCGAACACGCCCACGCTGATCTGCGCCGACGCCGACCCCGACCAGGCGGCGCAGGCCGTCGTGATGAGCAAGTCGTTCGACAACGGGCTCATCTGCGGCGCCGAGCACAACCTGATCGTCGAGCGGCCGCTGCGGGAGCCCCTGATCGAGGCGCTCGAGCGTGCCGGGGCGGCGGTGCTGACGCCGGAGGAAACCGCGCGGGCCATGGCGGCGGCCATTGATCCGGCCACGGGCACGTGGCGACCCCAGATCATCGGGCAGGATGCGCAGCGCATTGCCGGGCTCGTGGGAATCACGCGGCCCCACCCGATCCGGGTGGTCGTCGCCCCCACCGACGACGCCTCGCCGACGAACCCGCTTGCCGGAGAGAAGATCTTCCCGGTATTGTCACTGTTCACCGTGGCGACTGCGGACGACGGCATTGCGCTGGCGCGGCGGCTGCTCGAGTTCCACGGGGCCGGCCACACCGCGGGGATCCACACGCGGGACCAGGCCGTCATCGAGCGGTTCGGCCGCGCCATCCCGGCCGGCCGGATCCTCGTGAACTCACCATCCGTGCAGGGCGTGGTGGGGCTCACGAGCGGACTCGAGCCGTCGTTCACGCTCGGCTGCGGCACGTTCGGCGGCAACTCGACCACCGATAACGTCACCTACCGGAACCTGCTGAACATCAAGCGCGTCGCGCATTTCGTGCAACCCACTGATGCCGGATGACGTGACCGGGCGCGCGTACGCGCGCTCGGTGCTCGGCGCCACCGACCTGTTCGGCGGCCTCGATCCGGCGACCCTCGATGCGCTCGTGGATGCGCTCGATGTCGTGCGGGTGCACGGTGGAGAGCAGCTGTTCGCGGAGGGCGACGCGGGGGACGCGGCCTACCTGGTGCTGAGCGGCCGGCTCCGGGTGGAGCGGGCCGGCGACGGCGGGCCAACCGTGATCCGTGAGGTCGGGCGCGGCGAGCTGGTGGGTGAGCTGTCCCTGCTCACCGGGGCGCCACGCTCGGCCGCCGTCCGGGCGGTGCGGGACACGGAGCTCGGACGGCTGCCGCGCGAGCGATTCGACCCGCTGCTGCGGGCCCACGGCGCTCTCGCCATCGAGATCACCCGGATGCTCGCGGGGTGGCTGGCCGCCCCCGCCTCCACGTCCCCGCCGGGTGCCAGCGTCACCACGGTCGCCGTGCGGGGCATCGGGCGCGAGCCACCGACGGAGGCGATCGCGCGCGCGCTGACCGGCGCGCTGGCCCCGTTCGGAACGACGATGCTGATCGGGCCACGGCACGACGCGGAGGCGCGCTGGCTCGACGAGCAGGAGCGTGCGCACGATTACGTCGTGTACGTGGGCGACGCGGCCACGCCGGGCTGGACGGCGCGCTGTCTCCGGCAGTCCGATCTCATCCTCACGGTCGCCCGGGCGGACGACGCGCCGGCGGACCCGGAGGGATCCGACGGGACGGCGGCTGACTGGACCGCCGAAGACCTCGTGCTGGTGCACACGGGTGGCGTACGGACCGGGCGGGGCGCGGCACGGTGGATGGCCGGCCGCGCGATCCGCCGCCGGCACCACGTCCGGCTCGGCAACCCCGAGGACTTTGCGCGGCTCGCGCGGCGGCTCACCGGCCGGGGCATTGGCGTGGCCCTGAGCGGCGGCGGGGCTCGCGGGCTCGCGCACATCGGGTTCCTGCGAGCCCTCGAAGAGATCGGCATCCCGGTGGACGAAATCGGCGGCACCAGCATGGGCGCCGTCATCGCAGCCCAGTACGCGGCCGGCATGCCGCTCGACGAGATCGTCGCCCAGCATCACCATGGCTGGACGCACCACCACCCCCACCGGGCGTACACCATTCCGTTCGCGTCCATCGTGACGCATCGGGCGGCGCAACGCATGCTGGAGGAGATGTTCGGCGACCTCGACTTCGAGGACTGCTGGATCGAGTGCTTCGCGTGCTCGGCCAACCTCACGCGGTCGAACCTGGTGGTGCACCGGACTGGCCGGGTGGCGCGCGGTACCCTCGCCAGCATCGCGATCCCGGGCGTGGCGCCACCGATCGTGAGCGACGATGGCGATCTCCTGGTGGATGGCGGCGTCCTCAACAACCTGCCCGCGGCCCTGCTGGTGCGGGGAGCCCACGGCGCCGTGCTCGCCAGCGACGCGTCACCGGGCCAGGAGCCGCGCACCGGCTACGCGGAAACCCCCAGCAGCTGGCGACTGCTGCGGGATCGGTGGACCCGACGAGGCTCCGCGCCGTACTACCCGTCCATCTTCGAGACGCTCGCCCGGGTCGCGGTCGTGGCCAGCACCCAGGAAACGCGACGCGTCCGGGACACGGCGGATCTCTATTTTCACGCGCCGGTGGACCATATCGGCATCTTCGAGTTTCATCGCCTGGCCGAGGTGGCGGATCTCGGGTATCAGGCGGCGCGCGAGCCGTTACGCAACTGGTGGGCGGATCGGTCGGCGGGAGCCCGTCGCGTGCGGCGCACCACGATGAGCGGGGTGTGAGGATGGCCCGCAGTGTCCCTCGAATCGTCTGCCTGGGCGGTGGCTGGGCCAGCCTGAATTGTGTCCGGGCGCTGCGCCGGGGCATCCGGCGGGGCGAAGTGGACGTCACGGTCATCGGGCGCGACAACTTCCACACGTTTCACGGGTTCATCGCGGAGATGCTGACGGGGCGCATCCAGCCGGGTCAGATCATCAGCCCGGCGCGCCGCATGTTTCCGCCGGCGCGCTTCCACAACGCGGAGATTGACGGTATTGACCTCGAGCGGCGGGTCGTGACCACGAGCCGCCACCTCGACGGCCGCCAGTACGAGCTGCCCTTCGACCATCTATTCGTGGGCCTCGGCTCGGTGGACGACCTGTCGCGGTATCCCGGGATCGCCGAGCACGCGCTCAAGCTCAAGACCTACTGGGACTGCTTCAAGGTCCGGAACCACATCCTGAGCATGCTGGAGCTGGCGGAGATCGAATCGGATCCGGCCGAGCGACGGCGACTACTCACGTTCGTGGTGGTGGGGGGCAACTACGGCGGCATCGAGGTGGCGGCCGAGTTGAAGGACTTCATCCGCGTGCTGGCGCGGCGCGAGTACCCCGGCATTGATCCGGCGGACGCGCGCGTCATGGTCGTGCACAGCGGCGAGCGCATCCTTCCGGAACTGCTGGCGCACCATCCACGACTGGTGCGGTACGCGGAGCGGTATCTCGCGTCGCGCGGGCTCGAGTTCCGTCTGGGGGTCCGGCTCGCGGCCGCGACCCCGGAGGAGGCCGTGCTGAGCGACGGCGAGCGGATCCCCACGCGCTCGATCATCAGCTCGGCCGGCACGGCGCTGACTCCCCTGCTCGACCAGTTCCCGTACGAGCGGGACGAGCGCGGACGGCTCGTGACGGACGAGTGCACGCGCGTTCCCGGCGCGGAGAACGTCTGGGCGGCGGGCGACTGCGCGGCGGTGCCCCACCCGCGCGGCGGTGCTTGTCCGCAGCTCGCCATCTTCGCGATGACGACGGGCCGGCAGGCGGGCCGCAACATCCTGCGCACCGTGCGGGGGAAGCCGCTCCGGCGGTACCGGTTCACCGGGCTCGGCGACGCCTGCGGGCTGGGGCGCCGGCGGGCCATCGCGCAGGTGAAGGGCATCGAGATCACCGGCGTCCCCGCCTGGATCGTGTGGCGGGCGTTCTTCATCCGGTTCGTGCCGACGCTCGACCGGCAGCTCCGCATTCTGCTCGACTGGATCGTCACGCCGCTGGTGGGCCGCGACATCGTGGAGATCCGGCCCCGCGAGCCGTTCGGGCTGCGGCGGGAGCACTACGAGGCCGGCCAGCCGATCGTGCGACAGGGGGAGCTGGGACAGCAACTCTACCTGATCTGGCAGGGTGAGGTGGAGGTGGTCCGCGAGGAGCAGGGACGCACGGAGATACTTGCCCGGCTCGGCCCGGGGCAACACTTCGGCGAGGTCGCCGTGTTCCAGAACGTGCGCCGGACGGCCACCGTCCGGGCCGTCACACCCGTGGAAGTCGTTGCCGTGGGTGGGCAGGAAGCCCGGGTGCTGAGCGAGACGGTCCGCCCGTTCGGCGAGGCGATCGCGCGGTTGCCCGACCGGAGCCGGGAGTAGCGCGGGGCGGGGGTAAACGACGGTAGGGGCCCTGCTGCAAGGCCCCTACCGCCTTCTACCGCCCCCTGCCGTCGTCCGTTCTGTCGTCCTGTGACCTACCGCCACACCTCCGGCACCGCCTCGGGCTTCGTCGGCTGTACCGGCTCGGTGAGGCGCGCCCGGATCCGGGGCAGATCGCGGAACCCGACCAGCTTCTTCTCGTCTTCATCCCACAGCGTGAGCCGCAGGGTCCCGACGCTCTGCGGCAGCGTCAGGCGGGTCACGTCGTGGAACTGTGGGTTCTCGTCGTAGCAGCGCTGGAGGTTGTAGTTCGGCACGCGACTCGAGACGTGGTGGATGTGGTGCAGGCCGATGTTGGCGGTGAACCACTGGAGCCACCTGGGCATCACGAGGTGCGAGGCGCCCTCGAGGCCCGCGTGGAAGTAGTTCCAGGTCTCGCGGTATCGCCAGTACGTGTCCTCGTACTGGTGCTGCACGTAGAAGAGATAGACGCCCGTCGAGCCGGCGAGCAGCGTGACCGGAACCTGCACCAGCAGGAACTTGTCAATCCCGATGGTGAGCCACGCCGCCGCCACGATGGCCAGCAACGCGGCATTCGACCAGTACACGCTGTGCCACTCCCGTTTCCACTCGCGCGGCGCGTCGTTGGGCCAGCGATGCTTGATGACGAACTGCCAGACCGGACCCACCAGGAGCATCACGAGCGGGTGGCGGTAGAGCCGGTAGGCCAGCCGCTTGCCCGGCACCCGGCTCAGGTACTCTTTGACGGTCAGCGTGTCAATGTCGCCGAAGGAGCGAATGTCCAGGTTGCCGGACGAGGCGTGGTGCATGGCGTGGGTCTTCCGCCAGTACTCGTAGGGCACCAGCGTGAGTACGCCGATGATGGAGCCGATGACGTTGTTCAGCTTCTGGGACGGCGTGAACGCCCCGTGCCCGCAGTCGTGCTGGAACATGAACATCCGGACCAGGAACATGGCCGTGGGCACGGCGAGCAGCAGGGTGAGCCAGTAGCCCACCTGCAGGCTCAGGTACATGGCGGCCCACAGCGCCGCGAACGGAATGGCGGTGTTCAGGACCTGGAACCACGCCCGCCACGCCACCGGCTTCCGGTACGGCGCCAGGAGTGCATTCCAGTCGATGTCGGTGATCTGCGTGCCCGCCGGGGCAGCGGCATCGGTTTGCATCTGGCCTAATCTAGCTCATCCCCCAGTCATTTCGAAATCCCGCCCCTCCCGTGCGTTTAGCCTCGAGGTGACGGCGCCCCGGCGTGGGGGGTATTACAGCTGGAGGCGATCGTAGGCGCTCTGCCCGCGCGGGTCCGGGTTCTCGTAGGGGGTGGGGTGCCCTGGGACTACCCCCCGGGGGGGACGCCCGTGGAGATTGATCTCGGGAACCGGTGAACCCGTCAGAAGCGGCCGGCGCCGGTCGTTCTCGGGTGGGCAAGTCTTCTGGCGATTCAGCGTGGAGGGGACGATATGCGGAGGATGACGCTCCTGGCGTTGGCCTTGGCCGCCCTGGCCGCCTGCGCCGACGACCAGGGAACGGCCGGACCCGGGGACGCCATGACGCGCGTCCTGCTGACGGACGCGCCGTTCCCGTTCGACCTGGTCCAAAGCGTGGATGTGCACATCGTGAGCATCGAGGCCGCGGCCACCTTCGATACCACCGTGACCGTGGTCTGGACCCCTCTGGCTACGCCGGACCGGCGGTTCAACCTGCTCGAGCTGCAGGACGGGGAGACCGCGTTGCTCGGCGAAGCCGACGTGGTGGCCACCGACTACGCGGCGATCCGCATGGTGATCCGGACGGACCTGTCGGGCATCACGCTCACGGACGGCTCGAGCGCCACGGTGAACTGGATGGGGCCCGCGACGCAGACCATCCACACGGGTATCGAACAGCCCTTCTCCCTGACGGACGGTCCCTCCCAGGCGGACCTGATCATTGATTTCGACGTCGGCCGGTCGTTCGTCGTGGTGCAGACGGTCTGCGACTCGCTCAGCGGTGCCTGTGAGGACGCGAGACCCGCATTCCAGTTCCTGCCGTGGATCCGCGCCGTCAACGAGGACGCCACGGGGACCATCAGTGGCACCGTACGCGGGCCGATGGGCGACAACGAGGTCCTGGTCCCCGTCCCCTACGCCAACATCACGGTTTATCGGGGCATCAATTCGCTCGTCCTCGCGGCCACCGGCCGGGCCGACGACGAGGGCCGGTTCCGGATCCACTACGTGTCCGGTGGGGGCCCGTACGTGGTCGAAGCGCTGCCACCCGCCGGGGTGCCGGGGGGATACGGCTACGCGCGAGACGTCTACGTCACTCCGGGTGAGACCACCAACGTGGACGTGGGGCTCGGCTCCGGCGGTGGGACGGGCGAGGGGGGCGGGGCCCGTCTCGAGATTGCCGGACCCAACGAGGTGGCCATCGGCCAGTCCATCTATCTGTTCGCGTTCGTCTTCAACGAGAACGGTGACTCGGTGTTCGGTACCGCCGTCACGTGGCAGCAGTCGGATCCCGGCGTGGCGCGGCTCGATGGCAGCGGCTCCGCGATCCAGCTCACCGGCCTCGCTGCCGGGTCCACGTCGGTCATCGCGACGGCCGGCGACCTCATGGATTCGATCGTCGTCACCGTGGGGGGCGCCGCCGGTGCCGCCGTAGCCTCGGTCGAAGTGGCGCCCGCCACCGCGACCATCGCGGTGGGCGACAGCGTGGGCTTCCAGGCGGTGCTGCGGGATTCCACGGGACAGGTGCTCGGCAACCGGACCGTGACCTGGAGCGTGGATGCGAGCCGCCTGAGCGTGATCGGCAGCTTCGGCCACTACCTCATCGTCCGGGCGACGGCGGCGGGCGCGACGGTCATCACGGCGACATCGGAAGGGAAAACAGGGACGGCGGCGGTGGCGGTGCAGTAGCGTGAAACGTGAAACGTGAAACGAAGTTGCGTCTTCACGTTTCACGTTTCACGTTTCACGACATGCATCTCTCGATCTGGCAGGGCCTCCGCGCCCGACTCCGCGCCGTGCAGGACATCTACGACGGGATCTTCCTGGTTCCGTACCGGGCCGAGATTCATCGCGAGTACCTCCGCCGCCGCGATCTGTTCCTTCTCCTCGGCTGTTCGGATCTGCTCGGCGTGCCCAATCCGGTGGCGTTCTACACGCTCGAGCTGTATCCGGAGTTGATCGAGGAATTCCACCAGTGGCATCTCCGGATGGGCATGCCGCACGCGCCGGACGGCGGGTTCCGGTGCTGCTGAGCAACGCGCGGATCCTCTTCTTCGGTGGGAAGGGCGGGGTCGGGAAGACCACGCTGGCGGCGGCGTACGCGGTGGCGCTGGCGGACGCGGGCCGTCGCACGCTGCTCGTATCCACCGATCCGGCGCACTCCACGTCCGACGTCCTCGAAACCCCGCTCGGCCCCGATGCGCGCGAGGTGGCCGGCGCGCTCTGGGCCATCGAGGTGGACCCCGACGAGGAGGCCGACCGGTACGTCGCGGACGTGAAGGCGCGCATCCGGGACTCGACCCCGCCTCGTCTGTGGGGTGAAGTGGAACGGCAGATTGACCTGGCCAGGGTTTCCCCCGGGGCGCGGGAAGCCGCGCTGTTCGACCGCGTCGCGCGGATTCTGGATGGGGAGGCGCAGGACTTCGACCGCGTGGTCTTCGATACCGCCCCGACCGGGCACACCCTCCAGCTCCTGTCGCTGCCGGAGATGATGCAGACGTGGATCGGGGGCCTGATCGGGCGGCGGAAGAAGCTGAATGCCGTGGGGCGGATGTGGAGGAATATCAGGGCGGACAGGGCGGACGAGGCGGTCAAGGCGGACGGTGAGGATCCGGTGCTGCGGGCGTTGGAGGCGCGGCAGGCGCGGTTCGTGCGGGCGCGGGCCACACTCACCGATCCGGCGACCACGGTCTTCCACTTCGTCGTGATCCCCGAACGGCTTCCCATCGTGGAGACCGAGCGCGCGGTGGCGACACTCGACCGTTACCGGATTCCGGTCGGGACCATCTTCGTCAACCAGGTCCTTCCAACCTCGGAAGACGGCGCGTTTCTGGAGCGGCGCCGCCAGCGGCAGCGCCCCTATCTGGACCAAATCGCGGCAACGTTCGGACGCCATCCCGTGGTCCACGTCCCCCTGCAAGCCCACGATGTCGTGGGCCTGGCCGCGCTGCGAGAACTGGCAGGGGTGATCCCGCTCCACCCCGCTCCATCCCGCCTATATTAGCCCCGACCCCACAAGAGCCTCCCTTGAGCTCCATTGCGCTGCTCGTCGTCGGCCTGTCGGCTTTTCTCACGGGCTACCTCGTCTACTCCCGCTACATCGCGCGGTCCATCTACCGGCTGGATCCCGACTTCGTCACGCCCGCCCATCAATTCCAGGATGGTGTGGACTTCGTGCCGACCAACCGGCACGTGCTGTTCGGCCACCACTTCACCTCCGTGGCCGGGGCGGCGCCCATCGTGGGGCCCGCCATTGCGGTTATCTGGGGATGGCTGCCCGCGTTCCTCTGGGTGGTGCTGGGCACCATCTTCGCCGGGGCGGTGCACGACTTCGGGACCCTGTGGATCGCCACGCGGCACAAGGGCCAATCCATGGGCACGCTGGCGGAAACGATCGTCGGCGGACGGGCCCGGGTGCTGTTCCTGCTGATCATCTTCTTCCTGCTGCTGCTGGTGAACGCGGTGTTCGCGGTGGTGATCGCGAACCTGTTCATTGCCAATCCGGGTTCCGTGGCCCCGATCTGGAGCAGCCTGCTGGTAGCGCTGATCGTGGGCTTCCTGATCTATCGGACCCGGGCCGGGCTGCTCTGGCCCTCGCTCGGCGCCCTGCTGGTGCTGTACGCGATGATCTGGATCGGCCAGTACGTGCCCTTCTCGCTGCCCGACGTGTTTGGCTGGGCCCCGAGCGCCGCGCAGGTGACGGCGGCGGGCGGCGACGGGATGGCGGCCCAGGCGGCCGCGACGACCGACGGGGTGCGTGCGGGGTGGGTGATCATCCTCTTCATCTACGCGTTCGTTGCCAGCGTGCTGCCGGTCTGGCTGCTGCTCCAGCCGCGCGACTACGTGAACGGCCACCAGCTATTCGTGGCTCTCGGCATCATCGCGGTCGGCGTGGTCGTTACCAACCCGCCCGTAATCGCGCCCGCCATCAACACGCACCTGCCGAGCGACGCCCCGAGCTGGTTCCCGCTGCTGTTCATCACGATCGCGTGCGGCGCGATCAGCGGATTCCATGGGCTCGTGGCGTCGGGCACGTCCTGCAAGCAGCTCGACAAGGAGACGGATGCGCGCTACGTCGGCTACGGGGGCATGATTGGTGAGGGCGCCCTCGCGCTCACGTCCATCATCGCCACCACGGCGGGGTTTGCCGTGTTCGTGGGTCGCGAGGGCTGGCACGCCCACTACGCCACGTGGGCGAGCGCGTCCGCCGGCGCCACCACGGCGTTCGTGAACGGCGTGGGGGTGCTGGCCGAGGGCATCGGTATTCCGCATGCGGTAGCGACGATCTTCGCCGCCGTGGTCGTCATCAGCTTCGCGGCCACTACCATGGATACCGGCGTCCGGCTGCAGCGCTACATCGTCGGGGAGCTGGGCGCGCAGTACGGGGTGCGCATCGCGCAGAACCGCTGGGTGGCCACGCTGATCGCGGTCGTGAGCTGCGCGCTCCTTGCCCTGGGTCTCGACCGCGGGGCCGGCGGCATGCGGCTCTGGCCGCTGTTCGGCACCACCAACCAGCTCACGGCCGGGCTCTCCCTGCTGGTCGTCACGCTGTTCCTGGCCAGCCTGAAGCGTCGGATCTGGGTCACCGCCGTTCCCATGGCGTTCGTGCTGGTGATGACCACCTGGGCGATGGTGCTGAACCTGATCCGGTACTGGACCGAGAGCCAGGTGCTGCTGCTCGGCGTGGGCGGGGCGATCTTCGTTTTGGAGCTGTGGCTGGTGTTCGAGGGCATCGCGGTGGTGCGGAGGGGACTGGGGCGAGCAGGCAAGCCGTCAACCGGCTGATCTCACCCGAGCTCCGCGCGCAGGCGCGCCGTTGCCGCGTCGGGCTCGAGCGGCCGGGCGAAGAAATAGCCCTGGGCCCAGTCGCACCCCAGCTCCCGCAGGCGCACGGCGTGACGCTCGGTCTCGACGCCCTCGGCCACGACCTTGGCCTTCTTGTCGCCCGCCAGCTCGATGATCATGCGGACGATGTCCCAGCCGTCGGTGCCGCCGCCGGTGGGCAGGAACGAGCGGTCAATCTTGAGCACGTCGAAGTCGAACCGCTGGATGTAGCTCAACGACGAGTAGCCGGTGCCGAAGTCGTCAATGACCACGCTGATCCCCGCCTCCCGCAGGCGCCGCAGAATGGCGATCTGCGCGTCCGCGTCATCCATCAGCATGCTCTCGGTCACCTCGAGCTTGAGGAACCGTGGGGGGAGCGCCGCGGCGGCGAGCACCTCGAGGATGCGCTCCACGAGCCGGGGCTGGCGCAGCTGCCGGACGGAGAGATTCACGCTGACGGCGACCTCGTTGGCCGGGAACTCGGCGCGCCAGGCGGTCAGCTGGCGGCACGTTTCCTCGAGCATCCACCAGCCCATGGGCACCACGAGGCCCGTGTCTTCGGCCGCGGGGATGAAGTCGGCCGGCGGGATCATCCCGCGGTCGTGGTGTTGCCAGCGGACCAGCGCCTCGAAGGCCACCGTCCGGCCGGAGCCGAGGTCCACGATCGGCTGGTAGACCGCACGGAACTCCTCCTCGTCGAGGGCCTTCCGCAGATCCGTCTCGAGCTGGAGGCGCTGGGTTGCCCGGCGGCGCACCGTCTCCTCGAACACGCCGTACAGACTCCGGCCGGCGGCCCGCGCGGAGTACATGGCCGCGCGCGCGTCCTTGAGGTACTGCTCCGCGTCCACGAGCGCGCTCCCGCCATACGCGACACCGATCGTGGGCGTGAGATAGACCTCGCGTCCCTGGAGCGCATACGGCGCGTCGAGCCCGGCGATGACCCGCTCGGCCACGGTCGCCGCGTCGCCCGGTGTGCGCAGGGCGTCCAGCAGGATGGCGAACTCGTCGCCCGCGAGCCGCGCCGCGACGTCGTTGGGTCGGATGGCCAACCGGAGACGCTCGGCGACCTCGGTCAGGATCGTGTCCCCGGCGTCGTGGCCGAGACCTTCGTTGATCAGCTTGAAGCGGGCGAAGTCCAGATGCAGGACCGCGAAGTGGTACTCCGCGTGCCGCTCGGCCCGCCGGGTGGCCCGCGACACCAGCTCCAGAAAGAAGGTCCGGTTCGCGAGGTCGGTGAGCGGATCGTGCAGGGAGCCCGCGGCCTCCGCGGCGCGGAGCCGTTGCTCGTCGGTCACGTCTTCACAGACGGTCACGAATCCCTGGAGCTTGCCCTCGGCATCTCTGACCAGATCCGTGCGCAGCCGCACCGGGAACACGCTCCCGTCCTTCCGGATGTTCATCCCCTCGCGCCGCCAGCTCTTGAGGCTCGGCAGCTCCCCGGTCGTCACCGTTTTCCGGGCGGTCGGAGGGGCGAACACGTTCCCGAGCCTGCCCACCAGTTCGTCCGGCGTCCACCCATGCATGGCGGCGTCCGCCGGATTCGTGTACACGATGGTGCCATCCGAATCGGTCACCGTGACGCCAAGCTGCATCGCGTCCAGCACCGGGCGCAGCTCGTCCGGCGGAGCGGGGGTATCCGCCGTGGGCCCCCGGCGCCGGCTCCAGAGCCAGACCGCGACGCCGCCCACCGCCGCCCCGCCCGCCACCAGCGTCAGCTCAGCGAGCATGGCGGGGCGAGCGAAGGGAACGGCTGCACGCGCGGGAGGGCGGTGTCATGAGGGGCAAAGATGCGCCGTGGTTTAGCGCGGGGCCAGTCTGGGGGACACCCAACACCATTCCTCCATCACCTACCCGCTCGGCTGCCCGCCACCCCGGGACTCCTGTCCCTCAGCGCTGTTTCTGATCTTCCAGAGGCTGGGGAAGTAGTAGCTCAGCGTCATGAAGGCGCCGCCGAAGCCCAGGAACAAGAGGATCCGCCAGATGGGTTCCACCTGTGCGAGGTCCACGATGAAGAGCTTGACCACCACGGCGGCGAACGTGGCGAGTGCCATCCGGCGGAGCCCGGTGTGGTTCATCCGGAACCCCGTGACCAGCAGGGTCATGCCGTAGAGGCCCCACGACACGGTCACCCACGCGTGGCCGGCCGGCAAGCGGCTCAACTCGTGCCAGAGCCATCCCAGGAACAGCACGTGGACGATGGCCGCGTACACCTCCGCCTGGTTGCGATGGGTGAGTCCACGCGCCGCCACCAGGGCCGCGCCCAGCGTGCCAAGGTGCAGGGCCGCCGGCAGATTGAAAACCGCCACGCCGGGTGTCTCGCCCGCCCCGAGTCGAACGGCCAACCACAGCGCGGTGACGGCGAACAGGCCATGGGCGAACATCTCGATCGCCCGGTCCTGCCATTGCCGGCCGAGCCGCACCGCCGCGCCGGCCAGCACGCTCCAGCCAAGGAGGACGACCGCGTCGCCGCCCGGCAGCGCGGGCAGCTCCCGGCGGAGCCACAGCGCGATCGCCGTGAAGATCGCGACGCGGTAGACTTGCCGCTCGCGGCCATCGAGCGCCCAGGTCCCCGCCACCGCGAGCCCGATGACCAGGGCGTCGGTGACCGACGCATACGTGCCCGTGACGCCCTGGATGAGGCGGATCGCAAGCCAGGCCCCGACGACCGCGCCGACCAGGTGTGCCGAGACGCGGACCAGCCGGTCGCCGGTGCGACGGGCCATCCAGAACAGCGCCGTTGATTCCACCATCCACGTGAGGAGCAAGGTGTGCCCCACGAACAGCTGCTGGAGCGCGATGGCGACCAGCACCGCGGCGGCGACGGCGTGGACGGACGCGAGCGTGTCGTCCACCAGCCGACCCCGCAGGTGCCACCACGTTGCTCCCCACACGACGGCGCCGCCGGCCGCGATGGCCGCGGCAAGTGCGTCCGCCGGTGTCCAGATCGCCGTGGTGACGAAGAACGCGATGAGCGGGGTGGAGAGTGCGAGCGCCTGCGGCCCGCGGTCCCGCAGGCTTCCCACCGGCTTGCCCACCACCCGCTCGATCGGTGCGAGCGACGGTGTGGGCCAGCGCGCGGGATCGGTCGTCGCGAGCTGCTCGCGCAGCACCGGCACGCCCCAGTACGCCAGGACCGCGGTCACGACCGCGAGTTGCAGCGCCCACTGGTCCATCAGGCTGGCGGCCGTCTGGGCGAGGAGCGCGAAGAGACCGATGGCCAGCACCCACCAGCCGCCTCCGACGATGGTCCACAGCAGAGAGCGCCAGCCCTTGCGCAGGTAGATCCCGGCCCCGCCGGCCAGCACGGCGGCCTCGTAGCCGGCAAGCCGGGCGACCGACCCGGAGTCCGTGGACAGAAGGAACGGAGTCGCCAGCCCGCCCAGGGCGCCGAGCACGCCGAGCGCCGCCTCGTCTGTGGTCCAGCCGGCCCAGAGCGTATAGACCGTTACGGCGATCAGAAACGCCAGGGCCGGACCGTACGAGACGAGCTGGAACATCTGGAACGCGGCGTACCCGGTGATGTAGAACGTGGCGGACGCGCCCCCCAGGGCGATGGCGCCGAACCAGCGCCGGTCGTGTCGCACGCGCAGTCCGACCACCACGAGCGTCAGGCCCAGCGCGAGGCCGAGTCCCACGCGGATTCCGGGCGTGAGCCACCCCTCGTCCACCGCGTACTTGAACAGGAACGCGACGCCGAGGAGGAGCAGACCGATCCCGGCGCGGCTCAGCCACCAAGTCGTGCCCTTTCCCTCGAACGCCTGTCGGATCGAGTCCGTGATGATGTCCTCGCGCACGGCAGCGGCGGTGGAGATCGGGGGGCGAGGCCGCCGTGGTGCCGACGGACCGGCGGCCGGCGCGTCCCGGCGCGCCGTGGCATCGAGGAAGTTGTTGACGACGCGCTCGAGCCGGCCCAGCCGCGCCTCGAGATCGTCGAGGCGGGCCTCGATTGACCGTTGTTCGTCCGGCATATGCGCCTCCCTGCGCCAACGTGCGGCCCTTCAACCGGCGAGGCAACCCCCTGCCGCCATTCCCAGCGGACTCCTCGCCGCCGGCACCTCGAGGACGTTCGGTCGCCAGCATGACGGCGCCGTGCTCGGCGCGGCCCCACTCCAGGGTGAGGCCGGCGGCGCGGTAGCCCTTGGCCACGATCGGAGTGTCCTCGCCCTTCCCGAAGGCCCCGACGTGCACGCAACGGGCTACGGCATGAGGCGAACGGTGCGCGTCTCGCGGCCGGTGCCGGCGGCGAACTCGACGCGCAGGCCGGTGAAGAAGTCGGCCCGCGGCACGAGCGTGCCGCCCGTTGCCCGCGACGGCGCCGCGCCGACGAGCAGCAGGTCGTAGCCGCGCCCCCGGACCCCTTCGACCAGCAGATCCCAGCCGCCGTCGCGCCAGGCAAAGTCCAGGACGCGGATCCCGTCGCTCGTCTGGCCGGGTGTGAGCCGCGGCGTGGGCGGAACGATGTCGAGCCCGCCCTCCCACTCGACCGCGACGGTCGTGGGCCGCGTGCCGAGCGGCACGTCGAGCCGCACGCGCGGCCGCGGGCCGTCGAGGCGCTCGGCCGGCCGGGTCGAGTCCCCAACGGTCACCCGTTCCAGGCGGGCGCCGGGCGGGAGGGGCAGCTCGAGGGCGATGATCGGCCGACCACGTTCGGCGCTGAGCTGGACCGCCAGCGAACCCGGGCCGCGATGCACCAGGGCCGTGACCGTGGCGCTCCCCACGCGCAGGCCGTGGACGCGCACCACCGGCCAGTGCGGCGGCACCTGCGGCGCCAGTCGCGCGCGGTTCCGGGGGGCGTCGGGCTCCCAGCCCAGCATGCCCGACAGCGTGCCGGCGGCGAGCATGGACGTCGCGAAGAACTGCTGGGGGACCGCGGTATCGAGCGGCCGGTAGAACGTCCCGGACAGCAGCTCGGGGTGCCGCCCGCGGCTCCAGTCGAAGGCCATCTGCGCCACCGCGTCGAGCAGGGGGAAGGCGGACCACGGCCGCTGATAGCGGTACTGGCCGAGGATCGCGAAGCCGGTGACGAACGGCCAGACGGCCCCCCCGTTGTAGCCCATCGGGTCGTAGATGGGGCTGCCGGTCGAGAGAATCCGCGCACCCCAGTCGGCGGCGATCGAATCCGTGGCCAGTTTGATGAGCGTGCGGCGGGCGCGTGCGGGCTCGAGCAGCCCGAACGTGAGCGCCGTGGCGGGCCAGACCGTGAGGTTGTCGTTCGTGCCGCCGCTGGTGAGCAGCGCGAACGCGTGGTGCCCGTCGCGCTCGCGCCAGTAGCGCGTGTTCAGCGTCGCGTGCCCCCGCGCGAAGTGGGCCGCCGCCTCGCGCGCCAGGCTGTCGTCCGCCTGCGCCCCCGCCAGGTCCTCCATGGCGCGCAGGGCTTCGAGCCACACCGCGGCGACATAGATGTCCTCGTGCAGGTCGGCGCCCAGCTCGCCGATCTCGATCGCGCCGAGGTTCCCCGGGCCGTTCTCGATGAGGCCGTCGCCGTCGGTATCGCGGGTGAGGCTCCACGCATACGCGCGGCGGAGGGCCGGCCAGAGGTCGCGCACGAGCTGGTCGTCCCCGCTCGCGAGCCAGTAGCGCCACACGGCGAGGATCCAGTAGGGCGTGGTGTCCAGGTGGTAGTACGTGTACGGAAAGTCCGTGAACCACGGGATCCGCCCCGCAGACTGCGAGATCTCGTGGGTGATCTTGCCGTCCTCACGCTGGTACCGGGCCAGGAACCGCAGCCCGGTGGCGACCTGCGGCCAGAGGCCGGCGGCATCCATGGCGAGCGAGGTGATGGCCGCGTCGCCGCCAAAGAACCAGCCGAAGCCGGGCCGCGTGCTCTTGCCGGACGGCCCCCATCCGGCCACGAGCCCGCAGCCCAGGTCCGGGTTGCAGACCATCTGCTCGTCGAGGTTCACGACGCTCCAGGCGACGGCGCGGTCGAAGTCGTCGTCGGGGGTGTCCACGCGGGCCACGCGATGCACCAGCGAGTCGGCGTGGGCGCGCCTGGCGTCATAGAGCCCGCGGGCCTCCGTGAGCAGCCGCCGGTACCACGCCCGCACCGTATCCCGCGGCGCCTCGCCGGCCGCGATGACGATGGGAACGAACTCCCGTCGGGCGCGCGCGCTGTCCACGGGAATCGTGAACACGCTGGGCGCGTCGGGCAGCGCGTGCGCCGGGTGCGTCGAGGCGGCGGCGGCCCACGGCGATCCGATGAGTGCGTTACGGCGCCGCAGGCTCTCCGACAGCAGGAACGCCTGGTCGTCCGGGCTCCAGACCGTGTACTGCCCACCGAACGCACCCGGCCAGGCGTACTGGAACACCGTGCGAAAGCTCACGACGACCTCGAGCGGCCGGAACGACTCGATGTCCAGGAGGACCAGCACGCCGGGCACGTCCAGGGGAACGAGGATGTGCTGCCGCACCGTGAACGTGGCGTGGCTGTACGTGATCGTGGTCAGCTCGGGACGGATCGTCACGGTCCGCGCCACGTCGGCGCCGCGGACGGGGTCGGTGTAGTCGGGGATGCGGAAGTCGAGTTGAAAGTCCTGCGCGAGCTTGAGCGGGTGCACCCACAGCTCGGCCGCGCCGGTTTCGACGCCCAGCCATGCCGCCCGCCGTCCCTGCACTCCCACGTATTGATGGGGCCGGACGTCGCCCGCCAGCTCGATGGGCGAGGACGCGATGGGAAAGCGGGGGACCGTCGGCGGTTGTGCCCCCAGCGCCGGGACCGCCGTTCCGAGAACCAGCGGCGGAAGGAGGGTGACGAGCGGCGGCAACCGGCGCATGCGCGACTCCGGGACGGTGGGGAGCGACGCCCGGAAACTGTCGCGAAGCCGCGGGCGGCGCCACCGATGCCCGGCCCCCGCCCTAGGCGACGGTCTCGTGTCCAGCCCCGCGTTCAGCGGGAAAACGTGGGCCTCCCGGTGCCCAACGCGCACCTGCCGCGCGGGCCCGACATCGTGTGGATACGGGACGACGCAACGGCCGCGCGGAGCCGGATTTCGTGCGACTCCTCACCGACCATTCGTGACCCCCCGCACAGAAGGGGCCCCAACCCTGGCACGGGGAGTGCACTTGTCGGAATCCCCGTGCCCCGGTTCCGTTCGCCCGGCGCACCGACTGGACTGGTGATCTGGAGGGTTTGCGCCATGACGTACCGCCGCTTGTTCTCTCTCGCGCTGCCGCTTGCCGTGGTCGTGGCAATCGGGAGCTGTCAGGCCGACGACGGCCTGACCGGCGTCCCCAGCGACGCGCAGGTCACGCCCGACGCGGGCCTCGTGGGCTCCCTGCTCGGCGCCACGGGGCTGCTGAAGTGCGATCCCCTCCCGCCCGACGCCGATACGGCTACCGTGGGATCCGTGGGCGCCACGCTTCGGGTTGGCCCGCACGTCCTCTACGTACCCCCCGGGGCGCTCGATATCGGGGTGACCATCACCGGCGAGATCGTGCCGGGGAAGGTGAACGCGGTGCATTTCACGCCGCATGGGCTGCGGTTCGCGCAGTCGGCCCGGCTCACGATGAGCTACGCGAACTGCCGGCTGCTGTACCGGCTGGTGCCCAAGCGGATCGCCTACGTGGACGATGGGCTGAACATTCTCGAGTACGTGCTGTCACAGGATCTGTTCTCGCTGAAGCGCGTGCGGGGACAGATTGATCACTTCTCGTCCTACGCCGTGGCGTGGTGACCTGGTGCCCGGGCTCGAGTCGCGTTCCTCGATAACGCGAGGCGGCCGGCCGGCCTCTCCCGGACGCGCCGGGGACCTCCTGGCGGAGGCGCGCGAGCGGGAGCGCAGCGGCTGCATGCCGGAGGCCACCGCCTGCTACGAGGCGGCGGTCGCCGAGGCCGAGCGTACCGGCGAGTCGAGCGTGCTGGCGGAGGCGTTGCGGGGTCTGGCCGTAGTGCGCCATCGTCACGGCGAGTTGGCGGTGGCGCAGGCGTTGTGCGACCGGAGCTACACGGTCGCCTCGGAGGCCGGACACACGCTGCTGGCGGCGGAGGCGCTGAATTCCGGGGCGGTCATGCATCTCCTGGCGGGGGAGTTGGACCAGGCGCACCAGACGTTCGGCCGCGCGCTGGCGCTGGGCGGCACCTTCCGCGAGCTGCGGGCCCGGGTCGAACAGAACCTCGGGATCGTTTCGAACATCCGGGGAGAGTTGGAAGCGGCGCTGGAGCACTACGGAGCCTCGCTGGAGGCCTTCCGCGAGGCTGGCGACGAGCACGGCTGCGCGATCGCGTACCACAACCTCGGGATGGTCAGTGCGGATCGCGACTTGTGGCCGGATGCCGATCGCTACTTCCGGGAAAGCCGCGCGATTGCCGAACGTATCGGTGACGTGCACCTCCAGGGTCTCGGACTGGTCAACGGCGCCGAGGTTCACGTTGCCCGGCAGCGCTATGAGGAGGCCCGCGCGGACGCGGAGGCGGCGCTGGCCATCTTCGACCAGCTGGGCGAGCGGGCGGCAAAGGCGGACGCGTACCGGACCATCGGCGTGGTCTACCGGGAGACGGGGCGACTGGCGCTGGCCGAATCACGCCTCCGGTCCGCCATTGACCTCGCGGCGGGATCCGGGTCCGTGTTGCGCGAGGCGGAGGCGTCGCGGGACCTGGCCATCCTGTACCAGGGGATGGGACGGAATCTCGACGCGCTCACCCTGCTCAACACCGCCTATCGCCTGTTCCGCCGCCTCGATGCGCGGATCGAGCTGGTGCACGTGGGCGGCAAGGTCGCCGAGCTCCAGGACACCTACCTGGCGGTGGTGCGCCAGTGGGGCGAGTCCATCGAGTCGAGCGACAGCTACACCTTCGGGCACTGCGAGCGCGTGGCCGAGTTCGCCGTGGCGGTGGCCGGCGCCCTCGGCCTGGACGAGCACGAGCGGACCACGATCCGGGTGGGTGCCTACCTGCACGACCTCGGCAAGGTGCGGGTGCCCCACGAGATCCTGAACAAGCCGGGCGCCCTGACGCGCGAGGAGTTCGACGTGATGAAGATGCATCCCGTCTGGGGGCTCGAGCTGCTGGCCACGGTCGAGTTCCCGTGGGACATCAAGCCCATCATCCGGTGGCATCACGAGAAGGTCAATGGCACCGGCTACCCCGACCGCCTGGTCGGGGACGAGATCCCGCTGGCCGCGCAGATCATTGGCATCGTGGACGTGTACGACGCGCTCACGACCACGCGGGCGTATCGGCCGGCCATGACGCCGGAGCGGGCGTTCGAGGAGATCCGCACCATGCGGGCGGGGTGGCGCGACGACGTCTTCGACGCCTTCTTCCGGGCCGTGCCCGCGTTGGTGGCGTCGGTCCCCGCGCGCGCGGCGGCGTGACAGGGCTGGCCGTGGGTCTTGTGGTGGCGGTATCCCCGTGTTCTCGTCAAGGGCATGAGACGTCCATCGCCGTACCGTCCCGCACGCCGTTCACCGGCGGCCCAGGTCGCGTGGTCGTTCCTGGCGATCACCTGCGCGGCGTGCGCCCAGCCGCCGCGCGTCATCCTCGACAAGCAGGCCCTCCTCGAGCGTCACGACTGGTGGGACAATCAGGACTGGGACTGGTACCGGGCACAGATCCCCTTCTTCGAGTCTCCCGACTCGGCGATCGACGCGGCCTACTACTACCGCTGGGAGGTGATCACCAAGCACCTGACCTACGGGGCCCCGGAGACCGGCTACACGTTCACCGAGTTCATCGATCGTCCGTTCTGGTCTGGGGCGTACGGCGCCATCAGCTGCCCCCTTGGCCATCAGCACTACGAGGTGCGCTGGCTCAAGGATCGCCGGATCATCGGCGACTTTGCGCGCTACTGGTTCGAGACGCCGGGGGCTCAGCCGCGGAGCTACAGCAACTGGTACGGCGACGCGATGTGGGCGACCTATCTGGCGCTGGCCGATACCGCCTTGCTCCGGGACGTCCTGCCCCACATGCTGACCCAGTACGAGGGATGGATGCGGGAGCGCTGGGACTCCACCCACGGGATGTTCCGCTGGGACGGTATGCACGACGGCATGGAGTTCAACATCAACAGCCGTCTCACGGATGACCACGACCGTGGGGCGGAGGGATACCGGCCCACCCTCAACAGCTACCTCTATGCCGACGCGCGGGCCATCGCCCGGGCGGCGGCCCTGCTCGGCGACGCCGAGACGGCCCGCCTCTTTGAAGACCGGGCCCGCGCGCTGAAGCAGCGGGTCCAGGGCGAGCTGTGGGATCCGGACCGGGAGTTCTTCTTCCACCAGTTCGCGCACGACGAGCAGGGCGGGATCGAGGCGAAGCGTCTGACGTATGAAACGGGCCCGTATGCCGGCAACCCGCATGGGCGCGAGCTGATCGGGTACGTCCCGTGGCAGTTCGGCCTGCCGGATCCAGGCTATGAGGCTGCCTGGAGGTTCCTGCCGGACTCGGCGTACTTCGCCGCCCCGTTCGGCCCCACGACCGTCGAGCGGGGCGACCCGCAGTTCCTGATCTCGCCCCGCTGCTGCGTGTGGAGCGGGAACTCGTGGCCGTATGCCACGACCCAGACGCTGGTCGCCATGGCCAACCTCCTGAACGACTACGAGCAGGACCATGTGGACCGGGAGGACTACGTCCATCTGCTCCGCACCTACGCGCGCACCCATCGTCAGGGCGGCCGGCCGTACATCGCCGAGGCGGCCAACCCGGACGACGGGTCGTGGGCGGGGCATGACACGTTCTATCACAGCGAACACTATTTCCACTCGGGCTACGTGGACCTCATCATCACGGGCCTGGTGGGCGTGCGGCCGCGCGCCGACGATACGCTCGAGGTGAACCCCCTGGTTCCGGCACGGTGGGACTGGTTCGCGTTGGATGATCTCTCGTACCACGGCCATGCGGTCGCCGTCGTCTGGGATCGGGACGGCACCCGCTACGGTCGGGGACGTGGGCTGATGCTGTTCGTGAACGGCCGGAAGGTGGCCGAGGCGGCCGCGATGGGACGGCTCACGGTCGAGCTGCCGCCCCCCGAGGCGGATGGGACGGGGCCCGCCCGCGACGCGCGGCTGCACAACTTCGCCGTCAACAACGGCGGCGCGCCCTTCCCGCTCGCGTCGGCGTCGCACAGCGCGCCGCCGCATCCGCCCTTCTACGCGGTGGATGGGAACTACTGGTACCATCGTTCCCCACCGAACCGGTGGACGGCGGAGGGCTCGGGCAACGCCACGGACTGGTTCGAGGTGGACTTCGGGATCGAGCGGTCCATCGAGGCGGTGAAACTCTACTTCCTCGATGACCGGCGCAGTCCGGCCGCCATCCGCCCGCCCGTCGGCTACCGGCTGGAGGCCTGGCTCGACGAGACGTGGACGACGGTGCCGGACCAGCGTCGCGAGCCGTCGGAGCCGGCCGGACGCCGGGCCACCGTCGTGTCGTTCGACGCGATCCGGACCTCCCGGCTGAGGGTGGTGCTCGAGCACCAGCCCGGCTTCACCAGTGGCCTGGCCGAGTTCGAGGCGTGGGGACGCGGGGTCCTGCCCCTGCCCGCGCCCGTCGTTCCATCGGCCAACCTGACGTTCGGCGCGGCGGCGGTGACGGCATCCTTCACGGCGCCGTCGTCCCGGCTCGAGGAGGTCCGCGACCTGCGCATCGCGTTCACTCGGTACTCCCGGAACGGGTGGACCGCGCTCGGCTCACCGCACGCCCGGGACTGGATCGAGGTCCAGCTCGACACGGAGCGGACGGTGGCGATGCTCGACCTCTACCTGCCGGGGGATCGCCCGGGACTCGCGGCTCCCAGGTCCTACCGGGTGGAAACCTGGGATGCCGGGGAGTGGCGCGAGCCCGTCGTGCGGTTTCGCGTGCCTGCGCAGCCGACCGCGTGGGCCCGGAACCGGACGGCAATCGAGCCGGCCCTGACGACGCGCATTCGTGTCACCTTCGAGCACGCGCTTCCCGCGGTCACGGCGGTCGCGGAGGTGTCGGTCTGGGGAGCGGGCGGCCGTTGAGGGAGATGGTTGGCGGGTGCTCAGTCCTGCTTGACCGTTCTTCCGACCGCGATTCGCCCGCTCCTCGACGACCTTGCCGTCCCGCCAGTGACGGGTGACGAACCGGGTGCCCGACCCGGAGGGAGCACCGGACACCGGGATCTCCCATTGGGAGTACGATCGATCGTCGCTGACGGCGTTTCGCACGGGCACGCAACCCACGAACGTGTCGGCCCACTGGAGAAAGTGCAGGACGCGTGTGCGATCGTCCGCGGCCCCCTGGGTGGCGGCCAGGTAGAACGTCGTATAGGCGGTCAGGAGCCGGCCCCGGCGAAGGGTCTCATTCAGGGCCTCCTCCCGCCGTTGCAGGTCCGCCAGCTGGTCCGTCATCATGTTCGGCCGACCGTGACGGTGATCGCGAGCGCTTCCACGGTTTCGGGGCCTGGGCCGGCGTCGGGGTGCGCGCGGTCAATCATGTAGGACACGCGCACGGCGATACGCCGGCCGACCGGTTGAACCGAGACGCCTACTCCTCCCCCGCGCCAGCTGCCGGCGGCGCGCCCGCTCGGCTCGTGCAGCAGTCCCGCCCATGCCTCGACGTGTCCCCGGATGGCGTCCCCGACCACCGCCGCCTCGTACCGCGCGTGCAGCCGCGACAGCAGCCGGCGCTGCGGGATGGCGTCTACGATGTAGGCACGGGCGTACGGGCCGGCGGCGATCTCGAGGCCGGGGAGCGGGACGAGCCCCAGCGCCACGGATCCCTCGACGTATTGCTGTCTCGTGTCGCCGCCGTCGGGGTGCAGGGAGCCCTCGGCGTAGGCGAGGCGCAGGGTGAACCGCCCGGCGGCCAACCGGCCTTCGCCACCCACCACGACGCCGCTCAGCACCTCGCTCCCCGCCAGGGTGGCGCGTCGCACCGTGGTGATCCGGGTGGCGGCGCCTCCCCCCACGCCCCAGCCGCTTTGCGCGACGGCGGCGGCGGGCGCGACGGCGACCGTGGCCACGAGCATCGCGGCGTGACAAGCGGTCCGGCCTGAAGTCATGGCTCTCCCCCTGCAAACGGCGTCTGGCGGCCCGCGGAGACCTGTAGCTTCACGCCCGGGCGGTGCTGGCCTCGGGCATCGCGCGCCGCGTCGGCATCGCGGCGCCACGCCTCGCGCGTCGCGTGATTGGCCGCCACGCCGGCCGGGATCTGCCGCCCCGGCCGGTGGACGATGAACCCCACCAGGCCCGCGAGCGTCAGCGCGGCTCCGACACCGTAACGTCCGGGCTCGGTGGACTCGCCGGGCGAGACCGCCGCCGGCAGGGCCACGGCGGCGACGCCGCCGAGCAGGCCGGCCACCAGCGCGCGCACGGCGGGACCCGCGCGCTCGCGCTCGGGGAGGAGCAGGGAATCCGGCACCGGTGGGAGGGGCAGGGAGTCCGCGCCCGTGACGCGCGCGGTGAGCGGGATCCGGACGAGCGACGGGTGTTGCCGCGTGGTGCCGGATGCCACCTCCAGCACGAGGGCGCCCTCCAATGGTCGGCGGCCGCCGGCATCCAGCCCGTCCCAGCTCACCTCGAGGCTGTCACCGATCGGGCCCGCATACAGGCGGCGCGGATCCCCGACGCCCTCGGACCGCACCGTGACGGCGAGGTCGTGCGGCGCGCTGGCGTAGAGCCGCACGACGTAGGCGTCGTCCCCGGTGGTGATCGCCGTATCGCGAGCGGTCCGGACGTAGACGTACCGCGTGCTCCGGCGAGCCGCGTCGAACGCCTGCACGATCTCGGGCGGAAAGACGAGCGTATCGGCGCGGTGCCGCGGGTCGGCGGCCACCGCGCGCCGGAAGGCGGCGGCGGCGGCGGCGTGCCTCCCGCGGAAGCGCTCGGTGGCGCCCAGGTAGACGGCAGCCTCGGCGCGCGCGCCGTCGGGGAACCTCGCCGACCCGCCCGCGCCGAGGGCCTCTTGCAGCAGCGTGGCCGCCCGGTCGTAGTCGAGGGCGCGATAGGCGGCCAGGGCCTGCACCAGCAGGTCGCCGCCGTCCTGCGCGCGGGCGGGGCTCGCGCGTCCCGCAACGAGCCCGGCCACGAGGACCAGCAGGACCCGGGTCACTGGTACACGGCCTCGAGCACGATGTCCACGAGCCGCACATCCTGTCCCGGGGCAACCACCAGGCGCTGTTCGTACGAGGCATATCCGTCACGCTGGATGCGCAGGTAGCGCACGCCGGCCTGGATCGTGACGCCTGCCTGCGGGGTGTTGCCCACGTACCGCCCATCCACGTAGATGTGGCCCCACGGGCGCGAACTCACGTGGAGGCGGCCGGGAGCGACGCTCGGCCGGTCGGCACTCCGTGCCTGCGGTACCTGACGGCGCGCGACCGGCTCCGGCGCGGGCGGTGTGGGGCGCGGCGCGGGTTCCGGGGCGGGGAGTGCGGCGAGCGCGGGTGCCACGGTGTCCGGCTGGTCCTCGCCGGGCGGTGGGATGGGCGACGGCGAGTGCGGTGGCAGCACCACGGCCAGCGGTGGCGGACCCGGCTCCGGTATCGGCTTGTGGGCGAGTGCCACGCCACCCAGGCCGACGAGGACGACCGTTGCCGCGACGCCGAGCCAGCGGTGGCCGCGTGGCAGGTCGTCCATCAGGAGCACGGGCTGCCCGGTCCGCGATGGGTGGCTCCGCTGCGGCGGCGGGACCGGTGCGGGGCTCACGCCGGCGGCGCTCAGCGCGGACACGAAATCGAGCACCGAGGGGAACCGCTCCCCGGGGTCCGGGTTCAGGGCCCGCTCGACGGCGTCGGACAGGTGGCCGGGCAAGTCGGGCCGGACGTCGGCGAGGCGGGGAGGCGACAGGCGGGGTGCCGCCCCGCGCCTCGGTGCCCCGGCGGTCGCCGGTGCCGCCCCGGCGAGACACTCGTAGACGGTGACCCCGAGCGCGTACTGATCGGCGGCCGGCGCGGGATGCCGCGCGCCCCTGTCCTCCGGTGCCGCGTAGGCGGCCCCGCCGGCCCCGTCCGGCCCACGGTCCAGCACGCGTCCGATCACGAAGTCGGTGACGAAGGCCCAGTCGTGCGCGTCCAGCAGCACGTTGGCCGGCCGCACGTCGCCGTGGACCACCCCGCGGCGGTGGGCGCAGTCAATCGCGCTCGCCACCTGTTCGACGATCCGGAGGCATTTGTCCACCGGGAGCGGTGTGCCGGCGCGCAGCAGCTCCGCCAGCGACCGGCCCTCGATGAACTTCATCGAATACCACACGAGCCGGCCGGTCGTCCCGAACCGGTAGATCGGCACGATGTGTGGATGATCGAGCGTCGCGGCGGCGATCGTCTGCCGGACCCGGTCCTCCAGGCCCGCCTCACCCAGGGAGCCACGCGCCAGAACGCGGAGCGCCACCGCCCGCCCGCCGTCAATCTCGCGCGCCGCGTACACGATCGAGCGGGAGCCGCGCGCCAGCACGGCCTCGATCTGGAACGGCTCCGCCAACTCGTGGCGGACCGCCTCCTCGAGCGCCTCGTGGACGCCGGCGGCGAGCACGTCGCTCACGGGCGTTCCCGGCGTGGCATCCGCGGCCTCCGCATCGCGACCTCCGGGCAGCGCATGGTCAGAGCAGGACGTCGAAGGGTGCGCTGTCCTCCGCGAGGCTTCCCGCGGTGGCGCGCAGCCGATACAGGAGTCCCGTGAGGTCAATCCGCAGGTCATCGAACACCGCCGCCCCGGCTGTGACGTTCCGGGTCCGCGTGCCGGACAGCGTGGCCCCCGGAGTGCCGGAGAGCGGCGTGATGCTCATCGTGATGCTCCCGGAGAACCCGGTGGCGATGTTGCCGAACTGGTCCTGCACGGTGACCCGGACGGCGGGTGTGATGGCGGCGCCCGCCGGGGTGTTCGACGGCTGCTGCGTGAAGACCAGGCGGGCGGCAGGCCCCGGGGTGGCGGTGGACTGGAACGTTACCGGCGACCCGGTGAGCCCCGCGGCCGCGGCGGCGACCGTCTGAGATCCGGCGGTCGTGCCGAGCGTGTGCGTGGCGCGTGCCTCGCCCCGCTCGTCCGTCGTGCCCTGGGTCGGCGCGATCGTCCCGCCGCCCTCGGTCACGGTCCAGGTGATCGCCACGCCGGCCACGGGGTTGCCGAGCGCGTCGGCCACGCGGACGACGTACGGCTCGTCCAGGGTGGACGCGACCGCACCGGACTGTCCCCCGCCGCTCACGGCCTGGATGGCGGACGCCGACCCGCCGGCAATGTTGAAGGTGGCGCTGACCGTGGCGGTGAGCCCGCTCGCGTCGGCTCGGAGCTGATAGCCGCTGCCGGACTTGTTTACGGAAAGGCCGGCGAACGTCGCGACGCCGGCGACCGTGCTCCGCGTCGTGGTGCCGCTGAGCGAGCCGCCGCCGGGGTTCGCGTGCAGTGCGACGGTCACGGCACCCGCGAACCCGCTGGCGGTGTTGCCGAACCCATCCTGCGCGGTCACCTCGATCGCCGGCGTAATGGCCGCGCCGGCCCCCGCGGCGCTCGGCTCGACGGTGAACGCCAGCCAGGCGGGCGTGCCGGGTGTGGCGGTCGCGGTGAACGTCACGGGTGAACCCGCCAGGCCGTCCACGGCGCCCGACGTCGTCTGGAGGCCCGCGGTCGTTCCCAGGACCCGGGTGGCGCGGGCGTAGCCATTCCCGTCGCTGGTCGAGGTCGAGGTGATCGAGCCGCCGCCCCCGGTCACCGTCCACACCACGGTCACGCCGGCCAGCCCGGCGCCCGTCGAGTCCGTGATCCGGACGACGTAGGGATCGGCGAGCGTCGCCCCGGTGGTGTCGGTCTGCCCGTTGCCCGACGCCAGGGCGAGGGACGCAGCCGAGGGGCTCGTCGCGGCGAGCGTCGGACTGGTGGCGGACGTGACGTTGGCGGCGGCCGCCGCCAGACGATAGCCGCTCCCCGGTGTGTCAATGGAGAGATCGGGGAACGTCGCCACGCCGGCCACGGCCCGCCGCGTGGTCACGCCGCTGAGCGTGCCGCCCGCCGGATTCGTCTCGAGCCGGACCGTCACCTCGCCCGTGAACGTCGTCGCCGTGGTGCCCGACTCGTCCTGCGCGGTCACTTCGACGGCGGGCGTGATGGGTCGCCCGGCGATGACGGTCTGCGGGAGCACGGTGAACACGAGTTGCGCGAATGCCGTCGGGTCACCCGCGGGGCCGCCCGGCGTTTCGGGCGTCGTGAGGAGCGCGTCCATGTTGCAGGCCGTGGCGCCGACCGCGAGCACGCCGACGAGTCCGAGGACCGCCAGCCAGCCACGGGCGGTGGGGACGACATGGGGCGCAGACACAAAGGCGACGCGCATGGTTCGGGTCAGAACGCGCGGGACAAGCCGAAGATGCCGCCGGCCAGACTCACGATCACCCACATGAACCGGAGCCCGTCGCCGACGCCGCCGCCGCCGCGTCGCGGCACCAGGATCTCGTCCCCGTCGCGCAGCCCCGCGTCGCCGATGGTGCGGCCGTCCGCGATGGCCTGTCGCAGGGCTGGCGCCTTCCAGACCGGGTCGCCGTCGCGCTCGACGCGCAGCTTGCGGGTGTCGGCGTCCGCGGTGGTCCCGCCGGCCGCCATCAGCGCGGCGGCGAGCACGGCGTCCGCGGGGACCTCGTGGTATCCGGGCCGTTCCACCTCACCCTGGATGGAGAGCCGGACCAGCGGTCGCGCGCGCACCACCGGGTTCTGGAGAAAGCGGGCCACGTAGCGCGCGAGGTGATCCTGCAGCTCCGACCGCAACACGCCCGCGAGCGACGCCGTGCCGACCGTCGGGGACGGCAGCAGGAGTTCCCGGTTGGCGTCTACCGTGAACGTATCCGTCAGCGACGACTCGGCCTGTACCTCCAGGAGCACCCGGTCACCGGGGCGGAAGTCGCCGGCCGCCAGTCGGGCGCGGACGCGGGCGAGCAACTCGCCGCGGCGCGGGTCGTCGGTCCCGCGCTCCAGCCGCTGCGCCAGGGCCTCGAGGGCCTCGCGCCTCGCGAGCGTGTGGGCCGCCACCGAGTCGTCCGCGCTCTGTGCGCGGGTC
>DASWHL010000068.1:0-16042 GCA_036398175.1 Gemmatimonadales bacterium
ACCTGGCCACCAGGACGCCCATGCCCGAGAAGAGCGAGCTGATGAACACCATCACCACCAAGAAGATCTGCCACGACACGCCGATCGCGGCGTTCCCGGTGAAGCCGACGTAGTGGCCGACCATGGCGTGGTCGACGATGCCCTGCAGCCCGCCGATCACGTTCTGGAGCATGGTGGGCCACGCGATCCGCCAGACGGCCCGCGGGAGCGGGCCTTCGATGATCGAGCGGTCGAACGTCCGGCGTGCTGGGGGCGCGGCCATGGCGGAGGAAAATCGTGGATCGCCGGCCAAAGCGCGAGGCCCGCCATCCGGGTCCGGTCGGCTACCCCCCGGCGTCCTTCCAGAGCGTCTCTCCCTTCACGAACCATGAGATGCCGAACGCCCAGAGCGCCAGGGACTCCAGCCAGAACACGGGCTTCCACTCGGCGACGGCCGTGTGCTGGAGCCGCCAGTAGAACAGCCCGATCAAGGCAATGCAGACCAGCATGGCGACGCCGCAGGCCCGGTAGATGCGGTTCCGGATGTCTTTCTCCGGCGTCCTGGCGCCGCTGGACTCGGTGAAGAGAAACAGCGAGAAGTACGACAGCACGAGGAACAGCGCGAGTGCGGACGCGAAGTGCACCGTCTTCTCCCAACCCGCGCCGCTGTTCGGGAAGAACGCCACGCCCAGCGCAAAGACGCAGCCGAGGTCGCCCGCGAGATCGTCCCGGCGGTCATAGCCCCGGTACGCAAACAGGAACCAGGCAATGGCGAACAGGATGCCCACGAACGCGTCGCGGGTTCGCAGGGCGTAGTAGTCGCTGATCGAGGGCTGGAGTTCCGGGCCGGCAGCGATCGCGAAGCCCCACAGGGCGAGCACCACGGGGAGCCCGACGCCCAGCACCCCAACGACCCGTCGCAGGGTGAGATACGAAACGAGCGCCCCTTCGCCGTTGCCGTGTGTCGTCATGATCGCGTTCCTCCCGATGGCGCAGTGGCGTGGGCTCCGGGAGATGGTACGGTTGCCGTTGGCGACCGTCAATCGGAACCGCGACCGCGCTCCATCGGGGCCTTGAGCGCGCCGGCCCGCGGCCGTATCGTGCGTGATCAACCGCTCCCTCCCGTTCCCGTCACCCACACCAACCGTCGGCATCCCGGCCCCCCCCATGCACCCCCAACTCCTGGCTCCGTTTCTCCTCCTGGCGCCGTCGCTCGTCGCACAGCAGGCGCCCGCCGACTTCATCGTCGTCAACGCCCGGATCTACACCGCCGACGCCACCCGGCCGGTCGCGCGCGCTCTGGCGGTGCGGGACGGTGTGATCGTCTTCGTGGGCAGCGAGCGCGGCGCGGAAGCCCTCGCCGGCTCTCGCACCGAGCGCTGGGACCTCGACGGCAAGGCCGTCATCCCCGGCATGGTGGACGCCCACGTGCACCTCGTCGGGCTGGGCGAGGCGCTCCGCATCGTGGATCTCACGGGCACCCGGTCGTACGACGAGGTCGTGGCCCGCGTGGCGGAGCGGGCGCGGACGGCCCGCCCGGGCGAGTGGCTCCGCGGCCGCGGCTGGGACCAGAACGACTGGGCCGTGACCGCGTTCCCAACCCACGAGGCGCTGTCCCAGGCCGTCCCCAACAACCCCGTGATGCTGGGACGCGTGGACGGTCACGCGCAGCTGGTGAACGCGCGGGCCCTGGCGCTGGCGGGCATTACGCGGGAGACCCCGGATCCGGACGGCGGACGCATCGTCCGCGACGACGGCGGGAACGCGACCGGTGTCCTCGTGGACCGGGCCATGGGGCTCGTCAGCCGGGTGATCCCCGACCAAACGGCCGACGATATCCGCGACGCCACCATGGCCGCGATCGCCGAGGCGAACCGCTGGGGGCTCACGGGCATCCACGACGCCGGCGTGGGCGAGGACGTGATCGCGGTCTACGAAGACCTCGCCCGGGCCGGGCGCTACGACCTCCGCAACTACGTGATGGTGCGCGCCGACGAAGCCACGCTCGACCGCATCATGCGGCGCGGCCCGCGCGTGGCCCTCCACGGCGGCCGGCTCTGGGTCCGCGCCATCAAGATCAGCTCGGACGGCGCCCTTGGCAGCCGCGGCGCCGCGCTGCTCGAGGACTACAGCGACGACCCCGGCAACCGGGGCCTGCTCACCGCCGACTCGGCCCTCATGCGCCGCGTGGCCGCCAAGGCCCTGCGGAGCGGGTTCCAGGTGAACATCCACGCCATCGGGGACGCGGCCAACCGGCGGGTGCTCGACATCTTCGAGGACGCGTTGACCGAAGTGCCCGCCGCGGATCACCGGTTCCGGATCGAGCACGCACAGATCCTGAACTACCACGACATCCCGCGCTTCGCCCAGCTGGACGTGATCCCGTCCATGCAGGGGAGCCATCAGACCAGCGACATGTACTGGGTGCCGAACCGCATCGGGTGGAACCGCTCGCAGGGAACGTATGCCTGGCGCTCGCTGCTCAACTCGGGCGTCGTGATTCCCAACGGATCCGACACTCCCGTCGAATCCCCCAACCCCCTCATCTCGTTCAAGGCATTCGTGAGCCGGTCGGACGCGGACGGCTATCCGGAAGGCGGCTGGTTCCCGGCGCAGAAGACGACCCGGCAGGAAGCCCTGCTCAGCATGACGCTCTGGCCGGCCTACGCCGCCTTCATGGAAACCGTGAGCGGCTCGCTCACGGCCGGCAAGTACGCGGATTTCGTGGTGCTCGATCAGGACATCATGACCGTCGCCGAGGAGCAGATCCTCGACACGCGGGTCGAGATGACGGTCCTTGGGGGAAAGGCCATATACCGCCGCAACTGACATCCTGAGACGGGTAGACGGTGAGGCGCTTAGGTGATTGAACTGGACGCCGAGACGCGTAGTGGCTCCCTCGGCGTCTGCGCGCCTACGCGTCTCCCACCTTCAGGGTGAGGAGTACGACGATCCCGACCACGACCCCCGCGATGTAGAACGGCACCTCGATCCCCAGGGTCTGGAACGCGGCGGTCGCCCAGATGGGCGCGATCACGCGGGTGATGCCGCCGAAGGTCTGTTGCACGCCGAGGACCTGCCCGCGCTCCCGATCGGGGGCGAGGTGGGTCACCAGGGCGGTCGTCGCGGGGAACAGGAGGGCCGTGCCGATGGGGACGAGGGCGATCACGAGCGCTAACAGGGGAATCGAGGCCGGGAGCGGTGTGAGGGCGAGCCCGGCCGCAAGCGAGAGCGCGCCGAATCGCATCACCCGCACCTCACCCAGGGCGTCAATCACCCGCCCCAGGATCACGGCCCGCATGACGACGCCCAGCGCCCCGGTATACATGAAGAACAGCCCGATGGTCTTTTCCGTCACCGCGAACGCGCGCTCGAGGTACAGCGCCAGCACGCCGGTCATGGACATGAAGCCGAGCATGCCGATCGCGTAGATCCAGATCAGGCGGCTCACGCCGGCGCCGGGGTGGCGGATCACCTCCCACACCACCGTGCGGACGGACCGGCGGACCGCCGGGCCGGCGGACGCGCCGTCACGCGCCGGCGACGTCTCGGGCAGCCAGCGCCAGGCGAAGCCCACGTTGAGAAAACAGAGTCCCGCCGCGATCAGTCCCGGCGCTTCGGGCCCGAGGTTGGTGGACAGGGAGCCAATGGCGGGACCGATCATCACGCCCGCCGAGGTCGCGGCCGAGAGCCAGCCCAGCGCCCGGGTCCGTTGCTTCGGCTCGACGGCGTCTCCGATGTACGCCTGCGCCACCCCCGTGGTGCCGCCCCCCGCTCCCTGCACGATGCGCGACAGAAACAGCATCCAGATCGAGGTCGCGTACCCGAACACGACGAACGCGACGCCGGAGGCGGCGAGCCCCACAATCAGCGCCGGCCGGCGGCCGAACCGGTCCGAGACGCGTCCCCAGAGGGGCGCGGAGGCAAGCTGGGCAATCGAGAAGCTCGCGATCATCCAGCCGATCACCCACTCGGCCGCGTCCAGCCGCAACGCGTAGAACGGCAGCAGGGGGAACACCATGGCGAAGCCGAGCATGTCCACGAACCCGATGCCGATCAGCACCGAGATCTTCCGCATGTTCGGATCCATCATCGGCGGGTGCCGAGCGCCATGGCCGCCGCGGAGACGACCATCAGCACCACCCCGTACGCCGCGGCGATGCCGAGGTCGTACTGGCGCAGGGCGCCCAGGATCTCGATGGAAATCGGTCGGGTGTCGTACGTGTACAGCACGATGGACGTGACGAAGTCCCCCACGGCCGTGGCGAACGCCAGCGCGCCGCCCGCCAGCAGCGCCGGCCGGAGGAGCGGAAACGTGACCCGCGTGAGCGTGCGCAGCCGCCCGGCGCCGAGCGACGCGGCCGCTTCATCGAGGCTGGGATCGAGCTGCCGGAACCCCGGCAGGACGGTGCCCGCCGTCACCGGCAGATTCCGGATCAGGTAGGCAAGCGGCAGGATGAGCGCGGTGCCCACGAGCAGCCACCGTCCCGCCCACGGCGCGCGGATACTGAACGTGGTGGCGAGCGCGATCGCGAGCACGGTACCCGGCACGGCCCAGGGGAGGTGGACCAGTGTCTCCGTGAGCCGGGCCAGCCGCACGCGGCGCTGCGCCACCGCGCGGCCCGCCCAGACGGCGAGCGCGAGCGCGCCCACCGTGGCGACGCCCGCCATCCACAGGGAGTTGACGAGCGGGCGCAGCCGCTCCGGCTCGCGCGCCAGCGCGGCGTAGTTCTCGAGGGAGTAGGCCGGCGGAAAGAGCTGCGTGGTCCAGGTGCCGAGCGGCACGAGCGACACGAGGAGCAGCGTGGCGTGCGGCAGCAGCAGGAGGACCGCCAGGCCCCAGCCCAGCACCGCCGCACCCGTGCGCGCGAACGGGCTCCGGAGGGCGCGCACGCCCGGCGCCGCGCCCTTGGCCATGATCGCGATCCCCGCGCTCCCCTGGGTGCGCCGCAGCAGCGCGAGCGCCGCCAGCGCCAGCACGGCCAGCGCCGTCGTCTCCACCATGGCCAGGCCGAGATTCCCGTTCAGCTTGGTCGCCAGGATCTGCGTGGGCATGACGCGGAACCCGCCGCCGAAGATATAGGGAGCGCTGAACGAGCCGAGCGCGGTCATGAACGTGAGCAGGGCGGCGGCCGCGATCTGGGGGCGGACCAGCGGCAGCACGACCGCGCGGAGCGTGCGCCACCGGCCCGCGCCGAGCGACGCCGCGGCCTCGGTCATCGAAGCGTCCACGCGCGCCAGCCCCGCCCGCGTGAACAGATAGAAGTAGACGTACATCGAGTAGGCGTGGACCAGCAGGATCGCGCCGGCGCCCCGCAGGCGCCACGGTGATTCCCGGAGTCCCAGCCCCGCCGCGATCAGGCGCGGGACGATGCCGCTCTCCCCATAAAGGAACAGGAACGCGATGACGCCAACGAGCGGCGGCAGGACCGCCGGAAGCGCCACCAGCCCGCCGAGGGTGCGCCGCCCGGGAAAATCGAACCGCTCGAAGACGAACGCGAGCGGAATGCCGATGGCCGCCGCCAGCACCACGCTCGCACAGGAGATCCACAGGCTGCCCCAGAGGGCCTCCCACTCGCGCGGATCCCCGAGGAACGTGCCGACGTGCACCAGGCTCCACGCGCCGTCCGCCCGGAACGCCTCCGCCACGACGAGCAGCAGCGGGTACGCCACCAGCCACCCCAGGGCCGCGGCGAGGGCCAGACCGAGCGGCCGGCGCGTCACGCGTCTCCGGCGGGAAACGCGTGTGCGCGGATCGCGTCCACGCGAACGTCCGCGCCCACCACCACCGCGTCCACGGGGGCCTCGACTTCAAGTGCCCCGATCGCGGTCTCCACGGTGAACAGGGCGCGACCACCCAGGTACCGCCGGGCCCGCACCGTGCCCGGCACGCCGGCCGCGCCGCCCAGGCGCAGCGCTTCCGGCCGCACGACCACGCGGACCGCGGCGCCCGGCGCCACCGCCGCGGGCACCCGGACCGGCCAGTCCACGCCCTCGGCCACGCGCGCCCGGTCGGCGGCCGTCAGGACGCCGGCCAGCGTCGTGGCGCGGCCCACGAACGTGGCCACGAAGTGCGTGTCGGGTCGCTCGTAGAGATCCGGGGCCGTGCCGAACTGCTCGAGCCGCCCGTCACGCAGCACGGCAACCACGTCGCCCAGCGCGAACGCCTCGTCCTGCTCGTGGGTGACGAGCACCGTGGTGATCCCCACCGCCTCGAGCGCGCGCCGCAGCTCGCGGCGGGTGCGCTCGCGGAGGGCGGGGTCGAGATTCGAGAGCGGCTCGTCCAGCAGCAGCAGCTTGGGATCCGGTCCCAGCGCCCGGGCGACCGCCACGCGCTGCTGCTGCCCGCCGGACAACGCGTCTATCCGCCGATGCTCGAAGCCCGCGAGGTCCACGAGCGCCAGGAGCTGGCGCACGCGCTCACCACGGCCGGGCCCCCGCGGGATGCCGAATGCGACGTTCTCGCCGACCGTAAGGTGCGGGAACAGCGCGTAGTGCTGGAAGACCATGCCGATGTGCCGGGCCGCCGGGGAAAGCGCCGTCACGTCCGCGCCGCCCACGATGACGGCGCCGGCGTCGGGCCGCTCGAACCCCGCGAGCAGGCGGAGCGTCGTGGTCTTGCCGCTGCCGCTGGGCCCGAGCAGGGCCAGCAGCTGCCCGCGCGGCACGGCCAGCGACAGATCCTGGACGGCAACGTGCCCGGGAAACCGCTTCGTGACGTGCCGCAGCTCGAGGAACGATCCGTCGGTCACCGGCGCGCGCCTCGCCCCCGCACGTGCCGATCCCACCACATCATCCACGCGTCACCGTCCCGCGACAACCGCTCCCAGTCCATCGGCTCGACTACGAGACCCGCCCGCACCTCGCGCGCCCAGGCCGGCAGCGCGTCGGCCGGAAGGTCCACACGGGCCGGCAGGCGCCAGACCTCCCGCGCGGCCATCAGCTGCGCCTCCATCGAGCCGACCCAGTCAATGAACCGGCGGGCGGCGTCCGGGTTGGGCGCGCCGCGGACCAGCGCCACGGCGTCCTCGATCACCGGCGTCCCGCTCGTGGGCAGCGTGAACGCGAACGGCTGGCCCTTGGCCTGCTCCGTCAGTACGTCCGGCAGATCCCACAGCGAGAGCACGCCCTCCTGGCGCACGATCTTCTGGTGCAGCAGCGCAGGGTTGATGGCGTACTCACGGGTCTGGGCGTCGAGCCGGCGCAGCCAGTCGAAGCCCGCCGCGGTGTCGCCCGTCCGCGCGATCCCGCGCAGCACGATCATGCCCCAGATGGCCCGCATCGTGCCCGACGCGATGGGATCCCGGATGATGATACGCCGGCGCCATTTGGGTTCGAGCACCTGATCCCAGTCCGTGGGCGCCTCATCCGGAGGTACGGCGTCGGGGTTGTACGCGATGACGGCCGGCGTCTCATAGGCGGCGAAGTAGAAGTCGCCGGGGCCGCGGGCGCGTTCCGGGACCGCGTCCGCCCAGGCCGGCCGGTACGGCGCGAGCAGCGAGTCCGCGACGGCACGCTGGAACAGCATGGACGGCGCCCCGAACCACACGTCCGCCTGCGGGTTCGCCCGTTCCGAGCGTATCCGGTCGAGCACGTCCTGCGACCCCATGTCGAGCCACCGGATGTCCACGTCGGGGTTCGCGGCCTCGAAGGTCTGCTCCGCCAGCTTGAGCAGGCCCGGGCCGTGGGGGGAGTAGATGACGACGGGGGTGCGGGGGTCGGGGGTGCAGGCGGGGAGCAGGATCAGCGGGATAAGCGGGATAAGCGGGATGAGCGGGATGCCCGCCCGCCGGCCCGCCGGCCCGCCGGCCCCACCCCTACCGCGTCGTCCCACGGCCAAGCTCCAGGAGATTGAAAAACAGCCGGAACGCCCCGGGCACGCCGGCAGGGAGCGCGCGGAAGAAGCTGAGTCCGGTGTACACGTAGGTTCCTTCTCCGTGCCGGGCCACGAGCAGGGCCCCGCGCACCGGGTCCCGGCCGGGGTCCCGCATCTCGAGCAACGGCTCGTAGGCGGCATCCCAGGTTCCGGCAAAATACAGCCCCCGCTCCTGCGGCCAACCGTCCCAGTCCGCGGCGCCGATCGCGTTCGGCACGCGGAACGCCGGATGCGTGGGCCGCAGCACGGTTACCGGCGACGTCTCGTCGGTGATCCGGTCGTGCGGCTGGCGAATCGCGAGCGGATAGGGAGCGTATTCGCCGCGCACGAACTCGTACTGCTGGTACTGGACCACCAGGTGGCCGCCGCGCCGCACCCAGTCGAGGAGCCGGTCCGTGTGGTTGGCCAGGGCCGTGTCGGTCTCGTAGGCCCGGCTCCCGATCACGATGGCCGCATACCGACCGAACTCCCCGCGGGCCAGGGCGTTGGCGTCCAGCAGCTCGACCGGAACGCCCGCGCGCCGGAGCGCCTCCGGCACCCGGTCGGACGCCCCGCGGACGTAGCCAATCGGACCCGCGGAAGGCCGTTGCACGTCGGCAAGCCGGATCCGTGTCTCGGCGCGACGCATCCAGACGGTCGGTCGGATGTGCGGGTAGGCAATCGGCGTGGCCCCTTCGGCGTACGTCCCGCGCGACGTCACGGCTGTCGCGTGCGCGCTCACGTCGCCACCGCGCACGGAGGTCGGCCGCGACACGTGGACGGTGAGTCTCGCCGTCTCCCCGCGACGGGTCAGCGTGAACGGCGCCGGTGCCGGGGTGGGCCACCCGTCAATCGCGACGCGGACCTCTCCCCGCGTGGTGTCGGCGGCGTGATGCCGCAGCGTGACCGTGAGCGCGAGCGGCGCCGTGTCCCGCAGCGACCACACGACGGTGTCGGGATCCAGCGCCAGCTCGACGGGCGCCACCACCCGGAGCGGGTGCCGCACTTCCCCCAGGGCCTGATCCCGCTCGCGGAACGTCACCTCGCGCTCCAGTGTGACGGGCGTACCGCCGATCTCCAGTGCGAACCGGGCCGTCAGTACCGGGGGGCCGTCCGGGAGACCGCGCACCGCGGGCGGCACGCCACTCCAGTCGTAGAGCGCATCGGCGAGTGGTCGCGCGGTGAAGTACGGCCGCGTCGGCTCGGCCCCCTGCGGGACGCGCATCGCGGCGCGCGCGCTGGCTCCCGTCCCCGGGGCAATCCTGTCCGAAGGTGGAGCGACCGCGGCTGGCGCTGCCCATCCACCGGCGGACGGTATGAGGGTGGCGCCCGTCCACCGAACCGGTGTGTCGTCAGCGGCGAACGCCTCCAGCTCGATCGTCACGGACTCGCCCGGGACCAGCAGCACCCGCGCCGCCCGCGCATCCAGCAGGACCCCGGCCGCGATGGCCAGCGCCTCCGACAGGACCTCCGTCCGACCTCCCTCCGCCCGCACCCGCGCGAGGGCCCCGGCCAGCGCCGGGACGGCCCGTCCGAGCGTGGCGGGACCGATCGCGTCTCGCAGCGAGTCCGCGAAGGCGGTGAGCCATGAGGCCCGGGCGGGAACGCCGTCGAACAGTCCGCCATCGGGTGGCGCCTCCACCCGCGACCGCTCGAGCGCCAGCCGCACGTCGGACGGTCCGAGACGCTGGAGCACACCAAAATCCTGCGAGCGGTGCTGGCTCCTGCTCTCCATCGCGATCTGGTCAATCGTGCGACCCACCCGGGGGTCGAGGCGGGCGGCGGGCAGCGAAACGGTGACATTCCCGGGCCCGAACCGCCGGGAGGTATAGAGCTTGAGCGGCGTCCAGGGAGCGAGCGACTCCTCCAGCGCGAGTTCGCGGAACGCGGTGGAGTCGCGGGACGCGTCGAAGGCCCGCCGCGCCATGACCCCGGCCATCTGGTGCTGCCCGTGCCCGTCGCGTCCGGTGCCGGAGAACACCGATACCACGACGTGCGGCCGGAACCGCCGGAACACGCGCACGACGTCCTTGAGGACCGAATCCGGCAGCCAGCGGCCCTCGGTTTCCCCGAGGTCGCGCGTGTAGCCGAAGTCGTACGCGCGGGTGAAGAACTGGCGCGCGCCGTCAATCGCCCGCGCCGCCAGCAGCTCCTGGGTGCGCACCAGCCCGAGCGCCACGCCCAGCTCGGTCCCGATGAGGTTCTGGCCACCTTCGCCGCGCGACAGGGCGAGATACGCCGCATCCGCCCCGTAGCCCCGGACCGCGAGCGTCAGCAGGCCGGTGTCTTCGTCGTCGGGGTGGGCGGCGATCAGGAGCACCCGCCGCGGCTCCGCGAGCCGTTGCAGCAGCAGGTCGAGCCGCGCGACGCCCCCGTTCGACGGCGGGCCGAGCGGGCCGCCCTGGGCCGCGAGCGCCGGCGCGGTCAGGGCGAGAAACGCGAACGCGAGCGCGCGCGACCTAGGCAGCGGCCTGGCGCGCCACGACGATGGAGCGAAGCCGCTCGGCGCCGCTGTCCTGCGCCTCGCCGAACGGCCGGGGATGGCCGGCGGGATCGAATACGACCGTGGGGCAGACGAAGTTGTACTTGTAGGCAAACACCTTCTCCTTGACCGCCTGCGTCGCGACCGCGGCCGCCACGAAGACGCGGTCGGCTCCCATGGCGCCGGCTCCGTGCGCGGCGGCCAGCAGCTTCCACGGCGTCACCGCGTGGCCGTCAATGACGACCACGGTGTGCTCCGCGAGCGGACGCAGCTGGCGCTGCCCGCGGAACAGCAGCCGCTCTGATTTGACCGCCCGCCGCGCCCGGTCAATCGCGTCGTGCAGCGCGTCGAGCATGTCGAACGAGGGATTGAACATACGATCAATCACGGCATCGGCGTCTTCGGCAAGGGCCCCGACGATCCCGTGGCCCTCGACGCGTACGTGGGCCCCGACGATGACGTCGAACAGGGACGACGTTCCCCGGGCCGCGCTGGCGGCGATCTCGACCCCGGTGGGAGTCACGCCGAGCAGGAGCAGAGGCGGCTCGCAGCGCTGGCAGAGCAGCCGGCCCAGGACGGCCCCGGCGGCGGCGCGGGATGGATAGACCGGAGGGGCGTCAGCGATCGTCGTCACGCGCCCAATCTTGCGCCGGCGGCGTTGTGGCGCAACGCCCGGCGGAACGGGTGCGACGGGAGCGGTTACGTATATTGAAGGATGCCTGTCTACTCGTCGGCCGTGCCGCTGCGGTCGGCTCATCCGCGAGGGTCGCGATCATGACGACGGTAGCCCCGGAGCCCAGAGCCGGCAGTCCCTCCCCCGCCGGAGTCAGTGAGCGGGAAGCGCGGGCGGTGGCCGAAGCGGCCCGGCAGCACGAGTGGGAGCGCCCCAGCTTCGTGCGGGAGCTGTTCGCCGGCCGGTTCGATCTCGATCTCATCCACCCGTTCCCGGTCACGGATCCGGCCGAGCTGGAACGCGCCGCCCCGTGGCTCGCCCGGCTCGAGCGGTTCATGCTGGAGCAGGTGGATTCGGTGGCGATTGACCGGAACCGCCAGATCCCGCCCGAGGTCTTCGCCGGACTCCGGGAGCTGGGCGCCTTCGGCATCAAGATCCCCACCGAGTATGGCGGGCTGGGGTTCTCGCAGGCCGTGTACAATCGCGCCATGGGCATCGTGGGGAGCGTGGACGGGTCCGTCGCCACCCTGCTCTCCGCGCACCAGTCCATCGGGGTTCCGCAGCCGCTCAAGCTGTTCGGCACGCCGGAGCAGAAGCAGAAGTACTTCCCCCGCCTGGCCAAGGGGGCGGTGAGCGCGTTCGCCCTGACGGAGCTGGCGGTGGGCTCGGATCCCGCGCGCATGGCCGCCACCGCGGTGCTGGCGCCGGACGGGACGCACTACGTCCTCAACGGCGAGAAGCTCTGGTGCACCAACGGCACGATCGCCGAGATCATGGTGGTGATGGCCAAGACGGGGGAGCGGAAGATCACGGCGTTCATCGTGGAGTCCGCGTGGCCCGGCGTCGAGGTGACGCACCGCTGCCACTTCATGGGTTTGAGCGGCATCGAGAACGCGGTGATCCGCTTCACGAACGTGAAGGTGCCGAAGGAGAACGTGCTGCTGGGCGAGGGTAAGGGCCTCAAGCTGGCGCTCGTGACGCTCAACACGGGCCGGCTCACCATCCCGACGATCGCCGCCTCGGCGGCCAAGCGTTGCCTCGACATCGTGCGCCGCTGGGGGAACGAGCGGGTCCAGTGGGGCCGCCCGGTGGGCAAGCACGACGCGGTGGCGCAGAAGATCGGGACCATCGCATCCCACGCGTTCGCCATGGACGCCGTGGCCGACCTCGCCGTCGGCATGCACGACCGGGGCTACGACATCCGGCTTGAAGCGGCGATCGCCAAGATGTGGAACACCGAGGTCGGCTGGGACCTGATTGACGAGACCCTCCAGGTGCGCGGAGGCCGCGGCTACGAGACGGAGTGGTCGCTGGCGGCGCGCGGCGACACGCCGGATCCGGTCGAGCGGATGATGCGGGATTTCCGGATCAACCGGCTGTTCGAGGGCTCGAGCGAGATCATGCACCTGTTCATCGCCCGGGAGGCGGTGGACACGCATCTCAAGGTGGCCGGCGCGCTGGTGAACCCGGACGCGTCCGCGGGCGCCAAGCTGGCGGCCCTCGGACGGACCGCACTGTACTACGCCTGGTGGTATCCGTCCCGCTGGTTCGGCTGGGGACGGTGGCCGCGGTACGGCGAATTCGGCCCGCTCGCGTCACAGGTCCGCTACGTCAACCGGACGGCCCGCCGATTGGCGCGGTCGCTGTTTCACGCCATCGTCCGGTTCGGCCCCAAGCTCGAGCGGCAGCAATCGGTGCTCGGGCGGCTGGTGGACATCGGCGCGGACCTCTTCGCGATGGCGGCGGTGTGCACCCGCGCCGGCCACCTGCGGAACGCCAAGGACGCGGAGCAGCGGGCGCAGGCGGAGACCGCGGTGGCGCTGGCCGAAGCGTTCTGCGCGGCGGCCAGGCGGCGGATCGCGGCCCGGTTCGACGCCCTGTTCGATAACGACGACGCGCTGACCTACCGCACGGCCCAGCGGGCGCTGGCCGGCGAGTTTCGGTGGCTCGAGACCAAGGACGTGGCGGGCTAGCAACAGCAGCGGACTCCACAGCTGGCCGGCGAGGTGGGTAACCGCCTCGCCGGCCTTGCGTTAGGGACCTGCCGGACCGGCAGGGTTCTTGCGAGCCCGGGAAACCGGAGTCAAGTTCTCCGGGCCCCGCTCCAGCCCAGGGTCACCCCACAACCGTCGAGTCCGCCATCGCATGCGCCGGTTCCTGCACGCTGCTGCCGCTACGCTCGCTCTGGTCTCCGCCGTCAGCTGCTCGGACGACGCGGCCGGCCCGCGGGCCCCGCAGGTGGGCAGCCTTGCCGTCGTCCCCAACTTCGGCACGTTGCAGGGCGGCATCGTCGAGGTCGCGCGCGCCCGATTCGTGCTCACGCGGATCCCGGGCGGAGCCGTTGCCAAGGACACCGTCATTGACATCGCGGCCAACCAGGATTCGGTGGATCTCGGGCTCACGGTCACGATCCTGACGCCGGGCGAGACGTTCAACCTTACGATCGCGCTCATCTCGCCGGCCGGGGACACGGTCTTCCAGGGCGGCCCCGTGGTCGTGACACCGGGGACATCAGACACGCCGGTCGCCGTGGACGTGCCGTTCACGTACGTGGGCACCGGCGCCGACGCGGCCGGCGTGCGCATCGTCTCACCGGACCCGAGCACGTTGACCGGGGACCTCGTGCTGCTCACGGCCGAGGCGTTCGGCGATGACCTCCTGGCCATTCCCGGGACCCCCATCGGCTGGACGTCGCTCGATACGGCGGTGGTCGCGGTCACCACGGACGCGCAGTATCGCGGCGTGGCGGTGGGCGGCCTCCAGCGCGGCGTGGCCCGCCTCGTGGCGACGCTGGTGACGGGCCAGACGGACACGGCGCTGGTGAGCAACCAGCCCGTGCCCACCGCCATCGTGGCCGAGAGCGGGAGCGGCCAGAGCGCACTGGCGGACAGCACCCTGCCCCAGCCGCTGGTGGCCCTGGTGACGGCGGGGGACGGCCTGGGGGTGGCGGGGCTGTGGGTGCGGTTCGCGGTGGCCTCAGGCGGCGGCGCCCTCTCGGCGGATTCGGTGCTGACGGATGCGGATGGCCGGGCGGCCGTCCAGTATACGCTCGAGCGCACGTTCCAGACGCCCACGGTGACCGCCACGACGGCGCGGCTGGGGAGCCAGACGGCCACATTCACGGCCACGCTGGTGTTCGCGCCGCCCGCCACGCTCGAGATCGTGAACGGCGATGGGCAGTCCGCCGTCGCGGGCACCGCCGTCGCGGTGGCGCCCGAGGTCCGCGTCCTCGATGCGGACGGGCTGCCGGTGCCCGGCGTGACGGTCACGTTCGCGATCACGGGCGGCGGCGGGATCGTGGCGGGCGGGACGCCCGTCACGGATACGATGGGGCTCGCGGCCATCACGAGCTGGACCCTCGGCACCACGGCCGGACCGAACGGGCTGGAGGCGAGCGTGAACGGGCTCAATGGCGCGTTCACGGCTACTGGTCTGGCGGGAGCCGCGAGCCAGCTGGAGCTCGTGAGCGGTGACGCCCAGAGTGGCACGGTGGGGGCCGCGCTGGCCCTGCCCCTCGTGGTGCGGGCGGAGGACGCCAACGGCAATCCGGTGGCGGGCGCTACCGTGGACTGGGTGGCGGGCGCGGGCGGCGTCAGCGCCGGCGCGACGGTTACCGACGGCGACGGGCTGGCGCAGGTCACGTGGACCCTCGGGACGACGCCGGGAGCGCAGGGCACCACCGCCACGCTGAACGGCACGACGGCCACCGTGGACTTCACGGCCACCGCCACAGCGGGGGCGGCCGCGCGCCTGGAGTTCACGGTGCAGCCCACGGACGTGCAACAGGGCGCGATCATCACACCGGCCGTCGCGGTCACGGCGTATGACGACTTCGACAACGTGGCGATCGGGTTCACCGGAACCGTCACGGTCGCCCTGCTCGCCAATCCCGGGAACGCGACGCTCGGCGGGACGCCGGCGGCGGCCGCGGTGGCGGGGATCACCACGTTCGCGGATCTCCAGGTCAGCGCGTCTGGGAACGGCTACACGCTGCTCGCCACGGCCACCGGGATTGACGCGGATACGAGCATCACGTTCGACGTGCTGCCGCCCGCGGGACAGGCCTACTGGATCAACGCCGCGGGCGGCAACTGGAGCAACCCGGCCAACTGGCAGGCCGGCGGCGTCCCGGCGGAAACGGACACCGTCTTCATCACGCTGGAGGGGACCTACACGGTCGCCGTGGACGCGGCCGTCACGGTTGCAGAACTGGTGATGGGCGGCACCACCGGGACGCAGACCTTGGCAGTGAGCTCTGCGCCGATCTCCGTGAGCGGCGATGCCGCCATCGGTGCGACAGCGGCCATCACGCACGTCGGACCGTCGGTGTTCACCATTGACGGGAACCTCACCCTCGCGGGCGGTCATCAGACGACGAACGCGACCCTCGCCGTCGGCGGGACGGTAGAGATCGCGTCCACGGCATCGGTCACACTCGACGACGCCGCGCTGACCGGTACGGGTCCGGTGACGAACGCCGGCTCCGTCACGGTGAACCCGGGCCCCACCACGCTGGGCGGCGCGCTGAATAACGCGGCGTCCGGCACGATCATCCTGATCGGCAACAACGGAGGCGCGGGCTTGACGGTGGCGGCGGGCTTCACGAACGCCGGGGCGCTCGCGATCAGCGGCGGCTTCGGGTCGAATCTGACGGTCACGGGCGGCGTCCTGGTTAACACCGGGACGCTCACGACCAGTGGCACCGCGGGGCACGTGCTGGCGGCGGCGCTCGACAACCAGGGGACGGTGGACATTCAGGGCAGCGGGGCACTCACGCTCAACGCCGCCTCGGCGGCCCACGTGAACACGGGCCTCGTCCAGCTCACCGGCGGTAACCTCCTGGTGACTCAGACCGGGACCAGCCCGAGCTTTGCCCACAGCGGTGGGCAGCTGATCGTGCCGAGTGCCCGCACGCTGACCATCACCGGCGGCGCGTTCGCCTATCAGGCGGGCACGCTCGAGGGTCTCGGCACGCTGGCGCTGACCGGGAACGTGGCGGTGGACGTCACGCCGGCCTATCAGAACGATACGTTGGCCGTGACCATGACCGACG
>DASWHL010000069.1:0-2481 GCA_036398175.1 Gemmatimonadales bacterium
CCCTTCGCCCACGCCTACCGTGCGCACGGATACCTGGGCGTGGATCGCAAGCAGGCCATTGACGCCGACGTCCTGCACTTCGCCCGCCTCGGTCTCGACGCCTATCGGATCCACGTCTGGGACCGCGAGGTGAGCGACCGCCAGGGCAACCTCGTGACCAACGATCATCTGGACCTGCTCGACTACCTCCTGTCCCGCCTGGCCAAGCATGGCATCAAGGTCATCCTCACGCCCATCGCGTGGTGGCCAACGGGCTACCCGGAGCCGGATCCGGGCACGAGCGGCCTCTCGGACGGCGGATTTGCCAACAAGGGCGAGATGACCGCACGCCGGGAGGCGTGGCCCGCGCAGGCGAACTACCTGCGGCAGTTCGTGACGCACCGGAACCCCCACTCCGGGCTCACCTACGCCGACGATCCGAATCTCATCGCCATCGAGATCTTCAACGAGCCGAATCATCCCGCGGGGCCGGCCGAGACCACGCGGTACATCAACACGATGGCGGCGGCCCTGCGCGAGGCGGGGTTCCACAAGCCCATCTTCTACAACATCAGCGAGAACTACACGGACGAGCACGGTCACGCGGTGTGCGCCGCCGCCATCCAGGGCGTGAGCCACCAGTGGTATCCGTCGGGTCTGGTGCGGAACGGCACGATCGGCGGCAACATGCTGCCCAACGTGGACCGCTACACCATTCCCTACGACGATTTCCCGGGGTGCCGCGACAAGGCGCGCATCGTCTACGAGTTCGACACGGCGGACGTGGCGGGCTCGTACATGTATCCCGCCATGGCGCGGAGCTTTCGCGCCGCGGGCTTTCAGTGGGCCACGCAGTTCGCGTACGACCCGCTGGCCATGGCGTACGCCAACACCGAGTACCAGACCCACTTTCTGAACCTGGTCTATACGCCCTCCAAGGCCGTCAGCTTCCTGATCGCGGGAGCCGTATTCCGCGAGTGGCCGCGCGGGGCGCCGTTCGGGACCTATCCCTCGAGCACGCGCTTCGGGCCGTTCCGCGTCAGCTACCCGGACGACCTGAGCGAGATGGTGACCGACACGACGTTCCTCTACTCGAACACCACGAGCACCGCGCCACCGTCGCCGCAGACACTGCGACACGTGGCCGGCGTGGGAACGTCGCCCGTGGTGTCCTACGAAGGGACCGGCGCGTACTTCCTGGACCGCCTGGCCGCCGGCGTCTGGCGGCTGGAGCTGTTCCCCGATGTGGCGTGGGTGGTGGATCCGTTCACGCGGCCGAGCCTCGATCGGGAGGCCGCCCGGGTCGTGTGGCGGACGCGGCCCATGCGGATCAGTCTGCCCGACCTCGGCAGCGAGTTTTCGCTGGCGCCGATGGACTCGGGTAATGCGCACCGACCGGTGGTGCGGGCCGGAACGTTCGACGCCCGCCCCGGCGCGTATCTGCTCACGAGGGCGGGCGTACCGCGAACGCACTGGACCGCGGACTCGGTCGTAAGTGGTTGGCGGCTGGGCGCGTTCGTGGCGCCGCCGTCGTCGAGCGCGCCCACCACGGTACTCCACACGTCGCCGGCTGAGGCGACCGCGAGTCGCGCGTTCGCGGTGACCGTGAGCGTGGTGTCGGCGGCGCCGGTGGACTCGGTGGCGCTGTTCGCCCGCCGAGTGGGCGGGTGGGGCCGCCCCGTGCGCGTCCTCATGCGGCCCACCGGGGCATTCGGCTATGCGGCGGATGTGGCCACCGAGCACGTGCGGGAAGGGCTGCTGGAGTACGCGATTACCGTGTACGACGGGAGCGAGACACGAACCTATCCCGACGGCGTCGCCGGTCACCCGTTCCAGTGGAACTTCACGGGCCGCGGGTTCTGGCGCGTGCCGGTCGTGCCGGCCACCGCGCCCGTCCTGCTGTTCGACGCGCAACGCGACCTCGAGCACCTGCTCCACCCGCACCCGTGGCGCTACGTGCGGTTCCGGACGGACGTGGTGGCCGGCTCCGGCCCGGGGCGGCTCGCGCTGGCGGCCGTGGTGGAGGACTTCGCGCCGCCACCACACCACTTTGCGCTCCGCACGTTCCTGCCGGCCGGACAGCGCACCCGCCTGGGCGACGCGCCCCGCGACGCCGTGCTCCGCATCCGCGCCCGCGCCGCCGGCAACCCCGGGGACCGCATGTCGGTGGCACTCGTCGAGCGCGACGGCACCGCCTGGGGCACGGTGCTCGAGCTGACAGACGCGTGGCAGGAGTTCATCGTTCCGCTCTCGGACCTCGAGCGCGCGCCGCTCGCCCTGCTCCCGCGACCGTATCCCCTGTTCCTGCCGTATCTGTTCGAGAGGGCGACCACGCACCCCGGCCCGCGTGTCGCCGAGCTGGACGGCCTCCAGTTCGCCGTGTACGGGGACCTGTTCGCAGACACCGCCCGATCGGTGCCGCACGGATTCCAGATCGAGCGCGTGATCCTGGACACGCGTCAGTGATGAGCCTGTCCCCCAGGGGCGGGTGCCGCGGCGGCC
>DASWHL010000070.1:0-24173 GCA_036398175.1 Gemmatimonadales bacterium
GAGCCGCCAGGCAACGGCCGCCGACGGGAACGTCCCCCACTGATTCCCGGGGCCGAACTTGGAGGATCCGTCCGTCCGGACGCTGGCCGTGAGCAGGTAGCGGTCCCGGAACGAGTAGTTGGCCCGACCGAACCAGGACGCCAGCTTGGCCTCGTCCACGGTGAGCTCCGTTCGATAGAGGCCCGCCGTCGGGATCCCGTCGGCGCCGAGCTCGTTGGAGCTGAGCACCTGCGCCTCGAAGAACGGATTGTCCTGGCGGCGCTGCGTGTACGCATACCCGCCCGTGAGCGTGAGCCCGTGGCGGTTCCAGTTTCCGGCATACGTCAGGAAGCCGTCGAACAGCGTCCCGAGCTCGGTCGGGTTCGACCGATTGACCGTTCCGTTGAACCCCCGGTTGACCTGGTTCTTGTTGTTGTTCGGCGCGAAGAACCGCCGCTCCGCGCTGGTCACCACGTAGCCCACCCGGGTGGTGGCCGTCAGCCCGTGCAGGAACGGGACGGCGTACTCGCCCGTCACGTTCCCGATGCTCCGGTACGTGGTGCCGTCGCTGGTCACCAGGTTGAGGTGGCCGATCGGGTTCACGGCCGCCAGCGGATCGTCCCACTCGAAGTACCCGCCGTACACGCTGGTCGAGTCGAAGATGGGCTGCGTCGGCGCGTAGTTGTTGGCGGCGCCCACGACCAGGCCATCCGTGAACTGATCCTCGTTCCGGCTCCCGATCACGTTCGCCTGCAGGTTCAGGCGGTCGTCGAACAACAGCTGGTTGAAGGCCAGGTTCAGTGACAGGCGCTCGTTCCTGGACGCCCGGATCACGCCCTCCTGCGCGAGGTAGCCGAGGGACGCACGGAGACTGGTCGTCTCGCCGCCACCCGACACGACCACCGTGTGCTCCTGCCCGACCCCGGTCTGCTCGATCTCCCGAACCCAGTCCGTGGTGGCGTCCCCGAGATAGACCATCTGCGCGGGGGCGAATTCCTCGACGGCCTGGCGGAACTGGGTCGCGTTCAGGATGTCGGGCCGGCCGGCCACGGTCGAGCTCGACAGGGTCCCGGTGTACGAGAAGCCCCATCCGGCTCCGGCCGCGCCCTTGCCTCCCCTGGTCTCGATCAGGACCACGCCGTTCGCTCCCTGCGACCCGTAGATCGCGGTCGCCGACGCGTCCTTCAGGACGGTGAATGACGCAATGTCCTCGGGATTCAGGAAGTTCAGCGGATTACGACCGGCCGAGAGGCCCCCACCCACGGGCACCGGCACGCCGTCAATGACATAGAGCGGCTCGTTGCTGCTGGTGATGGACGTCCCGCCGCGGATGCGGATGGACATGCCGCCCCCCGGCTCGCCGCCGTTCGCTTCGGTGACCTGCACGCCGGCCACCTTGCCCCGGATCAGCTCCTCGGGGGCGACGACGCGGCCGGTGTTGAACGTCTCGGCCGGCACTTCCGCCACGACGCCGGTCACGTCCCGTTTTTCCTGTTCGCCGTAGCCGGTCACCACGACCGCGTCGAGCTCGAAGGCCACGGCTTGCATTTCGAGGTCGCGCATGGTGGTCTGGCCCGCCGCGACGGCGATCGTGTCCAGCACCGCGCGATACCCCACGAGATTCGCGCGGAGCACCTGCGTCCCGGCGCCCACGCCGGTGACGGCGTAGCGACCATCGGCGTCGCTCCGCGTGCTGCGATCGGCCACCCGCACGGCCACGAAGGGCAGAGGTTGTCGTGTTTCCGCGTTGATGATCCGTCCGCTGACGGTACCGGTCGCTTGTGCGGCGAGCTGACCCGCAGCCGCGGCGGTCGCGAGGAGGACGAGGACGAACACTGATCGAACCCTGAGCATGGACGTGCCCCAGCGTGAAGGACGCTCCCGCCCGTGGCAACCGGACGCGAACACGGGTCGAGTTGGTGGGGAAGTCGTCCCGAGTCGGGACGGAGGTCCCACCATTACAATGAATGACCGTCAGAAATTAGGCAATACCCGTGAAGAACGGATGAACGGTGGCTGAACCTTCGCCGACCGCCCTCCTCGGCGACAGGCCCCGCACTGGCAGGAAGGGGTCGCGAACTCTGGCCCATCGGGGCCGGGACCCGTCCCAGAACCGGACACTTGCTTCCCAATAGCGAACGGGACCCTGCCGTTCCCCGACAGGTTCACCACATCCAACTCCAGTTGCGACAGGCGGTTCCAGTCTCGCTTGCCGGGGAATGAACCATGCATTCTCCCGGACGGACTCTCACGTCGGATTGCCCGGTGGACATCCCCCGCCCACAGAAGGACAAGAAGAAGAAAGCCTACCTCTATGGGGGCCTGGGCGTCGCCGCCGTCGTGCTCATCACGGTCGCTGTGGGGTCGCTCGAACCTGCGGCCCCGTCCGTCAGCCGCGCCACGGTCTTCCCGGATTCCGTGCGGCGCGGGACGATGCTGATCCAGGTCCGCGGACCGGGAACGCTCGTGCCCGAGCAGATCCGCTGGATCTCCGCGCTGACCGCCGGCCGGGTGGAGCGCAAGCTGGTCCAGCCCGGGACGATGGTCGAGCCGAACACGGTCATTCTCGAGATGAGCAACCCGGACGTACAGCTCGAGGCGCTCGAGGCGGAGCGACAGCTCAGCGCCGCACAGTCGCAGTTGGTGAACCTGAGCGGTACGCTCGAAACCCAGCTGCTCAATCAGCAGGGCGCGATCGCCACCATCGAGGCGCAGCTCGGGGAAGGACGCCGCGCGGCCATTGCGGCCGAGTCCCTGTCCCAGCGCGGATTGATCTCGACGTTCGAGCTGGAGAACGCGCGGGAACGGGCCAAGGAGCTGGAAACGCGCGTCAAGATCGAGCACGAGCGCCTGAAGGTGATGGACGAGAGCATGAAAGCGCAGGTGGTGACGCAGGAGGGCCAGGTGGAGCGGATGGAAGCCATCGTGGCATTCCAGCGCCAGCGCCTGGCCTCGATGCGGGTGCGCGCCGGCACGTCCGGCGTACTCCAGGACCTGCCACTGGAAGAGGGACAGTGGGTCCTCTCCGGGCAGACCCTGGCGCGGGTCGTCCAGCCGGAGCGCCTGAAGGCGGTCCTCCGGATCCCGGAAGTCCAGGCCCGCGACGTGGCCCTCGGGCAGTTGGCGTTCATTGACACGCGCAGCGACACGATCCCCGGGCACGTGACCCGCATTGACCCGGCCTCGCTCAACGGTACGGTCGCCGTGGATGTCTCACTGGACGTGGACACGCTGCCGCGCGGCGCCCGGCCGGATCTCAGCGTGGACGGGACCATCGAGGTGGCCCGGCTCGACGACGCGCTGTTCACGGGCCGGCCCGCGTTCGGTCAGGCGCGCAGCACAGTGCAGCTGTTCAAGGTGGTGGACGGAGGCTCCGCGGCGCTGCGGACCACCGTGCAGTTGGGCCTCGCCTCGGTGAACGCCGTCCAGATCCTGGGCGGTCTCGAGGTGGGAGATATCGTCATTCTGTCCGACATGTCGCAGTGGGATAACGTGGACCGCGTACGCCTTCGCTAGGAGCGCCGAGATGGGAAGCAACGGAAAGCCGCTGATTCGCCTCGAGGGAATCAAGAAGGTGTTCTACACGGACGAGGTGGAGACTCACGCCCTGTCCGACGTGCACCTCGACATTCGTGAAGGCGAGTACATCGCGATCGCGGGACCTTCGGGCTGCGGCAAGACGACGCTGCTGTCGCTGCTGGGCCTGCTCGACAGCCCGACCGGGGGTGAGTACACGCTGGCCGGCGAGTCGGTGGCCGGCCTCGACGCGTCGCAGCGGGCGTACATCCGGAACCGCCAGATCGGCTTCGTGTTCCAGGCGTTCAATCTGATCGGCGACCTCACCGTGTACGAGAACGTCGAGCTGCCGCTCACGTACCGGAAGATGCCCGCGGCCGAGCGCAAGGAGCGCGTGCACTCCGCGCTCGAGCGCGTGGGGATGGCGCATCGCGTGAAGCACTATCCCGCCCAGCTCTCGGGCGGCCAGCAGCAGCGGGTGGCCGTGGCCCGCGCCATTGGCGGCAAGCCGGCCATCCTGCTCGCCGACGAGCCCACCGGGAACCTCGACTCCAAGAACGGCGAGTCCGTGATGGGCCTGCTCAAGGAGCTGCACGGCGAGGGCTCGACCATCTGCATGGTGACGCACGACCCGCGCTACGCCGAGCATGCCGAGCGCACGGTCCATCTGTTCGACGGTCGGGTGGTGCGCGACGAGTCGAGCGAGGCGGCGAAGGAGCTGCACGAAAGCGGGTTCGACATCGAATAGCCCACAGAAAGGCCGCGGTCATGACCGACCTGCGCGTCGCGCTCCGGCAGTTGGCCGCCCGCCCCGCCTTCACGGCGCTCGCGGTGGTCACGCTGGCCCTCGGCATCGGTGCCACGACCACCATCTTCTCCGTGGTGGACCACCTGATGCTCCGGGACCTGCCGTTTCCCGAGGCCGACCGGATCGTCACGCTCTGGCAAGCGAACGCGCGGGAAGGCAACCCGCGCGACGACGTCGCCCCGGGCAACTACTTCGACTGGAAAGAGCGCGCCGGCACGTTTGCGGCGATGGGCGCGGCCGAGCCGTACAGCCTCGACCTCACGGGTGACGGCCGCCCCGAGGTCATCCTCGCCAACCTGGTCACCGACGGCTTCTTCGACGCGCTCGGCGTCCAGCCCACCGCGGGGCGCCTGCTCCAGCCCGAGGACTTCCGACCGAACGCGGGTTCGGTGGCCGTGGTGGGCTGGGGACTGTGGCAGCGCCGGTTTGGTGCCGATCCCGCGCTCGTCGGCCGAGCCGTGCTCCTCGACGGGCGACCCACCACGATCGTGGGGATCCTCCCGCGCGACCTGGACCTCGGGCTCGGTTACACCTACGCGCGCCGCGACCTCTGGGTGCCCAAGCAGCTGGAAGGGTGGGAGCGCACGTCCCGCAGCAGCTCGTGGTGGACGGTGGTCGGCCGCCTGGCCCCTGGCGCGACGCTGGGCCAGGCGCAGGCCGACATGGACCGCGTGGCCCGCGTGCTGGCCGACGAGTACCCCGCCACCAATCAGGGCATCGGCGTCACCGTGCTTCCGATCCGGGAGCATCTCGTGGGCGCCGCCCGACCCACGCTCCTGCTGCTCGGCGCGGGCGTGGGGCTCGTGCTGCTCCTCGCCTGCCTCAACGTGGCCAACCTCCTGCTCGCGCGCGGCGCGGATCGGGCCCGCGAGCTGGCCGTGCGGGCCGCCATTGGCGCCGGCCGCGGGCGACTGATCGCCCAGCTGCTCGCCGAGAGCATGATCCTCGCTGTAGCCGGCGCGGCGGCGGGCGTGGCGCTCGCGTTCTGGACCGTGGATCTGGTCAAGGCCGTGGCGCCGGGCGACATCCCGCGGTTCGAGACCGTGACGGTGAACCTGCGGGTGCTCGGATTCGGGGTGGCACTGGCCGTCGGGACCGCCCTGGTGTTCGGTCTCGCCCCCGCGCTTCGCCTCTCCCGACCCGACGTGCGCGAAGTCCTGAACGAGGGACGCGTCACGGCCGGCCGCGGCCGGCTGCGCGCCCGCCAGGCGCTCATCGTAGCCGAAACAGCGCTCGCCCTCACGCTCGTCGTGGGCGCCGCCCTGCTCCTCCGGAGCTTTGCCACGATCCTCGCGGTGGATCCGGGATTCCAGCGGGACCGGCTGCTGGCACTCCAGTTGTTCTACTGGGAGGACGACCACACGGCGCGGCACCGCGCGGAGTTCTTCGAGCGGACGCTGCGGAGCATCGAGACGTTGCCCGGCGTGCGATCCGCGGGGGCCGTGTCCGCGGCTCCCTTTCTGGCCGCCAACCTCGACATTCGGCGCACGTTCCGGAGCGTGGACGAACCGCCACCGCGACCGGGCGAAGAACCGCGGACGTACATCTCGACCGCCACCCCGACGTACTTCGCGACCATGGGCATCCCCCTGCTGCGGGGCCGCGTGTTCGACGACCGCGACCGGTTCGGGGCCCCGCCGGTGGCGATCATCAACGAGACGCTCCGCCGCCAGTACTTCCCGGACCGGGATCCCGTGGGCCGGCGCGTGACCGTGGGGGAGGCACCCGACGAGCACACGCCGCCCACCGTCATCGAGATCGTGGGAGTCGTGGGCGACGTGCGGCACACGGGGCTCGATGCCGATCCCCGGCCCGAGATGTTCTTCGCGCAGGCCCAGAGCGGCAACGGCTCGATGACCTACTTCGTGCGGGCGTCGGGCGACCCCGCCACGCTGATCCCCGCCGTGCAGCAGGCGGTCTGGGACGAAGCGCCGCTCCAGACGTTCTATCAGACCGGTACGCTCGACGCGCTCGTGAGCGCCACGCTCACGGGCCGCCGGTTCACGCTGCTACTCATCGGAGTGTTCGCCGCCATCGCGCTCCTGATGGCCGCCGTCGGCATCTACGGCGTCATCAGCTTCGCGGTGACGCAACGCACCCACGAGGTGGGGATTCGCATGGCGCTCGGCGCCGATCGCTGGGCCGTCACGCGGATGATCCTGGGACAGGGCCTGGGCCTCGCGGCGGCCGGCGTAGCGATCGGGCTGTTGGTCACGGTCCTCGCGACCCCGCTGATGCGGGGCTTGCTGTTCGAGGTGTCACCCCGTGACGGCGTCGCCTTCGCGGCCGGCGTGGCGGCGCTGCTCGGCGCGGCTGCGCTGGCGAGCTGGCTCCCGACGCGTCGCGCCACGCGGATCAGCCCGGTGGAGGCCCTGCGCCATGAGTGACCTGCTGGCAGACCTCCGTCAGGCGCTGCGGTGGTGACGCTGGCCGTGGGGATCGGGGCCAACGCCCTGGCGACCGTGGGGCTCGTCGCGGCCTTCCTCCCCGCGCGCCGCGCCGCCCACCTCGATCCCGTGGAGGCGCTGCGTCATGACTGACTTCCTGCTCGACCTGCGCTTCGCGGCGCGCGCCCTGCGCCGCCATCCGACGTTCGCCGCGGCGGCCGTGCTCACCATCGCGGTCGGCATTGGGGCCAACACCGCCGTCTTCAGCGTGGTCAACGCCGCCCTGCTCCGCCCCTTGCCGTACGCGGACCAGCACCGCGTGCTCGACATCGCCAACACCTGGGAGGGCTCGCCACGCGCCGGCCTGTCGCCGGCCGAGTTCTTCGACTATCGGGCCACGGTGGGTGACGCGTTCTCCGCGCTCGGCGTGTTCGCGATGGGCACCGCCACGCTCGTTGGCGGCACCGAACCGGCGGCACTGCGCGCGGGCTTCGCCTCCGCCGACGTGCTCTCGGCCCTGGGGATCCGGCCTGTGATCGGCCGGCCGTTCACGGTGGACGAGGAACGCGTGGGAGCCGACGTCGCTCTGATCAGCCACGGACTCTGGTCCCGGCAGTTCGGCGCCGACCCAGCCATCGTCGGTCGCCAAATCACGCTGAGCGGCACCGGCGCGGAAGTGATTGGCGTGCTCCCGCCCGAGTTCCAGCTGCCGGATGACTACGGCGCTGGGGTCGCCACCGACGTGGTCGTCCCTCTGGGCCTCGACCCGGCCACGACCACCGCGCGGGGCAGCCACTTCCTGAGCGGCGTCGGGCGGCTCGCGCCGGGAGCCTCGCGTGAGCGGGCCCAGGACGCGCTCGCCTCGGTCGCGCGCCGGTTCGTGGCCGATTATCCGGACGACTACCCGCGCGACATGCGATTCGGGGTGATGGTGACGCCCATCGCCGATCGCGTAGTGGGGGACGCGAAACGGCCGCTCCTGCTGCTCCTGGGCGCCGCGGGGTTCGTGCTCCTCGTGGCCTGCGCCAACGTGGCGAATCTGATGCTGGTGCGCCTCGACGCCCGCCAGGGAGAGCTGGCGGTGCGGACGGCGGTGGGCGCCGGGCGCGGCCGGCTGGTGCGTCAGCTGCTCGTTGAGAGTGTGACGATCGGGGCAGCGGGCGGTGCGGCGGGCGTCGTGCTCGCGTGGTGGGGGACGCGCCTGCTGCTGGCGCTGAGTCCGCCCAACCTGCCGCGGTTCGGCGAGGTCGTGCTGGACTACCGGGTGCTCGCCTTCGCCGGAGCCACCGCCATCGGTACGGGGCTCCTGTTCGGCCTGGCACCCGCGCTGCGCTTTTCAGGGGTCCGCATCGCCGGGGCGCTGCACGCCGGTGGGCGCGGCGCCACGGGCGGTGGCAACCAGTTGCGCCGCGCGCTCGTAATCGGCCAGGTGGCCCTGGCCCTCACGCTCCTCTCGGGTGCGGGACTCCTGGGGCGGTCGCTCGCGGCGCTCCGGGCGGTGGATCCCGGTTTCCGGCAGGACCACGTCCTCACCGGGCGCCTCAGCCTGGCGGCGGCGGACTACGCCGAGGAACACCAGGTCATCGAGACGTTCGAGACCATCCGGACTCGGGTGGCGGCGCTCCCCGGCGTGCGGGCGGCGGGCGCCGTGACCAACCTGCCGCTCGCCTCGGGGCTGGGCGACCTCAATATCCAGATCGAGGGCCGTGTCGTGGCTGAGGGCGAGGTCTCGCCCCGCGCCGACTGGCAGGCCGTGACGCCGGGCTACTTCGATGCGATGGGCCTGGTCGTCCGTCGGGGACGCGCGATTGACGAGCGGGACCGCACGGGCGCGCCGGGCGCGGTCGTGATCAACGAGACCATGGCGGCGCGGTACTGGCCGGAGGAGGACCCACTCGGCGCGCGGTTCGTGCTCGGCGGCCGCGCGGGGCCCGGCCTCGTGACCGTGGTGGGGATCGTGGGCGACGTGCGGCACGGCAGCCTGGCCGATCCGCGCATCAGCCAGATGTACCTCGCGCACGCGCAGTTCCGGTTCTGGAACGGGGGCAGCGTGGCGCGATCGCTCACGCTCACGGTGCGGTCCGCGGGCGATTTCCAGGCCTTGGCAACTGCGGTCCGCGGCGCGGTGCACGCGGTGGATCCGCGGCTGCCGGTCGCGAACGTGCTGGCCATGGACGAGGTCGTCACCGCGTCCCTCGGGCGTGAGCGGTTCCTGTTCGCGCTCGCCGGCGCCTTTGCCGTGGTCGCGGCCGTCCTCGGCGCGCTGGGCGTCTACGGCGTGCTGGCGTACGCGGTCTCGCGGCGTACCCGCGAGATCGGCCTTCGTCTCGCGCTCGGCGCGCGGGGCCGCGAGGTCGCCGGCCTCATCGCCTGGGAAGGCGGACGACTGGTCCTCAGCGGGACCATCCTCGGCCTGATGGGGGCGATCCTGATCGGTCGACTGCTGCGCGGCCTGCTGTTCGGCGTGCCACCGCTCGATCCCGTTACCCTGGTCGCGGCGCCGCTCGCCCTGGCCGCCGCGGCGCTCATCGCCACGTGGATGCCGGCGCGCCGCGCCGCGCACCTCGATCCGATGGAGGCCCTTCGCCATGACTGACCTGCTCCACGACGCCCGCCTGGCGTTCCGCACGCTCCGGCGCCAGCGAGGCTTTGCCGCGGCGGCCATCCTCACGCTGGCCCTCGGCATCGGAGCCACGACCGCGGTGTTCAGTGTCGTCCACGGCATCCTGCTTCGCCCGCTGCCCTTCCCCGAGAGCGACCGCCTGGTCCAGGTGATGGCGCTCGACGGGGATGTCGAATGGACCGCCTCGCCACCCGACTTCATGGATTGGCGCGCGGAGACCACGAGCTTCCAGGCCCTCGCGGCCGTCAACACGGGAGCGTTCGCGCTCACCGGGGACGGGCCGGCCCAGCAGTACAGTGGGGCCACGGTCTCGGCCGCGTACTTCACCGTGCTCGGCGTGGCCCCGCAGGTGGGGCGCGCCTTCACCGAGGCCAATGAGGTTCCGGGCGCCAACCGCGTGGTCGTGATGAGCGACGCCATTTGGCGCGCCCGGTTCGGGGCGGATCCGGCCGTCGTCGGCCGGCACGTCCGGCTCGACGGCGGTGACTATGAGATCGTGGGCGTCATGCCGCGCGCGTTCGACGCTCCGGGCGGCATGGACTTCTGGGTCCCGCTCGCCTTCATGCCGGACGACCTCCGCACGCAGCGAGGCGCGCACTACCTGAACGTGTACGGCCGCCTGGCCCCGGACGTCACCCTGGAACGCGCCGACCGTGAGATGAAACAGATCGCCGCCCGGCTCGACCTCGCCTACCCCGACGCGAATCCGGGCTGGAGCGCCCGCGTCACCGCGCTGCGCGAGTCCATCGTGGGTGACGTGGGGCGGCCGCTGTGGGCCATGCTCGGCGCGGTGGCTCTCGTGCTCCTGATGGCGTGCGTCAACGTGGCGAGCCTGATGCTGGGTCGCGCCGTCGGTCGCGAGCGGGAAGACGCCATCCGCACGGCGTTGGGCGCGGGACGGCTCCGGCTGGTCCGCGGCGTCATGATCGAGAGCGGCGTGCTGGCACTCGCTGGCGGAGTAGTCGGCACCCTCCTCGCGATATGGGGTGTGGCGGCCCTCACCCGCATCGCGCCCGGGAACCTCCCGCGGCTCGATGAGGTCGGCGTGGACGCCTGGGCGTTGGGCTTCACGCTGGTCGTCACGATCGTCACCGGGCTCGTGTTCGGCGCGGCGCCGTCGCTCCATCACCTGCGGCGGCGCGAGGCGTCGGGCGCGTTGGCGGCCGGCGAGCGCGGCGGGACGGCGGGTGGGCGGTTGCAGCGGTGGCGACGCGCCCTCGTGGTCGCCCAGATGGCGCTCGCCGTCACGCTGGTGGCGGGCGCCGGTCTGCTCGTGAAGAGCTTCGCGCGCCTGCTCGCCACCGATCCCGGGTTCTCTACGGAAAGCGCCCTCACCTTCAACCTCTCCGTTCCCGACGCCGGCTACGAGGTCCCGGAACGGGTCGAGGCGTTCGTCGTGGATGTCGAGCAGCGGCTCGCGGCGCTGCCGGGTGTCACCGCGGTCGGCGCGATCTTCGGCCTCCCGCTCACCGGCTTCGACTTCAGCATCTCGATGACCAGCGTGGATGGTCGGACGTTCGACGCGCAGGAACAGGCGCAACGGACGAGCCCGCAGATGCGCATCGTGACGCCGGGCTACTTCGCGGCCATGGGCATCCCATTGGTGCGCGGGCGTGGCATCTCCGACCAGGATCAGGCGGGCGGCCCGCCCGTGGTCGTGGTGAGTGAGACCGGGGGTCGGCTGATCTTCGGCGGCGAAGATCCTCTCGGGCATCGGTTTGAGCTGGGAACGCGCATGGGCCTCGGCCGCGGCCGCGTCGGCGGCGAAGTGGTCGGCGTGGTGGGCGACGTGAAGGACGCGTCGCTCCGCGCGCCGCCCCGCCCACTCATCTACGCGGTCCATCGCCAGTTCCCGGTGGGCTTCCTCCAGGTGGTGCTGCGAACCCCCGGCGATCCCCTGGCGCTCGCCGAGCCGGCCCGCCAGGCCGTGGCCGCGGTGGATCCGAACGTGCCACTCTACCGGGTGCGGACGCTCGGACAGCTCCTGGGTGCGTCCGTGGCCCAGGCGCGGTTCATGACGCTGGTGCTCGGGCTGTTCGCCGCGGTCGCCCTGGCGCTCGCCGCGGTGGGCATCTACGGGGTCGTGGCCTACACCGTGGCGCAGCGCACTCGCGAGCTGGGGATCCGGCTGGCCCTCGGCGCCCGCGCCGCCGACATCCTGTGGCTCGTCCTGCGACAAGGCGCCATCCTCGGCGGCCTGGGGGCCGCCATCGGGCTTGCGGGGGCGCTGGTCGCCACCCGGGCACTCGCCCGCATGCTCTACGAGGTGACCCCGTCCGATCCCGCCACGTTCGCCCTCGGGACCGTGGGGTTGCTGGCCGTGGCCCTGGTCGCGAGCTACCTGCCCGCGCGCCGGGCGTCGGGGGTGGATCCGGTGGAGGCGTTGCGGCATGACTGATCGGGCGGCGTGCCTGAACGGCCGTGCAGCGTGCAGGGAGCCGCGGGCAGCGTGGGATTCAGGAGGGAGGCACACGTGATCAGTGGTTGGATCCATGATCTGCGGCTGGCGCTGCGGAGTCTGCGGAAGAGCCCGGGGTTCACGGCGGCGGCGGTGGTGACCCTGGCGCTGGGGATCGGCGCCAATACCACCATCTTCTCGGCGGTCTACGCCGTGCTGCTGGAGGAGCCGCCGTATCCAGCGCCGCACGAGCTGGCGCTCGTGACGCCGGTGCTCGACCGCGCCGCGGGGCCTCCGGACACCGTGGGGTACTGGTCGTACCCGATGTACGAGGCGCTCCGCGACGCCGGCGGGGGCGTGGGCGAGATGGCCGCCTTCACCCCAAACCCACGGCGCGTGAACCTCGCGGGCGACGACGCGGCCCAGCCCGTGCTGGTCGAGATGGTGTCGCAGGCGTACTTCGGAGTCCTCGGCGTGACACCACGCCTGGGCCGCTTTTTTGCGCCCGACGAGGACGTGACGCCCAATGCCCATCCCGTCGCCGTCCTGAGCGAGGGGCTGTGGCGGCGATCGTTCGGCGCGGACCCGGCCGTCCTGGGTCGCACGATCCATCTGGATGCCACCCCGTTCACCGTCATCGGCATCGCGCCCGCGAGGTTTCACGGGCTCTCCGACCAGGCCGATCTCTGGGCGCCGATGATGATGGCGCCGACGCTCACCTTCTCCCGCCGCCTGACCGGTGCGCTCTCGTTCTGGCACATGGTCATCGCGCGGATTCCGCCGGGCACGGATCCCGGGCCGCCCCTGGCGAACGGCGCGCGCGCCATCGAGGAGCGCATCCCCCTGACCCAGGCCTTCGACGGCGTCCGGCTCACTCTCGCCACGGTGCCGTTGCAGGCGGCGCGCACGGATCGGCGGATGGGACGAGCGCTGCTCGTGCTCCTCGGCGCCGTGGGACTGGTACTGCTCATCGCCTGCGCCAACGTCGCGAGCCTCCAGCTCGCGCGTGCCCGCCAGCGGCGGCGCGAACTCGGCATCCGGGTGGCCCTGGGCGTGGGCCGGGGGCGCCTCACGCGCCAGCTGTTTGCCGAGAGCACCGTCCTGGCCGTGCTGGGCGGCGTCGCCGGACTGCTCCTGTCCGCGTGGAGCCTCGACCTCCTCAACGCCCTCCGGCCGGAGGCGCTCGCGACGGTGGGCGGACCGGGTGGCGCGCGGCTCACCACGGCGGTCTTCCTGTTCGCGTGCGCGGCCACGGTGGGAGCGGCGTTCCTGTTCGGACTCCTGCCGGCCTGGTGGGCCGCACGCACCGACCCGTTGTCGTTGATCCGGCCCGAGGGCGGCGCCGCGCACGGCGTCCGGATGCGGGGGGCGCTGGTGGCCGTCGAGGTGGCACTCGCCGTCGTGCTGCTGGCCGGCGCCGGACTTCTGGTCCGGACCGTGGCCGCGCTCAACCGCACGCCGCTGGGCTTCGAGGCCGGCGGCGTGGCGGTGGCGCTGGTGAACCCGCCGGCGCGCGCGTATCCAGGCGCCGCCGGCCAGCAACTCTTCCGCGATGCCACGGACCGGCTCTCCGCCGGGCCGGGCGTGCGTGCGGCCGCGGCCGGGTACTGCCTGCCGGTGGTCGGCGGCTGCGACCAGGTGCGAATGACGATCGCGGGCGACGCGGATCCCACGAAACCGGATCACGCCGTCTGGCTCAACATGGTGGATGACGCCTACCTGGCGGCGCTCGCCATTCCGGTCGTGGCCGGTCGCGGGATCGAGCCCACCGACCGGGCCGGTGCGCCCGCGGTCGCGCTCGTCAGCGAGGCGGCCGCCCGCCGCCATTGGCCCGGGAGGAATCCCGTTGGCGAGCGGATTCGCCTGGGCGTCGGATGGCCGGAGGGTGACGCGTGGGCCGAGGTCGTCGGCGTCGTGGCGGACGTGCAATACGACGGCGACTTGCGCGCGGCCGCGGCGCCGGGCGTGTATCTCCCACTCGCGCAGTTCAGCTATCGCGCCAACTATCTCGTCGCCAAGGTCGCCGGGGATCCGGCCGGGGTCATCCCCGCCATGCGGGTGATGCTCCGCGATCTCGACCCGCAGCTCCCGCTCTGGGATCCGGCACCGATGTCCCGTCATGTGCGGACGGCTACCGCCGCCGAGCGGTTCTCGATGGTGCTGTTGGCCGCGTTCGGGATGCTGGCCCTGGTGCTCGCGGCGGTGGGGATCTACGGCGTGATCGCGCACTCCGTCGCGGGGCGGACGCGGGAGATCGGCATCCGGATGGCGCTTGGGGCACGGCCGCGCGGCGTCTTGGGACTGGTATTGCGGCAGGGGCTCGGCATCGTCGGTGCCGGGCTGGGCGCCGGGCTGCTCGGCGCGCTGGCGGCCACGCGCGTTTTACGCGCCCAACTCTACGGCGTGACGCCGGACGACCCGGGGACGCTTCTGGCCGTGGTGGCACTCCTGGCCACCGTCGCGGTCGCCGCGATCGGACTCCCGGCGCGGCGGGCGGCGCGGATCGCGCCGATGGAGGCCCTGCGGCATGACTGAACGTGCGTGCAGGGTGCAGCGGGCAGCGTGGCTCGCAGGCGGGGAGGTGCTCGGTGCTCCGTAGCTGGATGCAGGATCTGCGCTACGCGGTGCGCGGGCTGCGGCGGGCTCCGGGGTTCACGGCCGCGGCCGTCCTCACGCTGGCGCTCGGGATCGGCGGGAATACCACGATCTTCAGCGCGGTGAACGGCATCCTGCTGCGGCCGCTCCCGTATCGGGACGCGGGATCGGTGTACGTGGCGCTGGAGACTTCACCGACGGGCGGACGGCGGGCCGCCTCGTATCCGACCTTCCTCGACTGGGAGATGCAGCAGGACGCCTTCGCGGCGTTGGGATACGCGCGTGGCCGGGGAGAGCGGTATCGCGGGCCGGATGGGCCCGAGACGCATGGCGTGGCGTACGTGTCACGGGACTTCTTCGCGGCGCTCGGGGTGCCGACCGCGCTCGGACGCGCCCTGACCCCGGACGACGCGCGGGACGGCGGGCGCGTCGTCGTCCTGAGCCACCGGTGGTGGCATTCGGGGTTCGGCGGGGATCCCGCCGTCGTGGGGACGACCCTGACACTGGGCGACGGTACCTACCTCGTGGTCGGGGTGGCAGCACCCGCTGCCCGGTATCCCGACTGGGCCGACGCGTGGATCCCGCTCGCCGCCATCGAAGGCTCCGACGCCGCCCTCACCCAACGCGATCTCCACGTGGATAGCCGTGTGATCGCGAGGCTCCGTCCCGGACGGTCGCCCGAGCAGGCGCAGGCCCGGATGAACGCGATCGCCGCGCGCCTGGCCCTGGTCTACCCCACCGAGAGTGAAAGCTGGACCGGCGTGGCGCTGCTTCCACTGCGCACGGAGGTGATGGGATTCGACGACTCCGCCGAGACACGCCTCCTCGTGCTCACCGGGGCGGTCGCCCTCGTGCTGCTGGTCGCGTGCGCCAACGTGACCAACCTCCTCCTCGCGCGGGCCCTCACTCGCGGGCGCGAGCTCGCGATTCGCGTCGCCCTGGGCGCGCGCCGCAGCCGTCTCGCGCGTCAGCTTCTCACCGAGGGCCTGGTGCTCGCGGCTGGTGGCGGCGTGGTGGGTGTCCTGTTGGCCGTCTGGGGCGTGGACCTCATCAGGGGGCTGGCGCCCACCGCGTTGCCGCGACTCGAGGAGGTCCATCTGGACCTCGCCGTCCTCGGCTTCAGTGCCGGACTGATCATCGCGACGGCGATGGTCGTCGGCTTGGCACCCGCCTTGCGCCTTTCCGTGCCGCGGCTCGCCGGTGCGCTTCGCGGCGGCGTCCTGGCGGCCGCGGGCCGCGCCCAGCACCGCGTTCGCCGGGCGATCGTGACCGCGGAAATCGCGCTGGCGGTGGTGCTGGCCATCGGCGCTGGTCTGCTGAGTGTCAGCCTGTGGCGCCTGGCGCGCGTGAACCCCGGCTTCGACCCGAGCGGCGTGCTGACCATCCGCATCACCCCGCCGCCCTCCCGATACCCGGACGCGCCGGCGGCCGGCGAGTTCTACCGCCGCGTCCTGGAGACCACCCTCGCGCTGCCCGGTGTGCGCGTGGCCGGGCTCACCAACCACGTGCCCCTGTCCGGTGGCTGGTTCCCGAGCCGGATCGTGCTCCCGGGGGAGTCTCTCACGGGCGGCCGCGAGGCCGATCGAAGCGTGTTCTTCCGGACGGTCTCGGATGGCTACTTCGAGACCATGCGGATTCCGCTGCGGCAGGGGCGACCGTTCGCCGACACCGACCTCGGCGGGGCCCCCGTCGCGCTGCTGAACGAGACGGCGGCGCGGCGCTTTTTCCCCCGGGGCGATGGCGTGGGGCAAACCGTGACCCTGTTCCGCTCGGCGCAGGGTCGGCCGGACTTCGGTGAGCCGTTCGCGGCGACGATCGTCGGCGTCGTGGGCGACGTGCGCCACATCGGCCTGGACGCAAGCCCGCCGGCCGAGGTGTACGTCCCCTATACGACCAATCCGTGGGGGCACATGGCGCTCGTGGTTCGTGGCGCGGGCGACCCCGGCGCGCTGCTCCCATCCCTGCGACGGGCCATTCTCGCGGTGGATCCGGACGTGCCAGTCGCCGGCGCCACGGTCGCACGCACGACCACGGACCTGGTTTCGTCGAGCCTGGCCGCGCAACGGCTGAACACGGGCCTGCTCGCCGCGTTCGCCGCGGCCGCCGTCGTCCTTGCGGCCGTCGGGATCTACGGCGTGGTCGCCTACACCGTGGCGCAGCGCCGCCGCGAGCTGGGTGTCCGCCTCGCGCTGGGCGCGCGCGCCGCCGACATCCGGAACCTGGTGCTCCGCGAGGGGGCCGTACTTGCCGCCGGCGGTGCCGCGCTCGGGCTGGCGGGCGCCCTGCTGGGCACGCGAGCCCTGCGCGGCCTGCTCTACGAGATCACACCCACCGATCCCACCACGCTGATCGCGGGCACGCTGGTGCTCGTGGGCGTCGCGCTCCTGGCCAGCTATCTCCCGGCGCGGCGGGCAGCGGGGATCGATCCCATGGAGGCGCTGCGGCATGACTGAACGTGCAGCAGGCAGGGTGCGGCGGGCAGCGCGGTTCCCGGACGAGGAGGTGCTCAGTGCTCGGTAGCTGGATGCAGGATCTTCGGTATGCCGTCCGCACCCTGGCGAGGAGCCGCGGCTTCACGGTCGTCGCCGTGCTCACGCTGGCCCTGGGCATCGGCGCCAACACGACGATGTTCAGCGTCCTCTACGGCGTCGTGCTCCGGCCGCTGCCCTACCCCGAGTCCGAGCGGCTGGTGCAGTTCGCGATGGTCTTCCAGGGGAACGTGAGCCCCCTGCCCGTCACCTATCTGCAGTACCAGTTTCTCGACGAATACAGCGCCCCCATCGAAGTGGCCGCGTCCACCCGGGTGGGGTTCAATCTGTTCGCCGACGGCGCTGCCGACCGCGTGGACGGCCTCCGCGTCTCGCATGACTACTTCCGCGTGCTCGGCGTCACGCCGGCCCTCGGCCGGACGTTTCTCGCGGACGAGGACGCGCCCGGCGGCGCCGCCGTAGCGGTGCTCAGCCACGGGCTCTGGACGCGCCGGTTCGGCGCCGATCCCGGCGTCGTAGGGAGCACGATCCAGCTCGACGGCCAACCGCATACGGTGGTCGGGGTCATGCCGAGAGAGTTCCAGTCCATGCCCGCCACCGACGTGTGGTCCACGCTCGCACAGGTGGGACGTACCATCGGCAGCGGCCAGAACCTCGAGGTGTTCGGCCGCCGCCCGGAACCCCTGACCCTCGCCGCGGCGCAGGCGCGTGTGCAAGGCCTGAATGCCCCGTTTCACGAGCAGTTCCGCGAGAGCTTCTCGCCGGATCTCGATCTTGGGCTCCTGGCATACCGTGATTTGGTCGCCAGCGACGCCGAGGGCCCGGTACGCGTGCTCTTCGGGGCCATCGGGCTGGTCCTGCTCATCGCCTGCGCCAACGTCGCGAACCTGCTCATCGGCCGCGCCGCGGGCCGAAGCCGCGAGGTCGCCGTGCGCGTGGCGGTAGGCGCCACCCGCTGGCGCCTGGTGCGCCAGATGCTGACGGAGAGCGTCCTCCTCGCCCTCGCCGGAGGCGTCGCGGGCCTGTTCATCGCGTACTGGGGGCTCGACGTCCTCCTCTCGCTCGTGCCATGGAGCCTGCCGCGCACGGGCGAGATCCGTCTCGATGGCTGGGCGCTCGGCTTCACATTCGTCGTCTCGCTGGTGACCGGGATCCTCTTTGGGCTCCTGCCGGCCTGGCAAGCCGCCAATCCGCGCGTCTACGACGCGCTCAAGGAAGGCTCGCGGCGCGCGACCGGCAGTGCGCGACAGGGGCGGCTGCGCGGCGCCCTGGTAGCGAGTGAGATCGCGCTCTCCCTGGTGCTGCTCGTCGCGGCCGGACTCCTGGTGCGGACCTTCGTCAACCTGGTCCGCACCGATCCCGGGTTTGAAACCCGCGGGCTGCTCACCGCCGAAATCTGGCTCACCGGCTCCCGGTACGACTCCACCGAGGCCATCGCCGGGTTCTACGGGGACCTCACGGACCAGCTCGCGGCCTACCCGGGCGTCGAAGGCGCCGCGGTGGTCGAAGCCGGCATCCCGCTCCAGCGCGGGGGCAACATGCCCGTCGCCGTGGACGGCGAGATCGCGAACACCGCGGCCGAGTACCGCACGATCACACCCGACTACTTCACCATCCTCGGGGCTCCCCTGGAGCAGGGACGGATGTTCACGTCGGCGGATGGGGGCGGGGCCGAGCCGGTGGCCATCATCAACCGTGCTTTCGCGGACCGCTACCTCGACCGCGAGGGACTGGGCCGCGTGGTCCGCGTGGGTGGCACGGCCAATCCTGACAGGCGCGTGGTGGGCATCGTTGGGGATCTCAGGTCGTTCGTGGGGTTCCCGGCCCAGCCGGCCGTCTTCATCCCGTCCGCGCAAACGCCGGCGGGACTCACCCGGGCATTCAGCAGCTGGTTCCCGATCCACGTGGTGCTGCGCGCCGCGGGCGATCCCGAGGCGCTCCGCGGGATCCTGCCGCGGATCATTCACGACGCCGACGCCCAGATCCCGGTCGGACGGGTGCGCACGATGGAGGAGATCCTGGGAGCGTCGTTGGCGTTCCAGCGCTTCCTGATGCTGCTGCTCGGCGTGTTCGGCGGACTCGCCGTGACGCTCGCAGCGGTCGGCATCTACGGCGTGATGGCTTCCTTTGCCGCGCAACGGACGCACGAGATCGGCGTTCGCGTGGCGCTGGGCGCCTTGCCGCGTGACGTCGTACGGCTCGTGCTCCGGCGGGGCCTGCTGCTCGCCGGCATCGGCGTCGCCGCGGGGTTAGCGGGCGCCGCGGGCCTCACCCGCCTGCTCGCGAATCAGCTCCATGATGTCCGACCGACCGACCCCCTCACGTTCGGCGGCGTGGCGGTCGCGCTCGTGATCGTCGCCGTCATTGCCTGCGCGGCGCCCGCCGTGCGCGCTTCCCGCCTCGATCCGGTGGAGGCGCTGCGGCATGACTGAACGGGCAGTGTGCAGCGGGCAGTGGGCAGCGTGGTTCCCAGACGGGGAGGTGCTCGGTGCTCGGTAACTGGATGCAGGACCTGCGGTACGCGGTGCGCGGGCTGCGGCGGGCTCCGGGGTTCACGGCCGCGGCCGTCCTCACGCTGGCGCTCGGCATCGGCGCCAGCACCGGGATCTTCCGCCTGGTGAACACGCTGCTGCTGCGGTCCCTGCCGTATGCCGAGCCCGGGCGGCTCGTGCGCATCTATGAGACCTGGGCGCCGGGCGGTGCGGCGCTCACGAACGTGTCGCCCCTCGACGTCGTGGACTGGCGCGCGCAGGCGCGTACGCTGGACGGAATCGCGATGCTCAACTCGGGCTCGCTGGCCCTCACCGGCATGGGTGACCCCGACGTGCTCTCCACGGGCGTCGCGTCCGCCAACGTCTTCGATGTGCTGGGCGTCCAGCCGATGCTCGGCCGCGCGTTCCGGCCGGACGAAGAGGTGATCGGCAACCACCGCGTGGCGGTGCTGGCCTTCCCGACGTGGCGCGACCGGTTCGGCGCCGATCCCGGCGTGCTCGGTCGCACGATGACCCTCGCGGGCTATCCCTACGAGATCATCGGTGTGCTGCCGCCCGGATTCGAGGATCCGCGCGGCGGCACGGCGCCCGCCCTGTGGCGGCCGCTCGCCATCGACCTGTCGCCCGGAGCGCGCGGCGGCCACTGGCTCCAGGCCGTTGGCCGGCTCGCGGAAGGCGTGACCCTCCCCGAGGCGCAGGCCGAGCTCGAGACCATCATGGCTCGGCTCGCCGTCGAGTACCCGACCACCAACACCGACCGCGGCGCCAGGCTCGTGCGCCTCCATGACGCCGTGTCCGCCGACGTGCGGCGGCCCCTCCAGGTGCTGCTCGCCGCCGTGGGCCTGCTCCTGGTGATCGCCTGCGTCAACGTGGCCAACCTCGTGCTCGTACGGGCCAACAGCCGAGGCCGCGAGATGGGCGTACGCACGGCGCTCGGTGCCGGACGGGGCGCGCTCGTCCGCCAACGCCTCGTCGAGCACGTGCTCCTGGCCACGGCCGGCGGCGCGCTGGGGCTGGCGCTGGCCGAAGTCATGGGCCGGGGACTTCTGATCCTGGGCGGTGGGCTGATTCCGGCGCTCGAGCGGGTCGAGACGGACGCCGCGGTGGTCGCGTTCGCGGTCGCCGTCTCCGCGCTCACCGTGCTGGTGTTCGGCCTCGTGCCGGTGCTGAGCGCGGCGGGCGTGGACACGCGTACGGCGCTCACGGAAGGCAGCAGAGGCAACACCGGCGGCCGCGGCGCTCGACGCGCCCGGGCCGCCCTGGCCGGCGTGCAGCTCGGGCTGTCGTTCGTGCTGCTCACGGGAGCGGGCCTACTCGTCAAGAGCTTCCACCGGCTCGCCTCCGAGGACGCGGGCTTTGCCCGCAGCGGCGTGCTCACCTTCGCCCTGGCGCTTCAGGGTGCCCGGTACGGTGAGGACGCGCAGGTCAGGGAGTTCCACCGCGCCATGATCGAGCGACTCCACGGGCTGCCCGGGGTGCGCTCGGCCGGGTACGTGAATCGCCTGCCGCTCGCCGGCGGCTACTCGTGTGACAGCTTCGGCCTGGGAGACCGGCCGCCGCCGCCGGAAGGCCAGGAACCGTGCGCCGAGGAGCGGGTGGCGACTCCCACGTACTTCGCCGCGATGGGCATCCCGATTCTGGCGGGCCGCGGACCGGCGGACACCGATACCCCCGAGGCGCCACCGGTCGTGATCATCAACTCGGCCATGGCGCGGCAGTTCTGGCCGGACGCCGACCCGCTCGGCAAGACGTTCGCGTGGGGACAGGCCGCACCGGACGCGGAGTGGCGGACGATCGTCGGGATTGTGGGTGATGTCCGGCACTTCGGGCTCGGCGAGCCTGCGCGTCCCGAAGTGTATACGCCGGCGTCGCAATCGGCCGCCAGCTTCGCCGTGTATGCCGTCCGCGCCGACGGTGACCCGCGCACGCTGGCGCCGAGCGTGCGCGCCCTCGTCCGGGCGCTGGACGCGGATCTCCCCGTGCGGAGCCTGCGGACCATGGACGAGGTCGTGCGCGCGTCGGTCGCGGAGCCGCGGCTCCGCACGGTACTGCTGGCGGTGTTCGCGGCCCTCGCCGTGCTGCTCGCGGCGGTCGGTGTCTATGGCGTGCTCGCCTACGGGGTGGCACAGCGGACCGGAGAAATCGGCGTTCGCGTCGCCTTGGGCGCCCGCGAGTCCCAGATCCTCCGGATGATCCTGCAACAGGGACTTGGGGTGGCCGTCGCCGCGGTGGCGGCGGGCGCCCTGGTGACATTCTGGGTCACCCCCGCACTCCGCGACCTGCTCTACGACGTGTCCCCGATGGATCCCGCCGTCCTGGGAGGGGTCGCCGTCTTCCTGCTCGCGACGGCGGCGCTCGCCGCCTACCTGCCCGCGCGGCGGGCGGCGCGCATCGATCCCATGGAGGCCCTGCGCCATGAGTGACCTGCTCGGCACCATCCGCTACGCCCTGCGCTCGCTCCGCCGCGCGCCCGGCTTCACGCTAGCCGCCGGCGCCACGCTGGCGCTCGGCATCGGCGCGAACACCGCCATCTTCAGCGTGACGAACGCGGTCCTGCTCCGCCCGCTTCCCTACCAAAACCCGGATCGTCTGGTGGTCGCCTGGGAGCGCAACCTCCCGCGCGCCCGGGAACGCAACGTCGTCGCGAGCGTCAATTACCTCGTGTGGCGCGATGCCGCCGCGGACCTTGGCGAGTTCGCGGCACTCGGACAAGTGGCCCGGACGCTCGCCGCGGGCGACGGGGCGGAACGTCTGGGTGGCGCGGCCGTGACGCCGAACCTGGCCCGTGTGCTCGGGGCGGCGCCCGCTCTGGGCCGATGGTTCACCATGGATGAAGGTCTGCCCGGCCACGAACCCGTCATCATCCTCAGCCACGCGCTCTGGCAGCGCCGCTTCGGCGGCGACTCCGGCGTCGTGGGCAGCGCGGTGACGCTGGACGACCGCGCGTACACGGTGGCCGGCGTCATGCCCCGGGAATTCCGGCTTCCCGCCGTGGGACCATTCGGTGGGGAGGCGTTCCTGCTCCCGCTCGCGCTGGACCCCGCCGCCGAGTACCAGGGTCGCTCGCTGTTCGTGCTGGGGCGCCTCGCGCCCGACGAGACCGCCGCCGGCGCGCAGGCCCTGCTCCGCGGAGTGGCCGCGCGGCTGGCGGAGCAGCACGCGTACGACGAAGGCTGGAGCGTGAACGTGGTCCCGCTCTTCGACGAGGTGGTGGGCGAGGCGCGCACCCTCATGCTCGTCCTGCTCGGCGCGGTGGGACTCGTGCTCCTGATCGCCTGCGTGAACGTGGCCGCCATGGTGCTGGCGCGCGGCAGCGCGCGCGACCGGGAACTGGCCGTCCGCCAGGCGCTCGGCGCCGGCCGGTGGCGGCTCGCGCGGCAACTCCTCGCCGAGGGGCTGGTCCTCGCGACGCTCGCCGCCGTTGCCGGCCTCGCCATCGGCGCGTGGGGGCGCGATATGCTCGTCGCCCTCGCGCCGGAGGGCATGCCGCGACTCGACGACGTCACGCTGTCGCCCGTGGTGCTCGGCGTCGCGGCCGGCGTCACGCTCCTCACGGGCGTCGCCCTGGGGCTGGTGCCGCTGGTCCGTGCCGGCGGGCCGGACCTTCAAGGCGCGCTGCGCGGCGGGGGGCGCGGCCTGACCGAGCGCGGCGGGCGCCGGCTTCGGGACGGGCTGGTACTGGTGGAAGTGGCCCTCGCCGTCGTCCTCTCGATCGCGGCGGGACTCACGCTCAAGAGCTTCACTCTGCTGCGGCGCGTCAATCCCGGCTACCGGTCGGAAGGAGTGCTGACGGCGCGCATCGCCCTGGACGGGGACCGCTACGACGACGACGCCGCGATCACCGCGTTCTACGCCACCGTGCTCGACCGGCTCCGCGCCCGACCCGGTGTGGTGGACGCCGCCGCCACCGCGCGCCTCCCGCTCGATGGCCTGTGGGTGGGCACCAGCTTCGTGCTCCGCGACCGGCCCGAGCCACCCCGCGCCGAGCGGCCCGTCGCCGATATCCGCGTGGTCACGCCGCGGTACTTCCCGACGATGGGAATCCCGACGCGCGCCGGACGGGACTTCGCGCCCGGCGACCGCGAGGGCGCGCCGCGCGTCGCCGTGATCAACGAGACCATGGCCCGGACCTACTGGCCCGATGGTACGGCGGTCGGCCAGCAAGTCGCGGTGAACATCGCGGATCCCACCTACCTCGCGACCATCGTGGGGGTCGTGGGCGACGTGAAACATCAGGGGTACCGGACCACCCCCCGCGCCATGATCTACCTCGCGCACGACCAGTTGGCAGTGGGGACCATGAGCGTGGCGCTCCGCGCCGGTGGCGACCCCGCGGCGCTTGCCGGCATGCTGCGCGCCGAGGTGACGGCGCTGGATCCCGCGGTACCGGTGTACGCGGTCGCGCCCATGACGGACCTGGTGGCGCGCTCGATGGCCGCGGACCGGTTCGCCACGTTCCTGTTCACCGCGTTCGCCGCGCTCGCCCTGATGCTGGCCGCGATCGGCACCTATGGAATCGTCGCCTTCGGCGTCACGCGCCGCCTGCGGGAGCTGGGGATCCGCGTGGCCCTCGGCGCCGCGCGCCGGCGCGTCCTGGCCCTGGTTGTCCAGGACGGCATGCGTCCGGTGGTGGCCGGCATGGTCGTGGGACTCGCCGCCGCGGTCGCCCTCACCCGGCTCCTCCGGACGCTACTCTTTGCCGTGAGTCCCACCGATCCGGCGACGTTCGCGTCCGCCGCGCTCCTCCTGCTGGGCGCCGCCCTGATCGCGTGCCTCGTGCCCGCGCGGCGCGCCGCCGCCGTGGACCCCGTGGAGGTGCTGCGTGATGAATGACCTGTTGCTCGATTTCCGGTACGCGCTGCGGAGCCTGCGCACGAACCCGGGGT
>DASWHL010000071.1:0-1611 GCA_036398175.1 Gemmatimonadales bacterium
CGCCCGGAGGCCGGTCGAGTCCATCGCGGGCACGTTGCGCATCCGCACGATCATGACCTTCGGCTGCCGCTCCACCTGGCTGAGCGTGTCGCGGAACCGGTCGGCGGCCCCGAAGAAAAACGGGCCGTTCACCTCGTAGACCACCACGCCGTCGGGGATGTCGCGCCGCGTGGCGGCGTTGGGATCCAGCGCGTCGGGCGCGTCCTGGATCTCCCGCGCGACCACGCTCACGTTCGTGACCTCCGCCATACGGCGCATGAACAGGAACGCCGCGAGGACCATGCCCACCTGGATGGCCACGGTGAGGTCCACGAGCACCGTGAGCAGGAACGTGGCGAGCAGCACCGCCACGTCGCTGCCCGGCGACCGCAGCTCGGCGCGGAAGGTCCGCCACTCGCTCATGTGATAGGCCACGATCACGAGGATCCCCGCCAGCACCACCAGCGGCACGTACCCCATCCACCGCGCGAAGAACACCGCGATGACGAGCACCGTGGCCGCGTGCACGATCCCCGCCACCGGGGTCCGGCCGCCGTTCCTGACGTTCGTGGCCGTCCGGGCAATGGCCCCGGTTGCCGGGATGCCCCCGAACAGCGGGGTCACGATGTTGGCGACGCCCTGCGCCACCAGCTCCATGTTCGACCGGTGCCGCCCGCCGATCATGCCGTCGGCCACCACGGCCGAGAGCAGCGACTCGATGGCGCCGAGGAGGGCGATCGTGATGGCCGCGGGCGACAGCGCGCGAAGCCGCTCGAGCGTGATGTCGTCGGGCAGCGCGGGGGCGGGAAGGGCCGCCCGGATGGCGCCGAAGCGGTCGGCGATGGTCTCGACGGGAAGGTCGAACAGCCGAACGACGGCCGCACCGGCGATCAGGGCCACGAAGGGCGCCGGGATGCGCCGGCTGACCCGCGGCCACCCCAGCAGGATGGCGAGGGTGATCGCCCCCAGTCCCACGGTCCACGGATTGACCGTGTGGATCGCCTCGGCGTACGCGCCCCACTTGGCGAGGAACGCCGCGGGGACGTCGCCCATCTCGAGCCCCAGCAGATCCTTGATCTGGCTCGAGAAGATGATGAGCGCGATGCCGCTCGTGAACCCGACGGTGACCGGGAACGGCACGAACTTGATCACGGCACCCACGCGCGCCACGCCCAGGCCCACGAGCATGATGCCCGCCATGATGGTCGCGATCAGCAGGCCGTCCACGCCGTGCTGCTGGACCACGCCGTACACGATGACCACGAACGCGCCGGTGGGCCCGCCGATCTGCACCCGGGAGCCGCCCAGCGCCGAGATCAAGAACCCGGCGATGATGGCGGTGGCGAGCCCGCGGTCCGGCGTGACACCGCTCGCGATGGCAAAGGCGACCGCGAGCGGGAGGGCGACGATGCCGACGATGACGCCGGCGAGCAGGTCGGCGCGAAACTGCGACCGGGAGTAACTGCGGAGCGACGTGACCAGCTTGGGGACGAGCACGCGTCCGGATCCGAGGAGGTAGCCGAGGGCCGAAAGATAGAGGGGCGCGCAAGGGCCCCGCTCGGCCCCTCGCCCGCTACCGCTGCGGCGGCACCGTCCACCGGTTGTTGCTCCGATCCACGTCCGGGAACACCT
>DASWHL010000072.1:0-2664 GCA_036398175.1 Gemmatimonadales bacterium
CCCGCTTACGCGGTAACCACCCCCATCCCCGCTCACACCACCACCGCTCACACCACCTCCGCCCACCGGGCAACGGCGTCGGCGACCTGCCCCAGCACGTCCTCAGGCGTCCGCCGCGCCGACTTCGGGACCGCGAAGGAGTGGTCGCCGCCGTCAACTATGACGAGGGTGGCGCGGGTGCCCAGCTCGGCCACGACGGGGTGGAGGTGATCGAGGTCGGCCAGCGTGTCGCGGGTGCCCTGCACGAAGAGCATGGGAATCGCGATCCGGGCCAGGTGATCCGCCCGCCGCCGGTCCGGTTTCCCGGCGGCGTGCAGCGGGAAGCCGAGGAACACCAGGCCCCGGACGCCGGGCAGCGGGTTTTCGGCCTGTGCCTGTGAGGTCATCCGGCCGCCGAACGACTTTCCGCCTGCGAGGAGCGGCAGATCGGCCGCGTGCGCGGCCGCCGCCACTACCGCGTCGCGCACGGCCCGCTGGGCAACGGCGGGCGGATCGGGACGGCGTCGTCCGCTCTCCATGTAGGGGAACTGATAGCGCAGCGTGGCGATCCCGCGCGCGCCCAGCAGCGGAACCAGCGAGGCGAAGAACCGGTGCCGGATTCCCGCGCCGGCCCCATGGGCCAGCAACAGCAGGCATCGGGCGCCGTCGGGCCGGTGCAGCAGCCCGGTGACGGCACCCGTCCCGGTGGCGATCCGGATCTCGCTCGCGGCGTCGGGGCTGGGATCCGTGGCCATCAGCGCACCATGTGCTCCTGGAGCTTGCCGAGCGCGTCGCCAAGATCCGGCTGGACCTCGAGAACGGGACGCAGCGGATCACGCTCCCGGGTGGCCAGGCGCTCCGGCACCGTGCGGATCGTGAACCGCCGGATGTCGAGGTCCGGCGTCACCTCGTCCCATTCGAGCGGCGTGGAGACGGGCGCGCCGGGCAGCGGGCGGACGCTGAACGGGGCCACCAGGAGCTTGCCGCGACCGTTCTGGAGATAGTCGAGGTACACCTTCCCCTCGCGCTGCGTGGGCAGGCGCTTGATCGTGGCGATCTCGGGGAGTTGGCGGGTCAGGACCCGCGCCAGCAGTTCGGCGATCTGGCGCGCCTGGTCGTGCGAGCAGCGCCGACCGAGCGGGAGCAGGACGTGCAGGCCGGAGGATCCGCTGGTCTTCACGTAGCACGGAAGACCGATGGCCTCGCAGAGATCCCGCGCGGCCTGCGCCACGGTGACGACGTCCGTGAACGGCGCTTCCTTGGGATCGAGGTCAATGATGGCCCAGTCCGGCTGCTCGAGCGTGGCAATGCGGCTGGCCCAGACGTGCAGCGGAATGGTGCCGAGGTTGGCGACGTACGCCAGTGCGTCCGCGTCGTCCGCCACGAAGTAGCGGATCTCCCGCTCGGCGTCGTCACTGTACACGACTTCCGTCCGGATCCAGTCGGGCGCGAACACCGGCGCGTCCTTCTGGAAGAACGACTTGCCACCGATGCCGTCGGGGTACCGCGTCATGACGAGCGGGCGGTCCTCGAGGTACGGGAGCATCCAGGGGGCCACGGTCCGGTAGAACGCGATGAGGTCGCCCTTGGTGTACCCCTCGTCCGGCCAGAACACCTTGTCCAGGTTCGAGAGGACCACCTCGACCCGGCCTGGCCGAACCGTCAGCGCCGCGCCCGGAGCGGCGTCGCCGCCCGTGCGGCGCAGGCAATCCTGGGGCGGCTTGTCGTCGCGGAACCGGACGAACACGGGCTGGCGCAGCAGACCCTCGTCGGTGACCTCCTTGTACCGCACTTCGGCCACCATGGTGGGCTCGGTCCAGCGATGCTCCTGGCCGGCGGGGGCGTCCCCGCAGGCCGGCGTCTCGCGCAGCATCCCCTCGAGGGTGTCGCGCACGGCGGGGAGATCCTCCGTGCGAAAGCCCGTCCCCACCCGGCCGGCGTAGACCAGGGCGTTGTCCTCGTACCACGCCACGTGAAGCGCCCCGAACCCTTCGCGCGAGCCCTTGGGCGCCGTGAATCCTGCCACGACGAAATCGTCGGTCTTGTCCGCCCGGATCTTCTGCCAGTGGCTGGAGCGCCCGGCCCGGTACGGGGAATCCGCGCGCTTCCCCACGATGCCCTCGAGCCCGAGCTGCACGGCCTGGCCAAAGAACGCCTGGCCCACGCGCTCCACGTGATCCGCGAACCGCAGCGGCCCCACGGGCGGCAGCAACTCCCGGACAATCGCCTTGCGTTCCACGAGCGGGAGCGCGCGCAGGTCCCAGTTCTCGAACCCGAGGATATCGAACACGTAGAGCGCCGCCGGCAGCTCCACGGCGGCGCGGCGCACATCGGGCCCGCGGGTCAGCCGGGCGCGTTTCTGGAGACGCTGGAAACTGGGGAGCCCGGCCGCGTCGTGGACCACCACCTCGCCGTCGAGCAGCACCTGACCGAAAGGCAGCGCCCGCAGGGCGCGCGCCAGCTCGGGAAAGCTCGCCGTGAAGTCGTTGCCGTTGCGGGAGACGAGCTGGGCGGCGCCCGCTCCACCCGCGGCCAGCATGCGATACCCGTCGTACTTGATCTCGAACAGCCAGCCCTCGCGGTCGAACGCCTCGGCCGCGGTTTCGGCCAGCATGAGCTGGCCGCCGTCGGCCGGCACCACGCCCTCCGGCGCCCCGAAGGCCCGGATACGGTCCCGGGCGCCGG
>DASWHL010000073.1:0-15730 GCA_036398175.1 Gemmatimonadales bacterium
CGCGGAAGCTCCGCGCCACCCCCATGTCCTGGCGGTCGGGCTACGTCGGCGCGCGCGCCAGCAGCACGAGGCCCATCGCCGCGAACACCGCGTTCGGCATCCAGGCCGCTGCCACGGGCGGCAGCAGGCCGCCCGCGCCCACCGCCTCGGAGAGCTGCACGAGGAGCAGAAACAGCACCGTGGTGGCGAGACTGATGCCGACCCCCACCGCCCCGCTCGCGCGCGGCGCCGTGAGGGCCAGCGGGGCCCCGAAGATGGCGATCACGATGCAGGTGAACGGCACCGCGATCTTCAGGGCCTGGCGCACCCGCAGCCGACGGCCGTCCCCGCCGGAGCGCTCCAGGTCGTCTATGTACCGGCCCAGCTCGGCGTAGCGCATCTCCTTCGGTTCCTTGGGCTCCACCAGCAGGTCGGAAGGCGCCTGCGTGATGCTCCGCTGGCGGAGCGAGTCGAAGGCAAAGGCGAGCCCGCCCTCGAGGCCCGGAAGCACGAGCAGGCGCGCGTTCCGCAGGGTCCACCGGGCCGCCGTGGTGTCGAAGCGGGCCGCGGGACTCTGCACGGCCAGCGTCGGGTAGTCGGCGCTCGGACCCTCGCGCTCCAGCACCAGGTCCCGCATCGTGGCGTCGCGCAGGTCGAGCGACCGGACGGCATACACCCAGCCCTCGTCGGCCCGGTAGACGAAGCTGAACCGCGACGTGGTCGAGCGGACCTCCCGCTCGCCGAGGTACTCCAGGTGGCGCGTCGTGGCCTCCGGCGCCCACTCGCCCAGCGCGAGGGCCGCGACCGACGTGACCGCGGCGGCCGCGAGCACCGGCGCCACCGTGCGCCGGACGCTCCGGCCCGAGGCCTTGGCCGCCGTCAGCTCCGAGTGGCGGCTCATGGACCCGATGCTGAACACGGTGGCGAACAGCACGGCGGCCGGGAGAGCCATGAAGATGTTGTCGGGCAGGCTGTAGGCGTACCCCAGGGCGATGGCCCGGGGCGGGATCTTGCGGGCGAGATGCTCGTCCAGATTATCGGTGAGACCGAACGCGATCACGATCAGCGGGAACCCGAGCGCCGTGACCACCAGGATCCGGGCCCAGTCGCCGAGCAGGTAGCGGTCGAGGATCAGGCGCCTCATCGGGGCGGCCGTCGCCACAGGCGGGTGACGCGGGCGCGCACGCCGGACGCGGACGGCGCCGTCGCGGCCGTCCGGCTCCGGCGCAGCAGGACGACGCCCGCCAGGGTGAACAGGACATTGGGCGTCCACAGGATCCACGGGGGGGCCACCAGCTTGTCGGCCAGCGACTCCCCCCCGATCAGGCCGATGTAGTAGACGGCGAAGATCCCGAGGCTCATGCCGATCACGAAGCCCAGACCGCCGCGCGGGAACCGGATGGCGGTCGGCACGCCCAGCAGGACGAAGACGAGGCAGGCGGCGGCGATCGCGTACTTCTTGTGGATCTCCACCAGGAAATGCGCCCCCCGGGTGCGCGAGATCCTGGCGCGGTCGTCGTGCGTCCGGATCTCGGAGGCGCGCAGTCCCGGGGGAACCCCGCGCAGCAGGGTGGCGTCGCGTCGCGTCCGGGGCCCGGGGAAGCGTCGCACACTGTCCTGGGCCGGGCGCGCCTGGGCCTTCAGCTCGGGCGGCAGCAGCCAGCGGGCCCACGAGGACAGGGCCCGGCAATACGCGCTCGGCCGCGGCGGCGGCGCCGTCGTGTCCGGAGCCACGTCCGGCAGGCCCACCAGGTGGTGCAGGGCGGTGGCCCGCGCCGCCGTGGCCCGGCGGCGGGCCAGCGTCTCGTCCCGGCGCGCCGCCGTCACGCTCCGCTCCATTTCGCAGATGCTCATCTCCCGGTCGCCCTTGTAGCTGTCCTCCAGGGTGCGCCGGAGCTCGTTGCCCACCCCCTCGATCCGCACGAGATCGCGCGCGAACCCCACCATCTGGAACATCTGCGGGTCCTGACGGTCGAACTCGTGCATGACCCCCGAAAACAGCGTCAGGTGAGCGTCTTCCTGGTCCTCGGTGATGGCGAGGTACCCGCTGTCCGCGTAGATCACCCGCTTCCGGTCCTGATCGGCGAGGTCGTAGATCGTGACGTCGAGGAGAGCGTAGCTGGCGCGGTCAATGCCGGCGGCCCGGAGGAACAGCCGGGACCGCTGCACTTCGTTGATGACCTGCTCCTTGAGGGAAAAGGTCGGTTTCTTCCGGGCAATGTCGGAGTAGAGCGTGCGCAGCTTGTGGTTGGTGCGGGGCAGGATGTGGTCGCTGAAGGCGAACGCCAGCAGCGTGAGCAGGCTCCCCGCCAGCAGGAGGGGGCGCAGGATCCGCCAGAGGGAGATGCCCCCGGCGCGCAGGGCCGTCACCTCGCTGTCGGCGGCGAGCCGGGTGGACGCGTACAGCACCGCCACGAGCACCGCCATCGGGAGGGTCATGGCCACGATGAAGGGGACCGACAGGGCGAAGACCTCGACGATCACGCCCCAGGGAAGGCCCTTTCCCGCCAGGTCGCCGAACCGCTTGGCGATCTGGTTGAGCAGCATCAGGCCCGTCAGCGCCCCCAGCGCGAACACGAAGGGCACGACATGCAGCCGGATCAGGTAGCGGCTCAGGATGGACATGGGCGTCCCTAAGTTATCGCCTTGTAGGGTGCCGCGACGGGGGCGTATTATACACCCACCCTACCCGTCGCGCCCCATGAACGCTCCGCCGTGATCGTGCCGCGTCCCGCGCTTGCCGCGACGCTCCTGCTCCTCGCAGGGGCGGTCGTCCCGGCCGTCTCCCAGGAAGCTCCGCCCGATACCGTCGCGAGCGCGGACACCACGCCCGTGCCGGGCCTCCGCCTGCGGATTCTCGTGGACAGCGTACCGTTGCGCATCCGGGCGGCGGTCCGTCCCGGCGGCGTCCTGGGGCTCCGGCTGTCCGGCGCGTACGTGGCGGCCGTGTGGGAGCGGGCCGTGCGCGACCAGCTCGGGACCCAGCGCCGTGCGCGCGCCGAGTGGCCCTCGCCGACGGCCTTTGCCGAGGCGGAGGTCCCCCGCGGCGCGCCGCCCCCTCCGCCCTGGGCCACGCGGCCCCGCGAGGGCGCCGCCCGGTCGGCCGCGGCCGAGGTCCTCTCCCGGTATGCCGATCTGGGCCTCCAGATGCGCGCCCGGTTCGAGATGAAGGCCGACCAGTTCAAGAACCGCCGCTGCACGCCTGCCGACCTCGCGAACCCGGTGTCCGGTTGCGAAGCCGGGTTCCCGACCCCGGCCCTGGACGCGCAGTTCCACGTGCAGGCCGGCGGCATCGTCGGTGACCGGGTTCACCTGAACGTGGACTACGACAGCGAGCGGGAGTTCAGCGCCAACAACAACATCAACGTCTATTACCAGGGACTGGAGGACGAGATCCTCCGCCGCGTCGAGGTCGGCGACGTCAGCTTCAACGCGCCGGCGTCCCGGTTCATCACGGCCGCCATTCCAGCCAACTCCTTCGGCGTGCAGGCCGAAGGGCAGTTGGGCGCGTTCGAGATCCGCGGCATCCTGGCGCAGCAGAAGGGGTCCCAGCTGCGCTCCAAGGTGTATACCGTCGGGGAGACCACCACCCAGCCCGTGGACCGTGAGCTGCGGGATCTGGACTACGAGGCGGGCCGCTTCTTCTTCGCGGTCAACCCGGTGTTCGTGCCGGGCTACCCGGACGTGGACATCCTGGGTGTCGCCGCCGATCTCGTGCCCGCCCCGCAGCGACCGGTGCAGCTGCGCGTGTACCGCCTGCGCGCGCAGACCGCGCAGAACCCCAACAACCCCAACCTCGGCGGGATCCAGGCAGTGGCCGTGCGGGACGACAGTCCACAGCGGGTCGGCCCGTTCCCCTGGGAACTGCTGGTCGAAGGGCGCGACTATTTCCTCGACCCGTCGGGCCTGTGGTTTGCCCTGGCCACGCGGGTGGGCGACCAGGACTTCCTGGCCACGTCGTACGTCACCGCCGCCGGTGACACGGTGGGAACGTTCCCGGCCATCAACCGGGGCACCGACACGCTCCAGTTGCTCTACGAGCCCCGCAAGGGTCCGGAGGTGCCGACCTACGTCCACGAGATGCGGAACGTCTACCGGCTGGGATCGGGCGACATTGATCGGGGCTCGATTGACGTGACGGCGGTGGTGAACGAGTCCGAGCAGCCGCTCGACGGCCTGGGGACGTACCTCTCCCGCCTGCGGGTTGCCCTGCCCAACGACGAATCCACGCTTGACGAGTACAATCGGGTGTTCCCCCGGCTCCGCGACCCCAACGGCGGGGCGCCGATCCGGGACCTCTTCCTGATCTTCCCGCATCTCGCGCCCTTCGCGGACAGCGCGCGCCTGCAGGCGGGGGAGCGCAACGACTCGCTGTACCGGACCCCCAACTATCTGCTCACCACGCAGGGGCCGCCGCCACGCTTCCGCCTGCGTCTGCATTACGAGGCCGCGGGGGGCGGCGACCGGGGTTCCCTGGCCCTCGGCGCCCTCCAGATTCGCGACGGCACGGAACGGCTGTTCGTCGGCAATACGGAGCTGACGCGGGGGCGCCACTACACGATCGAGTATTCCATCGGGCTGGTCACGTTCCTCAACCCCGATTCGCTGTTCCGCGGGCCCACGCAGGTGCGGGCCCAGTTCGAGGAGAATCAGGCGTTCGACGTGGCGCCGAACAGCATCCTCGGGCTCAGTACGACCTACAGCCTGGGCTCGCGGGGGCGGGTGAACGCCATCCTGATCTCCCAGAGCGAGAGCAGCCTGCTCACCCGGCCCCAGCTGGGGTTCGAGCCCAAGACCAACCTGCTGAGCGGGCTCAGCGCGGAGTTCGGATTCCGCACCGACGCCCTGACGCGCGCGCTCGACGCGCTCCCGCTGATCTCGACCACGGTGCCCTCGACCCTCTCGCTGAGCGGCGAGATCGCCACCTCCCGCCCGAATCCGAACCGCGCGGGCCAGGCGTACCTGGAGGAGTTCGAGGCCAGCTCGTTCCGGTCTCTCTCGCTGATCGAGAACCAGTGGCAGTGGGGAAGCCGCCCGGCGTCGGGTCGCGGGCTGTCCACGCCGTACCTGGACCCGCTCGGCGGATTCGCCGACGCCGACGCCGTACCGCTCGTCTGGCAGAACGTCGTCCAGTCGGGCACCGACATCCTCGAGTTTTCCCCCACCCAGATTGACTCCACCATCATCATCACGGGCACGGCGCGGCAGATCGAGACGGTGATGTGGCTGACGCTGAAGCCGGATACCGTGGGTGGCGCACCCGACCCGCTCACGGGCGCGCCGCGCTGGGCCCGCCCGCACACGCCGGGTCCGCGGTGGCGCAGCATGAGCCAGCCGCTCGGCGGGAGCGGATTGGGCGTGGACCTTTCGCGGATCGAGTTCCTGGAGTTCTGGGTCCTCGAAGATTCCGAGCGGCGGGCCAAGGACGCCGGCGTCCAGCTCCTGTTCGACTTCGGCACCGTGTTCGAGGACGCCGTGGCGTTCGGCCCGGACTCGTTCACGGTGGTCGGGCAGGATACGGTGTTCTCCGGGTTCCAGTTCATCGGGACCGGCCGGCTCGACACCGAGCGCGACACGCTCACCAACATCTTCAACGCCGCCGTGCACGATGTCGGCATCCTCGGGGACCTGCTCCCGGACGTCGTCAACACCGCCACCGGCGAGATCCTGGCGGATTTCCCCCTGTGCACCCAGCTGGCCGGGACGGGAATTCCCGTCTTTCCGCTCGCCGACCTGGGGGCGCGGTGCACGCGCGGCAACGGGCTCGCGGACGGCGAGGATCTCGACGGCGATGGCCGCCTGGACATCACCGTGGGCACGGTCCAGGAGGACGTGTTCCGCTACGTGTACCCGCTGGGCGACGAGCGCTTCTTCGTGCGGAACGGCAACACGCTGACGGACGCCCAGGGCCGGCCGCTCACGTGGCGGCTGTACCGGATCCCGTTCCGCGAAGACACGCTCCAGGTGGGGACGCCGAACATCCGGCAGATCGAGGCGGTCCGGGTGACCGTGGTGGCGCCGGATCGCGGCCCGGACGAGCCGGAGGTGTTCTTCGCCCTCGCGCGCCTGCGGCTCGAGGGGGCGCCGTGGATCAAGCGGGCCGCCACGCCGATCGAGGGGTTGAGCGGTGCGCTCGGGCAGCCGCACGGTGAGGTGATCGTGTCCACCGTGTCCACGGAGAACCGGGATCTCGGGTACACGTCCCCGCCCGGCGTCGTGGACCAGGCGGCGCAACAGGGCGCGAGCCTCCAGTTCTCGGCCCAGCAGATCAACGAGAAGGCGCTCCGGCTGCTGGCGCGGGACCTGCGGGCGGGTGAACGCGCCGAAGCCTACGTGCGCTTCGCCGACGAGGCCGACAAGAACTTTCTCCGCTACGGCACCCTGCGCGTCTGGGCGCGGGGGCGGGGTCCGGGCTGGGAGGACGGCGATCTCGAGTTCTACCTCAAGGTCGGCCGGGACGAGTTCAACTACTACCTGTATCGTACGCCGGTCCGGAGCGTGGACTGGCTTCCCGAAGTCGTCATTGACATCCGGCGGTGGCTCCTGCTGCGGGCGGCCATCGAGAGCCGCAGGCTGCGGGGTGAGCCGCCTTCGGGAGGCGCCGAGTGCGGCGGCGATACCACCGCGTACGTCGCCTGTGACGGTCCCTATCTGGTGCAGGCCCGCGACCCTGCCGTGGCGCCGCCCAATCTGGCGCGCGTCTCCGAGCTGGCGGCGGGCATCCTCCGCACACGCCAGACCGTGTTCATCGAGCAGGCCGAGCTCTGGGTGGACGACATCCGCCTCGACGACGTCGTGGCCGACATGGGCGTCGCGGGCGCGCTCGACGTCCGGCTCCAGGCCGCGGACGTGTTCGACTTCACCCTCGGCTACCAGACGCGGGATGCCCGGTTCCAGCAGCTGACCGACCAGCCGTCGTTCACGACCGACGGCGCCCTCCGGATGGGCGGGACGTTCCGGCTCGACAAGCTCCTGGGCGCCGGCTTCAGCATTCCATTCGGGATTCAGTACACGCGGGCGGCGTCGGAGCCCCTGTATCTGAACCGGAGCGACGTCCTGGCCGACGCCATCACCGGCCTGCGGCTGCCGCACAGCACGAGCACGGCATATTCGCTCGGATATCGCAAGACGTCGCGCAGCGGCGCGTGGCTCCCCCGGGTGCTCCTGGATCCGCTCTCGTTTCAGGGAAACATGCTGCGCGCCGAGGCGACGACCGAGCTGAGCCAGCAACAGACCGTGAACCGCCAGGGGCGCGTGGACTACAACCTCGTCCCGCAGCCGGTGACCGTGAAGGGGGCGCCCGGGTTTCTCGTGGGGCTGGTGGACGCCCTGCCGGGGTTCATCCGGGGCAGCGAGTTCGCGCGCGCGCTGCGCGGGGCGCGCCTCCGGGTCAACCCCGCGCAGCTGCGCGGCTCGGTAGCGTTCGTGGACAACCGCACGTCCCGGTTCGCGTACCGCGTCCCCGTGGCCCTCGAGGGCGATACCGTGTTGCGGCCGCTCGAGGGCGTCGTGAAGACGCTGCGCGGCGACGCGGGGATTGATCTCCGGCCCTTCTCGACGCTCTCGCTGCGCGGCAACGTCACCACGAGCCGCGACCTCCAGAACTACGGCGACACCACCTCCGTCGGGCGCCTCCTCCAGCGGGAGCGCCGGGAAATGCTGGGACTCGACGTGGGGTTCGAGCGGCAGCGCACCGTAACGACGGGGTTCAACGTCACGCCGGCGTTCACGAGCTGGCTGCGGCCCCGCCTCACCCTGTCCAGCAGCTTCACGTTCAACCGGGACCCCAATCAGCGCGTGCCCGTCCGCGAGATCGGGGATACGGCGGGCGCCTTTCGCGCCCCGGAAACCATCGGCAATTCCCGGCAGACCGAAGTGGGGGCCACCTTCTCGCTGGCCCGGCTGATCGGCGGCGCCGTCGGAGACTCGTCCACGTTGGCCCGGATCTTCCGCGGGTTCCAGCCCATTGACCTGTCCTACTCGCGCGTGCTCCGGTCGTCGTACGACCGGGCGCCGTTCTCCCCTTCGGCGGGCTACCAGCTGGGGTTCGGGGGCGTCGGGAGTTTCCGCGCGCGTAACGGGATCCCGGCCTCCTCCGCGGGCGACGCGACGTCCATCTCCGCCGGCGGCTCCATCCAGTTCCCCCTGGGCCTCACGCTCCGGCTCACCTTCCGGGATCAGGAGACGTTCACGTGGTCGCTCCGGGCGGGCCAGGCCGAGCAGAGTGAGGTGATCGCGCGGTCCCGGGAGTGGCCCTCCGGATCCGTGGCGTGGACCTGGACCCCCCGCGGGGGCCTGCGCCGCGTCCTCTCCATCATCAACGCGAGCGCCCGGTATACGGAGAACCACTCGGAGAACCTCCAGCCGGGCCTGGCCGGCGGCGAAGGCAGTGTCGGCGAAACCCGCGGCAAGGCCCTGGCGCCCAGTCTCACGCTCACCTGGCGGGGCGGGATCGTCACCACCGTGCAGTACAACACGGCCACGTCCGACGGCGTCACCTCGGGCAACGTGGCGCGGCGGGACCAGGAAGACTGGAACGCGTCGCTCAACTTCGCCTTCCGGATCCCGCGGTCGCTGGTGCGACTCCGGAACGAGATCCGCGCCACCGTCACGTACGCGACCTCGGCCGTCGCGACCTGCTTGATCCAGGTGAACACCACCGAGTGCGTGCCGGTGTCCGAGAACTACCGGTCGGCGCTGGACGTCCGCATGGACACGGGGTTCTCCTCCCAGGTGCGCGGGGGGGCGAACTTCTCCTACGTGATCTCCGGTCAACGACACCTGTCCCGGGAGTTTTCCCAGATGGTGTTCTCCGTCTTCGCCGAGCTCTTCTTCGTGTCGGGGCAGCTGCGATGAGGCCCCGGACGTGGACGGCCCTGACCGTGCTCGCGGCGTGCGCGGCCGCCGGCCACACGCCGTTCGACGGCAACGCGGCGCTCGGCTACGTCCGCGAGCAGGTGGCGTTCGGTCCGCGGATCCCCAACACGGTGGGGCACCGCCGGGCGGGAGACTGGATCCAGGCGCACCTGACGGCCACGGCCGACAGCGTCGAGGTCCAGGCCTTTACCCACGTGACCACGGCCGGGGACACCCTGCGGTTGCGGAACTTCCTCGGGCGGTTCCGGCCGGAGGCCGCGGAGCGCGTGCTGCTGCTCGCCCACTGGGACACGCGACCCGCGGCGGATCAGTCTCCCAACCTCGGGGATCAGCGACGGCCCGTTCCCGGCGCCAACGACGGCGCTTCCGGCGTCGCGGTGCTCCTGGGCGTCGCCGACGTGCTGGCGCGCACCCCGCCGTCGGTCGGGGTGGACCTGCTGTTCGTGGATGGCGAGGACTACGGGGCGTTCACCGGCCCCGACGGGGCCATCGGGCCCGACGTCCTCCTGGGCTCCCGGCATTTCGCGGCGACCCTCCCCCGGGACCGCTTTCCCCTGTACGCCGTGCTGCTGGACATGGTCGGGGACGCGGATCTGCGGATCTCGCAGGAGGGGTACTCGGTGGCGCGGGCGCCGGAAGTGGTGACCCGGGTCTGGGAGACCGCACGAGCCCTTGGCTACGGGCACGTGTTCGAGCCGAGGGTCAGGTACACGATCACCGACGACCACCTCCCGCTCCTCGACCGCGGGATCCGCGCGATTGACGTGATTGACTACGAGTACCCGTTCTGGCACACGGTCGAGGACACGCCGGACAAGGTCAGCGCCCGGAGTCTGAAGATCGTCGGGGACGTGATGGTGGCGCTGGTCCGCTAGGGAAGCGCAGCCCACGTCGCGCGGTCATTCACTCACGCCGGCGTCGGCGTGGTACTGCGCCTGGCCCCGGACCGCGCCATCATTTCCCCATGCCGTCCCCCTCCGACCGCCGGGCGGCCCTGGTGCTCGTGGCCCTCGCGGGCCTCGGCCTCGGCGCGCGCCTGCTCGTGGGCGGGCTGCCCGCCCCCGGGGCCGTCGCCTATCGGTTCGGCGACGACCGGAGGCCGTCCCGGGACAGCGTCGCGCGGGACGCGGCGCGGATCGGCCAGCCCCTCGCGGCCGGGGAACGGGTAGACGTGGATCGCGCGCCCGCGGCCGAATTGACCCGGTTGCCCAGAATCGGGCCGGCGCTCGCCGCCCGGATCGTCGCGGACCGGGACGCGCGCGGACCGTTCGGTTCCCTCGACGGCCTCCGCCGGGTTTCGGGCGTGGGTGCCGCCACCGGCCGGGCCCTCGAGCCGTACGTGACGTTCTCCGGACCCGAGCCGGCGCGGCGCGCGGCCCCCGGCCCGGAGCCGGTGGCCGTCAACCGGGCGGATGTGGCGGAGCTGGTCACCCTGCCGGGGATCGGCCCCGCCCTGGCGCGGGCCATCGTCGCAGAGCGCGGGCGCAACGGACCGTTTCGGTCCCCGGACGACCTCCAGCGGGTCCGGGGGATCGGACCCGCGCTCGTGACGCGGCTCACGGGACGTATCCGCATACCTTGACACCCCTTAGGGCACCCGTACTTTAGCAGCTTGACCACCTTCCGCGTCCCTTCTGGCGCGCGCACTCTCATCCCCCCGACTCACAGGTGGGTATGGCCACGGCAGCGGCAAGCACGGTTCGGCTCGGCGACCTCCTTGTCCGTGAAGGGCTGATCACGCGCGATCAGCTCGACCATGGCCTGGTGGAGCAGAAGAACACGGGCATGCGCCTGGGCTACTGCCTGGTGAAGCTCGGGTTCGTCCAGGAGCTGGAGATCACCAAGGCGCTGGCGCGGCAGTACAAGATGCCGGCGGTGGACCTGACGCGCTTCGAGGTGGACGAGAAGATCATCAAGCTGGTGCCGTCGGACGTCGCGGTCCGGCACATGGTGCTCCCGCTCAAGCGCGAGGGCCGCACGCTCACGGTGGCGGTCTCCGACCCCACCAATCACGCCGTGGTGGACGACCTCAAGTTCATCACGCGCTACGACATCTTCCCGGTGATCGCCGGCGAGTACACGCTGCGCGGGGCCATCGAGCGGTACTACGAGCAGACGGACGCGCAGCTCCAGAGTCTGCTCAAGGACATCGAGGGCGAGGACGACCTCGAGGTCATCGAGGAACACGAGGACGATGCCGCGCCGGTCCAGCTGGGCGACGACGCGCCCGTGGTCAAGCTGATCAACGGCATCCTGACCGACGCGGTGAAGCGCGGGGCGAGCGACATCCACATCGAGCCGTTCGAGCACGAGATTCGCGTGCGGTACCGCATTGACGGCGCGCTCCTGGAGGTCATGAAGCCGCCGGCCAAGCTCAAGGCCGCGCTCACGAGCCGCGTGAAGATCATGTCGAATCTCAACATCGCCGAGCGGCGCGTGCCGCAGGACGGCCGCATCAAGCTCAAGATGGGCAAGCGGGTGATTGACTTCCGCGTCTCCACCCTCCCCGTGATCTACGGCGAGAAGATCGTGCTCCGGATCCTCGACAAGGGGAACCTCACGCTCGACCTCACGAAGTTCGGCTTCGAGGTGCAGGCGGAGAAGGACCTGATGCGCAGCATCCTGAACCCCTACGGGATGGTGCTGGTCACGGGTCCGACGGGGTCGGGCAAGACCACCACCCTGTATTCGGCGCTCCAGCGCATCAATACCATCGAGGTCAACATCATGACGGCGGAGGATCCGGTGGAGTACAATCTCCACGGGATCAACCAGGTGCTGGTGCGGACCGAGATCGGCATGACGTTCGCCGCGGCGCTCAAGGCCTTCCTGCGCCAGGATCCGAACATCATCATGGTGGGGGAGATCCGCGACATCGAGACCGGCAGCATCGCCATCAAGGCGGCGCTGACCGGCCACCTCGTGCTCTCGACGCTCCACACGAACGACGCGCCGTCCACGATCACCCGCATGATTGACATGGGGATCGAGCCCTTCAACGTGGCGAGCGCGGTGAATCTGATCGTGGCGCAGCGGCTGCTGCGCCGCATCTGCTCGCAGTGCAAGGCGCAGCACCAGTACACCCAGGAGGAGCTCGACTCCCTCGACCTGGGTCCCGAGGCGCTGAAGGAGATGCAGTTCTTCAAGGGCGTCGGCTGCGATACCTGCAACGGCACGGGGTACAAGGGGCGGGCCGGACTCTACGAGGTGATGGCCCTCACGCCGGAGCTGCGCCGGATGATCCTCCGGGGCGCCTCGACGGCCGAGATGACGGAGCAGGCCGTCTCGGAGGGCATGCTGACGCTCCGGATGGACGGCGTCGTGAAGATCAAGAAGGGCGTGACTACTCTCGAGGAAGTGGTGAAGGAGACGGCAGGGTGAACGCATGACCAATCCCGCGGCCACCAGAGCCCAGGCCCCCGGCCAGGGCGTGAACCTCCGGCAACTGCTCGAGGAGATGATCGAGCGCGACGCCTCCGACCTGCACGTCACCGCGGGCGAGCGGCCGAAGCTGCGCATTGACGGCGAGATCACGGATGCGCGGATCGAGCACGTGCTGACGCCCAAGGACACGCTGCAGCTTGCCTATTCGGTGCTCACGGAAAACCAGAAGAAACGCTTCGAGACCGAGGACGAGCTGGACTTCTCGTTCGGAATCCAGAATCTCGCGCGCTTCCGCGGGAACTGCTTCAAGCAGCGCGGGTGCGTGTCCATGGTGGTCCGGCAGATCCCGTTCTCGGTCAAGACGTTCGAGGAGCTGAACCTCCCGCCGGTGCTGGCCAAGCTGTCGGAGAAACCCCGCGGCCTGGTCCTGGTGACGGGCCCCACGGGCTCGGGCAAATCCACGACGCTGGCGGCGATGATTGACAAGGTCAACCGCGAGTGGAAGGGCCATATCATCACCGTCGAGGACCCGATCGAGTTCATCCACCGCCATCAGGGCTGCATCGTCAATCAGCGGGAGATCGGGACGGACACGCATTCGTTCGGGGCGGCGCTCAAGTACGCGCTGCGCCAGGATCCCGACGTCGTGCTGGTGGGCGAGATGCGGGACCTCGAAACCATCTCCGCGGCGCTCACCATCGCGGAGACGGGCCACCTCGCCTTCGCGACGCTGCACACCAACTCGGCCGCCGAGTCCATCAACCGCATCATTGACGTGTTCCCGTCGCACCAGCAGTCCCAGGTGCGCGCCCAGCTGGCGTTCGTGCTCGAAGGGGTCTGCACGCAGACCCTGCTGCCCAAGGCGTCCGGCAAGGGCCGCGTGATGGCCTGCGAGATTCTCGTGGCAACCCCGGCCATCCGGGCGCTGATCCGGGACGACAAGGTGCACCAGATCTACTCCGCCATGCAGGCGGGCAAGAAGCACGGCATGCAGACCCTTGCGGACTCGCTGTACACGCACTACATGAACCGGGACGTGACGCTCGAGGAATGCCTGCGCGTCACGGCGGACCAGAACGAATTCCTGCGGATGGTGGGAGAGCCGGTGCCGGGCGAGGACGCCTCGGTCCGGGCCGCGGGCGGCAGACGGTAGGCACCCACGGAGAATCGCCATGGCGACGTTCGAGTACACCGCGCGCAACGCGCAGGGTCAGGAAACCACCGGCACCATGGACGCGGCCTCGCGGGACGAGGTCGTCGCCAACCTCCGCAAGAACCGGATGGTGCTGGTCCGGCTCCGGGAGGCCAAGAAGGCCAAGCGCGGCGTCCGCGTTCCCACGCGCGACATCGTGATCTTCACCCGGCAGTTCGCGACCATGATCAACAGCGGCCTGCCGCTCGTACAGGCCCTCGACATCCTGGCGCAACAGACCGAGAACAAGGCGCTGTCGGAGGTTACGAAGCAGGTCGTCTACGACGTCGAGAGCGGACACACGCTCGCCGACGCGCTCTCGAAGCATCCCAAGGCGTTCACGCAGCTCTACGTGAACATGGTCGCGGCCGGCGAGGCGGGCGGCATTCTCGACACCATTCTGCTCCGCCTGGCGGTGTTCCTCGAGAAGAACGACGCTATCGTCCGCAAGGTCAAAGGCGCGATGATCTACCCGGCGGTCATCTTCTCGGTCGCCATCATTGCCGTGCTCGTGCTGCTCATCTTCGTGATCCCCACGTTCCAGTCCATGTTCGCCTCCGTGAACATGGAGCTGCCGCTGCCCACCAAGATCGTGATCGGGATGAGCGAAGTCCTCCAGAACTTCTGGTGGATGATGATCCTCGGCGCCGTCGCTTTCGTGTTCCTCGTCCAGCGCTACTACGCCACCGAAGGCGGGAAGCTCGTCATTGACAAGCTGCTGCTCAACGCCCCGGTGCTCGGCGACCTGCTCCGCAAGTCGGCCGTGTCCCGGTTCACCCGGACGCTGGGGACGCTGATCTCCTCCGGCGTCGCCATCCTCGACGGCCTCGAGATCACGGCGCGCACGGCCGGCAACCGGGTGATCCACGACGCGGTCATGGAGTCGCGCGGGTCCATCGCGGGCGGCGAGACCATCTCCGCCCCGCTGGCCAAGTCCAAGGTCTTCCCGCCCATGGTGACGTCCATGATCGCGGTGGGCGAGGCCACCGGCGGCCTGGACGAGATGCTCACGAAGATCGCCGACTTCTACGACGACGAGGTGGATGCCGCGGTCAGCGCGCTGCTCTCCCTCATGGAGCCCATCATGATCGTCGTCCTGGGCGTGATCGTGGGCGGCATGATCGTGGCCATGTACCTGCCGATCTTCGGCATGATCAACGCGGTGCAGTGAGCGATTGCCGATAGCCGATTGCCGATAGCCGATGGCTGAGCCATCGGCTATCGGCAATCGGCCATCCACGCCCGCCACTCGTCCTCCGCCGGCCCGATCGAGAGCCGCGGGCCCGCGCGCACCAGCGGCATCCGGAGCAGCAGCGGCTCCTGCGCCAGGCGGCCGAGCCAGCGCGCCTCCCCGTATTGCGCCGCCCGGAGCCCGAGGTCCGCGCAGCGCCGGCCCTCGCGATCCAGCAACGCCTCCACTCCGAAGCGCTGGGCAAACCGGCGCAACTCCCGGACGGACGCGGGCCGCACCTCGAGATCCGCGAAATGCGTCGGGATCCGCCGCTCCGCGAAGAACCGCAGGGCTTTCCGGGTGTCCCCGTCCTTCCGGATGCCGAAGACCTGAACGTACAGGGGAGGGCTGATCCCGCTCGTGCCGCTCATCCGATTAAGTTACCCGATCCCAACCCACCTCCAGGACGCCGCACGCATGACCGAGCCCCAGAACCCCACCGTGTCCCTCAGCACCACCCGGGGCGACCTCACCATCGAGCTGTTTGCCCGGGAGGCGCCCGCCACGGTGGCGAACTTCCTCGCCTACGTGGACGACGGCTTCTTCGACGGCACCGTGTTTCACCGCGTGATCTCCGGCTTCATGATCCAGGGAGGCGGCATGGACGCCGACCTGCGCCAGAAGGCCACCCGGGCCGCGATCAAGAACGAGGCCGACAACGGGCGCAAGAACGCCCGGGGCACGCTGGCCATGGCGCGCACGTCGGACGTGAACAGCGCCACGGCCCAGTTCTTCATCAACCTCGCCGACAACGCGTTCCTCGACCACGGGACCCGCGACTTCGGGTACGCGGTGTTCGGGCGCGTCACCGCGGGCATGGACGTCGTGGACGCCATCGCGAAGGTGAAGACGGGGCGCCAGGGGCATCACGATGACGTGCCCGTCGAGCCGGTGACGGTCGTGCGGGCCCGTCGGGCCTAGCGGGTGGGCCATGGCGGGTGATCGCCGGACGTTCTCCTCGGGCGCCCCGTGGGAGCCCGTCGTTGGGTATTCGCGGGCCGTGCGCGTGGGCAACCACGTGTTCGTGTCCGGCACCGCCGCCGTGGACGGCGAGGGCAGGGTCGTGG
>DASWHL010000074.1:0-8770 GCA_036398175.1 Gemmatimonadales bacterium
GGCTCTCCACGACGGCGCACTGCACCATGGACACGGTGGGCGGCGCGGCCACCGTCGCCAGGATGCGGCTCGAGGTGCGCGGCGTCGTTCCGGGGATTGACCAGGCGGCGTTCCAGGCGGCCGCCGACGGGGCCAAGCAGAACTGCCCGGTGTCCCGGGCCCTGGCGGGCATTCCGACCGTGGAGCTGGTGGCGACGCTCGAGCGGTGAGCGCCGGTCCCGTCCCGCAGGCCATTCACCGCGCCGACGACGCGGTTACGATCACGTGGGCGCAGGATCACGTCGGCGTCTACCAGGCGCGGGACCTTCGCCTCGCGTGTCCGTGCGCCGCGTGCGTGGAGGAAATGAGCGGTCGCCCGCTGCTCGACCCCGCCCGCGTGCCGGACGACGTCGCCCCCCTCCGGATCTCCCTCGTCGGCGCCTACGCCATCCGGATTGACTGGAGCGACGGCCACAGCACGGGCATCTATACGTACGAGCACCTGGCCGCGATCTGCCCGTGTGGTGGGTGTGGGGGAGTGGGGAGCGCGTAGGGTGGACCCCGTCGCCCACACGCTCGCGGGCGCCGCGCTCGCCAAGGCCGGGCTGGAGCGCCGCACGCCGCTTGCCCTGCCCACGCTGCTGATCGGCGCCAACCTGCCCGACGTGGACGTCGCCGCCTACTGGTGGGGGGACACGTTCGCGCTCACGTTCCGGCGGGGCTGGACGCACGGCGTGCTGGCGCTCGCGGTCCTGCCGATCCTGCTCGCGGCGCTGATGCTCGGCTGGGACCGGTGGGTCCGGCGCGCCCGGAATCCCGCGGCGCTTCCCGCGTCGCCGCGCGCGCTGCTGCTGCTCAGCGCGATTGCCGTGGCCTCGCACCCGCTGCTCGATCTCCTGAACGTCTACGGCATCCGGCTGCTGATGCCGTTCAGCGACCGGTGGTTCTACGGCGACGTCCTGTTCATCGTGGACCCGTGGTTCTGGCTGGTGTTGGGCGCCGGGGCCGTGCTCGCGGGGCGCCGCCGGCATCCCGCACCGGCCCGGGGGGCGTTCGTGGTGGTCGGCGTCTACGTGGCGGGTATGGCGGCGTCCGGTCTCGTGAGTCGGCAGGTCATGGTGGGCGTCGTGCCCGGGGGCCGGACTCCGGTGGAGCGGATGATGAGCGGGCCGGTGGCGCTCACGCCGTTCCGGCGCTGGGTGGTGCTGGAGCAGGCGAACGGCTATCGCGTGGGGGAGTTCGACTGGTTGCGGACGCCGCGGCTCCGCTACGACGACATGCTCGCGTACCCGAAGGGCGACCACCATCCTGCCGTGGCGGCACTCGGGAGCGTGCCCGATGCGCGCAACTTCCTGTCCTGGGCGCGATTCCCCGTCTTCCGCGTGCGCGAGCTGCCGGCCGGGACCGACGTGGAGATCGTTGACCTGCGGTATGCGGTGGACGCGGACGCGGCGTTTGGAGCGCTTACGGTCCGCGTTGCCCGCTGACCGTCAGACCGCGGCGACCCGGATGCGGCTCCAGGGCTGCGGATGGCGGCGGTTGTGGTCCTCGACGGCCGTCAGCGCGGCGCGCACGCCGGTCTCCACCTGCGTGACGAATTTCTCCGGCAGCGCGACGTCGTCCGGGCCGAGCGTGACGGACGCCACGTAGTCGTTCAGGAAACAGGCGCGGTCCGTGGGGCGCCCGCTGCCGAGGGCAATGACGCGGTTGTGCGCGATGGCCAGGTCCACGCGGACCCCGGTGCGGTATCGGAAGATCCGCACGGTGAGCCGTCCCTGGCCGATGCCGTCGGGGAACGGCAGGGCAATCCCGAGCGTCTGCACGGCGTCCTCGCGGCCGGTCTCGAGCGGTCCGCGCCCCAGCCGGACGAGGAACTCGCCGACGACGGGTACGAGGGCCTCGACCGCGGCGTCGAGCCGTCGCAACAGGTCTACCGAACTGCCCGTGACACAACCGGTCATGATCGTGCGGTCCCTTTCCTGGTCCCCGAAGGTAATGCCCCCGACGGGTGCCGGCTGTTCCTCGTATGAAGTTAACCGCGAGCGCCGTGCCACGCGCACCCGGGGACCCCGGAGGCGGAGGGCCCGGCAAGCTAAGGGAAACTGTAAGTCCCCTTCAGAATTAACCCTAGGCCGCTACCGCGGGTTCCGCCTTCATCGTACCTTCAGGCCGGCTCATGACCTCTGGCCCTGTGTCCCGGGACCGGCTCGGCCGCCCGCTCGGCAGTCTGCGCATCTCGGTCACCGACCGGTGCAACCTCCGGTGTTCGTACTGCATGCCGGAGGACTCCTACATCTGGCTTCCCCGCGCCTCCATTCTGACGTTCGAGGAGCTGGAGCGTCTGGCGGGGGTGTTCGTCCGCCTCGGGGCCACCAAGATCCGGCTCACGGGTGGCGAGCCGCTCCTGCGGCACGACCTGCCCGACCTCGTCGCCCGGGTGGCCCGGATCCCCGGAGTGGCGGATCTCGCGATGACCACCAACGCGCTGCTGCTGTCGCGCTTCGCCGGCGCCCTGCGGCGGGCGGGTCTGCGGCGGGTGACGGTGAGTCTCGACACGCTGCGGCCCGAGCGGTACCGCGACATGACCCGGGCGGACCGGATGCCGGAAGCGCTCGCGGGCATCGAGGCCGCCCAGGCCGAGGGGTTCGCGGACCTGAAGCTGAACGCCGTAGTGGTCCGTGGCGTGAATGACGACGAGCTGTTCGATCTCCTCGAGTTCGGCCGGGCGCAGGGCATGGAAGTCCGGTTCATCGAGTACATGGACGTGGGCGGCGCCACGCGCTGGGCGGACCGCCTCGTCGTGCCGCGGGTCGAGATGCTGGAGCGCATCGCGGCCCGCTACGGCAAGGTCCTTCCTTCGGCTGACCGCGATCCGGCCGCGCCGGCCGAGCGCTTCCGGTTGCCGGACGGGACGCCGTTCGGGATCATCGCCTCCACCACGGAGCCATTCTGCCGCACGTGCGACCGCAGCCGTCTCACGGCCGACGGCATGTGGTTCCTGTGCCTGTACGCGGCCGAGGGCGTGAGCCTGCGCGATCGCCTGCGGGCCGGGGCCACCGACGAGGAACTGGCACAGCTCATCCAGCAGGGTTGGGCGGCGCGCACCGACCGTGGCGCCGAGGAGCGGGTCGCCACGACGGACCGCGGTGCGCTGTATCAGGTGGACGGCCTGCGGCGGGATCCCCACAGAGAAATGCACACGAGGGGGGGATGATGCGCGCACTGGGACCACGGGGAGGGGTGGTGGCGGCGGCGATGCTGATGGCATGCTCGGCCTGCGCCAAGAAGCCGCCCGCGGATTTCGCGCCCGATCCCGGCCTGGTGGCGCGGATCGCGGACGTGCGAATCGAGGTTCCGGCCTACGCCTGCCCGGGGCAGACGATTCCCGCGGCCTACGTTGCCGTGCTCGAGGACGGCTCCGAGGTGCCGTTCGCGACCTCGTACGACGACGATCATCCGCCCGCGCTGCACGTGGTCTTCCTCTCGCGCTACGCGTCGGCGGCGACCGCCCTCGGCAACGGCAACTGGTCGGCGTCCCCGGATCCGCTGGCGTCGGCCCTGGAGGGCTTCCGGCTCCGCGCGCTCCTGCGCGCGAAGCCCGACGTGCAGGCGGAGGTGGTGGTGGCGCCGGCGTACGGCTGCCTCGACCATACGTTCGCGTTCGCGGGCGGCAACGGCCGCGAGGGCGGGTCCGGCGGGCCCGGCCCGAGCGTGGCGGTGCGGCTGGCCCTGCTGTCGTCTCCATTCGTGGACCGCTTGATCGTGGCGGAGGTCGCGGTCGAGCAGGCGCCGCCGTTCTACGTGCTCGCCGACGCCCTCGAGGTGCCCCCATCGGACTGGCTCCGCGTGGCCGCCGTGGGCGGCCGTGGCGGCCGCGGGACGGACGGCAGCGGCGCCACGCGGGGTCCGGCCGGCCGGCCGGGCTGTCCCGGTGGGCCGGGCGGCGCGGGCGGGGCGGGGGGCGACGGCGGACCCGGAGGCGTGGGCGGGGCGGGTGGTCACGTCACCGTGATCGCGCCGGAGGAGGAGCCGTTCCTGGCCGGCCTGGTGGACGTCCGGATGGACGGTGGCCCGGGCGGCCCGGGCGGCCGGCCCGGCAAGGGCGGGCTGGGTGGAGAGGGCGGAGCGGCGCAGGGCGACCTGCGACGATGCGCGGCGGGGCCGCGCGGGGTCAACGGCCCGGACGGTCGTCCGGGGCCGGAAGGGCGGGCGGGACCGTTCGGTCCGCGGCCGCAGATCATCACGGTTCCCGCGGCGCGCGTCTTTGGCGCGCGGCCGCGCGCGGAGCTACAGGCGTTACTCACCTATCATGAAGGAGCAGAGCGGTGATCGTAGGCGTTCCGAGAGAGACCGCGGCGGGGGAAACCCGCGTCGCCCTGACACCGGACGCCGCCAAGCGGCTGGCCGGCAAGGGGGTGACGGTCCGGGTGGAGGCGGGGGCGGGGACGGCCGCCGGCTACCCGGATGCCGCGTACCAGAATGCGGGGTGCGAGGTCACCGATCGCGCCCAGGCGCTGGCCGGCGACATCGTCCTCGCCGTGCAGGCGCCCGCGCAGCCGGAGACGGTGCGCGAGGGCGCGGTGCTCATCGGCGCGTTCGCGCCGCTCACCAACCCCGGGCTCGTGCGCGCGTTTGCGCAACGGAAGCTCACCACGTTCAGTCTGGAGCTGCTGCCCCGGATCACGCGGGCGCAGTCCATGGACATCCTGTCGTCCATGAGTACGGTCGCGGGCTACAAGGCCGTGCTGATCGCGGCCGCGGCGTCGGGCAAGTTCTTTCCGATGCTGGTGACGGCGGCGGGCACCATCGCGCCGTCCCGGGTGTTCGTCCTGGGCGCGGGCGTCGCGGGGCTCCAGGCCATCGCCACGGCCCGGCGGCTCGGCGCCATCGTCGAGGCCTTCGACGTGCGGCCGGCCGTGAAGGAGCAGGTCGAGAGCCTCGGCGCCAAGTTCGTCGCCGCCGACACGTCGGACCTCACCGCCGAGGGCGAGGGCGGCTACGCCAAGGAAATGTCCGAGGAGCAGCACCGGCGCGAGCTGGAGCTGATTCACGGACGGCTCAAGGACACGGACGTCGTCATCGCGACGGCGCTCATTCCGGGCAAGCCGGCGCCGCGCCTCATCACGGCGGCCATGGTGCGGGACATGAAGCCGGGCAGCGTGATCGTGGACCTCGCCGCCGAGATGGGCGGGAACTGCGAGCTGACCGAGAAGGGGAAGGACGTCGTCCACCACGGCGTCACGATCATCGGGCGCACCAACCTGCCGGCCACCACGCCGCACGACGCGAGCCAGATGTACGCGCGCAACCTGACGGCGTTCCTCGGCCTGCTCATCGGCAAGGAGGGGCAGCTCACCCTCAACTTCGAAGACGAGATTATCGCCGGCACCTGTATCACGCACGACGGCGGCATCCCGCACGCGCGGGTGACGCAGCTCGTCGAGGGAGGCGCGGCATGATTGCGGAACTGGTAGGCCTGCTCGTCGTGTTCGTGCTGGCCATGTTCGTGGGGTTCGAGGTCATCACCAAGGTGCCGCCGACGCTGCACACCCCGCTCATGTCCGGGTCCAACGCGATTTCGGGCATCACCATCATCGGGGCGCTCATCGTCGCGGGACGGGGTGACAGCCGGATCACGTCGTGGCTCGGGCTGCTGGCCGTCATCTTCGCGATGATCAACGTCGTGGGCGGCTTCCTCGTGACGGACCGGATGCTCGAGATGTTCAAGGGCAAGAAACCGGGGGAGAAGCGCCCATGAACCCCGCCCTCATCAAGCTCTTCTATCTTCTGGCCGCGGTGATGTTCATCGTGGGCCTGAAGCGGCTGAGCTCGCCGCGAACCGCGCGGTCCGGCAACTGGATCGGCGCCCTCGGCATGTTGATTGCCATCGTGGCGACCGTCGTCTTCACGGGCATCCTGACGTGGCAGATGGTGATCATCGGCCTGATCATCGGGTCGCTGATCGGCGGCGTGCTGGCGAAGACTGTCAAGATGACGGCCATGCCCGAGATGGTGGCGTTGCTCAACGGGTTCGGCGGCGGCGCGTCCGCCGTGGTGGCCGCCGCGGAGTTCCTGTCGCCGGTGAGCCACGTGGGCGTGGGCGCGCCGTTCCACATCAACCTGACCGTGGGGCTCAGCGTGCTCGTGGGGGCGCTCACGTTCTCCGGCAGCATCATCGCGTTCCTCAAGCTCCGCGAGTGGATCACGGGACGCGCGGTCACCTATCCCCTCCAGAAGACCCTGAACGGGCTGCTCCTGGTCGCCACGGTGACGGTCATCGTCGGGCTGGTGGTGCGGCCCGAGCTGGCCTGGCTGTTCGCGATTCTGGCCGGGTTGGCGTTCCTGCTGGGCATCCTGTCGGTCATTCCGATCGGCGGGGCGGACATGCCGGTGGTGATCTCGCTGCTGAACTCCTACTCGGGCATCGCCGCGGCCATGACCGGGTTCGTGATCAACAACGAGGGTCTGGTCGTGAGCGGCGCGCTCGTGGGGGCCGCGGGACTCATCCTCACGAACATCATGTGCAAGGCCATGAACCGCTCGCTCGCGAACGTGCTGTTCGGGGCGTTCGGGGCGACGGTGCAGCAGATCGGCCCGGGCGGGGGAGCCGCCGCGGCCGGCAGCAAGACCTACCGGGAGATCACTCACGAGGATTGCGCCATGATGCTGGCGTACTCGAAGCTCGTGATCGTCGCACCGGGGTACGGTCTGGCGGTGGCGCAGGCGCAGCACCAGGTCCGCGAGCTGGCGGAGCTGCTGGAGAAGCGCGGCGTGGAAGTGAAGTACGCGATCCATCCGGTGGCGGGCCGCATGCCGGGCCACATGAACGTGCTGCTGGCCGAGGCCAACGTGCCGTACGACCAGCTGCTCGACATGGACACCATCAATCCGGAGTTCGACCGCACCGACGTGGTGCTCGTGATCGGGGCCAACGACGTCGTCAACCCGGCGGCCCGGAACGACACGAGCAGCCCGATCTACGGGATGCCCATCCTGGACGTGGACCACGCGCAGAACGTGATCGTGCTGAAGCGGTCCATGCGGCCGGGGTTCGCGGGCATTGACAACGCCCTCTTCTACGAGCCGCGCACCCGGATGCTGTTCGGGGACGCCAAGGACTCGATGAAGAAGCTGGTGTCGGAGACCAAGAACGTGGAGTGAGCCGCGTCGCCGCTGGGGCCCGAGACTGCTACATTAGCGGCATGAAGCACGCGGAACTGCCCGGCGGTGACCTGGTCGCGTCCGGCCTCGAGGATCTGGCGCGGGGCGTCGAGTCGGTGCCGGCCCTCCTGGTCTCGGTGGGCGCGCCACGCCTGCGGCGCCTCGGGGTGCTCGTGCCCGGGACGCTGCCGGACGCCGAGCACCGGCTCTACGCGCGGCTGGCGGCGGACGAGCCGGACGCCGCGCACTCGCGCTACAACGCGCTGATCCGCCGGCTCGTGAGCTTCGAGCGCGCCGCCGCATGCGGGAGCTAGCGGACGCGGGCCGCATCCGCCGGTTCATGGAGCGGCTGGCCCGCGCCGCCGACGCGGAGGCGCGCGTGTACTTCACCGGGGGTGCCACCGCGGTCCTGTATGGCTGGAGATCCACGACCATTGACGTGGACGTGAAGCTCGTTCCGGAGCGCGACGCCCTGCTCCGGGCCCTCCCAACGATCAAAGAAGAACTGCACCTGAACGTCGAGTTGGCGTCGCCCGCGGACTTCATCCCGGTCCCGGCCGGGTGGGAGGAGCGGAGTCCGTTCCTCGTCCAGATTGGCCGGATCGGGTTTTATCACTTCGACCTCTACGCCCAGGCGCTGGCCAAGGTCGAGCGGGCGCATGCCCAGGACGTCCAGGACGTGCAGGAGCTGCGGGCACGGAACCTCATAGATGGCCCGACCGCGCTTGCCTATTTCGAGCGCGTCGAGCCCGAGCTGTTCCGCTTTCCGGCTGTTGACGGGCCGTCGTTTCGCCGGGCTGTGGAAGCCACGTTCCAGACCTAGTGCGCTCCGACGGCCCGCCGCGGGCCGCGTCCAACCGCGGCCCTTTCAGTCGTCCGCGGGCTCGCGCCGCTCCTGTTTCCGGGTCGCCCGACGCCGTTTCGTCTCGAGGCGCCGCTCCACCGCGGCTTTCGGGGGACGCGTCCGCTTCCGCGGTTTCGGTACGTGGAGCGCGCGGCGCACGGTCCCTTGCAGCCGTTCGATCGCGGTCTCGAGATTGCGACGCTGGCTCCGGGACGCGTCGGATACGACCCGGAGCCGCCCGCGACCGTCGAGCCGCGCGGCCAGCGTGGCCAGCAGCCGGGACCGCTGGGCGTCCGTGAGGGACGGGCTGGCGGCCACGTCCCAGACCACCTCGATCCTGGTCGAGGCCTTGTTGACGTGCTGGCCGCCGGGCCCACCCGCGCGGGTGGCGCGGATCCGCAGCTCGGTCTCGGGGACGGCGTACGACGACATTCCGAAAGGTAGCGCGGGCCCGCGCTGGCTGACGCGACGGACTCCGCTATCTTCCGCCCCATCGTGTCTCCCTCGTCCACGGCTCTCGTGCTCTCGGGCGGCGGCGCCCGCGCGGCGTATCAGGTCGGAGCGCTTGCCGCCCTGGCGGAGATCGCGCCGGGCCTCGAGACGCCGATCATCACCGGGGTCTCGGCGGGCGCGATCAATGCCGTGTCGCTGGCGGCCCACCGCGGTCCGATGGGGGCGTCGGTCGCGGCGCTGTGGCGCGATTGGGAGCGCCTGGAGGCCCGACACGTGTTCGGCATGCGCCCAGGCTCGCTGGTCGGCGGCGTGGCCCGGCTGGCGTTCCGGGCC